>JAJDWX010000027.1 GCA_022825385.1 Rhodothermales bacterium
GTGGACGATTACTCGTTCGAACAGCCATGTAACGACCAGTTTGTCCGGGAATACGCTTACGATCGCTCCTGTTACGGCGGGGACCTCGTCCGTGGGAATACACGCGAGCGATTCGTACGCGAGCGTATCGCAAATGGTTACAGTGAACGTCGCGACGGCTGCGGGTCTTTCGGCGTCGATTAGCGGTCCGACGCGGGTTTTTAGCGAGGTCAGCAATACCTGGCAGGCGAGCGTGAGCGGCGGCAGGAGTCCCTATACGTATCGTTGGCGTTACAGGCGGGCGTGTTCGTCGGGTCCTTCGGAGAATGCGGAGGCGGACAGCGCGCGCGAGGTGTGCACGGAATGGGCTTCCGGCGGTTCGAGGAGCAGTTTTTCGCTCATGCTCGAGCACGGTACGACCATCGAATTGAGGGTGACGGACGCGAACAACGATTCGGTAACGACGACGTTGGGGGTTAGCTACGCAGGACTATGAGAGATCGTATTCGAATCATAAAGCATATTATAGCCCTTATAGCGGCAATAGGGCTGGTGGCCTTTCTGCTTGCTCCTTCGGACGTATTGGCTCAGTCCATTAGGGCGCCTCACGTTTTGGAGCACGGGGGCAAGCGTTTCGTGGCTTACGTGAACGAAAAGAGCGGAACGGCCACGTGGATTGTGGATACGGACTCTCTGGATTTTAATCTGGGGACTCCCCGGTCGTATCTTTCCAAAGAATCTGTCATTACCGCGGCGAACGCTTTCGTGGACGCGCACAAGAATGTGTTCGGGATCGACAGGAATAAACTGGTGGGCCCCGAGGTCGAAACCGACAATATGTTCTGGTTCATAAGTTATACGCAGGTCCACGACGAGAAGCACGTCATTGGATCGGAGCTTGGGATTACGATAACCTATAGCGGGAAGATCGTGGCGGCAGGCGCTCGCGCCTTTCCGAATATTTCTTTTCCGTTCGGAGGTCACATACGTAGCGGAGGCGCCCGGCGGGCGCTTCCGCGTCCTGGCGTCGTGGTCCGGGAGCGTTATGTCATCGTGCCGGAGGAACAGGCTGATCGGTATACTTTCAGAGAGGTATGGGAGGTTGTCCTTAAGAATCGAGATCATGAGCCTCTGTTCCATACGACCTACTTGATCGACAATCATACGAATGCCGTTATTGCGGAGCATGATAACATTATGATCAGTTCTTCGCATGGACCTGCACAAGTGGGAGAACAGAGCTCCAACCATGCGAGTTCTGCGTCTCAGGCAGCTTCTTACTTGCCTGCCGTGCCTTATGCGCTGTCGCCTTCTGTAACAAATCTTTTTGGCGGAAAACCTCCTGAGCAGATGCCTCGGGAACATGTGTCTTCTGGGTCGGGCAGTTTATCCGGTATGGTAACGCTTAATTATTATGAATCTCCCGATTCAATTCATCATGCATTTGTGCGGCATTACAACAAGCCCTTTCCCCACGCCAAAGTAACTGTCCAGAACGACGCTACGCAGGAAATAAATACTACATATGCCGACGAAAACGGCCGTTATTCATTCAAAAATCTTGCAGATACGACCCATACAGTAACCTTCTATATTGCAAATGATAAGGCATCTATATATACAGGTCTTTCCATATGTGAAAAGGAATCAAGTTTTTCTGTTGAAATCAATGGAAAAACTACGCTTAATTATGATTGGCAGTGGGGTAGCAGCGGCGATGGAGGTTTTACATCGTATGCATTAAATAGCGTATATCATGTGCGAGATATGTACGATTATTTTAAAAATACTTACGGTTATAATGGAATGGATAAGGCTACATACAATATTGGAATTTTTGAAAATAATTATGGTAGTATTTGGCTTTCCACTTCGTATCCCAAGAGGATATATCTTGGTGGCCCTAATGCAATGTCTAACGAGATTGTATTTCATGAATTTACACACGATGTGATTTACACTTTACACGAAAACAGAGGGCATGGAATAGATTCATTAGGTTATTATGATGCAATGGAAGAAGGTTTTTCAGATTATTTCGCTGCAGATAGGACAAATGATTTTACCTATGCGGGACCTTCAGGAGGTAAAATCGGAGATCCTAAAAATCTTCCTAATAAGGATCCTTTAGAACATGTAAGAAAAATGGGAACGTCAACAATACGATTTCTTTTTAATCATTGTACAATGGATAATTATTATTTACCCAATTTAAGAAAATGTAAAGATGCTTCATCTCGTCCGCATGTCAGGGGATTGATAATTTCTGGAGCGATATGGAAAATTCGTAAAGATACAGAGAAGCCAAGAAGGGCCGGTGCAAAAGCGAGTCATTTACTTTTTGATGCACTTCGCATAAAGCCTACGGCTGTAACTTTTGAACAACTCAGAGACAATTATACAGCCGCCGCAAAAGCCGATCAAGAAACTAATAACAATATTTATATTACTGCGATTGAAAATCGTTTTGCCGAACGCAGGATAGACGGCCCAAGTATTCCAGGCATTATTGATATAGGAATAAATACGAAAACAAAAAATCCTGTTTTATCTTGGAAAGACAAATCATTAATAGAAGACGGGTATTGGGTAGAACGCAAATATAATGATGGACCTTGGTCTTCTGTCGATACTCTTACAGTTAATGCAGAAACTTATATCGATACGAGTTATAAGTGCATAGCGAACAAATCTAACAAGAACACCTATTCCTATCGTGTCGTGCCCTATAAGGATTTTGTTCCCGTGGGCAATACTCCGGGAATTGGTATTGTAAGAAGCGAGTCTGCAGTAAGTACCGTTTCGCTAAGCAATTGTAGGACCCAAAGCACGATAAGGCCGCGTGTTGCCGATGCATCCGTTGCCGTTGCTATGACGGACGGTGTCCATATTCAACCTCTTCAATCTCAAAAAAGTAAGGTGCCCACGGGGTTGGAAGCGCCTCACCCCAATCCCTTTAACCCGGTTACAACGATCCGTTACGGACTTGCAGAAGAAGGGCCTGTTCGCCTTCTGGTTTATGACCTTCTGGGGCGCGAGGTAGCTGTGCTAACAGACGGTCTTCAGAAATCCGGACATCATACCGTTCGATTCGAGGCATCTCATTTGTCCAGCGGTTTGTACTTCGTTGTGCTGGATGCAGGAGGAAAACGGTTTACGAAATCCGTGCTTCTGATGAAGTAGTAATAAAATCGCAATTTCAAACCACACCCAAACCACGAGAATGACATGAAAAATACAATACATTTTTCAGCAATATTGCTGTTTGGTTTACTTTGCTTTATTCCTGTGGATATACAGGGACAAAATTTCAATCTACATGACTCGCCTCCGTCATGGATCCAACATGCATGGGAAGGAGAAAAAAATATTATACCTTATGCTATTGATGTGAATAATAATGGTGAATTATATGCAATAAAAACAATTCAAGATATTGATCTTCATAGAATTAATAATAATTTTATTGTGAAATATAATATTGATGGTTCATTGCTTTGGGAACGCAAAGGAAGTATCCCAAACGAAAAATCAAGACTATTCTTTAATGCTTTTGCTGGATATGATATTGCAGTTCAGGAAGATCGTCTTTATATAAATACAGGAATTCCTGTTACTTCTCCTGAATATCGTTATTTTTACGGAGGTCTTATGATTAATATCTATTCCGACAGTGGAGATTCACTTAAAAGTATTTTATTATCGCCTGATGATCCAGAACATTATCAATATCAACCTGCTGTAATCAAAGGCATAGGCGTTGATCAACATGAAAATATTTATATTGCTGGAATATATGATTTTGTGCAAGCAAGTCGTTCACGTGATTCGCTTTTTTCAGATCCACACAAGATTGGAGCTTTTTTGCCTCCTTCTGGACATCATGACCATATAAGCGAATTAGGGTATCCCGATATTTTTATGGCCAGTTATACGCCTGAAGGAAATATTCGATGGACTCGTCGCATCGGAGGATTTGGAGATGATATTTTATTCGAAAATCTTTTTAGGGTTGATAATGTAGGGAATACGTATTTGATGGGAAACTTCCGTGGTTTTGGGGAACAACACGTTATTATAGGCGAAGGTCAACCCAATGAAGCGAGGCTTGATTATAATACGGCATTTGCTTTGTCAAGCTTCGACGCCAATGGTATTTTGCGCTGGGTGCATGCGCCTGTGCTGCTTGAAGGCGGCTATGCTCACATGCGTCTTGCTGTCCATACGAACGGATATATTTCGATAGGTGGGTCAGGATTTTTTGCCCCAAACGCCGGTGTTTCAAAATTTTCTCAGGATGGTACACTCTTGTGGAATCGGAAACTACTTGCGGAGCGTGTGCAAATTAATTCCCTTGCCACCGATGCCAACGGTCATACGTATGCGGGAGGATTTTTTAAAAATGGATCGCTACGACTGGAGGATGCGCTGCTGAATTCTCATGGAAACGACCAGGATGGCTTCGTAGCGCGTTACGACGCCAAGGGTAATATACGCTGGGTTGGACACATAAGCGGCCCAGGAATACAAGAGGTCACTGACATAACAGTTGCCCCTTCCGGGGATCTCTATATTGCTGGAAAATTTACAGGAACGCTTCGTTTGGGATCAAAAGAGTTGATCCAGATGGGTAACGGCATAAATATGTTCCTCGCCAAATACGCCGCCTCCACCATCACCTCCAGCGAAGCCGCAGTGGAACTTCCAACCGCCGCCGCGCTGACGTCGAATTATCCCAACCCGTTCACGCATACGACCACCATCGAATACGCGCTGCCCGTCTCGGGCCCGGTCCGGCTCGCGGTGTACGATGCGCTGGGACGCGAGGTCGCCACGCTCGTGGACGGCGTACGGCAGGCGGGATCCCATGTGGCCGTATTTGATGGAACTTCCTTGCCCAGCGGCGTCTACCTGTATCGTCTGGAGGCGGCGGGGCAGGCAAAAACGGGTATGATGACGCTCAGGAAGTGATATAATGGGCCTCTCAGCCCCCTTCTCCAAGGCCCAACCTTAATTTTTTAGGCTGAGAAATTTCGACTTAAAAAATTAAGGTCAAGGCGTTTGGGTCGGCTTGCACAGGGATATTTCGCCCTGTGCGCGCGCAGGAAATCGCCGCTTGGTGGACATGCTGAATAGCGGGGCCATCCCTTAATTCAGGGGCGCCACATAAATTTCCTTGCCCTGCGCGGCGAATTCTTTCGCTTTGGATTCGAGGCCTTGCTCTACGGCGTCCGCCTCCGCAAGCCCGTGCTCCCGGGCGTATTCGCGTATATCCTGCGTGATTTTCATGGAGCAGAATTTCGGCCCGCACATGGAGCAGAAATGCGCCACCTTCGCGCCCTCCGCCGGAAGCGTTTCGTCATGAAAATCGCGGGCGGTATCCGGGTCCAGCGAAAGGTTGAACTGATCGCGCCAGCGAAATTCGAAGCGGGCCTTGCTTAGCGCGTTGTCCCGGAGCTGGGCGGTAGGATGCCCCTTGGCCAGGTCCGCCGCATGGGCGGCGATCTTGTAGGTTATGACTCCGTCCTTTACGTCTTTCTTGTTGGGCAGGCCCAAGTGCTCCTTGGGCGTAACGTAGCAAAGCATGGCCGTGCCGTACCATCCGATCATCGCTGCGCCTATGGCCGAAGTGATGTGGTCGTATCCGGGGGCGATATCGGTCGTAAGCGGCCCCAGCGTGTAGAACGGCGCCTCCCCGCACGTTTCCAGTTGCCGGGTTACGTTTTCGCGGATCATCTGCATGGGAATATGCCCTGGCCCCTCGATCATGACCTGCACGTCATGTTCCCAGGCGACATGCGTAAGTTCTCCCAGCGTATCCAGTTCGGCGAACTGGGCGGCGTCGTTCGCGTCCGCGATGGAGCCGGGTCGCAGGCCGTCGCCAAGCGAAAAGGCGACGTCGTACGCCTTCATGATTTCGCATATCTCCTCGAACTGCGTATACAGGAAACTCTCCTTGTGGTGCGCCAGACACCACTTGGCCATAATGGAGCCGCCGCGCGAAACGATGCCCGTCACCCGTTCGGCGGTGAGCGGTATGTAGCGAAGCAGCACCCCCGCATGAATGGTGAAATAGTCCACCCCTTGCTCGGCCTGTTCGATCAGCGTATCCCGATATATTTCCCAGGTCAGTTCTTCCGGCTTGCCATCCACTTTCTCCAGCGCCTGATAGATGGGCACCGTACCGATCGGCACCGGGGCGTTCCGCAGGATCCACTCGCGGGTTTCGTGGATATTGTCGCCCGTAGAAAGGTCCATGATCGTGTCGGCGCCCCAGCGGCACGCCCAGACCGCCTTTTCCACTTCTTCTTCTATATTCGAGGTGACGGCGGAATTCCCGATGTTCGCATTGATTTTCACGAGAAAGTTTCGCCCGATAATCATGGGCTCGCTTTCCGGGTGGTTGATATTGTTCGGGATAATGGCCCGCCCCGAGGCGACTTCCTGCCGCACGAACTCCGGGGTAATGGGATCGGGCTGGATGCGGGCGTCGAAATCGATTCCCTTGTGATAGTCCCGCAGCGATCCGTACGCTTCCCCCAGTTCGTCGATGCGCTGGTTTTCCCGGATGGCCACGTATTCCATTTCGGGGGTTATGACGCCCCGTCTGGCGTAGTGCATCTGGGTTACGTTGCGTCCGGGCGCGGCGCGCAGGGGTTTCCGCACGTTCCGAAACGTAATCCCATTGGACAGTTCGAGCCGTTTCCGGGAGAACGCCGACGTGAAATCGGGGAGTTCCCGAACGTCTCCCCGGTCTTTGATCCAGGCTTCCCGAAGCCTCGGAAGGCCCTGTCGCACATCGACGTCGGCGTCCGGGTCGGTATACGGGCCGCTGGTGTCGTACGCGGTTATGCGCGCTTTTCCGGCCCTGGGGCCGCCGGGGAGCGCATCCCCGGTTTCGATCTCCCGCATCGCCACCTTGATGTCATGAATTTTCCCGTCTACGAATATTTTTCTGGAATTCGGGAACGGGTCTCTCGTGATGACGGATTGCGCAGGTATTTTTTCTTGTTTCCGGGGAGATCCCATGGGAGGCAGGCCTCGTGCGAGAATGTTTGGACGTTCATGCCAGGCGCCGGACGCACAGGTCCGGACCGATGGCATACCCTACCCTGCGCGGGGGCAGGGGTTCCGCGAGATTGGCCCCGCGCCGCAAGCCCGTCGCGCGAGAGGGGCGCCCCATGCAGAAACGGCGCCGCTCCGCCGTATTCAGGATTTTGCGTAAGGATACAGAGGGGCCAGCGCATGCGGGTCCGCCCCGCTTACGTACCGGCTCCACAGCCAGGCATTGCGCAGCTGCTGCGCAAGCGGCCCATGCTTCCGAAAGCGCCGCGCCGAGGAGGTTACGCGCTGGTTCAGAAAGGCGAAGCCGCCCCGCGCATGGATTTTGCGCACGAATTCCAGGTCCTCGAAAATGGGAATGTCCGGGTAGCCGCTCGCCTCCTCGAACACGCGGCGCCGCACAAAGCATCCCCGGTCCCCGAAGCACAGGAGCGGCAGCGGCAAGCGCGAGCACCGGGCGTAAAAACGAAGCAGGGGGGTCGCGCGGTCAAAGGAGAGCTGGAAGGCGCCGCCCGGACAGGCGGGATCGGCGAGGGCGGCCAGCGCGCGTTCGAGGCCGCCGGGCGGCAGCAGCGTATCCGCATGCAGAAAAAGCAGAACGTCTCCGCGGGCCCTGGCGGCGCCGGCGTTCATTTGCCGGGCGCGTCCGCGCGGCGCCGGGACGACCTGCGCGTACGGGCGGGCGATCCGGGTCGTTTCGTCCCGGGACCCCCCGTCCGCGACGATGATTTCGTGCGCGGGCGCTTGCTGCCGGACGGATTGCAAGGCCTTTTCGATGCCTTCCGCCTCGTTGAGCGCAGGCATTACGACCGAAATGAGCGGCTTCGCCTTCACGTTTACCAGAAGGTCAACTTCATGCAATAGACCGCGGCCCCGGACTTCAGAAATTCCCCTACGTCGATTTCCACGGGCTCGAAGCCCGCCTCGCGCAATCGCTGCATGGTTTGCGCGGCGCCTTGCTGAAGCAGCACATGGCGTCCGTCCGGGCAATGCGCGTTGCAGGCCAGCTGCTCCCGGGCTTCGTCTTCGGGGACTTCCAGAACGCGTTCGAAGAGCTTGCGGATGATCGCTATGTCTTCGTCGCGCAGCGCCGCCGGGCAGATCATCGCTGTCCGTTCGTCCAGCGCGCAGAAGGAGGTGTCCAGGTGGTAGAAGGCTTCGTCGTCCAGGCGTATCGGGATGACGGGCGCGTTCAGTATGGACGCGAGGGCGTCGTGGGCGGCCCGGTCGGTGCGTTGACCGTACCCTCCCCAGACGAGGCGCCTGCCGGGGTGCCATATGGCGTCGCCGCCCCCCTCGAACAGGATGCCTTCGGGAAGATGCCGCGCGTCGCACCCCTGTTCCCGGAAAAAGCGTTCAAGGTGCGGCGTTTCGTCGTAGCGGGATTCCGTGGCCATGCGGCTCATCACCACGCCCGGCGTATTGTCCGGGGCGAGGAACGGCGCGGCGGCGTTGGCCGTGAACACCATATCGTACAGCCCTTCCACGCCCGGCGCGGCGCATACGTCCAGGCCCAGCTTCCGGTACGCATCCCGCAACGTTTCCCACTGGCGCCGCGCCCGGGCCCGGTCCACGTTGCCCACATGGCGGGTCATATGCGGATTGATGACGCACTGCACGTCGTAGTGCGTGGGCGTCGCCAGCGCAACCCGCCCCGGCAAGGGCATTTTCGGTAAATCTCCTACGGAGAAATCGATTTGCTCGACGGATTCGATAACCATAATTATAAAAGGTTCAGGTTAAGCGAAAACGGGGGCGTTTCGTATGGAATTCGCAGGAAAGAGGTCGCTTGCGCGTTGCCGCCGCCTGCGGGGCGGAGGGGAGAGAAGGATTGTTCTATGCGTCCTGCAATGCGGCGACGCCGGGCAGCGTTTTGCCTTCGAGAAACTCCAGCATGGCCCCGCCGCCCGTCGATACGTGGCTTATCCGCTCGGCGTATCCCGCCTGGGAAACGGCTGCGACCGAATCGCCGCCGCCCACGATGGTCAGCCCGCCGCGCCGGGTGGCTTCGTCCAGCGCCTCGGCCATGGCCAGCGTGCCCCTGGCGAAATTCGGCATTTCGAATACGCCCATCGGGCCGTTCCACACGATGGTGCGCGCTTCCCGGATCGCCTGGGCGTACGTTGCGACGGTTTCCGGGCCAATGTCCAGTCCCATTTCGCCTTCGGGAATGGCCCCGGAAACGATCTGCCGGGGGGCTTCGTTGTCGAATGCGGGGGCGGTTACGTGGTCGATGGGCAGCCGGATTTTTCCGTCCGCCTTGCGGTACAGCGTCCTTGCGTCGCCGAGGCGGTCCTCTTCCACCCGCGAAGCGCCCGTCTGGCGGCCCAGCGCTTTCAGGAAGGTGTAGCTCATGGCGCCGCCAACGAGGAGCGCGTCCACCCGGTCCAGCAAATTTTCGATGACGCCGATTTTGTCGGACACCTTGGCGCCGCCCAGCGCCGCCACATACGGTTTTGCAGGCTTGTCGAGCAGCCGGGACAGGTATGCTATTTCCCGGGCGAGCAGGAAGCCCATGCCCGTTTCCGCGACCTGCCGCGCGACGCCCTCCGTCGAGGCGTGGGCGCGATGGCAGGTTCCAAAGGCGTCGTTTACGTACAGGTCCGCAAAGCTGGCCAGTTCCGTGGCGAGCGCTGGGTCGTTCTTCGTTTCTCCCGGATGGAACCGGGTATTTTCGAGCACGATGGCTTCGCCGTCCCCGAGCGCGTCGACGGCCCGCCGGTGCGCAGGGTCTACGGGGCCCCCGGTATGCTCCACGAAATGCACAGGCGCCTCCAGCAGTTCCCGCAAGCGGTCCGCGGCGGGGCGCAACGTAAAGGCGGGGTTCGCGACGCCCTTCGGACGGCCCAGATGGCTTGTCAGAATGGCTTTCCCGCCGCCTGCAAGGATAGCCCGTATGGTGGGCAGGGCCGCCCGGATGCGCGTATCGTCTCCGATGGCGCCGTCCGCGATGGGCACGTTAAAATCTACGCGGACCAGTACGCGCCGACCGCGCACCGCCATCTGGTCGAGGGTTCGTTTTTGCATGCGCGGGCGCTCCGGTCAACCGGCGATTTTTTGCACGAGGTCCGCCACCCGGCACGAATATCCCCATTCGTTGTCGTACCAGCCGACGATCTTGACCGTGGTTTCGCTTGCCATGGTGCAGGGCGCGTCGAAGATGCAGGAATGCGGGTTGTGGAGAATGTCGTTCGACACGAGCGGCTCCTCGCTGTATTCGAGGATGCCTTCGAGGCCGTTCGCGGCGGCTTCGCGGAACGCCGCATTGACTTCTTCGGCGGAGGCGGGCTGCTTCAGTTCGGCGGTCAAGTCCGTTACGGAGCCGGCCGGGGTCGGGACGCGGAGCGCCATGCCGTCCAGTTTGCCCTGCAAGTGCGGCAGCACCAGCCCTACCGCCTTGGCGGCGCCCGTGGTCGTGGGGACGATGGACAGGGCGGCGGCGCGGGCGCGGCGCAGGTCCGAATGCGGCCCGTCCACCAGCGCCTGGTCCGACGTATAGGCGTGTACCGTGGTGATGAAGCCGCGCTGCACGCCGAAAAGGTCGTCCAGGACCTTGACCATAGGCGCCAGGCAATTCGTGGTGCAACTGGCGTTGGAGAGCAGTTTTTCCTCGCCCGTCAAGGCGCCGTCGTTGACGCCGATCACGACAGTGGCGTCTACCGCCCCCTTGGCGGGCGCCGAGATAATGACTTTCGACGCGCCCGCCTCGATATGCTTGCCGGCCTGTTCCGCCGAGCGGAAGATGCCGGTGGACTCCACGACGATATCCGCGCCGAGGTCCCCCCAGGGAAGTTGGGCGGGGTCCCGTTCCGAGAAAACCGGGTAGGCTTTTCCGTTTACCACGAGGGCGTTGCCGTCGGCACGTACGTCGCCCGGGAAGCGGCCTTGCACCGAGTCGTACTTGAGCAGGTGCGCCAGCGTGGCGGCGCTGGTCAGGTCGTTGATCCCAACGATATCAATGTGGTCGAGGCGACGTTCGAGGATGGCGCGAAAGACGAGTCTTCCGATGCGTCCGAATCCGTTGACGCCAATTTTGGTAGCCATGGTTTTTTGCGGGTTTTACGGTTTTTGCGTAGCGATTTTCTGAATTTTCCGAAAAAAGGGCGGCCCGCAAGGGGTTGCGGGGCCCTGCGCGGCGCGCCGGGGCGGGCCGAACGGGTCAGTAAACGGATCTTCGCCCGCTTCGATCCATGCCATAGCCCGGATTTGGTGAAAATATTGTCTAAAAACGCCGTATCGCCGCGCTTGCAGCGTTTTCGAGGGGCAAACGGCGGACCCTCTGCCCGCCTGTGCGCATAAAAGCGGCGTTTCGTATTATTACGCATGCGCATTCCTGCGCCTTTGGGCGCCCTGCGCGCGCATTTTAATAATAACGACCGGAATCCGCTCGGCGCGTCTTCGCGCGGGTCCCCGCATTTTTCGCTACGCATCGCAGAAAATCCATGCCCACTCCGAAACCTCCCCGAAATATTTCCAGAAAACATGCCCTGCGCGAGGACAAGGTCGTCACGTTCTATGCGCGCGCATGGCGGTTCGTGGACGCGAATCGCAAGGCGGTCTACGGCGCGGCTGCCGTCGTGGCGGCGCTGGTCGTAGCGTTGGTCGGGTATGCGCTCTGGCAGGGACAGCGCGCCGCCGAAGCGGACGAACTGCTTGCCGCCGTCTTGCCCCTGTACGAAGAAGCGTCGTACCAGGCGGCGCTGGACGGGTCGCTCGAACAACTCGGCCTCCTCGAAATAGCCGACGCCTACGGCAATACGCCTGCGGGGAACCTGGCGCGGTTCTATGCGGCGGACGCGCTTTTCGAACAGGGCGAATACGACCGGGCGCTGGACTATTTCCAGGATTTCGACAAGGGGTCCAACTTTATCGGGGCGGGCGCCCTGGCGGGCGAGGCGGCGGCCCGGGAGCAGCGCGAGGAATATGCGCTCGCCGCGGAGTTGTATCGCCGCGCCGCGCGCCATTTCGAAAGCGAATTGACCACGCCGGAATATCTCCTCTACGCCGGGCAATTGTACGAACGGGCGGGGCAGTACGAGGAGGCGGTCGAACAATACGAAGCCGTCGAGGCGGAATATCCGGAATCCAGCCAGGCCGCGAATATCCGGATATATATTGCGCGGGCCGCGGCGAAGCAGTCATCCTGAGCGATCGCATGCCTCCTGCCATTCTTGTTGTCGACGACGAGCCGAGCATTCGCCGCACCCTGCGCGAAATATTCGAGTACGAGGGGTTCAAGGTAGAGGAAGCGGTGGACGGGGAAGACGCGCTTGCCCGCCTTCGCGCCGCGCGGTACGACGTGGTCATGCTGGACGTGAACATGCCGAAGCGCAACGGCCTGGAGGTGCTTGCCGCGGCGCGCGACGAAATGCCCGAAACGCCGGTGGTGATGCTTTCCGGGCATGGCGCCATTGAAACGGCGGTGCGGGCCACCAAACTGGGCGCGTACGATTTCATCGAAAAACCGCCCGATTTGAATCGCCTGCTTGTTTCCGTGCGGAACGCCATGGACCGCGGGGTGCTGGCCACGGCGAATCGCCGGATGAAGGAAACCATCGCTGCCTCCGAGGGCGAAATTACGCCTATCCTCGGGGACAGTCCCGCCATGCGCGCCGTGCGCGACGCCATCGAACGGGTGGCGCCTTCCGAAGCCCGCGTGCTCATTACGGGCGAACCCGGGACGGGCAAGGAACTCGTAGCCCGGTGGGTCCGCCACCTGTCCCCCAGAAGGGACGGCCCCATGGTAGAGGTGAATTGCGCCGCCATCCCCGACGAATTGATCGAAAGCGAACTGTTCGGCCACGAAAAGGGGGCGTTTACCGGCGCGGCGAAGCAGCGGATCGGAAAGTTTGAGCAAGCCGACGGGGGGACGTTGTTTCTTGACGAAATAGGGGACATGAGTTTGTCCGCCCAGGCCAAGGTGCTGCGGGCGCTTCAGGAAAACACGATCCAGCGCGTCGGCGGGGACCGGACGATTCCGGTGGACGTGCGCGTCGTCTGCGCGACGAACAAGGACCTTGCGGCGTGCATCGAGGAGGAAACCTTTCGGGAGGATCTGTACTACCGCCTGAACGTGATTCCCATACATCTTGCGCCGCTGCGGGAGCGTCCCGAAGACATCCCCGCCATCGCCGCCCGCTTTTGCAAGGATCTGGCCCGCCGCAACGGCCGGCCGGACAGGCGGTTTGCGGCGGCGGCCCTGAAGCATCTTGCCCGGCAGGAATGGCGGGGTAACGTGCGCGAACTGCAAAACGTGGTCGAGCGGCTCATTGTGCTTACGAGCGGGGACGAAATCCAGGCAGAGGATATTGACCGGTATGCGTTTCCGCGGACCCTGCCCCGGGATCCCCTCGCAGAGTTGATCGACGGAACGCAAGCCTGGGGCGACTTTCGCGACGCGGCGGAACGTGTGTTTCTGGAGCGGAAACTGGCGGAGTATGACTGGAACGTGAGCCGGACGGCGGAAGCCGTGGGCATGCAACGCTCGCATTTGTACAACAAGATGAACAAGTACGGGATCGAACGCGAGGAGGGGGCGTAGCCCGAACAGGAACATGGCGGACCCTGCCTTCACTTCGCCCGGGGACGCTCCGCTCCTTGCGGTGCGCGCGCTGGAAAAGAGTTATCCGTCCGGCGGGCGCGCCTTACGGGTGCTTCGCGGCGTGGACCTGGACGTTCGCGCGGGGGAAGTGGTAGCCATTACGGGGGAAAGCGGGACGGGCAAAAGCACCCTGCTGCATCTTCTGGGCGCGCTGGATCGGCCCGACGGCGGTTCGGTGCGGTTTCGGGGGAATTTGGTGTTTGGCGCGTCGGACGAGGACCTTGCGGCCTTTCGCAACCGGGAGGTCGGGTTCGTTTTTCAGTTTCATCATCTTTTGCCTGAGTTTACGGCGCTCGAAAACGTAGCCATGCCCGCGCTTATTCGCCACCGGCGCCTTGCCGAGGTTCGCGAACGCGCCCTGGGATTGCTTGGAATGCTGGGTTTGGCGGCGCGGGCCGACCACCGTCCCGGCGAACTGTCCGGAGGCGAACAGCAGCGCGTCGCCGTGGCTCGCGCGCTTATGAACGAGCCGGGCCTGATCCTGGCCGACGAGCCGTCCGGCAATCTCGACGCCGCAAACGCAGCGCACTTGCACGAAGAAATGATCCGGCTTAGCCGCGAGGCAGGGTGCGCCTTTGTGATCGCAACGCATAACCTTTCCCTGGCAGCGAACGCCGACCGGGCGCTGCGCCTGAAGGAAGGGGTACTGGAGGCGGAAGGGGGGTGAGGGGGGGGGCTGAGAAGAAGCATAGCATTATAATTCAAAGTGAACACCCAAAAACTTGATATCTCCTCCAATACATATAAATTCTTTGTATTTACAAGGCGAATAGAAAAATTCTATTTCATGAGATAACACAATAACGTTCAATAATGTGTATTCTACGCCCAAGCCAGAAGTAATACCAAAGGTTAATGATTTTCCATTTGGTCGATCTGTTACAATTTCAACGTGCCTTGACGCTCCTGGTTTGCATGGGGGATCATAAACAACGCCTTCTTCATAATCAAATTCATCGCAAACATATTTGCTAAAATGAAATTTTTTATTAAAACGCCAAAGCACAGGGCCTCCCCAAAGATATAAATTTTTAGTAAAAGGATAATAATTATAGTGTATGGCTATTTTGACAATACTTTCATTATTTAAGTCTTGACGATCTGGATCAAAATTATCATCCCAGCCAATAATTAATTGATATTTATCATATCTCATACTAAAAAATATAGACGGATAGGGAATAACATCATCCTCGGAAGATTCAATATTGCCAGCGCCATAAATTCTAAGGGGTCCAGGAAAAGTATCAGCTATTGCCCCAGCCAGAGAAAAATTAAACCCCACACGCTTTTTAATACTATTTTTAATATTTGCTTTTTCCTGCGTATCCTGAGCTATAGCTGGTGCTATAAACGAGATGGCTCCAAAGATTCCTAAAAAACAGCAGAGCAAGAACCTATAGGAGGGTGTAAAAGTATGTTTTCTGGGTATCATTGTAACCTCTGCTTTATTTGAGAAGGAGCATGCGGCCCGTGTCCTGGAAATCGCCTGCTTGAATCCGGTATAGATAGACGCCACTCGGGAGGTTCCCTGCATCGAAACGAGCGCGATGCCATCCAGCGGGCACCTCATTGTCAACAAGGCGGGCTATCTCGCGCCCAACATGTCGTATACGACGAGGGAAACCACAGGGATCCCGTGCGACGTAACCGACGCAAGCGCGGTGCGGGCGGCGGACGCCGAGGGGCTCGTGTCCGTCATGGCGGGAGACGCTTTCCGGGCCACGACGGGTGCAAGTGCCCATCGACGGGGGGACGGATCGGGTGATATGAATGTGCAAATTCATATTTATTTGACAATTTGGCTTTAAAATTGAAAATGTACGCCCAGAAATTTGAAATCAGGTATTCTGCATATAAATTCTGAGTAAGGACAACCTGACAAATTTTGATAGCCCTCCAATTCATGCGTAAATACGATACGTCCTATATTATATTCAACACCAATACCTATTGTAATTCCGGATGATATCGATTTACCATCGGGACGAGAGCTATCTATTTCGTATGATAACTCAGGATCCGTGATCCTTTCATAGCGAATCAAATTGTCAGTCCAACTGCAATAATCATAATTGTTTTGGCAAATAACGGCTTCGGGACTATTGCCATTATGCAATCTATATATCCATTTTTTATGAAAATACCATGTATTAATTCCCGCAAATAGAACCGGGCGAAATCGATATTTTCTCAAGAGATAATAATTGTAACGTATAAGAAAGTTAAGGGAATTATACGGATAAGTGAACAGACCCCCTACTTAGCCCCCTTGCGCCGGTTGCAAGTCCGGCAAAGCATCTGGCAGTTCTCTTCTACCGTCCGTCCTCCATCCTTCCAGGGCGTTATGTGATCCGCTTCCATTTCCTTGATCTTGAACTCTTTATCGCATCCAACGCAAACCCCTCCCTGCTTCTCGTATACCCTTCGCTTCACGTTCTTGTCAAATGCCCGAATGTTCAAATGGTGGTGATCACGAGTCAGAACGTAGTGGTATATTCCCTTCTGTCGCCCTACGTCGTCATCGTCAATAAGTTCTTTTATTTCCTCTTCAAGTTCGTCAGGATTGAGCGGAACGTCCTTGTATTCGTTATACAAACCGCCCCAGTCCAAACCTTTCATCATATCGGTTCGCCTGGTTGGAAAAATAGCCTCTATCCAGTTAATCACGGCCTGAAAGTAATTCCATAAAGACACGGCGCTGGATTCGTGTTGATGCCTGCCCATATAGTCTTCAATCTGCCCTTCGCTTATCCACTTGATAGCCGTTTCTAGATACTTTTGCCTAATCACAGAACCCGTAAGATAAGATTTTCCTATATCGTGTGCCGGACAGTTATTTCGGCTAAAATATGTTTTAGCATCCGATAGCCAAGGCCCCGCATAAACCGCATTTCGTAATTCCTGCGGTTCAAGTTTTGCTCCAGCGATATTGATGATCTTGAACCAATCAAGCTTTTCTTTGTCCGTCCCGCTGCAAAGATAGATGAACAGTTTATAGTTCAGTATCTTATTTTGTTGCTCTTTCAACAGGTTTGAGAAATACAAGTTCTTGAAAGAAAAATGTCCCTTGACGTATTGAGCGACCGAAATCGTTCTCTGCTGGCCGTCAATAATTTCATATGTGCCGTCGTCTCGGACAGCCCAATACATCACGTTCAACGGGAAGCCTTTCGTGATAGTGTCAATAACAGCATCACGTTGTTTGCCGCTGTATACGAACTCTCGTTGATAAGGTGGACGTATGTCCAAGTCTCCAGAGTATCCGACAACGCCGCCTTCGCCGTTGTCTTCGTAACCCGCAACGAGTTCGTCTACGGTTATTTCGTGTAGGTTGATGTCCATTGTTCTGGGGGTTTTAGAGTTCGGGGTTTTTGTTGCGAATGAGGATACGGCCATAAACTAGCTTGCCGTTGATATAGGCGCCAACCTTCTTTCCTTCCACTAAAGGGGGTATTCCTGCAAGTCCTCTAATATTACCAGCTAATAATCCAATTATTTCAAATTGTTCTGGATTGTACTTATGAAGAAAACTTATTGGAACACCCATGACCCCCCCCCCAATTTTTAGGGATATTTTTTACTGGTTTTACGTTAATGGCTTCGTAATTGTCGTACTTTGGATATGCTTCTGGAGTGTACTCTTTGTATAGTTTTATTTTTTGATTTCGCTTTTTATGATTTAAGTTTGTCCACCATACCTTAGCGTTCGCTTTAATAAACCTACGCCCATCTTCAATTTTATAATGTTTCGTAGTCAAGGGATAATGCGAAGGTATTTCAAACCATTTTAATGTTGTTGTTCCTAACCATATTCTATGATCACGTATCAAAGGAAATACATTTTTATAAGTAATAGCATTTTGATCTCCTACGATAAGAAATTGCTTATCATATTTAATCAATTGATCTACATATACCCTAAATAAAGAAAATGGCGGATTCGTAACAACAATATCCGCTTCTTTGAGTATCTCAATACATTCATGACTACGGAAGTCCCCATCTCCGTTCAATGGAGTAATGCCTATCTCTTGGGGATCAGGAACCTTGTTCCCATCTTTGTCACCAGTATATTCCAATCTTATAGCCTGTTTCTCATTGTGTTGGCTGAACATATCAAACGTCCTACTTTGGTAGCAAGTCGTAATCAGTTTTTTCAACTTCAAAGCCTCAAACCTATGAGAAAAGTAATAAAAGAATTGGGATACGTAAGGGTCGTCGCAGTTGCAATACACAACTTTGCCCTCAAAGTGCTCCTCGTAGTTACAAAGTTCGTTTTCTATGTCCTCTCGTTGGGTATAGAACTCGTCGTTCTTACCTGTTCCAGCCTTGTTTAATTTAATGTTTTTGGTGTTCATCGGTTTGGGGATGCTTTTGCGTTGTAACGGTACTTATACCCCATCCCCAAATAAAATGTTCCTGATGCCCTATTTACTCCAAAAAAAATAATACGAAAAACCTTCCAAAAAAACCCATAAAAAGCTTGATTTTCTCATATCTTTTTCTTACATTATGTATAGTTAAAACAAGCACTTGAACGGACAAGAAAATGGATACGAAGATGACGAAAGACAAGAAGAAAAATCGCAAAGTCAGGAAGCCTGGAAGGCATTGGAGAGACGGGATTTCGTTGCTTGAACTTCACCGCCTGTTTCCCGACGAGGATTCTGCCCGCAAATGGTTTGAGAACATCGTCTGGCCGGATGGCGAAAAGTACTGCCCCCGTTGCGGATGCAACGATACGCAAAAAAGCACCCATAAGACTATGCCGTACCGCTGCCGTCCGTGCAGGCGATTTTTCAGCGTTCGGCTGGGCACGGTGCTTGAATCCTCCAAACTGTCGCTCCAGACTTGGGTATACGCAATCTACCTGGAAATGACGAGCCTTAAAGGACTGTCCAGTATGAAACTGCACAGGGACTTG
>JAJDWX010000028.1 GCA_022825385.1 Rhodothermales bacterium
TCCGGCGGACGAGCGCGTACTGGTTCATCCGGGTACGCTGTCGAACGTGGAAAACGGATATGGCCTGGTGGTTGGAGGGTACAATGAAGAAGCCACGCTATACCCCTCCAGCAGAGCCGTCGCCGACACCCCGTTCTTCGACTACATACAGCGAGGCGGGGGCGATTACTGCCTGGGAACGCTATGAGGACTGGAAGGAGGCAGGCAGCGTTTGATGCCGTGTTTCGGGAGATTATCCAGCGGTGCGGCGGGCATAGATGAAAAAATGAGGGAAGCCCTTGCATTTTGTTCGGGACGTATGTATCATTTTCCTTATGGGTTTTTTCCGTATGCAATGGAGTGCCTGAATGCGCAGATATTCTTTGTATGCCGTTTTATTGTTACTTTTTTTGAGCCTTGCCGCTTGCGAGGAGGATGTGGCGCCGCCGACCGGCGTGGACGAGCCCTTTTCGCTGTACGGTGTTTTTAATCCCCGGTTGCCTATGCAGGCGGTGCTTGTGGGCCCTGTGGAAGACCTGCTTTTCCCGGAAACGAGGGCGCCGCTTGACGCGGTCGTCACCTCAACCGACTTGGGCAATGGGAAAACCTATGTATGGCAGGATTCGGTCTCAGCGAACGCTACGGGGCAATTGGATCATATCTTCGTCGCTGATTTTTTTCCAGCGTATGGCAGTCGCCATCGGATGGATGTAATGCGATCCGATGGGGAGCATACCTTCGTAGAAGTAGAGGTGCCCGGGGAGACACGCATTGAGGATAGCGATGCGGGTACACGAGATATACATGTGCGTATTCTGGGACTCGACGATGCGGATTTTGTTTTGCCGCGCATAGAAACCATGTATAGTGTTGCGTTTGGGATTTATACGGAAAACTTGACATTGTTGTTTTTTCTCCTTATATTAAGGGCAGTTAATCGAGGAAAACGAGGACATCATGCCCAGACCCAAAGCCCCAGGACAATCGAAGCGCAAAGGCATCTCCCTGAAGAGGCTTGCCGACCTGTTTCCCAACGAAAAATCCGCCCGTCGATGGTTTGAAGCCCGCATCTGGCCGAACGGACGGTGCTGCCCCCGCTGCCAGGGAACGCGCACGAGGGAAGTGCCCAACGAAAAGCCCATGCCTTACTGGTGCACGGACTGCCGCAAGTACTTTTCCGTCAAGATCGGGACGGTCATGCAGTGCTCGAAACTGTCTTATCGGGACTGGATTTACGCGATTTACCTGCACATAACCAGTTTGAAGGGCGTATCCAGCATGAAACTGCACCGCGATCTTGAGATGCGGCAGGATACGGCCTGGTTTCTGTTGCAGCGGATCCGCAAGGCGTTCGACGACGGTGAAAACGAGGATATTAACGACCTGTTCGGCGGTCCTGTCGAGGTAGACGAATCGTACTTCGGCGGCAAGGAAAAGAACCGGCGCAACTCCGAAAAGACTTTCAACCGGGGTACGCAGGGCAAGTTTGCGGTTGTCGGTATCAAAGACCGCAAGACGGGCAAAATCAGGGCGCAGGTCGTACGCGAAACGACAACGGCTGTCTTGCAGGAGTTTGTTTTGGACAACACGAAAGAGGGCGCGACCGTGTACACGGACGAGAACGCCGCCTACAAAGGCTTAAAATTCGTATTCAAGCACGAGACGGTGAAACATTCCGTAGCGGAGTATGTCAGAGAACAAGCGCACATTAACGGTATGGAGTCGTTCTGGGCTGTTCTTAAGCGGGCCATGAACGGCGTGTACCACCAGTATAGCGGGAAACACCTGCATCGCTACGTGGCGGACTTCGCGGGTCGGCACGACATCCGCCGTTTCGACACGATGGCGCAAATGTCTTACATCGCCGTAGGCATGGTCGGCAAACGCCTGCGGTACAAAACGCTGATAGCATGACGGAAACAGTGAAAGATAGCGAAGTTCTTGCCAACGTCAATGTACATCTCCAGTTGTGCAGAGATCGTTATGACGAAAATGAAGCCAGGAATAATAACTTTACTGCAAGAGCAATGCAAATCACCTTGTTTGGAGCAACGCTATTTGCAATATCGTCTACACTGGCAGGCTCTACATATTCACAATGTCTAATCTGGGGAATAGTTGGATGCGTCATTGCATTGGAACCCGGATCGGGATGGTTTGGCCTTGTTGGACATGGAATTGGAGGTCACGATCGGGAATGCGGACTGGGACCCGCCGGGAGGCGATTTTTCAGACGAACGCGTACTGGTTCACCCGGGTACGCTGTCGAACGTGGAAAACGGATATGGCCTGGTGGTTGGGGGATACAACGAGGAAACCGTGTTATACCCCTCTTTCAGGGCAGTCGCCGACACCCCGTTCTTCGACTACATACAGCGAGGCGGGGGCGATTACTGCCTGGGAACGCTATGAGGATGTGGAGGGGGCAGACAACGCCTTAGTACCCCAGCCGCTTGAACTCTTCACAGGCAGCTACCAGCGACGGAGGAGCAGGCTGTCTCAGATTGTTATTGCGACACATCCTGGTCAGCGCCTCAACGCGTAATTGTAAATCTTCCGAAGATATGGACTTGGGATAATTCTTTCTCGTTTCGTCCACCGTTTCTCCCTTAAAATAGGCAAGCCACGTCTCGATATTCCATGTCGGCGCGAGCAGGGCTATCTTTTCGCTATTCTTCTTCAGGGACACATTTTTACTTTTGCACGACTTGTCCAAAGAATGCAGACGGGCTTCCGCTCCCTGTTTATCGCCATCGATTATGACAATAAGGCGCAGGTCGCTTTGCTTCTTGCAGCCGATGCGGTACAGTTGCAATTCGTCGGGATATCTTTGCCGCACCGCGTTGTCGGCGGAGCCCAGCACAGATCGGCTCACGTTCCTGATCTCGACGAAACGCCGTTCTTGTCGTCTGCTCCACCTGAGATATTCTCGGAGAAATGTCCTGGCGAATTGTTCATGCTGGTCGTCTTCGCATAGTATGACGACCCGTACATCTCGACTCATTGCTCCCACCCTCTCGCCACCAATTCCGACAATCTGAGGGAGTTGTTCTCGGCAAGACCGCTTTTAATTTCGTCTGCGACTCTTCCCGCCCTGGTCGCTCCCGAATTTTCACGCGTCATAAGAACCCCGCTCTTTATCCCGATGCAATCGATGTATTCCGGATGATGCGAGCAAATGACTGCCTGATGCAGCGATTTGCCGCATATATCTTCTATATTTATTAGCCAAGGCTGGATTTCGGCAAGCGCCACGTAGTTGTCGGGCTCGTCGAGAAAGAGGGTATACCCATTGCCCGCCGCAAAGCAGGTGAGGGCGTAAAGGGCGCTGAGCGTACGCTGACCATCCGACACCTCGTCGAATCGAAGCTCATACGGCGCATCGCCGCCTTCGCGAAACGCCATCATAAGCGCCCTGGTATCCCGCCCCACCTTCTCCAGGCGAATTCTCTGGAACCCGTCAATAACGTTTCGCATAGCGTCCGTGTACTCCTCAACGAGGTCGGGACGCTCCTGGGACATATGGCGATACCAGCCAGAGAAATTTCGTCCGTCCCGGTACAGCATTTCGTCTTCCGTCGCCGATTCCGGCTCGAACCTCTTCGGATATAACCCGCACACGATCACTTTACGCATGAAATCCAGAAACCGCGAAAGGCGCTGATTGTCCGGGCGTTTAGCCACGCGCGCCAGCGCCGATTCCGTCCAGTCCGCACCAAAACGGGGCCCCTCGGAAGCGTCATCTCGATACAATTGCACCTCCCCCTTCGCGAAACTGAACAGATTGTCCCCATTTGCAGTCAAATTTTCGTCGATACGGGCGCGTTGTTTGTCTCTTGCGTGCTCGGCCTCAACGCGATAAACGTACGTATCGCTCCCCAACTCCACCTCGATCTCGAACACCTGGGTATCGCGGGATTGCCAGCGAGTGAGGGTTTCTGTCGGAAAAACGAAGGCGTCGGTTACTTTCGCCGTACCCTTCAGAAGCTCCCGCAAAGCCAGGACGATATCCAGAATGGCCGTCTTGCCGGCTCCGTTGCGACCGAGCAACAGCGTGATCGGGTCCAGCTCCACTTCGAGATTCACAAAACACTTGTAGTTGTCAACGTATAGCCGCTTGATCATCTGCGCCTCTGTTTGCATTGTCGTAGCGGTACCATATACCGCATCTTGTGCACAGCGGTTTCCCTTTCAGGAACGCCCGGCTCGCGCGCGCCCGACGAAGACGGCGTCACGGCAACATCAAGCCGGGATATTCGTTCGATGTCGTATGCGTGTTTCTCTGATGCGGCCTTTCTTCCTTGCGGCAATCCTTGCCCTCGCCCACGCGGCGACGGCCCAGCCCGGCCCGCCCACCACCTTTTCCTTCCTGCGGATCGCTCCTTCTGCGCGCGCCGCCTCCATGGCCGGCGCCTTCTCCGCCGTATACGACGAAGACGTGAGCGCCTTCTTCTATAACCCCGCCCTGCTGAACCCGGAGATGCACCGTACGCTTTCCGTAACGTACCTGAACCACCTTGGAGGCATTCATGCAGGGTTCGTATCGCATGCCCGGCATTGGGAGCGCGTGGGTACGCTGGGAGCGGGACTGCGCTACGTAACCTGGGGAAGCACCGACGGATACGACGCCGAGGGCAATGCCACGGAACCCTTCGGCGCAAACGACGCGGCGCTCACGGCGTCCTGGGCGCGCAACCACGACGACCGCCTTCGCTACGGCGCCAATCTCCATGCAGCTTTTTCGAGCGTCGAAGCGGCCAGCGCCTCCGCCTTCGCGGCCGACGTCGGCGTGCTCTACCATATCTCCAAACGACAACTGGTCCTGAGCGCCTCCATGCACCACATAGGCTTCGTCGCGGATGCGCTCGGCCCGTCCGGCGACGCATTGCCCCTCGATGTGCGCGTGGGGGTTTCCAAACGCTTTCGATACCTGCCGCTGCTCGTGTCCCTCTCGGGCTACAACCTGAACCGGATCGGCGAAGAAAGCGACGGGCGAAGCGCGGTTTCGGGGGCGCTGCGCCATATGGCCATAGGATGGGAATTCTTTTTCGGGGACGCCTTCCGCCTGCGCCTCGGATACAACCACCGGCAACACCAGGACCTGAAAATCAAAAACCGCCTGGACCTTGCCGGCGTGGGCGTAGGGTGCGGCCTCCGGGTGGCAACCTTCCGCTTCGACTACGCCTTCAACTCATGGTCTACGCTGGGCGGACTGCACCAGATCACCATACGCACGGGCGTCTGAGGCCTGCTGCGCCTCCTTACAAGGCCAGAGCCTCTTTGCGTTTTTTCGAAAGCGCTTCCTGCGACAGGCGCTGTTTCCTGAAATAAATAAGCGTGGTTTCAAGGGTGCCGTGCCGCATGCGCGCCCGAACCTCCTTGACGTCCATGCCCGCATTCAGCCAGATAAGCGGCGCGGTGTGCGTAAGGCTATGCGGGCTGACGCCGCTGCGTTTCAGGTTGGCCGCTTCGAGAAGCCCGTTAATCCGGCTACGCACGGAGCGCGTATTCAGGCGTTGGCCGTTCGAACGATGGCCATGCGACACGAATAACGGCTGTTCGGGCGCGCCAGGCGGACGGGCGTCGAGGTACGCGTGTATTTTTTCGACGACCGGCGGGTCCAGCGGCGCCCGCCGATCCTTGCCTGCGCGCCCCTTGCCCTGCACCCGCAAAAACCATCCCAGCAAGGTGTGTTCGACGTCCCGCACGTCGGCCCGGATCATTTCGATTTCGCTGAGCCCGGCGTACAGCATCAGATACGCCATCGCCTCGTCCCGCTTTCCAAGCAACGTGGTGTCGTCCAGCGCGCACAACAGTTCCGCGACGTCCGCCTCCGTAAGCACTTCCCGGGAATGCGTGGACGGGCGGCGGCTCCCCCGCACGGCCCGCGCCGGGTTCTCGTCCATGAGCCCGATGGAAACCAGATACTTGCAGAACTGCCGCAGCGCGGTCAGATAGGTGGATACGGACGCTTCGCTCAACGAACGCGCCGCCACGAGATGGGTCTTGTAGGCCTCGACCCCTTCCTCCGAAAAGAAAAACGCGTCGGGCTGCACGGCGCACCACCGCTCGAATTCGTTGAGCGCCCTGCGGTAGGTGCCCACCGTATCGGCGCTTTTTTCCCGGAGATACTCCCGCTCGAAATCCTGCAAGCGCTTTGCAAGTTCGTTCGGCGCGAGTTTAAGCGGTGCGATCTGCGGCGAATCCATTATTGCCCATGACGAAATATCCTGTGAAATATGCTACGATACCCCACAAAATAACCATCCGACAGATTAAGTACAATAACGGAATTATGAAATTGTGAATACGATCAGGGGCCGACGCCCATGGATTCCACGATCCCGACGAACCGGGTCAAAAACGACGATCCCATGGCCCCGTCGATAATGCGGTGATCGTAGGAAAGGGACAGCCAGGCCATGCTCCGCACCGCAATCACATCGCCGAGTTTGGGGTCCTCGATCACCACGGGACGCTTCTGAATGCGCCCGACGGCAAGGATAGCGACCTGCGGCTGGTTGATGATGGGCGTTCCCTTGAGCCCCCCGATGGGACCGATATTCGTGATCGTGAAGGTGCCCCCTTGCAGATCGTCGGGATGGAGCCGCTTGTTGCGCGCCCGGTCCGCCACGTCCGCCACAGACCGCGCCAGGTCGGCGAACGACTGCCGCCCCGCATTGCGAATAACCGGCGCAACCAGCCCCGTCTTGCCCACCGCCACGGCGATATTGATATGAAAATCGTCCCGCAACACGATCTCGTCTCCGCTTACGGACGCATTCAGGACCGGATGCTCGCGGAGCGCTTCGATGGCCGCGTGCACGAAAAACGGGGTATAGGTCAATTTGGCCCCCTCCCGCTTCAGGAACGCCTCTTTCTCCCGCTGAATGAAGGAGACCAGGTTTGTCATGTCCACTTCCGCAAAGGACGTAACATGGGGCGACGTCGCCTTCGAGCGCACCATGTGCTCCGCAATGATCTGCCGGGTGCGATCCATTTTGACGACCCGCGTTTCGGGGCCTTCGGCAGACTCCACAGCGTGCGGCTCCGGAAATCCGGCGCCCTCCGCAGGACGGCCGGCCACATATTCCAGCACATCCTTCTTCGTAACCCGGCCTTCCCTGCCGGATCCCGCAATGGATTCGAGTTCCGCGTCGCTTACGCCTTCCTGCCCGGCGATGGAGCGCACGAGCGGGGAGAAGAACGACTCGTTCGCGGCCTGCTTCGGCGCGGCGGCCTCCGACGGAGCGAACGCAGCCTCTTCGGTGATGCGAGCGGGAGGCGGCTCCGGGGCCGAAGGCGGCGGCTCAGGCGGCTGCGGCGCTTCGCGCACAGGTTCGGGCGCAGGAACCGCCGCCTCCTCGTCCTTGTCCGCGATCACGGCGAGCACCGTGCCCACGTCCACCGTCTCGCCCTCTTCCACCAGAATTTCGACCACGACGCCCCCGGCGGGGGACGGCACGTCGGTGTCCACCTTGTCGGTGCCTATTTCAAGCAGCGTTTCGTCCTGCTCGATGCGTTCTCCGGGCTTCTTGTGCCACTCGACCACCGTGCCCTCGGTGATGCTCTCGCCCATTTGGGGCATGGTGATTTCATGCCTGGCCATATTCGCTTTGCGATGGTTGGAAAAACGGGAAGGCGCAAGTGCATATTACGCGATAAGCGGCGCAATAACCAACGCCACCACCGCAATCAATTTAATCAAAATATTCAAGCTGGGGCCGCTCGTGTCCTTGAGCGGATCGCCGACGGTATCGCCCACCACCGACGCCTTGTGCGCGTCGCTGCCCTTTCCGTACATGGTCCCGTCTATCGAAATGTTCCCTTCGATCAGTTTCTTGGCGTTGTCCCATGCGCCCCCGGCGTTGGCCTGGAAAATAGCGAACAACACGCCGGAAACCAGTACGCCCGCCAAAAGCCCGCCCAGCATGCTCTTGTCGATGAATCCGACGACGACCGGTGCCGCGATGGCCAGCAGGCCCGGCGCCACCATTTCGCGAATCGCCGCCTTGGTGGAAATATCCACGCAGCGCGTATGATCGGCCCGCGCCTCGCCTTCGCGCAGCCCGGAGATTTCCCGGAACTGCCGCCCCACCTCCAGAATCATGTCTCCGGCCGCCCGCCCCACGGCGCCCATGGCCATGGCGCTGAACACATACGGCAACATGGCCCCAAGCAACAGCCCGGACAGGATGCGCGGATCGGACACATCGATGCTGGGCACTTGCGCCTGCTGCTTGAACGCCGCGAAAAGCGCCAGCGCCGTCAGGGCGGCGGACCCGATGGCGAATCCCTTCCCGATGGCGGCGGTCGTATTCCCGACGGCGTCAAGTTTGTCGGTGCGCGCGCGAACCTCTTCCGGCAGACCGGACATTTCCGCAATGCCGCCCGCATTGTCCGAAATCGGGCCGTAGGCGTCGACAGCAAGCTGAATGCCCGTAACCGACAACATGCCCACCGCCGCAACGGCCAGGCCGTACAACCCGGCGAAATGATAGGACCCCAGAATCGCCAGGGCCAGAATGACCGCCGGAAGGCCGGTCGAAAACATGCCCACCCCGAGTCCGGCAATGATATTCGTGGCGGAGCCGGTCACGCTCTGATGCGCGATGCCGTGCGCCGGGCGGCTTTGCGTGGAGGTGTAATACTCCGTAACCAGGCCGATCGAGACGCCCGCCAGCAACCCGATCGCCACCGCGATAAACACGCCCAGCGAAGTATATTCCACGCCCGCCGTCTCCCACCGGGCCGGCAACATCCACCGAATGACGAAATACGCCAGCGCGGCCATAAGGCCCGACGCCCCGAACTGGCCTATGTTCAGCGATTTCTGCGGATTTCCGCCTTCCCGCACTCTCACCGCCATCGAACCCAGCACGGAAACGAGCACGCCGACGCCCGCAAGGACCAGCGGCAGCGTAACGGCGTTCAGCTCGCCCGTCCCGGCGGCGACGAACGCGTCGGCGAACACTGCGCCCAGCACCATCGCGCTAATAATGGAACCCACGAAAGATTCGAACAGATCGGCCCCCATGCCGGCCACGTCTCCCACATTGTCCCCTACGTTGTCTGCGATCGTGGCGGGATTGCGCGGGTCGTCCTCGGGAATGCCCTCGTACACCTTGCCCGCAAGGTCGGCGCCCACGTCGGCGGCCTTCGTATAAATGCCCCCGCCCACGCGCGCGAACAAGGCGATGGACGAGGCCCCCAGCGAGAATCCGGCGATCACATGAATGATCCGGGCGGCTTCCCACCCGGCGGCGTGGTATGCAAGAAAAAGCCCGCCCAGCCCCAGCACGCCCAGGCCCACCACGCTCAGCCCCATCACCAGCCCGCCCGAAAACGCTACGTTCAGCGCGGGCGCCAATCCGGTCCGCGCCGCATTGGCCGTGCGCACGTTGGCCCGCGTCGCCACGGTCATCCCGATAAAACCCGCCAGCCCGGAGGCCAGCGCGCCCGCCGCGAACGACACAGCGATAAGCCAGGACGTATCCGCCGACCTGTTGACCAGCGCCAGAAAAACGGCCACAAGCGCGACGAACGCCGCCAGCACGCGATATTCCCGACGCAAAAACGCCCGGGCGCCGTCCGCAATATAGCCCGCAATTTCGACCATCTTCTCCGTACCCGCGCTCTGGCGACCAATCCAGCGCGCCCGCGCAAAAGCATAGGCCAGCGCCAGGAGGCCAGAGGCCAGCACGAGCGAAATCATCGTTTCGACATTCATTGGGTTACGTCTTTGTTGAATCGATTCATAGCAACGGAAATGCCCTCGCACACGAACGTCTCGACCGCGTCGCGGGCCCGAATCACCGCCTTGTCCATGACCAGGCGCTCCTCGGAAGAAAACGGAGACAGAACATGCCGCGCTTGACCGCCCCGGGCGAAATCGTTGCCCACGCCGATGCGAAGGCGCGGAAAATTCGGGTGGCCAAGGCGATCCGCTATATCCTGCAAACCATTGTGCCCGCCGGCGCTTCCTGAAGGCCGCAGGCGCAATCGACCCGGCGGCAAGTTTATATCGTCCACGATCACAAGAAGTTGTCGAGGCTCCATGCGCCAGACGCCCAGCAGAACGCTAATGGCCTTGCCGCTGCGGTTCATGAACGTCAACGGCTTGGCGACCCCGACGGGGTAGCTGCGAATGCGTCCCCACCCCAGCAGCACGTTTCCGCGCCCGCGCTCGAACGGAGCGCGCGCGCGCTCCGCCACCGCGTCGGCCGCCTCGAATCCGATGTTGTGCCGCGTCGCTTCGTATTCCGGGCCCGGATTCCCCAGCCCGACGATGAGGCGCTTCGATTTCGACATGGCTGGCTACGACGATCAGGCATCGCCCTCTGCATCCTCCGCTTCGGAATCGGTCGCTTCGGCGGCCTCTCCTTCCTCGACGACCTCTTCTTCCTCCTCTTCGACGACGCGCGGCTGCACCACCGTCACGACGGTCTGCTCGGGCCGTCCAAGGAACGTAAGGTCTTCCTGGTCCAGATCGCCGATATGGATGGTGTCCCCTATGGCCATCTCCGAAATGTCCACCGCGATGCGCGAAGGGATATTCCGGGGAAGGCAGCGCACTTCCAGTTCGTACAGGATGGCCTGCACCGTGCCGCCTTCGCGCTGCCCGACGGGCGTGCCTTCCAAGTGCACGGGGACCGTGATCGTCACCATTTCTCCCGTCTTGAGCGCCACGAAATCGGCGTGCATGGGACGATCCGTAACCGGATGCAATACGGCGTCCTTCAGAATGCAGCGAAAGGCTTGTCCGTCCACCCGCACTTCCACAACATGCGTCTCGGCCGTATAAACAAGGCTTTTCAAATGCTCTTCGGCCAGTTGAAAAGACACCGGCTCTATGTGCTGTCCATACAAAACGCACGGCACATTGCCTGCACGGCGAACGGCGCGCGCCGCCGACTTGCCCGCGGCGCGCTTCTGGACGTCGAACGTAAGGGTATCCATGATCTGAGGGATACGGTGAATCGTGGAATAAAGGAAAAAAGCCGCCCGCCTTACTCGGCGAACAGCGTCGAAATGGAATCTTCCATGTAAATGCGGCGAATCGCGTCCGAAAAGAGCTCGGCGACGCTGACCACGTCGATGCGTTCCGAGGGACGCTTCAAGGGGATCGTATCCGTAACGACCATCTTCGCTATTTCCGAATTTTCTATCCGCTCGTATGCGGGTTCCGACAACAGCGCATGCGTACAGGCGGCGATAATCTGCTTGCTCCCCGCCTTGCGCAACGCGCTGGCCGCGTTGGTCAGGGTGCCCGCCGTATCGCACATGTCATCGACCAGGATCACGTTGCGCCCCTCCACTTCGCCGATAATGTTCATCACTTCGGCTTCGTTCTGCCGGGGACGACGCTTGTCGATCACCGCAAGGTCCGCCCCCATCCGTCTCGCATGCGCCCGCGCCACCTTGATTGCGCCTACGTCGGGAGCGACCACGACCAGGTTGTCGAGTTGCAGTTCCCTGAGGTAGCTGGTTAGAACCCCGGACCCGTATAAATGATCCACCGGCACATCGAAAAAACCTTGAATTTGCGGCGCGTGCAAATCCATCGTAAGAATGCGATGCACGCCCGCCGTCGCCAGCATGTCCGCCATCAGCTTCGCGGCGATGGACACGCGGGGCTGGTCCTTCCTGTCCTGCCGGGCATAGCCGAAATACGGCATGACCGCCGTGATCCGTTCCGCGGACGCCCGCTTGGCGGCGTCGATCAGCAAAAGCAACTCGATCCAGTGGTCCGCCCGGGGCTGGGTGCTCTGGATAATAAAGAGGTCCGTGCCGCGGATGGATTCGCCGTAGCGCACGTAAATCTCCCCGTCCGCAAAATCCCGGATGGCCAACCGGCCAAGATGCCTTCCGTACGAAGCGGCGATTTTCTCCGCCAGCGGCAAATTCGAGCGGCCGGCGAAAATGGAAATAGGAATGTCTCGGGCGACAGGTGTGTTCATGGGTAAGGAATTCGCTTCAACCGGGCTTTTGTTGCAGGGCCTGCGCATGTTGCCCGGGGAGGATTCGAACCTCCACATACGGCTCCAAAGGCCGCTGTCCTGCCATTAGACGACCGGGCAAAAGATCGAAACGGAAACAAAACAAGGAACGAAAACGCAACGCGCAAGCGGCCTAATCAACGACGGCTATCCGAAGGGGTTTCTGCAAAGGGCCTTGCGAGCGGATCATATGCCGGAATCCGGGGTTCTGCACACAATCTTTTCCTGTGCTTTTTTCTTCCTGCGCCGCACATGCTCAGCCAGGCCGTCGAAGATTACATCAAGACCATCTACCGGATCCGGCAACGCGGAGAAACCGCGTCCACGAGCGATATCGCCCGGGCGCTGAACGTTTCCGCCGCATCGGTCACGAACATGGCCAAAAGGCTGGCGCAGATGGGCTTGACGGAATACGAACCCTACCAGGGCGTGCGCCTGACGGATACGGGCAACAAGGTGGCGCTGGAAATCATCCGGCATCATCGCTTGCTCGAACTCTATTTGCGAAACGTCATGGGCTACTCCTGGGACAAGGTGCACGAAGAGGCGGAATTGCTCGAACATCATATTTCCGAAGAATTCGAGCAAAAAATCGACGAAATGCTGGGCCACCCGACCCACGACCCGCACGGGGACCCCATTCCCACGCGAGAAGGCGAAATCGCCGAACACAACACCAATCCCCTCGCCGCCGTAGAAGCCGGCCTGCATGTGGCGATAGAACGCGTGTCCGACGAAGACCCCGCCTTGCTGAATCATCTCGAAAGCCTGGGCCTGTTGCCCGGCGCCACGCTGGAAGTCGTCGGGAAAGAACCTTTCGAGGGGCCCCTGAAAATCCGGGTGGGGGAGCGGGAGCACATGCTCGGATACCGCATCGCCAACCACATTTTCGTAGAAGTGCTGGCCGAAAACGCCTGAGCGAAGCGGTCTTGCCCGGCGGACCCTCGCGGCTATTCTGCGGCGCCCAGCGCGTCCAGCACAGCGTCGTGCAGCAGGCCGTTCGTGGCGACAATGCCCGCGTTTCGGTCCAGCTGCGCCCCGCGCCGGAAATCCAGCGGGCGCCCCGCCGCGTCCGTAACCGTGCCGCCCGCCTCCTCCACGACCAGTGCGCCCGCCGCATGATCCCAGATATTCTCGATATACCCCGACCGGGACGTCAGGCGCAGATAGATATCCGCTTCGCCCCGGGCCAGTACGCCGTATTTCGCCTGGCTGTCCATGCGAAGCGAGGGGGCTTCGACGCCCAGGCGGTCGGCGATGGCGGCCACGGCCCGCCGCGACCCGTGTTGCGATTCGAAAGGCTCGCAAAGGCGGGCTTGCGCGCCGGTCGCTACGGTCCGTACGCGAACAGGCTGCAAGGCGGCGGGCGCCGCGTCGGCAAGCGGCGCCTGAAACGCCCCGCCGCCCCGCCAGGCCGCGAACAAGACCCCTTTTTCGGGCCCGCCGGGTATTTCGCGCGGCAAATTCGGACACGCCATCGCCGCTACGGCAAGTTCCCCCTCCACAATCAGCGCCAGCGCCACCACGTACTGATCGCCCCGCAAAAAGCCCTTCGTGCCGTCGATCGGGTCCAGGGTCCAGAACCGGTCGGAATAGCCTACCGCATTGCCCTTATCGATCCAGGCGCATACCGAGGCGGGCGCGGCGGCGGGCAGCGCCTGCCGCGCCGCTTCGGTTACCTTGGCGAGCACGCTTTCGTTTTCCGGAAGGCGCAGCGCGGCGGAATCTTCCTCCCCAATGACAGGATCCTCTGGAAACGCTTCCTGCAACGCATGGCACACAACAGCCTGGCTCCCGAAATCCGCTACCGTAACCGGCGAGCGATCTTCTTTTCTGAGCGTAGACGATCCCAGCGTTTTCTGAACGGACGCGCAGACGCCCGCCGCCCGCCGCACCGCATGGATGGCTACGTCGAGTTCCCTCTGGTATTTCATGACGTCGAATGCCCGTCGTTTGCAGACGGGGGGGTAGAAATTTCCTCGAAAGACGGGATGTCGTCCATAAACTCGCCCGGACGGTCTCGCCGCCAGCAGTAATGAAGCAGCCCGTTCGTTACGACAAGATAACGCGCCCCCACGACCCGGTTATACCTTGCGACCTGTTCGAACGCCTCGGGGCCTATGCGCACCTGCGTCGCCTTGCATTCCACCATCAGGCCCGGCGCGCCCGCCCGGTCGTGCGCGACCAGATCGGCTCGACGGGACATGCCCTGGTACTCAAAGTGCATCTCCACGGAGATCAGCCCCGGGGAATAGCCGCGCTCCCGGAGGAGAAAATACAAAAAATGCATGCGCACCCATTCCTCCGGAACGAGGCGCACGTATTTTTGCCGTACGGGATCGAAAACGTATCGGGAACCCTCGTTCTCGCCCGGCCGGATATGCAAGGGACAGGGCGGGAGATTCAGCCGGGGGAAACCGTCTGCGTCGGTCAATCTTCCTGGATAACCGTTATGTTCGGCACGTTTCTGGGCCGTCTGTACAGGGACCCCTTGGAACCATTGATCGAAACGTTTTGCTGTACCATATCCCAGTTTTTCTCAATTTCGGTTTCGTCTCCGCTGAAAGGGGCCGAGCCGGTTCCAGACCGGCCAAAATCGAAAACGTAGAGGTTGTTGGGAATGCCCAGGAGGACCTGAATCTGTGTCGGCATCTGCATAATGCACAAAAGGGTAACGCTTGTTGAGGCAACGCCGGGGGCGCATGGGGGTGCGCGCTACAAAATCCCCGGCAACGAACGAATGGTAGGCCGCTGTGCGGAGAAAGGTTCCGGGCAAACGCATTATTTGTGCGTTTTGGGAGAAGGCGGGCTGTCGCAGCGCGTCGCGGGAGCGGGTCGCGCGCTTCGCGGCGGACGGATTCGCCGCGCTTTCCTGAAGCGCCCGCCGTACATCAGGCACCCGTAAAAGTTAAACCATTTTCTCGCTTCGGAATCCGGAAACGGATAATCCGCTCCGATCTGCCTCGCCGTAACAAGGCCGCTCACGAAGCAGGTCTCCTGGCTGTTGATCAGCGTGTGGGCGCCGCAGTGCCACGTTCGCCGCTTGCCCTGAACGAATCGAAACAACGGCGCCAGGAAAGTCACGTGGCGGACATCGTGCACGATGTGCTGAAACCACCGTTTTGCGATAATTTTTCCTTCGTCGACAGGATTCGTCGGGTTATAGGTTACCAGGCACGGCTTGTCCGAACCATGCGCCCACGGCTGCTGGTTGTGCATGATGTAGGTGATTTCGTAATTGTCGGGCCGTACGCCGTACTGCGTTATGTAGTTGCTCCGGGTGGCCAGCGGCCTGGTCTCGTTGTCTGGCAAAATCGAAGCGTCCGAATGCACGACCGTATGGTTGTGCAACTCGCTTTCGTACCGTATCGAAGACAGCAAGTAGTTCTCCAGACGGGTCGGCTTATCCAGAATCATCAGCGTTTGATTCGCAGGACAAGCGAACACGACGTCGTCGAACGCCTCCGTCTTGCCGTCCCGATCCTCTACGAGTACGTCGGATCGCCGCCGATACACCTTTCTGACCGGGCGGTTCAGGTATATTTTGTCCCGAAATGAGGCGGTCATCTTCTCGTAGAGGCGCCGCGTGCCCTGATCCCAGGTTTGCATCGGGGTCGCATGCTCTATGTCGAAAAATTCCAGATACCGGCAAAAAAGCGACGCAGGCATGTCGAACACGTTCGTGGCCATCAGAAAATTGACGAACATGGGCTTCAGCACCTTGTACCGGAAATCCCCGGAAAACCTGCCCAGGTTCAGGATGGCCCCCATGCTTACGTAATTAAGCGGGTTGAGCGAATTGAGAAACCGGGACCTGGTGCGGTTTAGCCCTCCCAACCACTGCAAGCGCTTCAGGATTTTTTGAAATTTCCTGATCTCCGGACGTAATTGCCTGCTGAGGTCGGAATCGAAATCGTGCGCATATATACCGCCCTGGTACTCCACGCTGTAGCTAAACCGGGTGTCGATGAGTTCGACGCCGTGCTGCTGCATGAACGCCAGAATATTATGGTATACGGAAGGAATGCACGCCGTGACAGAAATGTCGAACGGAAGCGAGCCGCCGTCGTCCTGGGGCATATCGACCGTAACGGCGTTGCCGCCCACCTCGCCCTGCGCTTCGAATACGCGAAAATCGAATGCGCCGGGATGCTTGTGCAAGGCCCAGGCCGTTCCCAGGCCGGACACGCCCGCGCCGACGATAGCAATCTTCCTCGCCTGCGCGCCGCGGCGGGCCGGTTGGACTTTTTCCGATGACGCCATTTTTGTCGTTGTACGTCGAAACTGCAAGAATGAAAATACGCGCCGAACCGATCAAAGCGGATTCGTTACGCCGGCCACCCGGATATTGAACTTCTTGTTCGGGGCCGCCTTGGGGAACGGATTGATTCTGAGTTTATAGTCAGGGGACGCCATTTTCAGGTCCATATGGTATGCGATAAGCAGAATATTGACCGCCATCTGCAGCTCCACCCACCGCTGTCCAAGGCATGTGTGCGTACCCAGGCCAAAAGGAGCGTAGGCGCCCGAGTGAAGGTGTTCCGCCCGATCCGGCAGATAACGGTCTATGTCGAATTGCTCCGGATCCTTGAACAGCGTTTCGTTATAGTGCGGCGCGGACGAAGCAATCAATAACAACGTATTGGACGGTATCTGGTAGCCGCTCACAATGCACTCGTTCATGACCGTTCTGAGCTGCATGGGAATCACCGGGTACAAGCGCGAGCACTCCATGTAGAGGCGGTGCGTGACGTCGATGCGCTCGCGCGTGAAGTCTTCCGCGGCAGGTTCGCGCCCGTTCCCGAAAAACCCTTCGGCTTCTTCGCGGACCCTGGCGTATACATCCGGGTGTCGAAGCATGCAATAGACGCAAAAGGAGAGCGAATTGCCCAGGTACACCGCAGCGGATATGGTCGCGATCAACGGAAAAGTAATGTCCGTTTCCGGCATAAATTGCGGATCGTTTTTATGGAGTTCGAGCAGCACGTCCGCGAAATCCCGCGGCTTTCCCTTTCTTTGCGCCGGCGTGTGGGACGCGAGAATTTCCTCCTGGAGTTGCGCGATGCGCTTTTTGTACCGCTTCATCCTGGGCGTCGAAAGCATGAATTTCGGGAATGCGCCCTGTATATGCGTGTTCAGCGCGCGAAATTCGTACGCAAGCACCTCGTCTACGTAATCGCTGCAGTCCACCCCGATCATGAGATGCGAGATTTGAATGGCGACATGATTGTAGAAGGTCTTCGTCGCGCCGAAAACATCGCCTTCGCGCCAGCGCCCCATCGATTCCCGGCAATGGCGAATCAACTCCGGCAACTGCGCCGCGGCGGTGGCGCGGGAATATCCGCTCTTCAACTCCTTGCGGAGCCTGTAGTGTTCGGCCCCGTCCATCCCCGGCATCGTTCGAGAAGCCCCGAACACGCCTTCGAAATCCTTGATGTAATCCTTCGTGCGAAGATAAAACCGCCCGTGCTTGTTCACCCACTGATTCACCTCGTGGCCCATCAAGGCGATCGTTCTCGTCTTGCGCATTTTGAAGGGAAGCTCGACGACCGGCCCATGCTTTTGCAAAATGCCGTACATCCCCTTTGAAATATTGCCCCCGAGAAAGCCGGGCTGTCGCAGTATATCGAAATATCCAAGCTTCGGAACGGGTTTGGCCTGAACAGCGCGGCGCGTTCTGGGGGTGGCGGCGCTGTTCTTCACCGCAGTCGCAACCGTCCGCCCTATCAGGTCCAGATTGGCGACAAAATCTATGCGTTCGAGCCGCTCTTCGTAGTCTTCCGGCTCAAGCAACTGCCTGAAACCCCCAAACGCGTGCATCAAGGCAATAAGAATGGCGTCGCGCGGATCCGGAATGCTGTCGTCGTCCAGGATGACGCTTATAATTCTTGTCTTGGCCTCCCGGCGCACTTGCAAATCCGAAGCAGGATAGGCGCCCGAACGGGAAACAGCGCGCGAAAGTCCCCAGAATCCGCCGCTCTCATGGTCGAGTATCTTTCGCTCCACCAAACGATCCAGCGCGAACGTAACGATTTCGTCGGAACGGCCCGTGTTCCGCTCAATCCAGTACTGCGTATCATGGACCGCTTCGGATGCAGCGACGTCCTTGAGCGTCGGGTCCAGAAGATTGTCTCCCGTCGGATCGGAATTAACCAGATACAGCGCTTCCGGATCGGTGTCGAGGGAACCCTCGAATGCAAGATCGGCGAGCACGGCTCCCGCCATAACGCAGGAAAAAGTCCAGCCCGGCACCATTTCCAGGTAACCGCTCTTTTCGTCAAGCATCAGGAGAATCAACTCCTCTGCAAGCCGCAGGGGGAATGGCACAGATACGTCTTTCATGCTTGCGATGCCTTGTAGAAAGTCATATGTAGCGAACGAAACGCATGCGAACGAGCGGCTATGCTGCGAGGGCCGCGTTGCGAGGCGAGTTGGCGCGCAAATAGATCGCCATGAGCGCAGGCACCAGCACGATCAATATCGCCGTCGTGATCATCACGCCAACCCCAAGCGACGCTGCAAAGGGAACGAGGAATTGCGCCTGAATAGACGGCTCGAGAATAAGCGGCGTGAAACCCAGAAACGTGGTCGCCGAAGTCAGCATAACGGGCCGAAAGCGTCCTTTGGCCCCATCGACGATAGCCTCCTTGACCGTAGCCCCCTCCTTGAGCCGCTGGTCCATGAAATCGATCATGACCAGCGAATCGTTGACAAGCACCCCGGCAAGGCCAAAGAACCCGAGGAAAGAGGCGGCGCTAATGGCGATGCCCAGCGCCAGATGGCCGAGCACGACGCCCGCAAGGCCGAACGGAATGACGGCCATTACGATGAACGGTTTGCCGTACGAACCCAGCGGAATAGCCAGCAACACGAACATAGCGAGCATGGCGAGCGCGAAACCTCGGTACAACGCGTCCAGCGACTCCAGTTGCTGCTGCTGTTCGCCGCCGAAAGAGTACTTCAGTTCAGGATGGGCGTCCGTGAGCCGCGCAAGGATCTCGTCCCTGAGTATTCCATTGGCCTCCCCGCTCGAAATCGCATCCTCGTGGATGTCCGCGGTCACCGTCACAACCCGCTGACCGTCCTGACGGCGGATGGTCGGCGGCGAGGCGCCCATCCGCACCGAGGCCACCTGGCTTATCGGCGCCTCCCCGCCCAGCGGCGTACGGATCATGTATTTCTCGACGTCCGTGAGCGCGTCCCGCTCGTCGCCCGGAAGGCGCGCATAGACCCGAACCTCCTCCCTGTCGCGTTGCAGCCTGAGCGCTTCCACGCCAAAAAAGGCTCCCCGCACCTGCCGCGCCATCTCGTCGACCGTCAGGCCAAACGTGCGCGCTTCGGGCCGTAACGACAATTCGATCTGCCCGACGCCGGGCGTGTGATCGGAACGGATATCGAAGACGCCTTGCACGCCGCGCAAACCGTTCGTCACCGAATCCGCGATGGCCGCCAGGCGCGACGGGTCCGGGTGCGACAACACCGCCGCCACGGGACTGCCGAGATCGATAACCTCGCCGCTGAAGGCAATCCCGCGAACGTACGGAAGCGTTCCGACTTCTTCTCTCCAGGCTTGCATGATCAGAATGGTCGAAACGTCCCGTTGCTGGGCGTTCAGGAGTTTGAACTCTACGGTGGCGACGTGGGCTTCCGGCTTCATGGCGGGGGTTGGATTGATCCCGCCGCCTTCCACGCGCGGGCGCTGCCCAACCGTTACGATAACGCCCGAAAGCAGCGAGGGCGCGCCATCCGGCCTCTCTGCGTCCAGGCGCTCCAGTACGCGGCGTCCCGCCTGTTCCAGTTCCATCGCCACTTCGTACGTCCGCTCCGCAAGGGTGCCGTCCGGCATTTCCAGCGTAGCGTTGACAAAGTCGCCTTCCACTACGTCGGCGAACGTGGTGGGAACGACGCCCGCCGGCACCAGCGACACGCTAAGGATGAGCAACCCCGCGACGCTCGCCAGCACGACGGCGGGTTGATCCGTCGCAAAACGCAGCGCGCGGTCCAGGGGCCCGGTCAAAAATCTGTTCAATCCGCGATCCACATACTCCCGGGGGCGCGCAAAAAAGCGTTCCAGCCCGCGGGTCGCTACGCGCTCCGGTCCGGGCAAGTGGGACAAGTGCCTGGGCAGAATCAGAAGCGATTCGAAAAGCGAAATCAGCAACATGCCGATGATAATAATGGGCAATGCAGACCATATTTCTCCAATGCCCCCCGGAATAAACATCAGAGGGGTAAACGCCGCGACGGAAGTCAACACCGCGAAGGTCAATGCTTTCCTGATTCGCCGCGTACCCCGAATCGCGGCGACGACCCCCGGCAGGCCCCGTTGTCGCTCGTGGTGGATATGCTCGGCCACGACAATGGCGTCGTCTACGATGATGCCGATAGCCAGCATGAACGAGAACAGGGAAATGGTATTAATCGCCAGATCGAACAACAACATGACGGCCAGCGCGCCGACCCCCGAAGTAACGAGTCCGACGACGACCCACAGGGCAAGCCGTATTTCGAGAAACAACGCCAGCGCGATAAACACCAGAAGAAGCCCCAGAATGCCATTCCGGACAAGCAGCCCGAACCGCTCCGAATAAGCCTGGGACTCGTCGTTCCAGACGGTAACGTCCACCCCGTCCGGCAACGAGGGAATAATCGTGTCGTCCAGATGTCCCCGGACGGCTTCCGCCACATCCATCACCTGCTCGTCGTCGGCCCGATAGACCTCCACGAAGAGCGCAGGCAGGCCCTGGTGCCGAAGAATCAGGTCGGTATCCTCGAATGCGTCGCGCACCTGCGCAATATCCCCGAGACGCACGATGGCGCCGTCCTGGCGGGCCAGCACGACAATATCTTCGAAGTCGATCTGGTCGTAGCGGCGCCCCACGGTCTGGACGCGCACGGAGGCGTCCCGCGTATCGACGCGGCCAGCCGAAAGGTCGAGCGAACTGCGCCGGACTGCGTCGGCTACGTCGTCGAGCGTCAAGCCAAGCGCCCGCAAACGCGCAAGCGGCGCCTCGATCGATATTTCATACTTTCTGGCCCCCGTCGTCTCGACGCGAGACACATCGGGCAAGGACGCCAGTTCGTCTTCGATCTGATAGGCCAATTCCTTCAACGAACGCTCGGGCGCGTCGCCAGAAACAATCAGGCGAATCATGCTGCTCTGATTGTTCATTTCCCGAAACTGCGGACGCTCGGCGGCGGCGGGAAACGACGGTATCTGCCCGACCGCAGCCTGCACCTCGTCCATGACCTTCCCTATATCCGCGCCGCTCTTCAACTCGACCCGGACCGACGCAATCCCCTGGGCCGCCAGGGACTTGACCGTCTTGACATGCTCCAGCGCTTCGACCCGCTCCTCGATCTTTACGATAATCGACTCCTCTATCTCCTCTGGCTGGGCGCCCGGATAGACTACGGACACTTCAACGGTATTAAAAGGAACCGTAGGCCAGGCCTCCCGCTCCAGCCCGCTCAGCGCCACAAGGCCCGCCGCCAGAATAGCAAGCATAGCCAGGTTGGCGGCGACGCGATTGCTCGCCATAAAGGCAATGGGTCCGCCGGGCTCGCCTCCGTAAGGATCGGTTCGATTCATTCGTTACGCTCAATGAGAGCAAATACCAGTGTGCTGCGAAAATGGTACGCGCCCGCGCGCTTCAGGATGCAAGTTCCTCCTTCGGCCCGGCCAGCAGGTACAGTACGGCCATGCGGGCGGCGACCCCGTTGGTCACCTGATCCAGAATCACGGCCCGTTCGTGATCCACCACCTCGCTCGCCAGTTCGACGCCCCGGTTCACCGGGCCCGGGTGCATGATGCGAAGGTCGGGATGCCGTTCCATATGCTTCAGGGTAATGCCGTACCGCGCATGGTATTCCCGCACCCCGGGGAAAAGCAGGGCGCCCTGTCGCTCCAGTTGCACCCGCAGCGCCATCGCCACGTCGCACCCTTCCAGCGCTTCGTCCAGGCGGTTCGTTACCCGTACGCCCATGTCTTCGACCCCTACCGGCGTCATCGTGCCGGGAGCGCACAGCGTCACTTGCGCGCCAAGCGCCTGCAGGCCGTATATGTTCGAGCGGGCCACGCGGCTGTGCGCAATATCTCCGATAATGGAAATGTTTCGGCCTTCGAGCGAAGGATGGATATCCGTAAGCGTAAGCAGGTCCAGCAAGGCCTGCGTGGGATGTTCGTGGGCGCCGTCTCCGGCGTTGATCACCACGGAATCGATGCAGCGGGTCAGAAAAATCGCCGCGCCCGGAGACTTGTGCCGAATCACGACCACATTCACTTTCATCGCCTCGATATTCAGGGCCGTGTCCTTCAGCGTTTCGCCCTTGGACACGGACGAGCCGGAAACGGAAAAATTCACCGGATCCGCCGACAATCGTTTTTCGGCCAGTTCGAAAGAAATGCGCGTCCGCGTGGACGGTTCGAAAAAAAGGTTGGCGACGGTAACCCCGCGCATCGGAGGCACACGCGGAATGGCGCGGCGCAGCACCGAACGAAAATACCGCGCCGTATGCAGAATGCACCCGATCTCTTCTTCGTCGTACGTCGAAAGGCCCAGCAAATGCCGGTGTTTCAACGAACCCGGAGCCGCCGGAGCCTGACTTGCTTCTTCGCGTGCTTGCATGGTTATTCGCTCGAAGTTTCCACCAGCCATACGCCTTCCCGATCGTCGAGCTCATGCAGCCGCACGCGCACTTCTTCTCCGGGCAGCGTAGGCACCTGCCGGCCTACGACGTCCGCGCATACGGGAAGCTCCCGGAGGCCGCGATCGACGATCACAAGAAATTTTACGGAGGCCGGACGGCCGATGTCCATCAGCGCGTCGAACGCCGCCCGCGCCGTGCGTCCGGTATACAACACATCGTCCACCAGCACCAGGCGCCGCTCCGTAATGTCGAACGGAATGTCCGTAGCGCGCACCACGGGCTGTTCGAGGCGAATGCGGAAATCGTCCCGGTACATGGTGGCATCGAGCACGCCGACCGGAACGCGCAAGGATTCGAAGGCCAGAATCTTGTCGCGGAGGCGCCGGGCCAGGTGCACGCCGCGCGTCTGCATCCCTATCAAACCGAAATGGCGCGCGGCATCCTCTTCGGGATGTATCATTTCCACAATCTGGCGCGCCATGCGATTCAGCGTCCGGTCCAGATCGTGGGGGTCCATCAATTGCGCCTTGATGCGATCTGTTGACTCCATAACATGAAAATTACGAAAAACGAATGCCTGTTTCCAGTTTCTCTGACGTACCTTCGTAAGACAACCCGCAATTTACTCCTTTTTCTCATTCTTTTTCGCCGCAATGCCCGCCGCGCAGGATACCAGCCTTAGATACCTCGACCCTGTCGTCGTATCCCGCCTGAACAACATGGAGCTCCGGGCGCGCATGATCGTCGAGGGCTTCATTACGGGCCTGCACAAAAGCCCGTACCACGGATTTTCCGTGGAGTTCGCCGAGCACCGCCCCTACATCGCAGGCGACGAACTCCGATACGTGGACTGGAAAGTGTACGGCAAGACGGACCGGCATTATGTCAAACGGTTCGAGGAAGAAACCAACCTGCGGCACTACGTGGCCCTCGATACGTCCGCCTCCATGCGATACCGGGAGCAGGCGCCGCTCTCCAAGATAGCGTACGGCGGCTACCTCGCCGCGGCGCTCCACTACATCATGGTCAAGCAGCGGGACGCCACCGGGCTCATTACGTTCGACGAGGAAATTCGCGACGTCCTGCCTCCAAGGAGCGCAACGTCCTGGCTGCGGCAGATTCTGATCCGGCTGCAACAAACCATCGACCGCCCGCCGCCGCAAAAACGCACCGGCGCCGCGAAGGCGCTCAGCGAAATCGCCGAACGCATCGCCCGCCGCTCCCTTGTCGTCGTCATTACCGACCTTTTCGAAAATGTCGGAGAGCACGAAGATTTGCTCAAGGCGCTGCGGCACCTGCGCTACCGGGGACACGAAGTCCTGGTGTTCCATGTGCTGGAATCCGCCACGGAGCGCGCATTCGACTTCCCCGACGCGCCCATGATCTTTCGAGACATGGAAACCGGCGAGGAAATTTCCCTGCAACCGGCGCACATACGGGAAAACTACCGCGAGGCGGCGGCGTTCTTTGGAAACCGGTTTCGGCGGCAATGCCTCGAATACGACATCGATTTCGTGGAACTGAATACGGAACAGCCGTACGACAAGGCCCTGCTCGCCTACCTGAACAAGCGAAAAAAAATGGTCTGACGGTCTCCATGCGCGAACGCATACAACAACTGAACGAGGAATTTTTCGAGCGAATCGTAGCCATCCGCCGCACCCTGCACCAGAACCCGGAGCTGGCCTATTCGGAATGGAACACGGCCAAACTGGTGGCGGAAACGCTGGAACCGCTCGGCTTCGACATCCATACCGGCGTGGCGAAAACGGGCGTCGTGGCCACGTTGCGCGGCGGCAAGCCCGGCCCCGCGCTGGCGCTGCGGGCAGACATGGACGCCCTGCCCATACAGGAGGAAAACGCCTTCGACTTTGACTTCGCCTCCCGAAACGACGGGGTCATGCATGCTTGCGGCCACGACGCGCACACCGCCGCGCTCCTTGGCGCGGCCTCCATCCTGCATCGGCTCCGGGACGAACTGCCCGGAAGCGTCCGGTTCCTGTTCCAGCCCAGCGAGGAAAAACTGCCCGGCGGCGCGCTGCCCATGATCCGGGAGGGCGCGCTTGGCGAGGCGTTCGGCCCGGCGCCCCGGGCGATCTTCGGCCAGCATGTGCACCCCGGACTGGACGCCGGAAAAATCGGGGTCCGGGCCGGACGATACATGGCCTCGGCGGACGAAATCTATATCACGATAGAAGGACAAGGCGGACACGCCGCGGCGCCGCACCTGCTGGACGCCGATCCGGTGCTCGCCGCCGCGCACACGCTCCTCGCCCTGCAATCCGTTACAAGCCGGCATTGTCCCCCGGACACGCCCAGCGTCCTCTCGATCGGACGGTTCGTGGCGGACGGCGCGACGAACGTCATTCCCGGTCAGGTCCTGCTGGAAGGCTCTTTCCGCTCGCTCGACGAAACCTGGCGGTTCCAGGCGCACGACCATATTCGCCGCATCGCGGAAAAAACGGCCGAGGCGCACGGCGCGCGCGTCCGCGTAGAGATCGAGGCGGGGTATCCGGTCCTGTGCAACGACCCCGCGTCCGCGCAGTTCGTCCGGGACGTTGCCGCCGATTACGTGGGCGAAGAGCACGTGGTCGATCTGGACCTGTGGTACGCCTCGGAGGATTTCGCCTGGTTTTTGCGCGAGACACCGGGCGCCTTCTACCGGTTCGGCACCCGCAACGAAGCCAGGGGCATCGTGCACGGCCTCCACACGCCCCGCTTTGCGATAGACGAGGAAGCGTTGCGCATGGCGCCGGGGTTCATGGCGTACCTGACCATGGAATACCTGACGCGGGAGGCGGCGTAAAGGGCGCGGCGGACGGCGGGCGGCGCGCCTGCATGGGCCTGGGCGCGACCGGACGGCGGCCTTGGCGCACTTAGTACGGCGACGGAGCGTTCACCGCCTCGACGCGGGCGATTTGCGGCACGGAACGCTTGAGGGCTTGTTCGATGCCGGCGCGCAAGGTCATGGCGCTCATGGGGCATGTGCCGCACGCCCCCAGCAATTCCAGTTCCACCACCATATCCGGCGTAATGTTCAGCAAGCGCACGGACCCCCCGTCCGCCATCAAATACGGGCGAATCGAATCCAGCGATTCCTCGATCCGGGCGCGGAGTTCTGCGTCTGCGTCCGCAACGGACGCCTGTTCTGCCGTGTGCCCTGCAGCGGGCGCGTTTTTTTCGGACATATGCCTTTTCCCCAGGATGTATCGATGGACACTATCGCAAACTATGCTAAGCCCGCGTGGATCCCGTATGCAGAATTTCGACTTTTTGCGTGGCGGGCTGCGTTGCGTTGCGAACGGTTACCTCGCGCGCGACCCGGTCCGCCAGCGCGCCGAACAGGTTCGCCAGCGCGCCCTCCGGCTCGGCGAACACGATGGGCGTTCCCTCGTCGCCCGATACCCGCAGCCGCTCCCGAATCGGCAACGCGGCCAAGAGGGGAACGTCCAGTTCCTTGCTGAGCGCGGCAGCGCCCCCCTGTCCGAAAATATAATACTTTTTTTCGGGCCTGTCCGGCGGAGAAAACCAGGCCATATTCTCGACCAGCCCCAGTACGGGCGCCCGCACGTTCCGAAACATGGCGACGCCTTTGCGCGCGTCGGCCAGCGCCACAGGCTGCGGCGTGGATACGACCACCGCGCCCGTGAGCGCAAGGCTCTGGACAATGGTGAGCTGAATGTCTCCCGTGCCCGGCGGCAGGTCGAGAATCAAATAATCCAGCGCGCCCCAGTCGCATTCCCCCAGAAACTGCCGGATGGCGTTCGTAACCATGGGTCCGCGCCAGATCACCGCCTTTTCGGGGTCCACCATCATCCCCATCGAAAGCAGTTTCACGCCGTGACGCTCCAGCGGCACGATCTTGCGGCGCGCATCGACCCGGGGTTTCTCGTCCGCCGCGCCAAACATGAGCGGGATGGACGGGCCGTAAATATCGGCGTCCACAAGGCCCACGTCGTAGCCTTTCCGGCGCAGCGCCCCCGCCAGGTTCACGGCCACCGTGCTCTTGCCCACGCCGCCTTTCCCCGACGCGACGGCGACGAAATTAACCACGCCGGCGGGCTGTACGCTTTTTGCGGATCCGCCGTCGTGCATATCAAGGGCGATCATCTCGCGCTCCACGACGACGTCCACCTGCATGTCGGCGCGCGTTTCCCGGCGAATGGCCTCGCGGCACCGCTCCGCCACGGCGTCCGCAAACGAGGCGGGCGCCTCCTTCAGCAGCACCGTAAACGCCGCCCGGCCATCCTCGACCGTCAGGCCCTTCACCAGGTTCAGGCGCAGGATATCCTTGCCGCTGTCCGGGGAGACCACGGTGGATAATGCGCGCAATACGTCGTCAAGCGTGGCGGGCATATTCGAGGAGGCGTTGATCAGAGACGGCAAGCAAGCAAACGAGCGAGGTTCGGCCTTTCCCGGGCTGGTCGGATAGAGGCAATCGTTCGGGCGCCTTTTGCGACGAAACAGACGCGGCGGCGCTCCATCAGACCGCCCGAACCGGTCCGGGATATCGGGCCACTTTGCCGTCGGTAGTCAGCAACGTGGCGTTTTCAACCTGCGCCTGGGCGATGAGTATGCGGTCAAAAGGGTCCGCATGAATGGACGGCAACATGCCGACAGCGAGAACGTGTTCGGATCGAATCGCAAGCTCGCCATACCCGTTTTGCATCAGGCCATCCCGAAATTGTTGCGGCGCAACGCGGAAGTCGCTTCTGCCCAACGCATTCTTGATAACGACTTCCCAGATGCTTGCCGCACTGAACAGCAACTCCGATGCGGGATCGTTCAGTAGGTCGCGGGATTCCGTCGTCAATCGTTCCGGGTCGCCCGCCGCCCACAGCAATAGATGGGTGTCCAGCAAAAACTTCACGGCGCCGCCTCGAACATCTTGCCTATCTCGACGTCGCCCATGCTGTCGAAATCGTCAGGGACTTCGATCTGTCCGGCCATGAATCCCAATCGAAACGACACTGTTTTTCCGGGTGGCGGAAAACCGAATGTACGCCACAAACGGTCATACGCCTCCTGCGCTTCGCAACGCCCCGTTGTAATCGCCTCTTGCATCCGCTTCAAATCCGCGCCGGCGTACAGAAGTTCAACCGCGTCGGCGATAAAATCTTCCATCAGAGGATCGCTGACGTTCTGTTGCACCGCCCATCGCCAAAACTTCGCCATGCGCTCATCGTCAGGATGGCTATAATCTTCCGGTTGCAGGCCTGCAATTGCCCAAGGCTTCCCCACACGGAGATCGGGATTTATGGAATCCCTATACGACCATATTCGCAATCCGGTCATGAGGGCCGCGCAAATAAACGCCCCGTTGGACGTGCAGCGATCCCTGCCTTTTTGTTCGCCATTTTTCTCGTGGCGCGCATCCAGTTTGCGCAAATACGATTCTACCTGGCGCTTGAGGGCATAACTCGAACGTTTCGGCGGAGCCGGGCCATTGAATCGGCGCGCCCAACCGCACCCCTTCAGACGATAGCCCACGGAAACCCGCGCCTTAACAAAGTACTCAAGCGTATTGCGAATACCCTGCTCGTGCTGCCCTCCTGCCCGCAAATCGCTCCGCGCCGCATCCAGATCAACCGGAATATACTCCGTCTCTCGCTGCATCGGGGAGGCGCTATCCGGCGAAGCAATGCAACGGCGCGTTTGCCCGAGGCCATGCGCATTGAGCAACGGATAGTCTGCCAAAACCCGTGCGCGTTCCGCATCGAAAAACGCCGCATCCGAAAGCAACCGCTCCGCACGCAGCCACAAATACTGGCTCTTGGTCATGGAAAATTTTTACTTTGGTTTTCAGAATAAATCCCTTGGTATTCAAGATAAAAAACAAGGGATTATAATGCAAGCGTTTTTGTTGGAATCCTTCAAGGATACTACCAATTCTCCTCCCGTCCCTATTCGTCCACGCCCCCCGAAACAAACACCCGAATCCCCCAGGCTTCCGGCTCGTCGGGGGGAATGTCTCCGAAATCGCCGTAGGCATGGGAAAAATCCGTCTGGAAATGCGCGATATACGCCCCGCCCGGCAACGAAAGCGTACCAAGAAACATCCTGTTGCGGGCGTCGCCGCCGGCGGGAATCGTATTCTGCCAGGTCATTTCCCAAACGGTTTCTCCGGTTGCCGCATCCTGTATCCAGCCGTAATCGTACTGCCCGCTGAGCGACGCCTCCCCCACGGCCCGAATCCGCAGAAACCCCTCCCCGTCGAACGTAAACGAAGCCGAACGGTGCTCCCGGTTGCCAAGCCCGGTCAGATCGACCAGCGCGCCCGCTGGAGGCGGCGGCGGAGGCGGGCGATCCTCCGGCGCGGCGGGCGCGGCGGGCGCAGTCGCCACCGCGGAAACCGACGAATCCCCTTCCGAAACCGGCGCGGCGACAGGCGCTTGCCGGTCCGCCTCAAGCACTTCGATCGCAGCGGAGGCGGGGTCGTCGTCCACCTGGAACAGCGCCACCCCCCATCGCTCCGGGTGCTCGGGTTCCCCGTGCAGCCACCCGTCGTACGAATGCGAACCGTCGCTCTGGTAGGTAACCGTATACGCCCCGGGCGACAAATCCAGAAAAGCCAGCGCGCGCCAGTTGTCGTACCCCGCCGCAGGCAAGGCATGCTCCGTCGTCATGTCCCACAGGACCCGCTCGGAAGGTCCGGCGGTAATGGTCGCGTAATCGTAGCGGTCGTCGTCCCCCATTTCCCCAAGCGCGTCCACGGCGATCCGGGTGGGCGCCCGGACGCGAAACCGCGAAACATGGCGCTCGTCGTCCCCGACGCGATGAATCCGAATGAACGGCTCCCGATCTTCCCACAAATCGAACGGCTCCACCGCCTCCGGCGCGGCGGCGAACAACGAAACGCCCCACCCCGCCGGATCGAACGGCGGATTGCGCACCCAGTCCTCGTAGTTCTGCCTCGGATCGGTCTGAAACACCGTGCGATACAGGCCCGGCGCCAGCGAAACGGTCCCGTCGAACAAGCGATTGACGTCCCATCCGCCGGCCGGCTCCGTATTCCCGCGCCGCATGTCCCACGCCCGCTCGCCGGTGAACGTCTCTTCGATCCAGCCATAATCCATTCGCTCCCGATCTATTTCCCCCACGGCGTACACGCGCACCTGGGCAGGCCGGGTCGCCCGGAACATATACTCGGCGATTTCGCGTCCCTCCATGGGCGCCGACGTCCAGAGCAGCGTTTCCGCGCCCGCAGGAAAGGCGGGCGCCTCCGCGTCGAGATAGACGCGCTCGGCAGCCGCATCCCCCAGCGGACGCGCCACGAAGCGCCACTGGTCCGCGTCGCCGCGCCATTCGTGCCGGTCGTCCGAAGAAAAATCCAGCAAACCGTCCAGAAACGACAAGCCCAGCGGGGAATCGTCCCGGTTCCCGTACGAAGTAAAGTACGCGTCGTAGACGCCCGGCGACAATTCCACCGTGTCCGTAACGAGGGCCAGCGTATTGCCCTGCCTCCGCAGCCGCGACGAATGCATGTCCCAGACCACGGCGCGATCTTCCCGCCGCAGGATCCAGCCATAGGCGGCGAGGGAGCGGCTTTCCGAATCTTCGTCCGCCTCGAAAGACCCGACCGCCTCCAGCGCAACGCGCGCCGGCTGCGCTACGCGAAACGTTTCCTGCAACAACCGGCCGGCGGAAATGTCCGAATAAACGATCATGCCTTCGGGCGGCGGAGACGGCTTCCCGCCGCGCCACAGCACAAGCGCCGTCGCCGCGACAAGCAGCAACAACTGGAACCGTATAATCGCCGATCGTTTCATGCGGCCTGGGCGCCTGCAGACAAGGAAATGCTGAATCTGTACAGTAAAAAAAGGAAATTCCGGGCGGAAATATACGCAACGGGCCTAACCTTCCTTTCGTTTACGTACGAAACCGCAAGAAAGTTACCCCATCCGACGAACGAACCGGCGAAGCAAGAACCGTACGGCGCATGCTCCGTATCAAAGACGCCCTCTCACCCGGCAATTTTGCCTGTGTCCAGTCATTTCGCAAATAAGATTCTCCGAAGCGGACAAGGATATATCGACGTAGCGTTGCGCAATCGAAAGCATCGCCTCGCTTTCGTCGCCGCCGCGCTGGTGTGTTTCGCCCTCGCCGCGGCGTACAACATATTCGAATGGGCTTCCGGCGCGCCCTGGCATCCCGCGGTGGATTTCGTATACCAGATGGTGGTCGTTACGGGATTCGCGCTGTTCTGGTTTTTGATGGCGTATTTCCTGAAGCAACGCCCGGTCGGCCCGCTCAAAGCGTTCTGGACCACGCTGGTGCTGGGCGCGCTGGCAACCGCCGTCATCCGGATGCTGGTGGGCATTACCGGCGGCGCCCCGGAGGACGTTCCGGTCAATCAGGCCTTGCTGGGCTTCGAATACGAAACCGGCGTTCCGCTTACGTTCGCCACCGTGGTCAAGATGCACGTGATCAGTTTCGCGCGGGCGCTCGTGGCGTTCTACCTGTTGTTGCGGTTTCAGGACCTGGTGCTGTTCAAACGCACGAAGCAAAGCCAGCGAACCTGGTATCTCATGCTCGCGTCCATGGGCGTCTTTTCGCTGGTCGCCATTCTGAAAGACCCCGCCGAAGACCCCAACGTAGTGCAATTCGCGGCTGTTATTCCGGTCGGCATTCTTATGATCCTGAATTCGTTCCGGGTGTCGTGGATCGTTTTTCTGTCGTTTCGGGCCAAGGCGGCGGGCGTAGGGCTCTCCGTGCTGCTCATGCTGTTGCTGGCGGGCGCCCTGCCTTCGGAAGGGTTTCTGCCGGCCCATTTCATGTACATACGCCACGCCAGCTACCCCCTGGACCAATTCACGCTGGCCGCATTGGCTTTTGGCCTCTTGTATTGCGTAACGTCGTTCCTTTTTCTCGTTTTCCACCTGCCCACCACCGGAGATTTCCGGCGCAAGGCCGGAGAAGTCGCCGCCATGTACTCCCTGACGAATCTCGTCAATCAGGCGTTCGACCCCGACAAACTGCACCTCGCTATTACGAAAACGCCCGTGGAGACGGGCGCCGCGCAAATGGCCTGGCTGGCCATCGAAGACGAACGCAGCGGCTCGCTGCGCCCGCAGGTGGCGGCGGCGTGGAACACCGCCGCCGAGGACGTCGAAGCCATGACGGACGTGGCCGCGCTGTACGAAGAACTCGCGACCCGGCGCGAGCCGGTTATCCTGAACGAAGCCCCCGCGGACCACCGCATCCGGGGCAATCCGGGGAGCCGGATCGGCTCCATGCTGATGACGCCCCTCGTCACGCGAGACACGTTGCTGGGCGGGCTTTTCGTAACCAAGGACATCGCCCAGGGATTCGACGAGGACGATATCGAAGCGATCGGCGTCTACGCCGCCCAGGCCGCCATTGCGCTGGACAATGCGCGTCTTTTCGAGGAAAAACTCGAACGGGAACGCCTGTCCCGCGAGCTGGACATCGCCCGCGACATGCAAAACAGGCTCTTGCCGCGAGACCTGCCGGAAATACAGGGCCTGGCCCTCGCCGCTTCCAGCATTCCCGCCTACGAAGTCGGCGGAGATTATTACGACTTCCTGAAACTGGACGAGGACCGGCTGGCTTTCATCGTAGCGGACGTATCCGGCAAGGGCATTTCCGCAGCGTTCTACATGGCGGAGTTGCAGGGCATTTTCCGCGCCACCGTGCGCATAGCCCCCGGCCCGGCGGATTTTCTCGCGCAGGCCAACGTGGCGATTTCTTCCGCGCTCGAACGCGGCATGTTCGTATCCGCAATCTACGGCGTCATCGACGCCCGCGCGGGAACGGTGATTCTGGCCCGCGCAGGACATTGCCCGGCTATTCATATTTCCAGAGAGGGCGCGGAGCGCGACGTGCGTCCGCGCGGCGTCGCCCTCGGAATGGACCGAAGCGCGCGTTTCCGGAAACATCTGGAAGAAGAGCGTATTTCGCTTCGGCCCGGGGACACGGTTGCGGTCTATACGGACGGCATCGTCGAAAGCAGGAACAGCGAGGGCGCCCTGTACGGACACAAACGCCTCGTGGAAGCCCTCAAAACGCACCGGAAACAAGACGCATCCGCCATCTACGAAGCGCTCCTTGCGAACCTTCACGAGTACATTGGTCGTACAGAATACGACGACGACATGACGCTCGTGGTCATGCAATGGAACGGCATGCAAAATCATACGAAACCAGCGACGACATGAGCAATTTTTCGGTTGGATTCCGAACGGAAGCACATATTCGCATTCTTGATCTGAACGGCGAACTGGACGCGCACACCGCATCCGAACTGGAAGCGGCGCTGCAAAAGTGCCGACAGGACGAAATGTACCGCATCGTCGCAAACGGTCGGCACCTGAAATATATCTCCAGCGCCGGCCTGGGCGTATTCATGGCGTATATCGAGGAAATGCGCGAGGCTGGAGGAGACATCAAGATTGCGGGACTCCAGGCAAGCATCTTCAACATATTCGACCTGCTGGGCTTTCCGCTGCTGTTCGATATTGTCGAGGACGAACGGGAAGCCATCCGGAAATTCGATGCAAACCCCGACGAAAACGCTACTTGACCTGCGCCCCGGCAGCGGAACGCACCCTTCCCCCATGTCCGAATCCGCACATAGCCTCCGCATCCCTGGCGTAACGCAGCACCTTGGCAAGGCGCGGCGGTTCGTGGAAAAATACGCTCGCGAGGCGAACCTCGACGAGGAAACGATCGCGCATGTAACGATGGCCGTGGACGAAGCCTGCGCCAACGTGATCAAACATGCCTATAACGAGGACGGACGGGACATTGCGATCCGCGTCGCAATCGACCCCGAACGATTCACCGTGTGCATAGAAGATCAGGGACGGCCTTTCCAACCGGAATTATGGTCGGAGCCGGACATTTTCCAAATCGCGGAAAGCAGGCGAAGAGGCGGGCTCGGCGTACAGATCATGCGCAGTTTGATGGATGAGGTAAAATACGAAACCCGGGGCGACACGAACCAGGTGCGCCTGACGAAATTCCGGAGCGGGGCCCCCGACCGAAACAGCGAAAAAACCGCCTGACAGGCCGGAAAACCCTGATCCGGCGCAAACGAAATCCATAAAAGACCCATGCGCAAGCCCTACGCACCCCGAAACGCGGCGTCCGCCATGCTGCCTGGCGCGATCCTGTGCGCGGCGCTGTGGGCGGCGGCCCCTGGCGCGCTCGGGGAAGCCCGGGCGCAAACCCCGGAAATCATGGAGCCTTCCCTGCGCAAGGCGTCCTCCGGCAAAGCGTTCGCGCTCAGCCTCCTCGCCCCCGGCCTGGGCCACCGCCATGCCCGGGGCGGAGACTGGGGCCGCCTGGGCGCCGCCTTCGCGTTAACGGACGCGGGCTTGTGGACGGGACTCGTGGGCGCAAACTGGCGACGCAACCATCTTGTAGAAAGTTACCGAACCCTGGCGACGCGCTACGCCGGCGTCGATCCGGCGGGCAAGGATCGAACCTTTTACCTGCGCGCCGCAACGTACCGGTCCTCGCAGGAGTTCACGGACGCGCAATACCGGGACCTGAATGTGGAGCAGATTGCGTACGCCGCCGACCCCTCGTTCCAGTGGCGATGGGATACCGAAGAACATTTTGCCCGCTTTCGCGAACTCCGCGAAGACGCCGAATCGCTCAGGCGGCGACGCAGCATACTCATCGCTTCGCTTGCCGCCAACCGGTTGCTCGCCGGTATTTCCGCCTTGCGCGCCGTCGGGCGGAACAATCGGGCCGGTTTGGGCATTTCGCTCGCCGCGCCGCCCGCCGGGGCCGACGCCCCGCTCGTGCGGATGCGCTACGCGTTCTGATCCGGCCCGAAACAGGCGCCGCCGCGCCCGGAAGCATCGGGAAGAACGCCTTGACATGTAAACCCTCGCAGCGGTATCTTTGCAACCCTTTGCCGTTGCCGCGCCGCCGGGTTCCGCAAGCGCCCGGCGGAGAACAAAACACCGCAGAAAAAAACAACCCGGGTCCTTAGCTCAGTTGGTTAGAGCGCTACGTTGACATCGTAGAGGTCGATGGTTCGAATCCGTCAGGACCCACGCCCGATTTAGTTACGAGTTACGTTTTAGTTTGCTGTTTGCCGCCTTGCGGCGCATCGCCTGCATTATGCCTGCCGACCACATCGCCATTACGTTCCCCGACGGGTCTGTCCGCCCATGCGAGGCCGGCGTTACGGGGCAGGAACTTGCCCGCAGCGTTTCGGCGGGCCTCGCCCGACAGGCGCTGGCCATACGGGTGAACGGAGAAGTCCGGGACCTGACCCGGCCCATCGACGAAGACGCCGCCATCGAGATTCTGACCTGGAGCGACCCGGACGGACAATCGACCTTTCGGCATTCCACGGCGCATCTCATGGCCGAAGCGCTCGAAGCGCTGTTCCCCGGCGTCAAATTCGGCATCGGACCGCCCATCGAGCAGGGATTCTACTACGACGTAGACCCCGGCGACCGCAAAATCGGCATGGAAGACCTGGAACGCATCGAAAAGCGGATGCGCGAACTGGCCGCGCGCGACGCGGCGTACGAACGGCAAGACGTCTCCAAAGCGGATGCGATCCGGTATTTTCAGGACAAGGGCGACGAATACAAACTGGAACTGCTCGAAGACCTCGAAGACGGCGCGATCACGTTCTATCGGCAGGGCAACTTCGTCGATCTGTGCCGCGGCCCCCACATTCCCTCGACGGGCCGGATCAAGCATGTCAAACTGCTCAACGTGGCGGGCGCGTACTGGCGCGGAGACGAACGCCGCCCTCAGCTCACGCGCATTTACGGCGTCAGCTTCCCGAAAAAAAGCATGCTCGACGAGCATCTGGCGCGCCTGGCCCTCGCCGCCGAACGCGACCACCGCAAACTGGGCAGGGAACTGGAATTGTTCGCCTTCGACAAACAGGTAGGCGCCGGATTGCCGATGTGGCTGCCGCGCGGCGCGACGCTGCGCGAAACGCTCATGGATTTTCTGAAAAAAGAGCAACTGGAACGGGGATACGAACCGGTCGTTACGCCGCACATAGGACGGCTCGAACTCTACAAGACAAGCGGGCACTACCCCTATTACCGGGAAAGCCAGTTCCCTCCCATGCTGGACGCCCGCGACGAGGAAGAGGGGTTTTTGCTGAAACCCATGAATTGTCCGCATCATATTCGCATCTACGCGAACAAGCTGCGCTCGTACCGGGACCTCCCCGTGCGCTACGCGGAGTTCGGCACGGTCTATCGGTACGAACAGTCCGGCGAGTTGGGCGGATTGACCCGCGTACGCGGATTCACGCAGGACGACGCCCACATCTTCTGCACGGACGAACAGGTAAAAGACGAATTCAAAAACGTCATCGAGCTGACGTTGACGGTGCTGGGCGCGCTGGATTTTACCGATTTCAAGGCGCAGATTTCCCTGCACGATCCCGAAGACCGGGAAAAATACCAGGGAGGCCAGGCGCGCTGGGAGCAAGCCGAACAGGCGATCCGCGAAGCCGTCCGGGAAACGGGGCTGGAGGCGGTCGAAAAGACGGGCGAGGCGGCCTTCTACGGTCCCAAACTGGATTTCATGGTGCAGGACGCGCTGGGCCGCGCATGGCAATTGGGCACGGTGCAACTGGACTACAACCTGCCGGAGCGCTTCGATCTTTCCTATATCGGGGCAGACGACAAGCGCCGCCGTCCGGCGATGATCCATCGGGCGCCGTTCGGATCGCTGGAGCGCTTCATCGGCGTGCTGATAGAACATTGCGGGGGCAAATTTCCGCTCTGGCTGGCCCCCGTGCAGGCGGTCGTCATTCCCATCTCGGACAAGCAGCACGAATACGCCGAAGAAGTCGCCGCGGCGCTCCGCAAACGCGACCTCCGCGTGGAAGTGGACCGCCGCAACGAAAAAGCCGGATATAAGATTCGCAGCGCCGAGATGAACAAAACGCCCGTCATGCTCGTGGCGGGAGCGCGCGAACAGAACGACGGCACGGTTTCGGTGCGGCGCCATGGGCGCGGCGAACAGGATACCGTATCCGTGGAGACATGCGCAGATCGGATGCTCCAGGAAATCGCCGAAGGCAAGAAACGCCCGGGTTCCTGAGTATGCGGAGCCGCCGCGCTGCTTCGTCATGCCTTGCCCGCAGCGAGGCTTGCAGTAAATCAAGCGCAGGCGAGACGAACGAAGCTGAAAAAGCCGCGCACCGGGCCGCGGGAAAGACGCCGGCGCCTTGCTCCATGGACGCAGGCCGCGGCCCCGTGCGCACTGCGGCCCCGGCAGGTTTCGGCAGGATTTCCAGGAATATTTTTTGATCCCGTCTGCACAACATCGTTACAATTCAGGCGAAACCAAACGCGCCCGGCTTGCGTGAAAACGATACGGGAGCCCGCCGCCCTCTTGCAGAACAGGCGCAGGCCCCCGCACGAAAGCACAAGGCGCCCGGCGCGTCCCGGATTGCCGTCCGACGGCAGGCGGAACGCGGCCCGGACGCTTCCCCGCCCCCGGTCACCCAATAAAAACACAGAAGAACCATCGCTCGCAAAGTACGCATCAACGAGGATATTCGGGCCAATATGGTCCGGGTCGTAGATCCCGGCGGAGAACACCATGTTGTCTATATCGACGAGGCGCTGAAACGCGCCCGGGCGCACAGAATGGACCTGGTCGAGATTGCCCCCTCGGCGGATCCGCCGGTGTGCAAGATCGTGGACTACGGGAAGTTTCGGTACGAACAACAGAAAAAAGGGAAGGAACAGCGCAAAAAATCGCAAACCATCCAACTGAAGGAAGTGCGCTTCCGCCCGCATACGGACACGCACGACTTTGAATTCAAGACGCGCCATGCGCGGAGTTTCCTGGAAAACGGCAACAAGGTCAAGGCCTGGGTGCAGTTTCGCGGCCGGGACATCATTTACAAGGACCAGGGCATGGCCTTGCTGAAACGATTCACCGAGGAGTTGCAGGACGTGGGCCGCATCGATCAGCCGCCCCGCATGGAAGGCCGCCGCATGACCACCATCCTGGCGCCGGACAAAAAATAGCCGAAAACCCGCGGGCCGAAAACCCGGACCCGACAAAAGCCCGAGCGGCCCGCGAGAAAATCCGAAAAGGCGGGGAACCCTGCTGGCGTCCGAATCGTATTTATAGTTTAGCCCTTTTTTGAATACCCTTGCATGTCCCCGCCCGTACGGCGCGCGGACATGCGCATCGTCCGGGAACGCTCCTCGCTATCGAGGCGCGCCCGGCGCAACGTGCTTATGCCCAGGATGAAATCGAATAGCGGCGCCCGGAAACGCTTCAAAGTAACCGGCTCCGGGAAGCTCGCCCGCAAAAAGGCGTACAAAAGCCACATCCTGACCAAGAAATCGGCCAAACGCAAGCGCGGCCTGCGCGAAAGCACGCTCGTCGACAAAACCGACGCGCCGCGCATGAAACGGCTTATTCAGTCCTGATCGCTCTTTGTTCTTATGCCACGTACCGCCCACAGCGTAGCGTCCAGGCGGCGCCGCAAGAAAATCCTCCGGATGGCCAAAGGCTATCGCGGCGCGCGCTCCAAAATCTACACGGTCGCCAAGCACTCCGTAGACAAGGCCCTCGGGTACGCCTACCGGGATCGCCGCCAGCGCAAGCGGGCGTTCCGCCGGCTCTGGATTGCCCGGATCAATGCGGCGGCGCGCCTGAACGGCACCACCTATTCCCGCTTCATGGGCGGACTGCGGAAAAGCGGCGTCGCCCTGAACAGAAAGGCGCTTGCGGACATCGCCGTGCGCGATCCGGAAACGTTCCAGCGCATTACGCAGCATCTCGCCGGAAAATAGTATCCTTGCCTAAACGGGCGCAGCACGATGCCCGACGACATCCTGAAAGACATCGAGTCGGAAATCATTGACTCGACGGAGGCCGCCGAAGCGTTCCGGGTCAAGTACCTCGGGAGGAAAAGCGGGAAAATAACCGGAATGTTCAAACAGATTCCGGAAGTCCCTCCGCAGGAACGCAAAGCGCTTGGCCAACGCATTAACCAGGCCAAGCAACGGGCCGAGGCGCGGCTCGCCGCCTTCGAAGCCAGCCGGGCGCCGCGCGACGATGCGCCCCATGCGGCCCGCATGGACCGTACGCTTCCGGGCCGCCTCCCCGCGCCGCCGGGTTCCCTGCATCCGCTGACGCACACGCTGCACGACATCGCGCAGGTGTTCGAAGGGTTCGGATTTTCTATCGCCACCGGCCCGGAAATCGAAACGGAGTGGCATAATTTCACGGCGCTGAACTTTCCGGCGGACCACCCTGCGCGAGACATGCAGGATACCTTTTTCCTGGAGCCGGATCGGGTGCTCTTGCGTACGCATACCTCGCCCGTGCAAATACGCGCGCTCGTCGCCGAGCCGCCGCCGGTGCGCATTATCGTGCCCGGGCGGGTGTACCGCAACGAGGCCGTGTCCTACAAATCGTACTGCCTGTTTCATCAGGTGGAAGGCTTGTACGTGGACGAAGGCGTCTCTTTCGCCGACCTGAAACAGGCGCTGCGCCTGTTCGTGCAGGCCATGTTCGGCGACGACGCCCGCATGCGTTTTCGTCCCAGCTTTTTCCCGTTCACGGAACCCAGCGCCGAGGTGGACATCTGGTGGGCCGACGAGACGCTGCCCCAAAAAGGGCGCTGGCTGGAAATCCTCGGATGCGGCATGGTGGACCCCAACGTGTTCGCCTCCGTGGACCTGGACCCGGAGCGATGGACAGGCTACGCCTTTGGCATGGGCGTCGAGCGCATCGCCATGCTGCGCTACGGCATTCGCGACATTCGCGCCTTTTACGAAAACGACATCCGGTTCCTGGAGCAATTTTAGGATACGGGCAGACCCGCCGCCTGCATGAACGAAATGCCCGCGGCTCGCCTCGCCCAACGCAACGACACGGCAAACCATGAACATCTCGTATAACTGGCTGCGGGAATACGCCCCCGTCAAGGAAAGCCCGGAGGAACTGGCCGAAATCCTCACCATGGGCGGGCTGGAGGTGGAAGAAGTCCGGGAAATCGGATCGTCGCTGGACGGGGTGGTCGTGGGGCGGGTGGAGCGCGTACGCCCCCATCCGAACGCCGACCGGCTTGCCTGTTGCGAAGTGAACCTGGGCGGCCCGGAAACCGCCCGCATCGTGTGCGGCGCCCCGAATGTGGCTGCCGGACAATACGTGCCGGTCGCCACGCCGGGGGCCACGCTCTCCTTGCCCGACCGAAAAAACCCCGACCAGCGCGTCCCCGTCGTCATCCGCGAAACGAAACTGCGCGGCGAACCCTCCGAAGGCATGATTTGCGCGGAAGACGAACTGGGCCTGTCCGACAAGCACGACGAAATCATGACGCTGACGAGCACGGACGGCGCAACGCCCCGCATCGGGCAGCCATTTGCGGAATACCTAACGGCCTGCGGCGTGGCGCACCGGGACGCCGTGCTGGACGTAAGCGTTACGCCCAACCGGCCGGACGCCGCCAGCCACCTCGGCGTAGCCCGCGACGCGGCGGCGCTTACCGGCGGCGTCCTGCGCCTCCCGGAAGCGCCCGAACCGGAACCCGGCGGCGAAGCAGCCCAACTTGTTGCGATAGACATACAAGCCCCCGAGGCGTGTCCGCGGTACGTGGCGATGATCGTGCGCAACGTAACCGTCCGCGAATCCCCGCCCTGGCTCCAGGCCAGGCTGAGGGCCATCGGGCTAAGGCCCCGCAACAACATCGTGGACGTCACGAATTACGTGCTCCACGACGTGGGCCAACCGCTGCATGCGTTTGATTTCGACGCCCTCGGCGGACAGCGCATTCGCGTACGGCGTACCGAAGCGCCCACGCCGTTCACCACGCTCGACGACAAGGAGCGCATACTCCCTCCCGGCGCCGTCATGATTGCGGACGCCGAACGGGACGTAGCCATCGGCGGCGTGATGGGCGGGCAAAATTCGGAGGTCCGGGAAACCACGCGCAACGTGCTGGTGGAGTCCGCCTTCTTCGACCCGTCGCATATTCGCAGAACGGCGAAGGCGCTTGGCGTCCAGAGCGACGCCAGCTATCGCTTCGAGCGCGGCGTGGACCCCACCGGGCAGGCGCGCGCCGCCGCGCGGGCCGCCGCGCTCATGGCGGAGCTCGGCGGCGGCACGGTGGTCCCCGGCATGGTGGACGCCCACCCCGCGCCCGCGACGCCCACGTCGATTGCCGTGCGCGCAACGCGGATAGCGGATGTGCTGGGCGTACGCATTCCGCTGGACGTCAGCGAGCGCCTGCTGCGAAGCATCGGTTTCGACATAGCGCAGGAAGGCGAAGCGGAAACCGCCCGGCTTCGCTGCGTCGCGCCCCCCTTCCGCCCCGACGTCGAGCGGGAGGCGGACGTGATCGAGGAGATTGCGCGCCTCTACGGGTATGATCGCATACCGGAACCGGACCGCGCCGCGCCCCTGTCCGGGGACGCCGCGCGCCAAAGCCCCGAAACGCGCTTGCGGCGGGCGGCCCGCACGCTTCTTGCCTGCACGGGACACCGGGAAATCTACGCAAACAGCATGTTGCGGCTGGAAACGGCGGAACGATTTGCGCGGATGGCGGGCTACGCCCCCGAGCAGGTGGTTCGAACGCGCAATCCGATCTCCAGCGACATGGCGGCCCTGCGCCCCAGTTTGTTGCCGGGCGCGGTGCAGGCTATCGAATTCAACCGCAACCACGGGCAGCGCGCAATGCGATTTTTTGAATTCGGGCATGTGTTCCGGCGGACGGACGGCGAGCGCGATGCGGACGGCGGCGCAGATACCATTGCAGACGACGACGCAGCGCAGCACAGCGCGGCGACAGAAAACTATGCGGAGCACGAATCCTTGCTGCTCGCTTTTTCGGGACACGCCGCGGAGGCGGGCTGGAATACGTCCGCCCGTCCGTTCGACCTGTTCGACGCAAAGGGCGCGACAGAAATGCTGCTCCGCCGCCTGCGCGCGCCCGACGTCCGCATGGAACCCGCGGCCAACGACCCTGCCCGACTGGACATTTTTTCGGGAAACGTACCTGTTGGCAACATCCTGGAGATTGCGCCGGACGATGCCGGCGGCAGCGCGCCCGAAGACATGATCTATGCGGCGGAATTGCACTGGACCCGCCTCGTCCGGCGCGCCGCGGCGGGCCTTGACCGCGCGTATCGGCCCGTAACGCGCCATCCTTCGGTGGAACGCGACATGGCCCTCGTCGTGGACCGCAAGGAACCGGCAGGCGGGCTGCTGCAAACCATTCGGCAAGCCGGGGGGCGCCTCTTGCAAGAGGTCCGTCTCTTCGACCTGTACGAAGGCGAGCAGGTGGGACCGGACAAGAAAAGCGCGGCCTTTGCCCTGCGTTTCGGGGCCAACCGAACGCTCACGGATCGGGAAGTGAACAAAAAGATGGCTCGTATCGTCCACGCACTGGAGAAAACGCACGGCGCGGCGCTGCGAAGCGAATAACCTGTTGCGCGCCCCCCGACAAGGCGGCAAGGCGGCGCTTTATTTCCGATATTCAATGCATCGCCATGTCGATACCCTGCGAGACGGGCGACTTCACACCAGACCTCTTTGCCGATATGCCGAATACGGAAACAGGCGTCGAACCGGACCCGGAAATGGAACCGGATCCAATCCCGGCGCTGGAACCTGAACCGGAATCGAATCCGGCAACGGAATCAATACGAAGCCTGTCGGCGGAGTCCATACCGCCGCCGGAAGCGGAACCGGAGTCGATAGCGGAGCCGGAATCCATGCCGGAACCCGCCACGCTGGAAACCTTGCGCCGTCGCGTCGAGGAAACCGTCAAACTCGTCACCGCGTTGCGCGAAACCAACGCCGACCTCCTGAAAAAAGTGCGCGATCTGGAAAAACGGCCCGCCGTCCACCCGGACCATGCCTTTTTCTCCGTGCCCCGCAACCCGGACGCGCTGAAAAACGATTTGCGCTCCTTCATCGAAACGCTTGACGAACATATAGAACGAGCGCACAACGACGCATAATCCCGGCGTTTCCGATCCGCAAAAACCGGTGCCCATCGTGCCCCAGTCCATCCGCGTCCGCATTCTGAATCGCGACTATTCCCTGCAAGTAACGCAAGGGAACGAACAGCGCTTGCGCGAAATCGTGCGCTTCGTCGATACTAAAATCAGGAAATTCCAGCGAGACCATCCCGACCAGTCGGACATAACGGCCCCGGTGATGGTGGCGTTGCACATCGCCGACGAACTCTATGCGGAACGCGAAAAAAAGACCGACGCCGAAGCCGACCTGCAAGAGGATATAGGCGAACTCATCGGCTCCCTGAACGCCGTACTGGCCACCGGCGAATCGTCGGCTTCCGGGGAACAGAAGGGAGTATAGAGGGAATTATCAAGGCGATCGGACTTCCTGCGCGGCTTCGCTGCACAGCGACGGACCTGCGCGGCGCGGAAAAAAACGGCGCGCTTCAGGCCCCCGGCTTCCGCCCCCTGTACAGGGACGTCACGCCGAACGTCAGCGGCTTCCACAACAAATCCTCGTACCCGGCCTGCCGCAGTTCGTCCAGGAAGCGCTCGCCGGACGGAAACACCTTTACGGACGCAGGCAAATACTTGTACGCTTCCGAATTGCCGGACAAAAGACGCCCGGCAAAGGGCAACGCAACGTCCGAGTAGACTTCGTACAGTTTTCGGATCGGCCATGCGCCCGGCTGACTGAACTCAAGGATGACGAGCGCCCCTCCGGGACGGAGTACGCGCCGAATCTCCCGAATGCCGTCCTGAAAATGCTCGAAATTGCGTACGCCGAACCCGACCAGCGCCGCGTCGAAAGCGGCGTCCGGGAAAGGCAAGCGCGCCGCGTCGCCGTATTCCAGCGCGATGGCGTCGCCAAGCCCCCTGCGGCGGACTTTTTTCCGCCCGCGCGCCAGCATCCGCTCGGAAATATCGACGCCCACGATCTGATCGGGGCGCATCGACGCGGCGGCAAGGGCCAGGTCGGCGGTGCCGGTCGCCACATCCAGTATCCGACGGGGCGCTTCCCTGCGCAGCAGGCGGATCGCGGCCCGGCGCCACGCGGAATCCAGGCCGAAACTCAGCAGCCGATTCAGCAAATCGTACCGGGAAGCCACTCCGTCGAACATAACTTCGACGGCTTCCCTCTTGCCCGGGGCCGGGCCCGGCGGCGGCATGGGGTGAGGTAAAGTAGACAAAACGCAATAGAAATATCCGGTGTTGGGCAGCGACAAACATACGCCCAACGCGAGGCGCAGGGTCCGCACAGGGATGGGCGAGACGCCGCAGGCCGCGCAATGCGTTACGGACCTGTTTCATGTTAAAGGATACTCTGATCAAAGCCACTTCGCTCAGCGCGTCACGTTTGCCTGTACAAGTTGTCATGCTTATGTCGTTGAAATCAGCAGAAAAACCGTAGATTCGGGTCGTTGGGGACGTGACGCGCCCTTCGGGAGGCTGCGATGGGCACGCTGGCGGTGTCATTCCTCATTACGTGGGGCCTGCCACGCTGCTTCGTCATTCCTTGCCAGCGCACCCCTCGCAGCCTCTGAGCTTCGCGGATTTAATCAGAGTATCCTTAAGCCGGCGCGCGCCTCGCAAGCGACGGACCTTTGCGAACCTGATCGGCGTATTCCCAACCCGACCGAATGTCACAGCGCCTGCGCGATGCGCTGCGCGGTTTCCTCGAACGGGCGAGGACGCCACCCCAGTTTTTCGCGGGCGCGCGCGTTGTCGTACCGATGCTCCGCGGACATGAAATGGGCATGGGCTATCGGGAGCAGGGGTTCCGTACGGGTCAAAAACGCGCCCGCCTCCGAAAAACAGGCGGCGACGAGCGCGACGGAAGGGGGCAAACGCATCGCAGGCGGCGGCGCCCCGCACGCCTCGGCCAGTTGGCGAAAAATTTCCCGCCAGGACAGGTTATGGGCCGCCAGCACGAATCGTTCGCCCGCCTCGCCGTACTGCATGGCGCGCACCATGCCGTCCGCCACGTCCAGCACGTCCACCACGCTCGTAGCGCCTACCGGATACAAGCGCATCCGTTTGCGACGAATCTCGTCCACCATGCGGCGCGTGTTTTCCCCTTTGCGGCCCAGCCCGAAAATAAGCGACGGGTTGACCATCACCGCATCCAGCCCCTCCGCGACGCCCCGGCGCACCTCCATTTCCGCAAGATATTTCGAGTATCCGTAGGCGCTGCTGGACCGGGACCGGCGCCACTCCGCTTGCTCGTCCAGCGCCCCGTCGGGACGGGTAGCGCGACCAAGCGCAGCCACGGACGATACATGAACCAGGCGGCGGACGCCCTGGTCCAGGGCGGCATTCACCACGGCGGCCGTGCCGTCCACGTTGACGGACATCAGGCGATTTCGGACGCGAGACGAGCCGAACCCGATATTGCCGGCCACATGATACGCGTACGCCACGCCTTGCATCGCCTCGCGCAGCGCAAGAGGGTCCGTAATATCCCCGAACGCATGTTCGACCTGCTGCGCCGCCTCCCCCAGCAAATCAAGCCGGGAGCCGCGGCGGCGAAAAACGCGCACGGGGACGCCCTCCTGCGCCAGACGCCGGGTCAGCGCCGCCCCTACGAATCCCGTGGCTCCCGTAACAAGCGCGATGGACATGCCGCTACGCTATTTCGAGGAGAAGATCGCCCTTGCCCACCGTGTCGCCCGGCGCGACATGCACCGCCTGCACCGTGCCCGCGCGTTCCGTACGCAATTCGTTTTCCATTTTCATGGCTTCCAGCACCAGTACGCCGGTTCCCGCCTCCAGGACGGCGCCCGGCGCCGCCGCTACGGACAGCACCATGCCGGGCATGGGCGCGCATATTTTGAGCAGGTCGCTTTCGGCGCCCCCGGAGAACCCGAAACGCTCGAAGAGCAACGCCCGCTCGTCCTTCAGCGTCACCTCGAACGCCTGTCCGCCAATCCCGATCCGCCACCTGTCCCCGGACGCCTCCAGCGCCGTAGCGACGTAGCTCTTGCCGCCGAGCAACAAGGCGATGCGATCCGGCCCAAGGCGCTCGTACGAAAACGGCACGACGCGGCCATCGCATGCAAACCGGTCCGGCCGCACGGCGATATCCATTGTCCGACCGGCGCATTCCGCCTGAAAATGCGCCGAAAACTGCCTGGTCGCCTGTTTTGCCGCCTGTTTGGTTGTCATGGTTCGGATCGGGAACGTACTTTCGTAATATAATACGGGATACGCGGATCAAAACCACCTCGCCGGGCGCAATCGCGTTCGCCTGCAAACAACGCCATGAACGCTTTCACAGAAAACGCCGCGCATCGGCATGTCCCAACGAACAACTCGCCGGACCGATCGCGGGCGAAGAAGCTGTGGCGCTGGGCGATCCTCATAGCCGCCGCGATCTTCTTTTTCGCCGTCCTGCGCGAAGCCGCGGACCCCTACGGCGACCAGCCGTACATAGAAATCACCCACGGGGACCATGTCCACTATGTGCCGAGCGACAGGGACCCGAAGGTTTCCATCGGCAAGTTCCCCCGGGTCCCGCCCGGCCCAAACGAAATCATTACGCCAGAGGGCCGCATCGTCCCCCGGGAATGACCCCTACCACAGCGCCTTCACCAGCAATTTTATGTTGCGGCCTTGCTCCGGCATGATGACCTTCACGCGCGAAAGGTGGTCCCGGTATTCGACGTTCGTCGCATTCTCCACGCCAAGATCGAAGGTGTATAAAATACGGCCCAGCGAAAGGTTGTACTGCGCATGGCCTCCGAGCACGACATACCCGTCGGTCGGTTCTTCGAACGCACCGAGGCGATCCTGCCGGCGGGCCGCCTCGGCGGAGCCGGACAGCCTGAACTTCCCGCGGACGTACGCCGCCTCCAGGCGCCCCCGCAAGGGAGGAATGAAGGGCATCGGTTCGTCGTCTTCGACCAATGTGCCCCGAACATACGCGCCCGACCCGGAAAGCGTTACGGAAGGCGACATCTGCAGCGCAAAGGAACCCTCCGATCCGCTCATGCGCACCGTGGCGCCGGTTTGCCGATATACCAGCAGCAGCGTACGTACGTTGAGCTGGCCCGTATTGCGGGGATATATGTAATCTCGCACATGGTTGTGATACGCCGTGAGCGATCCGGAAAAACGCTCGCTGCGGTATTCTGCGAACGCTTCGACGCCCAGCCCCCTTTCTATGCCCAGGTCCGCATTGCCTATTTCGAAGGCATAGGCCGCCAGGTGAGGCCCGGTCGAGAAGAGTTCTTCGATTCCCGGTATGCGAATGGAGCGCATGCCGCCGATACCCGCGGAAAAACCGCCGCCGAATCGACGATACAAGCGCAACGAGCCGGAAAAATCCCCGAGCGTTCGGTTGCGAATCCGCCCGGCGCGCGTATCCTCGCCCGCGTCGCGGGGAAGCACGAAGCGTATATCGTACCGAAGCGCTCCCTGAAGCGACAGGCTCCTCAGGTTGATATCCTGATACTGGAACGCCGCCGCCGTCCATTCCCGCGTATTCGGCGTGAACGTCAACCCGGCGGAAGCATAATCGCGGTATCCGGCCCATAGACTCGTCAGGCGGTTGCCTCTGCGGGTATGGGTCCGGGACAAAAGCCGACCATAATACGACAGTACGCCAAACTCGATGCCCAGCGTACCGCTCGCTTCGTACTCCTGATGATAATATCTCGAAAACAACCCCTCGAACTCCAGATGAGGAAGCCGGGGAATTCTGTCCAGAAGCAAGCCCTTCGCTTTCAGGTGGCGACGGGACAGTTCGATGTCCACGCCATGCGGGTGTGCCCCGACGAATCCGCCCGGTATGCCATACCGGGACTTGTAATAACTTCCCGAAACCCCCGCATGTCCCCATGGGCCAATGCGGCTGGCGCCAAACGAACCGTTGCCAGTGGTCAGGAAGGTATTGCCCAGTACGCCGACCGGCGTAGATACGTCCCCCGAATTGCGTACGCTGCCATCGGCGCGCACGACAAAGCGCCCCGCGGGCGCTTCCACGCTGAACCCGCCCGCAACCCCGTCGTTGACGGATTGCCCTTGCAGCACCCCGACGACTTGCGTCTCGGAAGGCATGCTCACCGGCACGTACCCGCGCACCGCGTTCACCACGCCGCCCAAGGCGTTCGGCCCGTAAAGCAGCGCGGCAGGCCCGCGAATCACCTCGATCCGTCCCGTCAGCAGCGGATCTACCGTGACGGCATGATCGGCAGAGGTGGCGGACAGATCGCCGGTGCGCCCGCCATCCTCCAGGACCAGCAGCCGCTCGCCGCCCACCCCCCGAAGAACGGGGCGGGCGGGAGCGGGTCCCATGGATCGCATGGAAATGCCGGGCTCGTTACTGAGCGTTTCGGCGAGCGTCGTTCCGAGATGTTGCCGAAGCCGCTTGCCCCCCATATCCATATCCGTATTGCGGGCTATGGCGGGCGCGCTTTGCCCATCCACGACGACTTCCTGCAACTGGATCGGGGAAGCCGACATGCGCAGCGCGACGCGGGACGTATCCGAACCGGCGACGCCCACGGTAATCCGCGTCGTCGTCGGTTCATAGCCTACGCGCCAGGCATGGAGCGTATACAACGCGCCGGGTTCCAGAAAACGAATCTCGAAACGGCCTTGCCGATCCGTTCTGGAACTGCGGTTGGCCTCTTCCGCCAGCACCTGGGCATGGCGGACAGGCTCCCCCGTTTCGGCGTCCTCGACGGAACCGGCGATCACCGCCGTATGCTGGGCTTGCAGCGGCCCGGCCGCCGCCATTGCGCAACACGCGGCAAGCCCGGCCTTGCGCCAAAAAAGAAATTTGCACCAACACATAAGCCCTACTCTTCCTCCTCCACCTTAACAGGGATATCGGGCGTCGTGAAATCGGAGTGCCCTTCGTGCAAAACCTGAACGCGTATGGCGGTATCGCCCGCCTCGTCCCCCTGCAACGTAAAGGTCCACGCAGCAGGATAGGCTACGGTAACGATTTCGTCGCCCTGGATCACGACCCCCAGAGAAAATTCGTCGCCCAGATCCTCCGCGTGCACTTCCTCCCCGTCATGGTCCAGCAACTCGACGGTGATGTTGCCGGTCGTTTCGCCTTCTGCGACGGAAAGCGATCCCGTAACCTCGGCTTCCAGTACCCTGACGACCTCGTCGCCGCCCAGAACAAGGGCAGCGCCCTCTACTTCCTCGGCGTGATGGTCATGATCATCGTCCTCGGCAGGGTTGTCGCAGGCGGCCAGCCCGCCCATAATTACGAATACGGATAAAAAAACGGCAATGCCGTGCAATCGGTTTAAAAACATGGCTCCCTCTGAATTTTTCGGTGTGTCTTGCAAAAAACGCCGCCGAAACGGCGTATGGATTAACGGGGCCCTGAACGACAGAGCCGAAAAACCGCCTTACCTTAAGGATACTCTGATTAAATCCGCGAAGTTCAGAGGCTGCGAGGGGTGCGCTGGCAAGGAATGACGAAGCGATGTGGCAGGCCCCACATAATGAGGAATGACACAGCCAGCGTGCCCCTCGCAGCCTCCCGAAGGGCGCGTCACGTCCCCAGCGAACCGAATCTACGGTTTTTCTGCTGATTTCATCGATACAAGCATGACGACTTGTACAGGCAAACGTGACGCGCTGAGCGAAGTGGATTTAATCAGAGTATCCTTAAATCAAGACCACCCGGGAGGGGCGCGTATCGAGCGATAGAGAAAGAGACGAGCAAACCGCATGGACGGGGCAACCTGCGCCGCCATGCGAGCCGGAAACCGGGGCGCCCGGCGTTGATCCGGGAGCGAAATCGTGAGCGAACAAAACGCGCAAAGATCGCACGCGAAAGCATGCGGCGGCGTCCGTTCTTCCACCAGAAAATCGGCGGACAGACCCGTAGAACCGCCCGGCGCGACCTCGGCGGCATCCCCGTGCGCATGCTCCAGCGAGCGAATATGAGACAAGTCATGCCCGAACGGCGCCGCTACCGCGCCGTACAACAGGACCACAAGCAGCACGAAGCCCGACCGTTCGATATGCGTACGCAGCGAAAACATGGATTCCGGATTCCGGGGGCGAAACGGGCAAGCAAGGGCAAAGGGGAAGCCGCGACGAGCAGACTATACAGATATTTTCGACGACGCGCATTGTTTCAAGGTTCCTTGGCAGCCCCGAAAAACAACGTCTCGCCTTCATTTCGGTCCCGCGTACAAGGCATAGCTGGCCTCGACTTTTCCGCTGGCCACCTCCCGGAGTTTACGGCGCAAAAGGCGGCGGCGAAACGCGCTGATTCGGTCCACGAAAAAAACGCCCTCCAGGTGATCCATCTCATGCTGAATCACCCGCGCCGCCAAACCGCCCGCCTCGAGTTCCCGCGCCCGAAAATGACGATCCAGGTACGTCATCCGGATGCGTTCGGGACGGCGGACGGGCTCGACGACGTCCGGAATGGATAAACATCCTTCCTCGAATTCGCTTTCCTCGTCGCTCTCCTCGATAATTTCAGGGTTCACGAACACCAGGGCCTCAGGCGCCTGCTCCCGCGCTTCGGCAGGCCGTAGTTCCGCCGCCAGTTCGGCCACGAAAACGCGCTCCGTACGGCCCACCTGCGGAGCGGCCAGGCCAATGCCCCCCGCGCCCCGCATGGTCTCAATCATATCGTCGATCAGTTGGCGAATGCTTGCGCTGTCGCCCGACGCTTCTTCGGCGCCGCGGCGAAGGACGGGATCGCCGTACAAGCGAATGGGAAGAATCATGGCGCGGGACAGGAAGCCGATTCCTGCGTTTCGTCTATGTAATCCTGAAGAATGACCGCCGCCGCCGCCGCGTCTACCCGTTCCTTTTGGCGACGGGCTTTCTTGCGCACGCCCGCCCGAAACAGCAATTTTCTCGCCCGAACCGAGGAATGCCGCTCGTCCTGCGTCACCACGTTTTTTCCGGGAAAACGACGGGACAATCGGCGAGCGAAAGCGCGAACCGCCTCCGTAGCCGCCCCTTCCTCGCCCGACCACGTCAAGGGCCATCCCACGACGATCGTATCGAACCCGGGATCTTCGTCGAGACGCGCCAATGCTTGCAACGCTTCCTCGCCGGAATACGCCCCGATCGATTGCGCGTACAGGCGAAACGGGTCGGACAGGGCCAGGCCGACGCGCTGCGCGCCATAGTCGACGCCGACGATGCGAGGCAAGGCGTTCATGACAGGTTTACGACGGGTTGGCGGCGTCCGACGACGACAAGGGAACCCGCAATACTTCCCGCAACCGCTTCCCCGGACGAAAGCGCGTCTTGCGACGACCGGGAACGAAAACCGTCTCGTTGGTCTTGGGATTCCGGGCTTTCGGCTTGGGGCGGGTCTTCTTGACCTCGAACACCCCGAATTCGCGCAACTCGATGCGAACCTCCGGATCTGCCTCCGTCATGATGTCGCGGAGCGCGCCAAGCACCGCGCGAACCCAGGGATCCGCCTTGTACACGGGTTCGCCCATGGTTTCGGCCACGCGCCGGGCCACGTCTTTTCGGGTTTGCGTACGGGATGGGGAGGGCATGATTGTCGCCTTTGTCTTTTAACGCGCCGTATCCATAAACTTACCAGGGAACTACAGTTTACGGAAAATAAACGAGGCAATGTGCAAGACCCGCAAAAAAAGTCCGGCGAAAAAGCGCGTCACTCCTCGAACCGGTACACGCCATGAATTCCATCGATGCGCTTGAGCCGCTCAATCACGCGCCGAAGATGCGACAAATCCGTCACCGAGCACACGATCTCGCCTTCGAATACGCCATCCTCGGAGTCCACGGTGATAGAGCGGATATTCGTTTTCAGGTTTTTGGAAATAACCGTCGTGATGTCGCTGACGATGCCCACGCGGTCCTCCCCCATCACCCGCAGGCCGGATAAAAAATGTACGTCTTTCTGCCGGCTCCACTCCACGGAAACAATGCGATCCGGCTGGTTCACGAGGAGGCCGGGCGCGTTTCGGCAATTCACGCGGTGAATCTTTATGCCTTCGCTGCGGCTTACGTACCCGAATACGTCGTCTCCGGGAATCGGATTGCAGCAAGGCGCGTACCGCGTAACGATATCCGTATGCAATTCTCCGTCGATCTCGAGCGCCGGACGAGCGGCTATCTGGGCCGAATCCCGAAAATCCTCGTAGCGCAGCCGAACCCCTTCCTGTTCGCCGGAGGCGCCCTCCTCTTCCTTGCGCCCGCGGGACGCGCTGCGGACGAATTTCACGAAATCCTTCGCATCGAAAAGCCCCGTCCCGATCTCGTAAAACATTTGCTGGGCGTTCGGAAACTTGAGCCGGTTGGCCACCCGGCGCAGGTTTTGCTCATCCACCTGCAAACCTGCCCTGTCAAGTTTTTTCCTGAGCGTTTCCCGGCCCAGCTCTATGCTGCGGCGGCGTTTTTCGTTGATCGAATGCCGTATTCGGCTGCGCGCCTTGTGCGTAACGACGAACTTCATCCAGTCGGGATTCGGCGTTTGCTTCTTCGACGTAATGATCTCCACCTGATCGCCGCTCTGGAGTTTGTACGACAGCGGCGCCATCCTGCCGTTCACTTTCGCCCCGATGCAGTGCATGCCTATTTCCGTATGCACCTGAAAGGCGAAATCGACCGGGGTCGCATGGCGGGGCAGCGTCATCAGGTCCCCCTGGGGGGTGAAAATATAGATTTCCTCGTCGTACAGATTGAGTCGAAACTCCTTGACGAATTCCGTGGCCTGCTCCGGGCTGGGATTTTCAAGAATATCCCGGACCCAATCCAGGAATTGCTCCATCCCCCGGTCCCGGTCGCTTACGGCCTCCTTGTATTTCCAGTGCGCCGCCACGCCGCGCTCGGCGATGGCGTGCATTTCTTCCGTGCGAATCTGTACTTCCACCCGCCGTCCCTCCGGGCCGAGCACCGTCGTGTGCAAACTCTGGTACCCGTTGGATTTGGGCACGGAAATAAAATCCCGAAAGCGTTCCGGCAACGGCTTGTACAGGTCCGTAACGATGGAATACACGCGCCAGCAATCTTCTTTCCCTTTCTTTCCGGCGCTTTTCAGGACAATGCGAATGGCAAGCAAGTCGTATATCTCTTCGATCAGCTTGTCCTGGCGCTTCATTTTCCGCCAGATCGAATAAATGTTCTTCGACCGGCCGGCCATCTCGAACCCAAAGCCGTCGCCCTCGAGGCGGGCCTGCAACGGTTCGATGAAGCGGCGCACGTAGCCGTCGCGCTCGACCTTGGACGCCTGCAAGCTGTGCACGACGCCGCGGTATTCTTCCGGGTGCAGGATTTTCAGGGAAATATCTTCCAGTTCCGCCTTGATCGCGTTCAGGCCGAAACGATGGGCGAGCGGCGCGAAGAGGTCCAGGGTCTCGCTGGCGATCTTGAGTTGCTTCTGCTTGGGAAGCGACTCGATGGTGCGCAAATTATGCAGCCGGTCCGCAAACTTGATGAGGATGACCCGAATGTCCGTCGCCATGGACAGCATGAGCTTGCGGACATTCTCGGCCTGGCCCAGTTCGCGGCTCCAGGAAACACCCCGTATCTTCGTCAATCCGTCGACGATGTTCGCAACCGTATCGCCGAATTCGTTCCGTATGAGGCCCAGGGAGAACTCCGTATCCTCTACGGTGTCGTGCAAAAGCGCCGAGACCACGCTGACGTCGTCGAATCCGATATCCCGGGCCACGATCGCCGCGACCGCTATAGGGTGCGTGATGAACCGTTCCCCCGAAGCGCGCCGGTCGTTGCGATGCGCCCAGTAGCCCAGCCTGAAGGCGCGTCGGATCATGTCTTCGTCCACCGATCGCAAGGACTGCCTGCATGCGGCCAGCAGGTCGTCGAGCACGGTCTCGAACTCCGGCTCGACCTGCACGTCGGCGTGACTCAGGATGGGAGAAGCGCGCAACACAGTAGTTCCTGGAGATACTTTGGAAGCGGAAAGCGAATGGAAAGCGTCAGCGTATCCTTAAATCGCAGCGCCCGCGCGCGGTTTCCGGCGGAACTTTTCGGCGGAACCCGGAAAAGCAATGTCCGTATAAAAATTATTCGCCGCAAATTCACGCAAACAGGTTATATTCACGTTGTGGAAATGTCTTTTTGTTCCAGGATCACGCGAACCATGAACGGCATCGGACAAACGAAATCGAGCAACGAGCGCGCGCAGTACGTACGCAAGCGCATTGCGCCCTCCGCACGCGTCGCCAGAAGCAGCAGCGATCTGCAAAGCAAGGGCGTACAGAACGCAAGGTCCAAAATACCCCCCCCCCCCCGACTACAATAGCATAACGCTTTGGATAGACAACGGCGATACGAACGATTCGGTACAGGCCCGGCTGCGTTCGCCACGCCGGCATGGCCTCTTGTCTGTACGCTTGCCGTATGCCTGACCACAGGGCTTCTCCTCCCTGCCCTTACCCCCGCCGCTTCGGCCCAGACCTCGGCCGAGGTGAGCGTGGGCTTTGTCGAGGCGGGAACCTCGACCGCAATCACCGAGCAAACAGAGCCGGCGGCAAACAACGACCGCCTCGAATTCGACGTCCGCGTCGCAATCAGCCAGGCCCAGTCCGTCGCCGTGCCCTTCAGACTCTGCTTCTCCGGCGAGGCAACCATAGGCAGCAGCGGCGACTACGTCCTCCTCGGCGCCGGCGGGCAGGGAACCACGACGCTTGACGCAAGCGGCTGCGCCACGAGCGAGATCGCCGCGAACGACCAGGCCTGGGTGCGCGCCCTGTCCCTGCGGGGCGACAACGAAGACGAACTCACCGAGACGATCGTCGCCGCCGTGTCCGAGGATCCGAACGCAGCGCTGCCAGCCGGCGTGACCATCAGTTCCACCGCCGCGTCGGCCACGATGCGGATCCGCGACAACGACCCGACGACCGTCACCATGAAGCATACCGACGCCCTGGGTAGCGTCATAGACGAAAACGGCGGCAGGACAGCGATTGAGATTCAGCTGGGGCGGGAACTCCAGAACGGCGAAACGGTGACCGCGCCGCTCACCTTCACCCTTAGTGGAGCCAGCGACCCCAAAAACGGAAACTATTTCGC
>JAJDWX010000007.1 GCA_022825385.1 Rhodothermales bacterium
CCGTCGCCGCGAATGGCGGCAAAGGCTACCTTCGCCTTGAACGAAGGGCTGTGGGTTCTACGGGTGCGTTTGGGCATGGAATACCTCCAGTGGGTTGGTTGGATCGGAACAAGGTCGCAATCCTGTACCTTAAAAGCCCAAAATCCTGTTCATACAACCCGAACCACCTCTAGTGCCTGCAAACCGTGTAAATACGGTTACGTTTCTTAGGGCATTCTTTCTCCGTAAGGCATGACGAACTGGTTGGGCGCGTCCTCCCAACTGTTGAAGGGCCGTGTAGCCCTGCCCCAGAAGGGGACCGATAGCCGAGTACGCCCGTTCCAGGCGTGCTTGAAGCGTCGAGCACCGAGAGGATCGCCTCCTCTGTCGGCGAACGCCTATGTCTTTACGCGGATCTGCGGGTCAGCCAGTGGCTTTCCCGTTTCGGTCAGCGGTCTGTGCAACGTGTGGCGCGATCTCCTGTATCGAAGAGGGCGAAGGGACGACCGCTTTCGCTACCGGCGTACTTGGAGAGTCTCCGCCCGGGATGCCTGGCGCATTCGCTTGATTTTGGCAGGATTTTGGTCATATCAAGTCTATTTTTGACTTGATTTCACGTAATATTCACAATAAATGACTATATTAATACTGAATAAATTGGTTATTATGGAGACTCAACCCTCAACATAAGGAGACGGTGCGCCCGATGTTTGGCTTAAGAAAAAGGGACTTCGGACTCGTGTGGTCCCGCTTTGCGGCGCGGCGGGCGCGGGCAATCCAATTGTAATTCAAAAACGAATAACATATGCCTGTTCCTGATTATCAATCACTCATGCTTCCGGTGCTTCAAGCCTTTGCCAACGGGGTAGAAACGTCAATCTCAATCGTGAGAGAACGTGTCGCTACTGCCGAAGGATTAGCATCCGAAGATCTTGCGGAAATGCTGCCTAGTGGCAGGCAGACAGTATTCACGAATCGAGTGAGTTGGGCCATCGTTCACATGAGCCGCGCTGGTCTCGTAGAACAGGTTCGTCGCGGTGCATATCGGTTGACCACGGCAGGCCAACATTTGTTGTCAAAGTCACCTGAGCGAATTGATCTAAAGTTATTGCAAAAATATCAAGCTTATATTGAATGGCAGGAGCAATTTAACCCAACACCTCCTCCCAAGCGAAACGAAGACACGCTCGGGGAAGAATTCACGCCTGAGGAAGTGCTCGAATATCTTACTAATCAACTGAATAATTCTATAGAAGCCGATATGTTAAATCGGATTCGCAAGTGCTCACCGGCATTTTTCGAAAAAATAGTTCTCGATTTATTGCTTGCAATGGGCTACGGAGGCGGCAATGCTAGTAAGGGTCGCGTGACCGGAAAACCGGGTGACGGCGGAATCGATGGCAAGATTGAAGAAGACGCACTCGGCTTGGACGAGGTGTATTTTCAGGCAAAAAGATATGCTGATGACAAAAATGTGGGAGAGAGTGACCTACGTAACTTCGCTGGAGCGCTTGATGCAAAAAGCACAACTAAGGGAGTGTTTCTTACCACTTCTTCCTTTACGAGAAGTGCATTAGATTTCGTAAAGCAAATCCACAAGCGGATCGTTATGATCGATGGCGAAAGGCTGGCTACCCTTATGGTGAAGTACGACATTGGAACACGTACTCGAGTGCATTACGAAATAAAACGAATCGACGAAGACTATTTTGACGAAGAAGGGGTGTAATTATCTATATTTTTTCGAATAAAGTATTGACAAAAACGATGATCTAAATTCATTAATAAATATAAATTGTGTTTCGCTTTTTGCATTGGTAATCCCAAGTTTGAAAAAGAAAAAAAACAAGCGTATATGATGCATTTACTGCGAGCTGTGCATGGTGCGGATCCAATCTATATGGTTCTTTTCCTCGTCCCATGGGCAGATCCTTTACGATTACGTAATGTAATGAATCCATCAACCACTAATGTAAGACCATTTAGGATATCTTTTATTTCGTTATCCATTGCACCTGTTGTCTGTGATAGATTCAGGTCTTCCCGAACGATTTCCCAAAGTGGTTTTGCTGTTTTCTTTGGAGGAAAATTAAGATTATTCTCCTCAATGTATATTTTGCGATAATGCCTCAAAAATGGCGGAGGCCGCTGTAATTGCTACTGGTGGGTCAGATGCTAACAAATCTCTTGTTCTCTGATATTCAATAAGAAGTGATGGAAGGTTCCGCTTTTTAATGATAGATTCCAAATCCTTAGATATTAAATCGGAACCATTTTGTGAAATGATTTTACCTCGATAGTAGGTCAACTCGTATTTTGTAAGAATTTTTTCTATCCGATCCTTTCGCTTTATATATATATCTTCTATTTCATCGTTCTCCCAATTCTTTGAAGGAATTTCCATAAATTCTTCAAGAATTCCTCCAAGAATATTGAGGGGCTCTAATCCAGGTGTATCATTTATACGTTTAAACCAAAGCCTGCATTTTTCAATACAGCTTCCTTCTGGAGGATCGCCCGGTGCATCATTACTGATAAATAAAGTATTCAATTTAGCATGGTTGTAGTAATGTTCGCTGAGCGTTTTGCTAACAACAGCACAGACAGGGTTTGGTATCTTGGACATGGTATTAGTGGGTTTTGATTAATTGCTATCGTTTTGCCCGGCGCCCGCCTCCTCCTCTTCTTTTATTACCCGGAGGTAAATGTTCATCAACTTTCTTTTTCTCATGTTCTCTTCGTGTGCCAGAAGTGCTTCTCCCATCGGCCGGTTGCCATTCAAGATACTGACTTTCGGGATTAAATTTTCCAGCACGTTGGTGTTCAGACTTGCGCCTGTGTAAATCACTGGTCTCGCCAATATACTCCTTTTTACCAGATTCCTTATCAATAATTCGATATTCTCCTGGGGCTTTGGGAGGTTGCTGGCGACTCGGGCGGCCTGGTTTGTAAATACCCATTGTATCTTCCTCTTAATGTTGGTTGATGTAAAGAATCCATTTGGATTGGGATATTGCGTTGCAGGACGGGAGCGTCGAACCCTTGCTTATGATGCACCCCCGCCAATTCTACCTCCAGCCCCTCAAAGCCACCCCCTACGCCTGCGCCGCCGACGGCGGCGCTTCTTCATCCTCGTCCAGCACTTCGAAGTCGGCGTCTACGGAGCCGTCGCCTGAGGTTTCGTGCTGGCCCGCCTCGCCAGGGCCTTCCGGCGCGCCCGCCGCCCCCTGCGCCGCGGCTTCCTGCGCGGCGGCGGCCTGCGCCTTGTACATATCCTCGGCGGCTTCGCCCCAGGCCTGATTGAGTTGCTCCAGCGCCGAATCGAGTTCGGGCGAATCGTCGTTCTTGCGCACTTCCTTGAGTCGTTCGAGCGCCGCCTCTACCTTTGCCTTCTTTTCGGCGGGAATCTTGTCTCCGTATTCATTAAGGTTCTTCTCCGTGGAATAGAGCAGGGAATCGGCCTGGTTTCGCTTCTCGATCTGCTCCCGCTTTTTCTTGTCCTCCTCGGCGTGCGCCTTTGCGTCCTGCCGCATCTTCTCTATTTCCTGATCGGAAAGCCCGCTGGACGCCTCGATTCGGATGTTCTGCTCCTTGTTCGTCGCCTTGTCCTTTGCGGTAACGTTCAGAATGCCGTTCGCGTCCATATCGAAGGTAACCTCGATCTGGGGAACGCCGCGCGGCGCCGGCGGAATGCCGTCCAGATGAAAACGCCCGAGCGTACGGTTATCTATAGCCATCTGGCGATCCCCCTGGAGCACATGGATTTCCACGGAAGGCTGGCTGTCCGCCGCCGTAGAGAAAACCTGGCTTTTGTTCGTGGGAATGGTCGTGTTGGCCTCGATGAGCGGGGTCATCACGCCCCCCAGCGTTTCGATGCCCAGGTTGAGCGGCGTTACGTCCAGCAGCAGCACGTCGGTAACGTCGCCGGACAACACGCCGCCCTGGATCGCCGCGCCCATGGCCACCACTTCGTCCGGATTGACGGAACGGTTGGGCGTCTTGCCGAAGAATTTCTCGACCACTTCCTGGATTTTGGGAATGCGGGTGGAGCCGCCCACCAGAATCACTTCGTCGATGTCGCTTCTCGAAACCCCGGCGTCCTTCAGCGCTTTTTCCATGGGCGGAATGGTGCGCTCGACCAGGTCGTCCACCAGGCGCTCGAACGCCGCCCGCGAAATGTCGAGGGCGAGGTGTTTCGGCCCGCTTTCCGTAGCGGTGATATAGGGCAGGTTGATGTTCACCTGCTGCTGGGAAGAGAGTTCTTTCTTGGCGTTCTCCGCCGCGTCTTTCAGCCGTTGCAGCGCCATGCTGTCCTTGCGCAGGTCGATGCCCTCTTCCTGCTGGAATTTGTCGGCGAGATGGTTGATCAGCCGCTGGTCGAAATCGTCCCCGCCAAGGTGCGTATCGCCATAGGTGGCCTTCACTTCGAACACCCCTTCTCCCAGTTCCAGAATGGAAATGTCGTACGTGCCGCCGCCCAGGTCGTATACGGCGACCAGTTTGTCGGAGGCGTCCTTTTTGTCAAGGCCGTAGGCCAGCGCCGCCGCCGTCGGTTCGTTGATGATGCGCTGGACCTTCAGCCCGGCGATTTCTCCGGCTTCCTTGGTGGCCTTGCGCTGCGCGTCGTTGAAATAGGCGGGCACGGTAATGACGGCGTCGGTCACCTTTTCTCCGAGATGGTCTTCCGCTGTCTGCTTCAGTTTCTGGAGCACCATGGCGGATATTTCCTGCGGGGTATAGACCCGGTCGTTCATCTGGACGCGGGCCGTGTTGTTCTCGCCGCGCGTCACTTCGTAGGGCACCGTGGCGATCTCGCCTGAAACCTCGTCGTGCTGCCGCCCCATGAAGCGCTTGATGGAGGAGATGGTGTTCTTCGGGTTCGTAGTGGCCTGCCGTTCGGCGGGCGCGCCCACGAGGCGTTCGCCGTCTCCCTTGTACGCGACGACGGACGGCGTGGTGCGCGCGCCTTCGGCGTTGGTGATCACGACGGGTTCGCCGCCTTCCATCACGGCCACGACCGAATTGGTGGTGCCGAGGTCAATTCCTATAATCTTTCCCATAATGCGTATCTCGCTACCTTGCAGGTCTTTATTTTAGGGTGATGCGCGGTGGCGCGTATGTTTCGTGTCGCGCAGGCTGCCCTCAAGAATAATGCCGGAGTTTATTCTCCGTCATAATGACAGCACGATGAAATATCTCCCGAACGTACTGACGACATTTCGGATACTGGTTACGCCGGTTGTGCTTATCCTGTTGTACGGCAATGCGTTACCTGGTCTTGCCATAGCCTTGGCGCTGTTTCTTCTTGCGGCGGCGTCGGACTGGCTGGACGGCAAGATCGCCCGAAAATTCGAGGCCCGCTCCCGGCTTGGCCAAACGCTGGACCCGCTGGCGGACAAGGCGCTGGTCCTCGGCGTCTTTGTCATGCTGTGCGTGGTGGCGCCGAAAGCTGCGCCCTGGTGGGGGGTGGCGCTTATCGGCTTGCGCGACGCGGCGGTGACCTGGCTACGTTCGCATGCCCCAAGCGCCGAGGGCGGGTTCACGCTCCCCGTCGCAAAACAAAAAACGGCGGTCCAGATCGCATACCTCGCGGGGATGTTGACCCTCTTGACCTTCGAAAAAATGGAGGGGGCGGCGGGGGCCTGGGCGCGGGGCCTGCTCGATACGCCGCTGCCGTTTGCAGCCTTTTTGCTCGTTGCGGCGTTTACCTTGTGGACCGGATGGATCTATTTCGCCCGAACGCGCCCCGGACGGACGAGACGCGGGCTGAACGCCAATGAATCTTAATGGACCCCAAGGGATATTCTGAAAAATTCGCGAATTTTTATGGCGACGAACCACGCAACCCTGGACAACCAAAACGCGCGCGACCCAAACGAGGGGAGCCGCTCGCTGGCCCGCCGCGTGGCGGAATATCTGCTGGACGCAGGGGCCGTTCGCTTTGCGCCGGAGGAGCCGTTTACGCTGGCTTCCGGCTTGCTGGCTCCGGTGTATTGCGACAACAGGCTGCTCCTTTCCAGTCCGGCAGCCCGCCGCGCCGTGTGCGACGGGTTCGCGCGCGTATGGCGAGAGGAGGGCCTCGCGGCCGACATGGTTACGGGCACGGCCACCGCCGGCATCCCGCATGCGGCCTGGCTGGCGGACCGGCTGGACCTGCCCATGGCGTATGCGCGGGCGCAACCGAAAAAGCATGGGCGGGGGCAGCGCATCGAGGGAGGAAGCGTGGCGGGGCGGACAACGGTGGTGGTGGAGGACGCGATTTCGACGGGCGGGTCCGTCTGCGCCGTCGTGGAAACGCTGCGCGCCGCCGGGGCCGAAGTGCAGGCGGCGCTGGCCATTTATTCGCATGGCTTCGCGGCGGCCCGCCTTGCTTTCGAAAAGGCGCGGACGCCCGTGTACGCGTTGACCGGCCTGGACGCCTTGCTCCAGGCGGCGCAGGCGCGGGGCGCGCTGTCCGACGCGGCGATTCGGACCATACTGGACTGGCGCGCCGACCCGGCCAGCTGGTCCGCCCGCCGCGCAGGCCCATAAGCCTTCTCGTTCCGCATCATTGCATCATTATTGAGAGATCATATTTCGAGGGAAATGCAGGCTACCGTGCTGACCATCGGGGACGAATTGCTCATTGGGCAGGTGCGGGATACGAATGCGGCCTGGCTGGGCGAACAGTTGACCCTGGCGGGCGCAGTCGTCCGGCGCATGGCTACGGTCGGCGACGACGAAAAGGCGCTGCAATCCGAACTGCGGCGCAGCCTTGCTGAAAGCGACCTGGTCGTGGCCACCGGCGGGCTTGGACCTACCCGCGACGACAAAACGCGGCGGGCCGCGGCAGACCTGTTCGCCGCCGAACTGGTCTTGCGGGAAGATATTCTGGACGAAATCCGGGCGCGGTTCGCACGGCGGGGACGCGCGATGCCGGAAAGCAACCGGTCCCAGGCCATGGTTCCCGAGGGTTTCGAGGCGTTGCCCAATCGGGCGGGGACCGCGCCGGGGCTCTGGCGAGAAATCCGGGGAGGAGAAGCGGCGGGAAGCCTGCTCGCCCTTTTGCCCGGCGTGCCCCATGAAATGCAGCGCCTTTTTACCGAGGAAGTCCTGCCCCGGGTTCGGCGGCGCGGCGGGTTGCAGGTCATTGCGCACCGAACCCTCCGAACGGCGGGCATTGGAGAATCCGGTTTGCAGGAAGCGGCGGGGGATGTGTCCGGGATGCTTTCGGAAACGCGCCGGCTGGCCTGGCTGCCCGGCCTGGGGGGCGTACGCTTGCGCATCACGGCCTTCGGCGAGCGGCGGGACGAGGCGGAGGAGCGCGTGGCCGAACTGGAAGCGCGCCTGCGGGAGCGGATTGGACACTATATATACGGGACGAACGACGAGACGCTGGAAGAAGTGGTGGGGCAGATGCTTCGGGAGCGGGCCCTGACCGTGGCCGTGGCGGAAAGCTGCACCGGGGGATATGTGGCCCATACGCTTACGAACGTTCCCGGATCGTCCGACTGGATGGCGGGGGGCGTGGTGGCCTATGCGAACCGGGCGAAGGTGGATGCGCTGGGGGTATCGCAGGAGGCGCTTCGGCGGCATGGCGCCGTGAGCGAAAACGTCGCCGCGCAGATGGCCGACGGCGTCCGGCGGCGGCTTGGGGCGGACCTGGGCCTGTCGACGACCGGGGTGGCCGGGCCTTCGGGCGGTACGCCGGAAAAGCCGGTGGGCACGGTATGGATCGGCTACGCGGACGCCGCCGGCGCAAGCGCCCGCCGATTGCAACTGGTTCAGGATCGCCTCCTCAACAAGCGCCTCGCCGCCGCCGCCTTGCTGGACCATGTGCGAAAAAAATTGCTTGATCCCCGCCCATGAAGGGTATAATTGCGTATCGTATGTGTCTATAGGGGAGAAAAAGGTCATTTTCCGGGATTTTTCGGGATTTATTTCCTCAAATGGAGCGTGACCCCTTGCGCAATACATAAAATATATGTATGTTGCACATATACCCCGTAACCAACACAACCCTGACAGAATGCGTAACCACTCCGACACGAACCAGGCCCTCAACCTCGCAGTCAAGCAAATCGAGAAGCAATACGGCAAGGGCGCCGTGATGCGCATGAGCGACGCCCCCGTCGCCCGCATCGAATCCATCTCGACGGGGTCGCTGACCCTGGACGCCGCGCTGGGCGTGGGGGGCGTGCCCCGCGGGCGCATCATAGAGATTTACGGACCGGAATCGTCGGGCAAGACGACGCTGGCCACGCATATCATCGCCGAGGCGCAAAAGAGCGGCGGCATGTGCGCCTTCATCGACGCCGAACATGCGTTCGATATCAATTACGCGGAAAAGCTGGGCGTGAAGGTGGACAACATGCTGGTGTCCCAGCCGGATACCGGGGAGCAGGCGCTCAACATATGCGACATGCTCGTGCGCAGCGGCGGGCTGGACGCGGTGGTGATCGACTCGGTGGCGGCGCTGGTGCCGCAGGCCGAGATAGAAGGGGAGATGAGCGACCATCAGGTGGGGCTTCAGGCCCGGCTGATGAGCAAGGCGCTGCGGAAACTGACCGGCACGATAAGCCGGACGCGCACGGCGCTCATTTTCATCAACCAGATTCGGGAAAAGATCGGGGTCATGTTCGGGAATCCCGAAACGACTTCCGGCGGACGGGCGCTCAAGTTTTATTCGTCCGTGCGGATGGATATTCGGCGGATCGGGGCGATCAAGGAAGGCACGGAGGTGGTGGGCAACCGGACCCGCGTAAAGATCGTGAAAAACAAGACGGCGCCGCCTTTCCGGCAGGCCGAATTTGACATTATCTATGGAGAAGGCATTTCGTCGCTGGGCGAACTGATCGACCTGGGGTGCGAATGCAAAATCATGCAGAAATCCGGTTCCTGGTATGCCTACGACAGCGAATCCATAGGGCAGGGGAGGGAAGCCACCAAGGAATGGCTGCGGGAGCACGACGCGGAGCGCGAAGCGATCAAGCAGCGAATCCGGGAGGAACTGGGAATGCTGCCAGAGGTGGAAATCGCTTCGAACGGCGCGCCCTCGTAGGGGACGCCGGCGCTATCCGAACGGCTGGCGCGGCTGGAGGCGAAGAAAGCGCGACGACTATGCGGGCAATAGTGACGCGCTGAGCGAAGCGGCTTTGATCAGAGTATCCTATATTATATGCATAGGGTTAAACGAAGCTCGCGTCGGCAAGGCTGCCGGAAACGCTGTTATGAATAACGTATGGGAAGTACCCGAGCCGCTTTCGACATGCGAGGTCCCGCTTGACAAAGCCGCCGTAACCACTTTGCGCCGGCATGGAAATCCCGACGGGCCCCGCCTGGTCCTGAGCCACGGCAATGGCCTTGCAAGCGATCTGTACTACCCTTTCTGGTCGCTGCTCGAAGAGGATTTCGACCTCGTTCTCTTCGATCTCAGGAACCACGGGTGGAACGCCGTGGGGCCGCGCGAAAGCCACAACTTGCCCACGCTGGTCCGCGATCACCTTTGCCTCTTTGAAGCCATTGATCGAGCCTGGGGCGCCAAACCCAAAAGCGGCGTTTTTCATTCCGTTTCCGCGCTGATAACGCTCCTTTCGTCCACGATCATGGCGGACCTCTTGCCATCCGCCCGGAGCGGCCATCTGTCTGCGATGATCCTGTTCGATCCTCCCCTCTGCAAGCCCGGCAAAAGCCAGACGGAATTTGACGAGGCTTCCGAAAAGAACGCCCGCATCATCCGTCGCCGCAGGTATCGGTTTCAGACGGAAGAGAATTTTGCAGAACTCCTCAGTTATCTGCCCGGCTTTGCGCGCCTCGTTCCCGGCGTTCGGGAACTCATGGCCAGAACCACGCTTCGAAAGACGGCCGACGGGGCGGAGTACGAACTGCGGTGTCCTCGCGAATACGAAGCGCAGATCGCGGATTATTTCAGGAGTTTTTCTGCGCTGCCGGTTTTTGAAACGCTGTCTTGTCCCGCGAAAGTCATCGGAGCCGATCCCACCTTGCCCTACGCATATCTGCCAACCATCGACCTCGGCGACATTCTGACGATAGATTACGATTTCGTACCGGAGGCAACGCATTTCCTGCAATTGGAAAAACCGGAGACGTGCGCTCAGATGGTCCGCGAATTTCTCGAAAGCAATAATCTGATGCGAAATCCGTGAAAACAGGGCAAACGCTACAGGCGACGCGCCCGTCCGTCCTTATAAAATCCGTCCGAACATGAAGGAGTCCATCGTGAAACGAGGCAAAAGAGACCAGCCCATAGCGATCATAGGCATGGCGTGCCGGTTTCCCAATGCGCCGAATATCTCTGCCTTCTGGCGCCTGCTCGAAGCCGGCGAGAACGCTGTGACGAAAGGTTCCCCGGGCTCTGGCGTCGGTCGCATAGGCACGCTCTTTCCGGATGCCGAGGTGCAAAACGACGCTTGCCGTTTCGGCGCTTTCGTCGAGGACATCGACCTGTTCGACGCCGCCTTCTTCCGCATTTCCCCCGTGGAAGCGCAACTTCTGGACCCGCAGCAACGTATGATGCTGGAGACAAGTTGGCAGGCGTTCGAGGACGCGGGGATAGATCCGGATCGGCTAAGGGGTAGTCGCACCGGCGTGTACGCGGGAATCAGCAACAACGATTACCGGGGCGTAATCCTCGGAGGCAGCAGAACAGCCGATCCTTCCGCCAGCCTCTTCTCTGTCGCGGGCACCTCGCTGAATACAGCCATAGGTCGCGTGGCCTTCGCATTGGGCCTGGGGGGACCGGCCATGGCGGTAGATACCGCCTGTTCGTCGTCGCTGGTTGCGATAAACCAGGCGGTTGCCGAATTGCAGCAGGGCAAAGCGGATCTGGCGCTGGCGGGCGGGGTGCAGGCGATCCTTTCCGGACGGCTGACCGAACTGCGGGGCAATGCCGGGATGTTGTCGCCAGACGGGCAATGCAAGGCGTTCGATGCGTCTGCGAACGGTTTCGTGCGAGGCGAAGGCTGCGGAATCGTGGTCCTCAAGCGGCTCGACGAGGCAGAGGCCGACGGCGACCATATCTGGGGCGTCATCCGAAGCGCCGCGGTAAACCAGGATGGCGCGAGTACAGGCTTGACGGTGCCAAACGGAGAGGCCCAGGAGCGGGTGATCGAAGAGGCGCTGTCGCGGGCGGGCATTCTGCCGTCGGAAGTCGATTACGTAGAGGCGCACGGGACGGGCACAGAGGTAGGCGACCCCATTGAGATCAACGCGACGGCAGCGGTGTATGGCAAGGGGCGCGCGGCGGACAACCCGATACTCGTCGGCTCGGTAAAAACAAATATCGGCCATCTGGAGCCCACCGCGGGGATTGCGGGCCTCGTCAAGACCGTGCTCTCGATGAAGCGGGGCGTGATCCCAAAACATCTGCACTTCGAGAATCCCAATCCGAACATGGATTGGGACCGGCTGCCTCTGCGCGTGACTTCCGAGGCGACGGACTGGCCGCTGAGCGGCGAACGACCGCCGATTGCGGGCGTGAATTCGTTTGGATGGTCGGGCACGAACGCGCATGTCATCGTGGCGGGGTACGGATCGCCTGCAAGCAGCGACGAAGCGCTTTTCCCCATGGGACTGGCGGGACCCGCGCGGCCAGTCGCCATTTCTTTACCTGATTCCGTGCCGCCGCCGGAGGAAGAACTCGCCCCGCGCAGAACGCGGCTCCTGCCGCTATCGGCAAAATCCGACGAAGCGCTTCGAGACCTGGCGAGGCAGTACCTGAAACGCGATGTTGCTTTCAAAGACGAAGCCCTGCTTGCCGACATGGCGTGGACAGCGGGCGTGGGACGCAGCCAGTTCTCTCGCCGCGCGGGTATCGTATTCGATGGCGGCGCATCGCTGCGCGAGGGCCTGCATGCGCTCGCAGAGACCAGCGCGAGACCCGCGCCGCAAACGCCTTCCAGAATCGCATTTTTATATACCGGACAGGGGAGCCAGTGGGTCGGCATGGGCGAGCATTTGTACCAGACCGAACCCGTGGCGCGGGCCGTCCTTAACCAATGCGACGCCGTGTTGCGGGAAGCGCGAGGCGCCTCGTTGCTCGATGCGATGTTCGGACGCGCCGGCGATTTATCGGACCAGGCGTGGACGCAACCAGCCATTTTCGCGATAGAATGCGCGCTGACGGCGCTCTGGAAAAGCGTGGGGATTCAGCCCGACGTGGTGCTTGGACACAGCCTTGGAGAACTTGCGGCGGCGCAAGCGGCGGGCGTATTTAGCATAGAAGAAGGCGTGCGATTTGCCGCGGCGAGAGGCGAGTTGACCGCGACGCTGCCCGGCGGCGGGGCCATGGCGGCCATTTTCGCGGATGTGGCGCAAGTAGCCTCGGCCCTCGACGAACTGAACGCCGCCTCCACAGGGACGGGACTGAGCATCGCGGGATACAACGGGGCGCATCAGGTGGTGAGCGGCCCCGAAGACAAGGTAGAGGCCATCTCCGAGCGCTTCCTTGCGCAGGACATTCGGGTCAGCCGCTTGCGCGCCACGCATGCATTTCACAGCGCGTTGATAGAGCCGATGCTGGACAAACTGGACGCCATCGTCTCAGAGATCGCGATCGCGCCCCCGTCGCTCCCCCTGGTGAGCAATGTGACGGGCCAGGCGCTGGAAACGGGCAAACTTCAGGATAGCGCGTATTGGCGGCGGCACACGCGAGAGCCCGTGGCGTTCGCGCGGGGCATCGAGACATTGGCCGGGATGGGCATCGATCTGGTCATTGAAGCGGGTCCGCACGCCGTGCTGAGTACCATGGCGACCCTGGCCTGGCCAGACACGGCAGCCGATCCTCCCGTTGCGCTGCCAAGCTTGCTGCGCCCCTCGTCCAACGTATCGCAAGCAGAAGCCGACCGCGCATTTACGGCGGCGGTTGCAACGGCTTACGAAGCGGGCCTTTCCGTGTCCTTCGCCGGATTGTTCGCAGGAGAAAAGCGGCGCAAGGTCTCCCTGCCCGGCTATCCTTTCCAGCGCGAACGTTACTGGGTCGAAGCGCCGAAACGACGGAGACGGAGCGCGGGCCATCCCCTCCTGGGCGAGCGGCATGAATCCGCCAGCGGCGAGATTACGTTCGAGACAGAAGTGTTTCCCTCAGACCCGTCGTGGCTGAACGATCACCGGGTGTTCGGCTGCGTCATAGCGCCGGGCGCGTTCTATGGGGCCATGGCGATATCGGCGTCCGCCTCCGAGGGAAGCGAATCGATGGTCATCGAGGAAATGCAACTGCACAGCCCGCTGATCTTCCCGAAGGAGCGTACGGATAACGAGGAAGGCGCGGGCCGGGAAATGCAGGTTCTGCTCGCGGCTCCGGGGGAGGAGCCTTCGCGCCTTGTTCGAATATTCAGCAAAGGAGAGGGCGAGGAAGATTGGACGCTGCACGCGGAATGTCGCGCGCCATCGGACGCCGGCGCGAGGCAAGCCGCTGAGCAGGCGGATATGGAAAGCCTGAAGGCCGCGCTGTCGCCCGAGGACGTGCCGGCGTTTTACCGAGCCAAGGCGCGTGTCGGGATCGATCTCGGCCCCTCGTTTCGTACGCTCAGGATGATCTGGTCGCGGGCGGGCGAGGCGTTGGGGGAGGTGTGTTTCCCCGAGGCGCCCGGCGGGAACGATCTCGACGTACACCCGCTTCTGCTCGACGCTTGCTTTCAGGCGATGGGCGCCGCGCGCAATCCGGGTGGCGCCGAAGACGCAGTCACCTATCTGCCGTTTGGCTGGGAGCGGCTATGGCTGCCGGACCGGCTGCCGGATCGGTTTTTCTGCCATGTGCGCATGCGGGAGGCTTCCAGGAACCGGGAGGCGGACGCCGAAACCGGCGGGTCGCCGGAGGTATTCGTGGGGGATTTCCTGCTCTATGACCAGCGCGGGAGCCTCGTCGGCGAACTGAGCGGATTCATGGTGAAGCGCGCGACGCGGGCGGCGCTGCTCTCGGCAGTGGAAGGGGTGCAGGAACTGCTCTACGAGGTCGCGTGGCGCGAAAGCCCTCTTGCGCAGGGCCTGCTGCCCGCGGATTTCCTCCCCAGTCCGGGAGCGGTTGCGGACCGCTGGGAGCTGTTCTCCGACTACCTCGCGGCGGAAGGCGTCGATGCCGGATTGCGGCCCGCCTGGTTGGCGGACCTCTCGTGCATGGCGCGGCATTTTGCGCTCTCGGCCCTGGAGAAACTCGGATGGGAGCGGAAGGCGGGCGACGCCGTGGACTCCGAAGGTTTGCGGCAGCGCCTGGGCGTCCTGGACGAACACAGCCGTCTGTTCCGCCGGATGCTCGAGCTATTGGCCCAATCAGGCGTTCTGGAGGCGGCGGGCGAAGATTTTGTCGTTGCCGCAGGGGCCGAAGATCCCTTGCCAGAAGGAATTCCGGACAATCCCGAGGAGTTCGCGGCGCAAGTAATCGAGCGTTACGCGTATGCTTCAAGCGAGATCGGGATTTTTCGCAGAAGCGCGGGCGCCCTGGCGGAAGTGCTTCGCGGCGAAGAGGATCCGCTGTCGCTTCTCTTTGGCAGCGGAGAACCCAGCGCCGCGGATCTCTATTTCAAGGCGCCGATATATCGAGCGTCGAACCGGATGCTGGGAGACGCGGTGCGTACGCTTGTAGCCGGGTTGCCCGAAGGACGGCGCTTGCGGGTGATTGAGGTCGGGGCCGGTACCGGATCGGCGACCGAATCCGTCCTGCCGGAACTTCCCGAAGGGCGGTACGACTACATGTACACGGATATCTCGGCGGGCTTCTTCGCGCAGGCCGAGGCCTTGTTCGGGGATGAGTGTATCGAGTACCGGGTGCTGGATATAGAAAAAGACCCCGTAGAGCAGGGATTCGACGCCCACGGTTATGATTTGCTGATTGCGTCCAATGTGCTGCACGCCACGCGGTACCTGGAGGAAACGCTAACGCATTGCAGGAGCCTTCTCGCGCCGTCGGGACATCTCGTGGCGCTTGAGAACCTTTGCGGCCAGGATTGGCTGGATATGACGTTCGGACAATTGGACGGCTGGTGGCGGTTCTCTGACGACTGTCGCCCCCGCTACGCGCTGGCAGGGCCAGACGTATGGCGGCAGTCCCTCGGTAGCGTGGGTTTCGAAAGCGTAGAGATTCTGGGACTGGGCGGACCCGACGCTGCCGAGATGCCGGACAGGGGCGTGATTCTGGCCCAACAGCCCGAGGGGGTGGCCGAGCGGCGCGGCGTATGGGTTCTGGCGGCGGACCGCGGCGGCGGCGCGGCGTATGGGTTCTGGCGGCGGACCGCGGCGGCGGCGCTGGCCCTGGAGCTGGCGGCGCGCAACCAGACGGTTGTGCTGGCGAGCGATGCAGGCTCGACGGGAGAGGGGCCGGCGGAGAAAGAAACCGCTGTCATCCATACGTCTCTGGAGATGGCGCGCCGCGAATCGTGGCGGTCGCTGCTCGAAGGCCTGCCTGCAGACGCGCCGCTCAGCGGCGTCGTGCATTTCGCAGCGCTTGACGGCCACGGCTTCGATGCGACGACTGCCGAGATGGCGGAAGACGTAAAACGAGCAGGCGCGAGCGCATTGGCGCTGGCGCAGGGCCTCGTCGACGCCGATATGGCGCCCGAGAAGGGCTTGTGGTTTCTCACGCGGGGCGCGCAGGCGCTGGAGCGCGAACGCGCCGGAGAACTCGCCGGGGCGACGCTTTGGGGTTTCGGAAAGGTGCTGGCCCGGGAAGCGCCTCACCTGCAGCCCAGGATGATCGATCTGGACCCCGATCCTGCGGCGCCGCCGGCAGACCTTGCCAACGAGCTGCTCTATCCCGATACGGAAGACCAAATCGTACGCCGCGGCAACCGCCGCCGCGTAGCCCGCCTTGTCCGGATCGGCGAGGGGGCGGACAGGATAAACTTGCCCGGAGAGCCGGGCTGGATGCTGGGGGTAGGAGAGGACGGCGCGGTCGCCGCCTTGCAGGCGCCGCGGACGGCGCTGGAATCGAAAGAAGTTCGCGTGGCTGTCGAGGCCGCCGGATTGAACTTCTGGGACGTGTTTGCGGCGCTTGGTTTGATTGACGAGAAATTTCTGGGCACGGAGTTTTGCGGCCATATCATTGAGGTCGGCTCCGAGGCGGCGAGCGTTGCGGTGGGGGATCGCGTCGTGGGATTGGCGTTCGGCGCCTTCGGGCCGGAGGTGGCGACCCGGGCGGAACTCGTGGCGCCTGCGCCGACGGATTTGTCCGCCACGGCCCTTGCCTCCATGCCCACGGTCTTCGTGTCCGTCGCGCTATCTTACGAACTCGCGGAGCTGAAAGCCGGCGACCGGGCGCTGATTCACGCAGGCGCGGGCGGCGTGGGACTTGCGGCCATCCAGTGGGCGCAGGCAGCGGGCGCGGAAGTGTTCGCGACGGCGAGCGCGCCAAAACAGGCGTATCTCCGCTCGCTCGGCGTAAAGCATGTGTTCGACAGCCGTCAGACGAAATTCGGGAAAGAAATCCTTGAGGCCACCGATGGCGCAGGAGTCGATGTGGTACTCAACAGCCTCACGGCGGAGGGTTTCATCGACGCGAGTCTGGCGTGTCTGGCCAAGGGCGGCCGGTTCGTGGAACTGGCGGCGCGGGACATTCTGAGCAAGGAACAGATGGCGGCCGTACGGCCGGACGTGGCCTATTACATCGTGAATCTTCATGCCATGAAGGGGGATGATCCGGCGCGGCCCGGCGCTTTGTTGCGGGACGTCATGAAACGGCTCGCAGCGGGAGAACTAACCCCGCTCATCCATTCCAGGTGGCCGTTTGCCGAAGCGAGACGGGCGATTGAGTTCATGCGCGATGGCAGGCACATCGGCAAAATCGCCTTTGCGAATTCGCCGCTCGCCAGCGGGCGGTTGCGAGCAGATCGAACCTATCTGGTAACGGGCGGCCTGGGGGGAATCGGGTGCGTACTGGCCGACTATCTGGCGGATCGCGGGGCGGGCGCCATCGCGCTAAACGGGCGCCGGGCGCCAGACCCTGAAGCCGAAGAGACGATCCGCAGACTCCGCGCGCGCGGCGTGACAGTGCAGGTAGAGATTGCAGACGTTACGGACGCCGATGCAATAGACGAGATGCTGGCGCGGATAGACGAGACGCTGCCGCCGCTGGGCGGCGTAATCCACAGCGTGGGGGTGTTGTCGGACGGCGCGCTCGGGAACCAGCGTTGGGAAAGATTCGAGCAGGTGCTGTGGCCGAAGGTGCTGGGCGCGTGGCATCTGCACCAGGCGACGGCGGACCGCGATCTGGATATGTTTATCCTTTTCTCCAGCGTCGCTGGCGTACTGGGCAATCCGGGACAGTCGAACCACGCGGCGGCCAATGCCTTTCTGGATCAACTCGCCATGCATCGCCGGGCGCTCGGGCTTCCGGGACAGACCATCGCATGGGGCGCGTGGTCAGAACTTGGCGAAGCGGAGGAACAAAGAGAACGGATTGCCGACCGGCTGGAAGCGCGCGGAACGGATTGGATCACGCCGCAGCAAGGTCTCAGGGCATTCGATCAACTGGCGCGCGAGGACGCTGCGACGTCCGTCGTGCTGGCGGCCGACTGGTCCTCTTACGGGGAGAGCCTGGAATACCGCATGCCCCTGCTGGAGGATATGCTCTCTGCCATTTCAGAAAACGAGTCCGGGTCGCCTGCCCTGGCAGACGATTTGATGTCTCATCTGGCGGAAACGCCTGCCGCGGAACGCGAGGCCCTGCTGGTATCGTTCCTGCAACAGGAATTACAGGCCGTGCTGAGGTTGCCGACAGCGCCCGAGCCCACCGTGGGATTTTTCGATCTGGGGATGGACTCGCTCATGGCCGTAGCGTTGCGAAACCGGCTGAACCGCGCGCTTGCCGATGCGTACGCGGTACCCAACACGGTGGTATTTGACTACCCGGACATTGCCCGCCTCGCCAGCCATCTCCTTGAGGCGCTCGGCGAAGTCGGCGCGGCGCCCATGCCTCCGCCCCAAGCGCAACCCGAGCCAGAACCGCAACCGGCGGCGCAACGCGAAGACGACGGCATTGCCATCGTGGGCATGGCCTGCCGCTTCCCTGGCGCCCCGGATATTTCCGCCTTCTGGCGTCTGCTGGAGGCAGGCGCAAACGCAGTGACCGACGGACGCCAGGATTCCGGTTCATGGAACCATTCTGCCAACGGCCTTCCGCAAAAATACGCCCCCTATCGCCGGGGCGGATTCGTAGAAGGCATCGATCAATTCGACGCGGGATTCTTTCGAATTTCGCCGATCGAGGCGCGCATGATGGATCCGCGGCAGCGCATGATGCTGGAGACGACCTGGCTGGCGCTCGAGGACGCCGGCATGAATCCGGACGAATTGCGGGGTAGCCGCACCGGGCTATACGCTGGCGTCGCCACCAGCGAATACCGGGACCTGATGACAGCCAGCGACTACGGCGTCAATTATCTGAGCACTGCCGCGAGCATGACGGTCGGGCGCATCGCTTTCTTTCTTGGCCTGGAGGGACCGACGATGCCAGTGGAACTCAACTGCGCGTCGTCGCTGGTTGCGGTGCACCAGGCCGCGATGGGTTTGCGGCAGGGCGAAATCGATATGGCGCTGGTTGGAGGGACGCACGCAGCGCTGTCGCCGGAATTAACCCAAGAGATGGCGGACCTGGGGATATTGTCGCGGGAAGGGCGGTGCAAAACCTTTGACGCCGATGCAGACGGATTCGTGCGAGGCGAGGGCTGCGGGATGGTCGTTCTCAAACGGCTAAGCGAGGCAGAAGCCGATGGCGACCGCATCTGGGGGGTGATCCGCGGGTCGGCGGTCAACCAGAACGGGGCCAGCGCCGGGCCCACCGTGCCAAACGGGCCGGTGCAGGAGCAGTTGATTGAAGAAGCCCTGTCGCGGGCAGGCGTTGCCCCGTCAGAAGTGGATTATCTGGAAGCCCACGGAGGCGCGTCCGAATTCGGCGACCCCATCGAAGTGCAGGCAGCGGCGGCTGTTTATGGCAAAGGTCGCGAAGCAGATCGACCGCTTTTGATCGGCTCTGTGAAAACCAACATCGGTCACATAGAACCCGCCGCCGGCGTTGCGGCGCTGATCAAGGCCGTCCTGGCGATGAAGCGGGGCAAAATACCGAAACACCTGCATCTTGAAAACCCGAGTCGGCATATAGACTGGAGTCGACTCCCGGTACAAGTAGTTTCCGAAGGGACAGACTGGCCGCATCGTCCCGAACGTCCGCCGCGAGCGGGCGTCAGCGCCTTTGGCATATCGGGCGCGAACGCCCACGTCGTCGTGGAAGGATATGGCAGCCCGGATGCAACGCCGGCGGGTTTGCCGCGCCCCGTTTCTGCGGCGGGCATGGATATTTCGGGCGAAGAACGAGCGTTCGCTCCGCGTCAGACGCGGCTCCTGCCCTTGTCGGGCAAATCCGACGAGGCGCTTCGCGAACTGGCGGGCCGCTATTTGTCGTGGCTCGACAAACTGGACGACGCCGAAGATCAGGACCTGCTTGCCGATATGGCGTGGACGGCAGGCGCAGGGCGCAGCCATTTCGATCATCGGGCGGGTATCGCCTTCCAGGACGCCGCGTCTTTACGAAAAAAACTACAGAACCTCGTAGAAACCGGGCAAAAACAAACGCTGCGGACGGGGACAAAGATTGGGTTTACCTGCGCTGGAGAGGGCGGCGAGTGGATTCGCGAGGGCAAGGCGCTGTACGAAAGCGAGCCGGCGGTCCGGGCCATTCTGGACCGTTGCGACCAGGTCATTCGGGAAGAAAGAAGCGCCTCCTTGCTGGACGCGATGTTCGGCCAGACGGGCGATGCGTCCGATCTGGCGCAAGCCGCCGTCTATGCCATGGCGTCCGCGCTGGCCGCGCTGTGGTCAAGCGCCGGGATCCGGCCCGGCGTGGTCGTCGGGCGCGGCGCGGGCGAAATTGCCGCGGCGGCCGCGGCGAGCGTCTTTAGCCTGGAAGACGGGGTACGAATCGCAGCGGCGCGGGGGGCGAACAATCTGGAATCCGCCCTCGCAAACGTCGAGATCGCCTCGCCGTCCCTGATCCTGGTAAGCAGCATAACGGGCGGAATCGAAGTCCTTGACGCGGCGTACTGGCGGCGGCAAGCGCAAGAACCGGCGGCGCTCGCCGAATGCGGCAAGACGTTGGCCAACCTGAATGTTGACGCACTCCTCGAGATGGGTCCCGGCGCGGCGCCCGGCCTGATAAACCCGACAGACGACAACGCGAAGACGCTGGTTGTATTGCCAAGTCCGGGAAACAGCGGTTTTGCGGAATCGGCGGCCAGGGCGTACGAAGCGGGGCTTTCCGTTTCGTTCGGCGGGCTATTCGCGGGAGAAACGCGTCGCCGCATCTCGCTGCCGGGATATCCGTTCCAGCGCCAGTCCTACTGGATTGCGTAGCCGCTGCTTCCTCGTGCCTTGCGGACTTGATCAGCGTATCCGCAACGTTTTTTCGCAAAAAATTGACTTTGCTCATGCAGCGCATTATTTTGCGCCGCACACCTTGGTAAACCCTTACAAAATCCAACCTCAAAACAACCATGGCTTCAACCGAACAACGCATCAGAAACCTCATTGCAGAGAACCTGGCAATAGACGGGCAGCCGATCTCGCTGCCTGACGATTTGAACATCAGCCTTCAGAAAGCAGGCGTTTCCTCTGTGGACCTTGTCGCGTTCGCGAAAGTCGTTTCGCGGGAATTCGGCGTTGACTTTACTCCCGAAGATTGCGTCAATGTCGAAAGCGTACGAGAACTGGTCGAGCGGCTGGACGCCGACGGCTAAAATCCTCTCCGAAAGGAGAACATACGGTTCTTGCGCAACAGGCCCTGGATGCAAATTCGGGGCCTGTTGGCTTATGGGGATTCGATGCAGGCTCCGCTTATTCGATCTCCACAGCCCCAAAATTCGACATGGGCGCCAATAACCCCGGCGGTTCTTCCCGCGTCCGCTACCAGCCCGACGACAAGCTTTCGGCCACGCTTTCCCTTGGCCTTGGCTTCCAGATCGCCGTGCTCAGCATCGCTGGCGTCATACTGATTCCAACGGTGGTGATGCGCGCGGCGGGCGCGAGCGAAGCCTATGTGTCATGGGCCGTTTTTACCGCTGTCGCGATCGGCGGCGCGGCCACCATGCTGCAAGCGGCCCGCGTCGGCCGCGTCGGCGCGGGATATATACTCGCCATGGGGCCGTCCGCCGCTTTTATTTCGGTCTGCATTACAGCAGTCGCCGAAGGCGGTCCGGGCATGCTTGCTCCCCTCGTCGTCATCACGGCGTTCGTCCCGCTTCTCTTGTCCTGGCGGCTTTCGCTATTCCAGCGACTTCTGACGCCTACCGTTGCGGGGACCGTCATCATGCTGATACCCATCACCGTGATGCCGGCCATCCTGAACTTGCTATCGGCCACGCCCCCCGACGCGCCTGCGCTGGCCGCGCCGCTAAGCGCGCTGGCGACGATACTTATTATCAGCGGCCTGGCGCTCAAGGGAACCGGGGCCTGGCGCCTGTGGGCCCCCGTCGTCGGGGTCGTCGCCGGATCGATCCTTGGCGGCTTCTTCGGTCTGTACGACATACATCGCGTTGCTTCGGCTTCGTGGATCGGCCTGCCTGCAAACGCATGGCCTGGCCTCAATTTCGATTTCGGACCGACGTTCCGGGCGCTTCTCCCGGCATTTCTGCTCGTCGCCGTAATCAACGCCGTCCGAACGATCAGCAGCGCCGTGGCCATTCAGCGCATCTCGTGGCGCCAGGCCCGGGCAGTGGACTCCCGGGCGGTCCAGGGGGCGCTGGCCGTAGACGGCATAAGCACCCTCGTTTCCGGCCTCGCGGGAACCATGCCCAACACAGCCTATACGGTGGGCGTATCGGTTACCGACCTTACCGGCGTCGGCGCCCGCAGCGTGGGGGTCGCCGCCGGAGCGGCGTTCGTCGCCATGGCGTTTCTTCCGAAGGCGCTTGCCCTGATCCTGGCGATACCCGGTCCCGTCGTCGCTGCTTATCTCGCCGTACTCCTCGCGGCGCTCTTCATAGTTGGAATAAAGATCGTCGTGCAGGATGGAATCGATTATCGCAACGGCTTGATCGCCGGGGTTGCCTTCTTTACAGGGGTTGGCTTTCAGAGCGGCATGATATTTCCCGAATACGTTTCGGAGTTCGCAGGCGGTTTCCTGGAGAACGGGATGACGGCGGGCGGTTTCATCGCCATCCTGATGACGCTATTCGTGGAACTGACAGCGCCTCGCCGAAGCCGGCTCGAAATGTCGTTTGATTTTTCAGACTTGCCCAAAATCACAGATTTTCTCCACGCATTTGCCTCCCGAAACGGTTTGGACGCGGCGATGGCAAACCGCCTGGACGCCGCCGCAGAGGAAACATTGCTTACGCTCATTCCGCAAGACGAAGCAGAACGCGCCCGCCGCCTGCGCCTTGTTGCGTACAAGGAAGAAGGCGACGCCGTACTCGAATTCGTTGTTTCCTCCGGAGAAGAAAACCTTCAGGATCAGATTGCCCTGCTCAGCGAGCACGTAGACGAAACCCCTGTGGAGCGAGAAGTTTCTCTTCGGCTATTGCGACACCTTGCATCGTCCGTTCGCCACCAGCAATACCGCGAGACCGATATCGTAACCGTGCGCATGAAAACGTAGCGGCGGGAAAACGGCGAGACGCCGCCCTTCGCCCCCTTCTGCCGCGCCGGCCCAAAATCAGGGTCTGGCGGCGCCATTCGGAGCCAGTTCATACGCCAGGGCCGCTGCGAAATGCTCGTTGCCCAGATTTTCGAGCCGCCATTCGACGCCCGGCAGATGCGGAAATCTGAAGCGGCTCGCGCGCGCGCCGGAATACATGCCCGGCGGAATTTCGAACTGCGAAAGGTTCAGGGACAAGCCGGTCCCAAGCGCCTTGATCAAGGCTTCTTTCATAGTCCAGAGCGCAAAAAAGAGGCGGCGCTTCCGGTCTCCGCTGGCCGAAGCAAGCTGGGCGCGCTCCCCGGGAGCAAAGACCTTTCTTATCTCTCCGTCCGGGTCGTGGCGGGCGGTGCGTTCCTCCACGTCCACGCCAAGGCGGCCTTCCGGAGCCAAGGCAATCAATCCGTGTTTGCCGCTGTGACTGACACTGAAACTGATGGGCGCAGGCGCATCGTCGAGGAGCGCGAATAACTTGCCGTACCTGGACGCGCCGAAGGCAAGCTGGTCGTTTCTGCAACCGAACTGGCCGCAAAGCGCGGCGCGCAGCGCGGCGCGGCACAAGGCGAATTCCCTTCGGGGACGAGCGTGCCGGTAACGCTGTCGCCGCACCCGTTCCGCATTGTTCAGCCACGACAACGCCTCGGCCTCGCGCGCTCGATCCGGCGTCAGATCGACGTGCAGGATCACGATATCCCCTCGCTTGTCGAAAAATCGCCACCAGCGCTCGTCCATAGACGCCGCCGCGGTCATGCAGGCGGCGGGACGGGCGAACGAGGGGCGAGTACGGACTGTGGAAACGAGCGACATAACGGTTTTCGCGTTCAGGGATACCCGCCAAGCCGGGCGATCCTGTCGAATATCCCAGGCAAAAATCCCTCCGAAGTTTTATCTTGCGATATATCCCCGATTGACAGGCCCTTGCAGTCTGACAAGACCGCCACTGTTGCGACAAGATACGAAAAATCCGCCAGGCGCCGCTGCGCCCTGGCGTCACGATAAAATTCGACATGACCAACGACACGAACTCGTCTCCTGTCAACGTTCGCTACGAAGCGGACGAAAAACCGCCCTCTTCGCTCTCGTTCGGCCTCGGTTTCCAACTGGCTGCGCTATGCATATCCGGCATCGTGTTTACCCCGCTCATCGTGATTCGGGCTGCGGGCGGAACCGAAACCTACTTGTCCTGGGCCGTTTTCGCCGCCGTCATGATCAGCGGGCTTGCGACGATCCTGCAAGCGGCGCGCGTCGGGCGGCTCGGGGCGGGATACGTGCTTCTGATGGGCACTTCCGGCGCCTTCATCGCGGTGTGCATCACGGCGCTCATGGAAGGCGGCCCGGCCATGCTCGCCACGCTGGTCATCATTTCGTCGCTTTTCCAGTTTGCGCTGGCGGCGCGACTTGCGCTCTTCCGCCGCATCCTGACCCCCGCCGTGACCGGCACGGTCATCATGCTGATCGCGGCCACCGTCATGCCCATCGTGTTCGATATGCTAAACGACGTGCCGGAGGGGTCTCCGCAACTTTCCGCGCCGGTAACCGCGCTCGTAACCATACTCGTCATTACCGGCATCGCCCTGAAGGCCAAGGGGGCCTTGCGGCTCTGGGCTCCGGTCATCGGGGTCGTCGCGGGTACGCTGGTCGGCGCATTCTACGGGCTGTACGACATGACGCGCGTGGGCGAGGCGGGCTGGTTCGGCCTGCCGGACGGCGCCTGGCCGGGCATTGATTTTTCGTTTGGACCCGCTTTCTGGGGGCTGCTTCCGGCTTTCGTGTTCGTAACCCTCATCGGAGCCATCGAAACGGTGGGGGACGCCGTGGCCATTCAGCGCGTTTCCTGGCGGCGTCCCCGCGCGGTGGATTTCCGGGCCGTGCAGGGGGCGGTGGCGGCGGACGGGCTGGGCAACTTGCTGTCCGGCCTGGCGGGCACGGTCCCGAACACAACCTATTCGACGAGCGTGGCGGTCACCGAACTTACGGGCGTAGGCGCGCGCCGGGTCGGCATGGCCGCCGGGGCGTTTTTCGTTGTTCTTGCTTTTCTGCCCAAGGGGCTGGCGGCGTTTCTGGCCATACCCAGCCCGGTCGTCGCAGCGTATATCGCCATACTGCTGGCCATGCTTTTCGTGGTTGGCATGCGCATCGTCATTCAGGACGGGGTCGATTACCGCAAGGGGCTGGTGGTCGGCATTGCGTTCTGGGCGGGCGTCGGTTTCCAGAACGGGGTAATTTTCCCGGAATATTTCGCCGAATTCGCAGGCGGCATTTTCCAGAACGGCATGACGGCGGGCGGACTTACCGCGATCGTCCTGACGCTGTTCATGGAACTCGCGGGACGGCGGGCGAGCCGCATGGAGGCCGCGTTCGACATATCCGTCCTGCCGGAAATTCGAGCGTTTCTGGTCGAATTTACTTCCCGCAGCGGATGGAACCGGACCATGGGAGACCGGCTCGAAGCCGCCGCCGAAGAAACGTTGCTTACGCTCTTCGATCAGGACAAGGCAAAGGGCGAAGCGCGGCGGCTGCGCCTGACGGCCCGGAAGGAGGGCGACGAGGCGGTGCTGGAATTCGTCGCCTCCGCCGGGGAGGAGAATCTTCAGGATCAAATGGCGCTACTTGGGGAGCAAACCGCCGTGGAGCCGGTCGAGCAGGAAATTTCGCTCCGGCTATTGCGCCATGTCGCTTCCTCCGTCCGCCATCAGATGTATCATAACACCGATATCGTGACGGTTCACGTAAAAGTCCGGTGATCGCGGCGGATGCCTGCAAACGCGCTCCGCCTGGCGATGCTTGCCGGATGGAAAGCGGGCTGGCCGATTGCCTGCCGCAGGGCGGCTTCTGCCCAGCCTCTCAGTCTTCGTCGTCGTCCAGGTCGGGAATGACGACGAATTCCGGATACGCCTCGATCCCCAGTTCCGCCACGTCCTGTCCCAACTCCTCGACGTTCTTCGAGACGCGGACCCCCATGGTTTTGTCGATGGCCATCCAGACGAGCCAGGAGGCGGCGAACGCAAAAACGCCAACGGCCAGCACGCCAAGGAGCTGCACGCCAAAGTTGCCGCCCGCGGCAATGCAGACGGCCAGCGTGCCCCAGATGCCGGAAAACAGATGCACCGGCACGGCGCCGACCACGTCGTCCACCCGGAGGCGCTCCAGAACCTTTAATCCGATGACGCACAGGGCGCCGCCCACCGCGCCGATGAACACGGCCCATTGATGCGACACGATGTCGGGCCCGGCGGTGATCGCCACGAGACCCGCAAGCGCGCCGTTCAGGCTGGCGAGCAAATCCACGCGCCCCAAAAGCGGACGCGACAGGAAAATAGCGGCCACGAAACCCGCCGCGCCGGCAAGGTTGGTGTTCACAAGAATGTTGCTGATCGCTACGGCGTCCGCCGCGCCGCCGAGGGCCAGCTGCGAACCGCCGTTAAAGCCGAACCAGCCAAGCCACAGGATGAACACGCCCAGCGTCACCGCGGGCACATTCGACGGCGGCGTGATCTTGACGTCCCCGTTTTTTCGGAATTTGCCCTTGCGCGCGCCGACGATGAGCACCCCGGCCAGCGCCGCCCAGCCGCCCGTCGAATGCACGATGGTGGATCCTGCGAAATCCTGAAAGCCCATGGCGGCCAGCCATCCCCCGCCCCAGGTCCAGGCCCCGACGATCGGGTAGATCACCATGGTCAGGATGGCGATGAACACGAAAAAGGACCATAATTTGACGCGCTCGGCCAGCGCGCCGGATACGATGGAGGCGGTGGTCCCCACGAACACCATCTGAAAGAACCAGTTCGACATGATCGAATGGCCATTGTCAATCACGTCGGCGGCGGCTTCGCGCTCGCCGCCCAGCAGCGCGACTTCGTCCGCAGAGGTTCCGTAGAACAGTTTGAGGGACCCGAACCAGCCGCCCGGCTCCACGCCGACATACATGATATTGTAGCCGATCAGGTAAAACGTCAGCCCGGCGATCGAATAGAGGCCCACATTCTTCAGGCAAATCACCGAGGCGTTTTTCGTACGCACGGACCCGGCCTCCAGCATTGTGAAGCCGGCGCACATCCACATCACCAGGGCGCCCCAGACCAGAAAGGAGAACGTGTTCAGCACGAACCGGGCCTCGTCGCCCATCATGCTTTGGCCTTGCGCAGCGGGTACGGCGACAAGGAACAGGGCCGCGAGACCGCACAAGCCGACGGCGGCGCGGCGCAGGGTTTTACGAGAAATACCGGATAAATTGCTTTGCATGGAGGTCCCCCGGTTCGATCTGGAAAGTTTCACAGGGCTACGGCAGGCCAATTCCTCAAGAAGCAAAGGGAAAAACTGACCACGTCTATTGAATGTACAAACTAAAAATGATTATCTGCAAATGATTAAAAATATTAGGTTAGAAAATTTTCAACTTAAAAAATTAAAGTCCGCCTTGTATTGAGACGGTATCTGGCCTCAAAATGATTCCTTCATCTCAATGATCGCGGCCCTGCCGTCCCAGACCTTCGGCATACGGCGGGAGGCAGATTGCAATGCCTGAATGATTTCGCTGTTTTCTAACATGGTGTAACGCGCGTTGCCTAATCGCCGAAAAGATGCCCTGTCTCGGCTTTTTCCGGTTGTCGGATAAGATATTCCCCGGATTCCAGGCGGGCCCGTGCAAACTCGTAGTAATCCGGCACGATTTCGAATCCAACGTAGCGCCGGCCCTTTGCCTTGCTTACAACGGCCACCTGACCGGAGCCAAGGAACGGATCCATTACAATATCTCCCTCCCGGCTGGAATAGTCCAGCATCTTCTCGATCAGCGCGGACGGCAGTTTGGTTGGCGTCTTGACCGCCCCGGTCCAGTACTCGCGGTTGATTTGCCACACGTCTTCCTTGTCCTTGTAGTGCGCGGACCCGCCCCCTGGGGCTTTGGCATCCTTGTCGAACCGGCAATACGGATCGAAATAACGCTGCTTGTCGTCCTTGCATACGAACAGGCAGTGATAATGGGACGTTACGTACTTGCGCCTGGTCACCACGCCGAACTGGTACTTCCAGATCAGGTGATTAACCGTGGTCAGCTTGCATTCGTCGATGGCGATCAGAATTTCTTTCAGGTGGTTCCACCCGGAGAATATGTACATGCTGCCCGTCTCCTTCAGCAAGCGCGCGGCCTCCGCAAGCCAGGCCAGCGTGAAAGCCTGGTACTCGCTGCCCGCAACCTCGCCATACCCCTTCAACACGCGGCTTTCCTTGCGGTTGTAATTGTTTCGCGCCGCCTTGAAATCAATGGCGAAGGGCGGGTCGGTTATGACCAGATCAATGCAGTCGTCCGGCATTTCGGCCATCAACTCGACGCAGTCCCCCCGCTTTATAGTATCGAACATGCTTTTTCGAACGCCAGGTTCTTGCGCCCGAGCCGTTTTGGGTCCGTCCTCGAAGGATGGCGAAATGCCGTGCACCGAAGCGTACGGTTGGAATCAGGATACCAACCGAACCACCGCTCGTTCCCGTTGCGCAAACGCTCGCGTCGCACCCTGAAGCCATGGAAATCCCGTCTCATGGGAGGAATGGCTGGTCGTTGCGCCGCTGTCCGGGCAAGGCGACACCTTGCACCCCAGGCCGCCCTGTCCAGAACGCCACCCCCGGTTGTACAGTTTTATAACTGTCGATTATTGCTTTTCCAGCGGTTGCCAGAAACCCAAGCATTCATTTCCGGGGCGTTACTCCGCATCAAGGGGAAGCGGTGCAGGCGGATCGGCGGCGGGCGTTTCTGTAGCCGCAGGGACGGGCGTTTCCATAACCGTAGGAGCCGGGGGCGAATGGATTATTACAGGCGGATATGCCGGGGCCGCAGGTTGCAGAAAACGAATCAACAACCCGATAATAGCCGTCATAACAGCCAATGCGGTAAGAATTATCCTGAATTGTTTTTTCCATTCGTTCGCAAACTCTACCCTGATTTCGGCGAATCGCTCCGCGTTCTCGGTTTGCATTGCAGCGAATCGCTCCGCGCTCTCGGTTTGCATTGCGGCGAATCGCTCCGCGCTCTCGGCTTGCATTGCGGCGAATCGCTCCGCGCTCTCGGCGTGTACTGCGCTGATTCCTTCTCGCACTTCGTAGCGCACGAAATCGGGAAGGGTAATCGTCAGGGGAGCATTATGTTCGGGTTCCTTCGCCATGTTCTCGGCCTTGTCGGGGGTTTCCGTCTTTTCTGTACGCGCTTCAGGGTCGGGCTTATGCCTCTTCTGGGATTTCACCGTCCGGTGCGATCCCGCGCCGGTGGCGAGATGCTGTTGCAGTTGGGGGGACATATGCTACGTTGCGCCGTGCGCTACAGAACGTCATGCGAGTGCAGCGGAAAGGTGCGTCCGTGCCTGTGCCCGCGCTACCTTTGCCTGCCCGCTGAAAATCACGAACGGAATCAATGCGTTTGCCGCGTACGCTTGCGCCACCGCCTCTTTTCGGAAGCGCCGGCTTATTATAGCGTATCCTGATAGTGGCGGGGGCGGGATTTGAACCCGCGACCTCCGGGTTATGAGCCCGGTGAGCTACCAGCTGCTCCACCCCGCGATGTATGCGCGACGCAATGCGCCGCCTGGTATAGAATGTCCATAATACGAATTTATTCCGACAAAAGCAAGGAAATCATGATTTCCGCGTTATGAAAAGGCGGCGAATGGGCGAGAAGCGTGTGCATAAGCGCTTCTCCGGGCGAGCGTTTTTCCCGCCGCCGACGGCTTGGCAGCCAAACCCGGAACCCTTCCATTTCCCAAATAGTAAGGCTTGGCGAACGGATCGCCTCATCCCTTGACGCCGTACGGACCCGATGCCCGTTTCTCACTTCACTCCTGCCACGCTTCAGTTCCTCAAGGAATTGGCGGCGAACAACGACCGGGACTGGTTCCAGGCCAATAAGCCTCGCTACGAAAGAGACATCAAGGAACCCGCCTTGCGCTTCATCGCGGATTTCGCCGAGCCGCTGCACCGCGTCAGTCCGCATTTCCGGGCCGATCCGCGCGCGGTCGGCGGTTCGCTTTTCCGCATCTACCGGGACGTACGCTTTTCTAAGGACAAAAGCCCGTACAAAACCCATACGGGCATTCATTTCCGGCACGAAGCAGGCAAGGACGCGCACGCCCCCGGCTTTTATCTGCATATCGAGCCGGGCGGCTCCTTTGCGGCCTGCGGCATATGGCGCCCGCCCGCCCCGGCGCTTGTCGCGATCCGCCAAGCCATCCTGGACGATCCCGACGCCTGGACGGAAGCAAGGGACGACGCGCCCTTCCGCGCCGCGTTCGCATTGTCCGGCGATTCGCTCAAGAAAGCTCCTCGGGGAACGGACCCGAACCATCCCCTGATTGAGGACCTGAAGCGAAAAGACTTCATTGGCGTAGCGCCGCTTGGGGAGGAGGCCCTTGTTGCAGAGAATTTTATCGACCGTTTTGCGGCGTTATGCCAGCGCGCGGCGCCCTTTCAGCGCTGGCTGTGCGGCGCGCTGGACGCAGCCTGGTGAACCTGCAAACCCCAACGTGCACGTCCAAATATCCAAACGCAAGGGGGATCGAAAAATGCGCAAAAAACGATCGGCTCGGCGGCGCCTGCTCGCCCTGATGCTTGGGGCTGCCCTGACCTCCCTGTTGTCTTCGGAAACGCAAGCCCAGGCGCTGGCGCAAGCGGAACCCCGCCTGCAACCCGTACGCCACGCCCCGCTGGAAGCAATGCATCGACCCGGCGCAAGGCCGCGGCTGTTCTTGCCCTCCAGCGGCTTTCCGACGATAGAAAGTATTCCCGAATTGATTGGCGGACTTCCCGAACTGGTCGAGAAAGTGCGGTACCCTCCGTCCGCTCGCGACAGGGGGATCCAGGGCGTGGTCACGATATCGTTCGTCGTGAACGAGGCGGGCTACGTAGAGCAAGCCGCCGTCGCAGAGGGCGTGGGGGGCGGCCTGGACGAAGAAGCCCTGCGCGTCGTGCGCGAGGCGCGATTCAAACCCGGCGCCAGGATAAAAATGCTGCCCGACGGCAATTGGGTTCGCAAGGTCGTTCCCATGGAAATGAGCATCCCCATTACGTTTATATTGCACCAGGTCCCCCGCCCGGAATTGCCCCAGCGGCTTTGGACCTGGTAGCGCCGACCCGACAGCCCGAAAAGGCCGCATGCGCATCGCGCCGATACGTCGGTTGCGCCCGACGTTCAAAAATAACCGACTTTCGACGAGGGCAAGGAACATGCGCAGAAAACGATCCACAGGGAAAGGTCTGTCCGTCCTCGTCGCCGCAGTCCTGATTGGGAGTTCGTGTCCCGAAGCGCTGGGACAGGCGGAGCAAAAAGCGAGGGAGGCAGCAAAGGCGGTACCCATCGAGCCGTTGAAAACCGCCCCGCTGGAAGCGCTGTCGCAGGGGCCTTTGGAAAGAAAGCCGGTATTTCTGGAAGATCAGGTCTGGATTATTGGAAAAGAGCCGCCCGAATTGATTGGAGGCATCAAAGCCTTGCTTGCGAAAATGATATATCCCGAGTCTGCTATCCAAAATGGCATTCAGGGAAAACTTGTGGTATTGTTCGATGTCAACGAAGAGGGACATGTAGAAAACGCCGTAGTCGATAAGCCTATTGGCGGCGGCCTGGACGAAGAATCCCTGCGCATCGCCCGCCAGGCGCGATACAAGCCGGGCGTGCAACTGGAATTGACGCCGGATGGCGCCGTGCATCGCAGGCCGATCAGGGTTCAGATGCAGTTACCCATGTCGTGGCATCTGAAGAGGGGAGAAACGTATATTACCCCGCGCGGCGGAATCTGATAACACCCGTAGCCTCGCCAGCGGCAACCGCAAACGCCATTCAGGACAAAGCATATGGACGAAACGGAAAACGGCGGCGCGGACGCGGGGGCAACGCGTCAGGAAATCGGCATGGTCCTTTCGCTTGCGGTCCTTGCGGCGTTGGCCATAAAAATACCGGCGTTTTTCGGCCTGTCGATGGAAGACGGGAACGAAACATTTTACGCCCGCAACATGAGCCTGTTTGCGCTCCCGTTTCTGGCCGGATATTTCGCCTGGAAGCGCGATCTCCGCATGAAAACCTGTTTGTGGATTGCGGCGGCTTTCGGCGCGGCGGCCGCGCTGGTCAATCTTTACCCCTTCCAGCCGGAAGGCGACGCCGAGATACTTGCCGCGCTGCACCTGCCCATCGCGCTATGGCTCGCCATTGGCGTTGCGTACGCCGGCGGCGCATGGAGCGACCGTTCGAAACGCATGGATTTTGTCCGGTTTTCCGGGGAAATGTTTCTGTACTACGTGCTTATCGCGCTGGGAGGCGGCGTGCTGTCGGGCCTTACGATGTTCCTGTTCGCGGCGATCGACCTGGACGCCGAATTTTTTATTACCAACTGGATAATCCCTTGCGGCGCCATGGGGGCCGTGCTTGCAAGCGCCTGGCTGGCGGAAACGAAGCAACGCGCAATGGTCCATGTCGCGCCTTTGCTGACGCGCCTGTTCACGCCGCTTTTCGCCCTCGTGCTCCTTGTTTTTCTGGGCGCCATGGTATGGACGGGAAATATCCTTGGCGTAGCGCGCGAGGCGCTAATCGCGTGCGACCTTTTACTCGTCGTGGTGCTCGGCCTTTTGCTGTACGCCGCGTCGGCGCGGGATCCCGAACAAAAACCGGGCCTGTTCGACCGGATTCAACTCGCGCTCGTCGCGCTGGCCCTCGTCGTGGATATCGTGGCGCTCGCGTCTATCGCGGCCCGCATATCGGAGTTCGGATTCAGCCCGAACAAGGCGGCGGCGCTGGGCATGAACCTGCTACTGCTCGTTAATCTGGCCTGGTCCGCCTGGCTGTACGCCCGTTTTCTGCGCGGCGCAGGCTCCTTCGCCGCCCTGGAACGCTGGCAGACCAACTACCTCCCGGCCTACGCAATCTGGGCGGCATGGGTAGCGGCGGCGTTCCCCCCGCTTTTCGGATATGTGTAGGGAAGAGAGGGGGCTTGGGGTGCGGATTTGAACGAACCATAAACGTGCGGTAGGCTACGAGGAAGTAGCCGATCCCGGGCCCTATGTTTCGTTCAAATCCGCACCCCAAGCCCCGTTGTCATCCTGAATTTCCAGACAGAACATACCTTCCCGGAAGGGCCGGTTAAAATAATAAGGCGCAAGAATTCCGAGGTTAAATAGCAGATTAGGGGTCTGAGGCGCGTCTCAGGCCCCGTTGTCATCCTGATTTTCCAGTAGCACACGCCTTATTCCGGCAAGGCCGGTTAAAATAATAAGGCGCAAAAATTTCGAGGTTAAATAATTAAGGTGGAGCGGATTTCGGGGTCTGTGGCACAGGCCCCAAATGTTGTTCAATTCGCATATTCGCTGCGGTTTCACGACAAAAGAGCCAGGCGTTTCCGAAATTACGGCGGATTGTTTTGCGAACTATTCCAGCCTTGCAACACCCCTCATGGCGATTCTTCACCCTTTTCGCGCGCTCCGTCCCCTTCCCGACAAGGCGGCGGAAGTGGCGTCCGTGCCCTACGACGTGGTGGATACGGAAGAAGCCCGTGCCCTTGCCGCCGGACGCCCGCTGAGTTTTCTGCATGTCGCGCGCCCGGAAATAGACCTGCCGCCGGATGCAGACGAATACGCCCCGGAAACCTATGCGCGCGGCGCCGCCAACCTGCAAGACTACGCCCGGAGCGCCGCCTCGATGCAGGACCCGGAACCGTCCGTCTATCTGTACCGCCTCGAAATGGACGGACGGGCGCAAACCGGCGTATTCGGGTGCGTCTCGGTGGCCGAATACGACGAGGGCGTCATCCTCAAACACGAAAAAACGCGCCCAAAGAAGGAGACGGACCGCGTCCGGCATATCATAGCCCAGCAGGCGCACGCGGAACCGGTCATTATGACGTACCGGAACACAGACCGCATCGATGCCCTGGTCGCCGCCGAGACCGCTTCAAAGCCGCTCTATGATTTCACGGCGGAGGATGGCGTCCGGCATACGATCTGGAAAGCGGCGCAAAAGGATGCGCTGATTGACGCCTTCCAGGCCGTGGAGCGCCTCTACATAGCGGACGGGCACCACCGGTGCGCGGCGGCCTCGCGCGTGGCGGCGGGACTGCGCGAAGCCGCTGCCGAATGCCCGGAGGCGGCGTTCTTCCCGGCGGCGCTCTTTCCCATGAGCGAATTGCGCATCCTGGCCTACAACCGCATCCTGCGCACACTGCCCGCCCCCGCCGGCGAGTTTCTGCGCGCGCTGGGCGCCCGGTTTGACCTGTCCACAGATTCAGGAGAGAAGACGCCCGCCGAACCGGGCGCCGTTTGCCTGTATCTGGATGGGCGGTGGCATACGATGTCCCTTCCGCCTACGGCGCGCAACGAAGTGGCCGACACGCTGGACGTCGCCCGGCTCAGCGAGCATCTCCTGGAGCCCGTATTCGGGATCGCAGATCAGCGCCTGGACCCGAACATCGACTTCGTGGGAGGCATTCGCGGCGCGGACGAACTGGAGCGCCTCGTCGATTCGGGGCGAGCGGAACTGGCCGTTTCCATGTATCCGACCCGCGTGGAAGAACTGCTTGCGGTGTCCAATGCGGGCTTGCTCATGCCGCCGAAGTCCACCTGGTTCGAACCGAAACTACGCAGCGGATTGCTTGTCCACTTGTTCGAATAACGCGCCTTTCCGAACTGTTTTTGCTTGCCGCGCGGCTTCCAGGCCTGCGGTTTTTTTTGATCGTCCCCATCATCCCTTTTCATGTACCCTGCCGCCATGCAACCCGCCCTGCGCTTGCATAACTTTTCCGCCGGTCCCGCAACGCTTCCAGAGGCCGTACTTCTGGAAATAAAAGAAGAACTCCCGGTCTATGGCGACCTGGGCGCTTCCGTCCTTGAAATCAGCCATCGCTCCGCCGCCTATACGCAGATTGCGCAGGACGCCCGGGACCGCATGCGGCGTTTGCTGGGCGTCGGCGCCGAATGGCACGTGCTTTTCCTGCAAGGCGGCGCGTCCATGCAGTTTCATCAGGCGCCGCTGAATTTTCGGAAAGCGGAAGGCTCCGCGGATTACGTCGTGACCGGTCGATGGGCGGCGAACGCGCTGAAGGAAGCGCAGCGGACAGGCAAGGCGCGGGCCGCGGCCTCCAGCGAGGACCAGAATTTCTCGTACCTCCCGGACGTTGCCGCATGGGATATCGACCCCGAGGCCGCCTATCTGCATATCACTTCGAACAACACGGTGGCGGGTACGCAATTTCGCGAAACTCCGCAGGTCGCGCCGCCGCTCGTATGCGACGCCTCCAGCGATTTCCTGAGTCGTCCGATCGATATGGCGCGGCATGCGCTTGTCTACGCGGGCGCGCAAAAAAACATTGGCCCGGCAGGTGCCACAGCGGTCCTCGTTCGCGACGATTTCCTGCAACGGCGCAACGCTTCGCTGCCGGTCATGCTGGATTACGGCGTCCACGCCGCGAAATTGTACAATACGCCCCCTGTGTTCGCCGTGTACGTCATTGGGAAGGTGCTGGCCTGGCTGGAAGGGCGGGGCGGCCTGGCGGCCATGGACAAGATCAACGAGGGCAAGGCGGGCGCCCTGTACGCCCGCATCGACCGAACGGATTTCTACCGGGGCGTCGCGCGCAAGGAAGCCCGCTCGCGGATGAACGTAACCTTTCGCTTGCCGTCCGAAGACCTCGAAGGCCGTTTTCTCGCCGAAGCGAACGCGCAGGGCTTGCTGGGGCTGAAAGGACATCGCTCGGTGGGAGGGATGCGCGCCTCTCTCTACAATGCCTGCCCGGAAGCCTCCGTGGACGCGCTCATCGCTTTTATGGACGATTTCGAAAGGAAACGCGGATGATGTACGGCGGCTTTCGTATATTTTCCCGGCCATGCGCGCAGGGTTGGCCGTACGCAGGGCCTTTTCGCGCCTTGCCCGCGCGCGTCTCGCATGCCTCTGCGCTTCGCGGATTTAATCAGCGTATCCTTAATCAGATGATCCTTACTCAGCGTATCCTTTTATTTCGAGGCGTATGGCGTTGACCATTGGGGTTCCCAAAGAGACCGCGGACGGCGAACGGCGCGTGGCGCTCGTTCCGGAAGTCGTTCGAAAACTCGCGCGCGCGGGGTTCGAAATCGTCGTGGAGGCGGGGGCGGGCGAAGCCGCGTACTTTCCCGACAACGCCTTCCGGGAAGACGGGGCGCGCATCGGGACGGATAGCGAGGCGCTGGGCGCGGACATCGTCCTGAAAGTCGCCCCGCCCTCGGAATCCGAAATTGGAAAGATGGTTTCCGGCGGCGTGTTTCTGGGCATGCTGGATCCCCTGGGCCGCCCGGCCCTCGCGCAGGCCCTCGCGAACCGATCCGTTACGGCGCTCAGCATGGAACTGGTCCCGCGCATATCCCGCGCGCAAAAGATGGACGCGCTTTCCGCCATGAGCAGCGTGGCGGGGTACGTCGCCGCGTTGCAAGCCGCCGCCGAATTGCCCCGGTTTTTCCCGCTCCTGACGACGGCGGCGGGCACCGTGAAGCCTGCGAACGCGCTGGTGCTGGGCGCAGGCGTGGCCGGGCTGCAAGCCATCGCCACGGCGAGGCGGCTCGGCGCCCGCGTGTCCGCCTACGATATCCGGGACGCCGCGCAGGAGGAAGTGCGCAGCCTGGGCGCGAAGTTCGTGGAATTGACGTTCGAAACGCAGGAAGACGCCGATACGGGCGGGTACGCCAAAGCGTTGACCGAAGAAAAAGCGGCCCAGCAAACGGCGTTGCTCGTTCCGCATATCGGGGCGGCGGACGTCGTGATCTCGACCGCGCTGGTGCCGGGCCGACCGGCGCCGATCCTGATTGCGGACGAAGCCTTGCAAGCCATGAAGCCGGGGTCCGTAGTGATCGACCTGGCGGCCCCCGGCGGCGGCAATTGCGCGGCCACCCGCCCGGGCGAAACGGTCCTGTACGGGCACGGCGTACGCATTTTCGGCCCCCTCGATCTTCCGTCCCGCGCGCCCATCGACGCCAGCGCCATGTACGCCCGCACGCTGCTTGCCGTCCTGACGGAATTTTCCGACGGCGAAACCTTCCGCGCGGATTTCGAGGACGACATTTTCCAGGGGATGTGCGTGGCCGAGGGCGGACAAGTGGTGCACGAGCGCGTCCGCGCCTTGCTCGAAACATAAGGACACACTGATCAAAACCGCTTCCCGCGCCCACCCTGTTTTCGACCCGACCTGTTCCGATGCTAAGCAATCTCGTCATATTCGTTCTGGCGGCCTTTATTGGCTTTGAAATTATCAGCAAGGTGCCGCAAACCTTGCACACGCCGCTCATGTCCGGCACGAACGCCATCAGCGGCATTACCATTGTGGGCGCGCTGGTGGCGACGGGCATGGTCGCCGCGCCCTGGGCCAAATGGATTGGGTTTGCGGCGCTCGTCGTCGCCGCGATCAACGTGGTCGGGGGCTTCCTCGTGACGGATCGGATGCTGCAAATGTTCAAGCCGAAACAGCGCCCCGCCCCGGACGCCTCCGCCGAGACCTCCTGACGCTTCGTCCCGATGCAAAACGCAATCTTGTTGGCATATCTCGCCGCCGCCGTGCTCTTTATCCTGGGCATGAAGCGGCTACAGTCTCCGGCGACGGCCCGCGCGGGAAACCGGCAGGCCGCGCTCGGCATGTTGATTGCGGTCGTCGCGACGCTGCTCATTCAGGAACTCCTTTCCCCCGTGGAAATGATCGCCGGGTGCGCAGTGGGCGCGACGGTAGGCCTGCTGCTGGCCCGCCGCGTGGCCATGACAAGCATGCCGGAACTGGTGGCGGTGTTCAACGGGTTCGGCGGGCTGGCGTCGGCGCTGGTGGCGGGCGCCGAAATCGCGCGCTACCTGGTCGCGGAGCCCGGCGGCGGCGCGTTCGCCCGGGTTGCGCAGACCAGCGCCACCCTTGCGCCGCTGGACGCGCCGGCGGCGGTGATCGGCGCGCTGTGCATCCTGATTGGCGCAATCACCTTTTCGGGAAGTTTCGTGGCGTTCGGCAAACTGGGAGGGCGGCTGAGCGGCAATCCCGTTTCGTTTCCGGGGATGCGCGTACTTACGGCGCTGATCCTCGTGGGCGCGCTTGCGGCGGGCGGATACCTGATCTACGGGGCGGGCGCGTCTTTTGCGGCCATGGATATGGAAGCCATCCTGTGGGGCACCCTCGCGCTGGGCGGGTTTGCGCTGGCGCTGGGCGTGCTGCTGGTCATTCCCATCGGCGGCGCGGACATGCCGGTAGTCGTAGCGCTTCTGAACGCCTATTCGGGGCTTGCCGCGGCGGCCACCGGATTCATGCTGGACAACACGGCGCTGATCGTAAGCGGCGCGCTGGTCGGCGCGTCGGGCCTCATCCTGACCTCCATTATGTGCGAGGCCATGAACCGGTCCTTGCTGAATGTCCTGCTGGGCGGGTTTGGCGGCGACAGCGACGGGGGCGGCCCCGCCGTGGAAGGCGCCCGAGAGGATCTGACGGCGCAGGAAACGTCGGTGGAGGACGTCGCCATCCAGCTAACCTATGCGGAACAGGTGGTTATCGTGCCCGGATACGGGATGGCGGTGGCGCAGGCGCAGCATCAGGTGCGCGAACTGGCGGATATGCTGCAAGCGCGGGGCGTTACCGTGAAATATGCGATTCACCCGGTGGCGGGGCGCATGCCCGGACATATGAACGTATTGCTTGCCGAGGCGGACGTGCCTTACGATCAGTTGTACGAAATGGACGACATCAATAGCGAATTCGCGATGACGGACGTGTCGCTTGTGATCGGCGCGAACGACGTGGTCAATCCGGCGGCGCGCACGGACAAGGCCAGCCCTGTTTACGGAATGCCTATTCTGGACGTGGACCGCTCCGGCGCGGTGGTCGTGCTCAAGCGCAGCCTGCGCCCCGGCTATTCCGGCATCGAGAATATGTTGTTTTACCACGACAATACGCGCATGCTTTTCGGGGATGCGAAAGATTCGCTGACCAACCTGGCGGCGGCGGTAAAGAATCTGTAGGCCACGTGGCGAAATTATTCCCGGAAACGCCATTTTTCCATAACTGGCTGGAGCGCGGCCCAGACATGCTCGGCGACGATCCGGTGGCCCGCCTCGTTGGGATGGATCCCGTCCGCCTGCATGAGCGAATCGACGCCGCCCACGCCTTCGAGCAGGAACGGGATGAGGCGGACCCGCTCCCCGGCGGCAAGCGCGGGATAGACGTTGCGGAAAGCCTGCGCGTACTCCTGCCCCAGGTTGGGCGGAATCTGCATGCCGGCAAGAATAATTTCCATATCCGGGTTCGCCCGCCGGGCCTTGTCCATGATGGCGCGCAGGTTGCGCGCTGTAACATCGACCGGAATGCCTCGTAAACCATCGTTTCCCCCCAGTTCCAGCACGAGGACGTCCACCGCATGTCGCTCCAGATACCAGTCTATGCGGCGCAAACCCCCTGCGCTGGTTTCTCCGCTCAGTCCTGCGTTGATCGCCTGCGCATTCCATCCCAGCGAATCCATGCGCTGTTGCACGAGGGCGGGAAAGGCATGGGCGGGATCGACGCCGGCGCCCGCAGACAAGCTGTTTCCCAGAAAAAGCAGGACCGCATCCGGCTTGCGGGCCGGGTCTGCGGCGCCCGGATTGGGCGCGAGGGCCAGCGCGTCCGCGCCGTTCGCGGAAGGCGCCGGGCGGTCGTTGCGAGACCCGCACCCCAGGCACAGGACCGGAATGCATGCCAGCAGGTATAGTTTGCCGATGCGCATGGATTGCCGAAAACGTTTGGGCGCGAACGCGGGGTAAGGAAATACTGATACTGTACATCCGGAGCAAGGATAAAGACCCGAATGCAACAAACCCCCGGAAACGAAAACCGGTTTCAGAAAAATATCGCATGACCCCCATCCTCTCCGTTCGCCATCTCGCGAAAACCTACCGGAGCGGCGACCGCTCGCTTACCGTGCTATGCGACGTATCCTTCGATTTGCATCCCGGAGAAACGTGCGCCGTGGCAGGCCCTTCGGGTTCTGGCAAAACCACGCTGCTGGGCTTGTGCGCCGGACTGGATCGGGCTACGTCGGGAAGCGTGGATTTGTCCGGTCGTCGCCTTGGAAACCTGTCGGAAGACGCGCTGGCAAGGCTGCGCAACCGGGAAGTCGGGTTTATTTTTCAGACATTCCAGCTCATTCCTACGTTGACGGCGCTGGAAAACGTGATGGTTCCGGCGGAATTGCGGGGCGAGAAGGGGGCCCGCAAGCGGGCAAGCGAATTGCTGGATCAGGTGGGACTCGGAGAACGGATGTCGCATTATCCCGCGCAGTTGTCCGGGGGCGAGCAGCAACGGGTGTCCATTGCGCGGGCGTTCGCGAACCGGCCCGCCATGCTTTTCGCCGACGAACCCACGGGCAACCTCGACGCCGAGACGGGGGCAACCATCGAGGAACTGATGTTTGACTTGAACGAAACCGCGGGCGCCACGCTGCTCCTTGTTACGCACAATCACGAATTGGCGCGGCGCGCCGGGCGCATCATTCGGCTCAGGGGCGGCCGCGTCGTTTCCGACAGCCGGGCGAAAGCCGAACCCGCCTTGCCGTAGCGAGCGCGCAATACGATGCCGAATTTTTGGATATGCAAGATGGCCTGGCGGGACAGCCGGGGCAGCCGACGGCAACTGGCGCTCTTTTTGTCCGCCATGGTCGTGGGCGTGGCGGCGCTGGTGGCCATTTCGTCGTTCGGGAGCAACCTGCGCAAGGTCGTGGACCGCGAGGCGAAAACCTTGCTGGGCGCAGACCTCATGCTGGAATCCGGGCGTCCGTTCGGAAGCGCCATGGAAGCGGCCATCGACTCTATGGGCGGAACCCAGGCCCGGCTCGTTTCCTTTCCCTCCATGGCCTGGTTTCCGGCGGGGCGGCATTCGCGCCTGATGACCGTGCGCGCAGTCGAGGGCGCCTTTCCATTCTACGGCGCCCTCGAAACCACGCCCGCCGACGCGGCGAACCGCTGGCTTGCGGACGGCGGCGCCCTCGTGGATCGGGCGGTCATGGACCTTTTCGACGCGCAGCCCGGGGACAGCGTCCGCATCGGGCGCCGTTTCTATCCGATAGCGGGGCGGATCGACAAGATGCCGGGCGAAAACCAGATGATGTCGCTTTTCAGTCCGCGCATATACATTCCCGCCGCGCAGCTGGATTCGACGCTTTTGTCCCGGGGGAGCCAGGCGGAATACGCCCTCGCTTTCCGGTTCGACGACGGCAGAGACATAGAAGCGCTCGTCGAACGGATGGGGCCGCGCTTGCGCGAAGAAGAAGTTCGCTACGATACGGTCGCCGAGATCCGGGAAGGCTGGGACGAGGGCCTCACCAATCTGTACCGCTTTCTGAACGTAATCGCTTTTGTGGCCGTGCTGCTGGGCGGCATTGGGGTGGCGGGCGCCGTGCATGCGTACGTACGCAGGCGGCTGGCGATGATCGCCGTGTTGCGATGCCTGGGGGCGGGCGTCTGGCGAACCTGCGCCGTATACGCCTTGCAAACGCTTGCCATGGGCCTGGCGAGCAGCGCAGCGGGGGCCGCGCTGGGCATAGGGGTGCAAGCGCTCGTGCCGCTGGCCTTGCAGGATTTTCTTCCCGTAACCGTGCCTTTTTCTATATCCTGGGGGTCTCTTGGCGCAGGCATGGCGCTGGGCGTCGGGGCCGCGGTGGCCTTTGCGCTTTTTCCGCTCGTTTCGGTTCGCCGGGTATCGCCGCTTTTGGCCCTGCGCGCAAGCGTGGAAAACGGCTTGTCCGGTTTGAAAGACCCCCTCTGGTGGGGCGCGCTGGGTATCGTGGCGGCGGGCATAGCCGCATTCGCCATAGGCAATGCGCCGTCGCCCGGCGTCGGACTGGGATACGCGGCGGGCCTCGCGGCGGGCTTTCTCGCCCTCCTGAGTACGGCGAAAAGCGTCGTCTGGGCTACGAGGCGCTTCTTTCCGTCCGGCTGGAGTTACATCTGGCGGCAAGGACTGGCCAACTTGTTCCGCCCCGATAACCAGACCACGATGCTGGTGCTTTCGCTGGGACTTGGGGCTTTTGCGATCGGAACGCTTTTCGGCGTACAGCGAACGCTGCTGGGCCAGCTCGAACTGTCCGAAGCCCTGCGCCTGCCCAATATGGTCTTGTTCGATATTCAATCCGACGAAATCGATCCGGTTACGGATATGGTGCAGGCGCAGGGGTTGCCCGTGCTGGATAGCATCCCGATCGTAACCATGCGCCTTGCCTCCGTCAACGGACGCGCGGTACGCGCCATGCAGGAGGATTCTACGGCAACCTGGGCGCATCGCCGCGAATACCGCGTAACGTATCGGGACCATTTGACCGAATCCGAAAAGGTGGCGGCGGGCGAATTTATCGGCGCGGCGGATCCGAACGACCCGCGGGCGCCCGTATCGCTCGACGAGGATATTGCCCGGGAACTGGAGGTCGGGGTGGGGGACAGCCTTGCGTTCGACGTGCAGGGGCAGTTGATTCCGGCCCGGGTGGCCAGCTTGCGCGAAGTGGAATGGCGGCGCATAGGCGCCAATTTCTATGTGGTGTTTCCCACAGGCGTACTCGAAGAAACGCCGCGATTCCATGTCCTCCTTAGCCGGACGGAAACCGCAGACGCGGCGTCCGGGTTGCAGCGAGCCGTAGCGGACGGATACCCTTCCGTCTCCATCATCGACTTGTCGCTGGTTCTGAGTACCTTCGACGCTATTTTCTCCAGCGTATCGTTCGTGGTTCGTTTTATGGCGTCTTTCAGTATCCTGACCGGAATCATTGTGCTCGTCGGGGCCGTGGTCGTGAGCCGGGCGCAACGGCGGCGCGAGAGCGTATTGCTGAAAACGCTGGGGGCGTCCCGGTCCGAAGTACTCCGAATCATGACGGTCGAGTATTTTTTCCTCGGGTTTTTCGCCGCCTTGACGGGCCTTTCGCTGTCTTTCGCGGCGGTATGGGCGTTTGCGGCGTTCCTCTTCGACGCGCCTTTCCGACCGGATATCGTGGCCGCGCTGGCGTTGCTGGTCGCCGTGCCGCTTTTGACGATAGCCACCGGACTCGTAAACAGTCGGGGCATTTACCGGCGATCTCCGCTGGAGGTATTGCGCGCGGAAACCTGACGGCGCAGCGCCTCCGCACAGACTCAGAAACGCCTGGAATAACGGCATGGCAGATTGCATGGACAGGGAGGGCATTGCCCGCAACGCGGAGCGGATTCGCGCGCGCATTGCAGAAGCCTGCCGGCGAGCCGGGCGTTCGCCCGACGAAATCACGCTCGTCGCCGTATCCAAAACGTTTCCCATGGCGGCGATAGAGGCGGCGCGGCGGGCCGGGATACGTCATTTTGGAGAAAACCGCGTACAGGAACTGGCCTGGAAAAGCAAGGAAGCGCCGGGACGGGCGCAAGGCGGGGACAGAACCTGGCACATGATCGGACATTTGCAGCGAAACAAGGCAAGGGACGTCGTGCGGTTCGCAGATTATTTCCATGCGCTGGACAGCGCGCGCCTCGCCCGCGCGCTGAACGAACGCGCCCGAACGGAAGAGCGCATAGTGTCCTGCCTGGCCCAGGTCGATATTTCCGGCGAGGCCAGCAAGTTCGGCGTAGCCCCGGACGAACTGCTTCCCCTGCTGGAAGCCGTGGCCTCCTGCGAACGCATTCGGGTGCGCGGGTTGATGGCCATCGGGTCGCTTCGCGCCGGCCCGGACGCCATTCGCGGCGAGTTTCAGCGCCTGCGCGCCCTGTTCGACGCCGTGCCGCCCCGCTTCGCCCCGAACGTCTCCATGGAGCATCTTTCCATGGGCATGAGCCGGGATTTCGAGGCGGCCATCGAAGAAGGCGCCACGCATGTGCGCGTCGGCAGCGCCCTGTTTGGAGAAAGGGTTGCGCCAGAAGGCGCCAAGGGGCCAACCCCGCCTTAAGGATACTCTGATCAAAGCCACTTCGCTCAGCGCGTCACTATTGCGCGCAAAGATCGTCATGCCCGGATCATTGAAATCAGCCAAAAACACCGTAGATTCGGGTCGTTGGGGACGTGACGCGCCCTTCGGGAGGCTGCGAGGGGCACGCTGGCTGTGTCATTCCTCATTATGTGGGGCCTGCCACATCGCTTCGTCA
>JAJDWX010000035.1 GCA_022825385.1 Rhodothermales bacterium
TGACGAAGCGATGTGGCAGGCCCCACATAATGAGGAATGACACAGCCAGCGTGCCCCTCGCAGCCTCCCGAAGGGCGCGTCACGTCCCCAACGACCCGAATCTACGGTGTTTTTGGCTGATTTCAATGATCCGGGCATGACAGTCTTTGCGGGCAATAGGGACGCGCTGAGCGAAGCGGCTTTGATCAGAGTATCCTTTACAACAATCCTTCCGAGGCAAGGAGGATGGCTTCTTTCAGCGCGCGCGCCTTGTTGACGGTTTCCTCGAACTCGCTGGCCGGCTTGCTGTCCGCGACCAGACCGCACCCCGCCTGTACGAAAACCCGATCCTTGCGGACGAGCATGGTGCGGATGGCGATGCAGGTGTCCATGTTGCCCGAATAATCCATATAGCCTACGGCGCCGGCGTAGGCGCCGCGCGCGGACGGCTCGAGTTCGTCGATGATTTCCATGGCCCGCACCTTGGGCGCGCCGCTTACGGTGCCCGCCGGAAAGCAGGCGGCGAGGACGTCCATGGCGCCCCTTTTTCGGTCTAGCTCGCCGGATACCGACGATACGATATGCATAACGTGCGAATATCGTTCCACGTAGGCGTATCGATCTACCTTGACCGAGCCGTGGCGGCACACCCGCCCCAGATCGTTTCGTCCGAGGTCTACCAGCATCAGGTGTTCGGCCCGTTCTTTCGGATCGGCCAGCAGGTCCGCCTCGAGGCGCCGGTCGTCTTCTTCCGTGGCGCCCCGGGGCCGCGTCCCCGCGATGGGCAGCACCTCCGCCGTATCTCCTCCAATGCGCACCAGGACTTCCGGCGACGAGCCGACGAGCGAAAAATCGTCGAAATCAAGGTAAAACAGATACGGGGACGGGTTCACCTGTCGCAATGCCCGATACAGGTTTATGCGATCTCCTTCGTACGGCATGGAAAAACGTTGCGACAGGACGGCCTGAAAAATATCTCCCTCGTAGATATAACGCTTGACTTTCTCGACGGCTTCCTCGAATTCCGCTCTTTCGAAGTTGGAATCCATCTCTTCCCGCAAAATTCGTATGGGGTCCGGGCGGGGCGGCGTGGCCTCCGAAAGTTCTTTTTCGAGCGCGTCGAGGCGTTCGTTCGCGCTGGCGTACGCCTCGGCGGGATCGTCCCCTTCGTGCACGAAGGCGCATGCAATCAGGACGAGCTGTCGTTTTACATGGTCGAACGCGACCAGGCTGTCGTAAAAACACCAGACGGCGTCCGGAATGCGCAAGTCGTCCGGGGGGGCGTCCGGCAAGCGCTCGATGAGCCGCACGGCGTCGTAGCCAAGGTAGCCCACCGCGCCGGTTACGAACGGGGGCAGGCCGCCGCTTCGGACTTCCGTATAGCGATCCATTTCCCGCTGCATCGCCTCAAAGATGTTGCCTTCGAGGGCCTCTTCGACGCCGTCGGCGTCTTCGGCGACCGTGCTGGCCCCGAAAGCGCGCAGGACGCGGAACGGATTTTTTCCGAGGAAGGAGTAGCGGGCCAGTTTTTCGCCCCCCTCCACGCTTTCGAGCAGAAAACAGAAGCGGCTGTCCTTGCGAAACGAGAGGAAGGCCGAAACGGGCGTCAGCAGGTCGGCGCTGAGCCGTCGGCAGATCGGCGCCGCCAGGTTTCCCTTGTGCCGGTGCGCGTCTACAAGTCGTATAAAATCGTCAAGGGACATGCGCTGTATTTTTGCGGTACGCATGGCGCGCACGGGCCGGTTAAAAAACTTAGGCGGCGAAATTTCGCGCCTTACTTATTAAGGCGCGGGGTTGGAAGACGAGGAAAGCGCGTCTGGCGGCGGTCCGATGGGCTCGCTTTCGCCCGGTCCGTGCCCGATCATCGTGTAGGCGAGTTCGATGTCTCCGCGCGCGCGGAAGGCTTCCAGGGCGCGCGTCGTGAGCAGGTGCTCCGTGTTTCGCCGCTTCCGCACTTCGGCCAGGTGCCGGAGGGAAAGGAGAATCCCGTTTTGCGTTACGCGCACGTACACGAACGGCGTCAGCGTTTCGTAATACACGAGGTATTCGCGGGACATTTCCCGGATTTCCGCGCGGGCCTGCTCTTCCACGGGTTCGGTCGCTTCGGAGGCCAGCTGCTGCAGGATGTCCCGGGCCGCCTGCCAGTTCGACCGGAACGTCACGGTGAAAAGAATCTCGTTCCAGATGAACCGGAAGCCCTGCGTGTAATTGTATACCCCGTGCTGATACAGCCAGTTGTTCGGGATATGCACGATGCGGCCCGTGCTTTGTCCGCCCTCGACCAGCCCGCCCGTTTCCATCAGCGTACTGTGCAGGGGGCGAATATCGATGACGTCGCCTTGCAGCCCGTTCGTCTCGATCCGGTCGCCGGTTTTATAGGGCGCCCGAATCAGCATATGCACCCATGCGGCGAACGAAAGGAGCACTTCCCGCAGGGCGATGGCGAGCCCGGCGCCGACCACGGTGAGGATGGTGGCGGGGCCAGGTCCCTGGCCGGACGACCATACGAAAAGGATCGCCAGGACCGTGAACAGGCCAATCAGCCGACCGACCATTTTCGACGCCCGGTAACGCCGGTCCGTTTCTTCGATATAGCGCGAGAAGAGGCGGCGAAGCGCGTACGCCAGAATCGTCGCGGCCAGCGCGAGCAGGGCGGAAATCAGCAAATCCTGCGCCGCGCCGCCTGCGAGGAAAGACTGAAACTGGTCGCTCTGGAAAAAATCCCTGATGGACATGCCGCGCAGGTCTTGTTATCGTCTGTCTTGTTTTGGTGCGTTTGGGCCTAATGTACGAAATGCGGAGCATACGGATGGCCCGCGCGTTTTCGCGGGATCATAAGCCGGGGCGTCGGGGTTTTCGCATGTCGTAATTCGGCTTGTCCCTTTTCGCCGCGGGTTTCATGCTCCGTTTTTTGCATCGTTTCGATTTCCGGCGCGCTTCCATCGACCGCGCAATCTATGCGCTTGCCCTGCTGGGCCTTGTGGACGCGGCGCACATCGCGATCCAGAAGCACAGCGGATTCGGGCAGGGGTGCACGGGGTTTTCCGGGTCGGCGGCGGCGGGCGCCCTGTTCGACTGCGCCGCCGTAACGGGCAGCGCCGCCGGCGTTTTCCTCGGCGTGTCCAATGCCGCGTGGGGCGTCCTGTTCTATGCGGCCATAGCCCTCCTGACGCTGGCCGTCGCCTGGAATTTCCTGGGCAAGCGCGCGGCATGCAAGGCCGCCCGAACGGCGCTGGTCGCTTTCGGGTTGGCATACTCGGGTTATCTTGTTTATTATCAGGTAGCCGTGCTGGAGCAATTATGCATTCTTTGCCTTATATCCGCGGGGATTGTCGCGCTGCTTGCTATCTTGCATGGCCTGGACGCGCGATTCGCTCCCGCTCTTGCCACCGACACCGAACCTCCCGATACCATGACTCCCAAACCTTTGCGCGAAATAGCCTGGATGGGTGGACTTCTGCTGCTTGTCGGAACGATTATAGCGGCGGACGCCCTGTATTTCAGCCAGTACGAACCGGAACTCGCCGACGTGTTCGCCGACGAAACGCAGCCGGACGCGCCGGCTGCGGAAGCGTTGCCTTCGCCGCCCGCACAGGAAGCGGCGCCCGCCGCGGCGCTTTCTGCCTGCCCGTACGATCCCGAGAAAGAGCCGGTGGAGGATTTCCGCCGCCTCGTCAACCTCTTCGATCCCACGGTAGGGGACGCGGACGCGCCAGTTACGGTCATTGAATATTTCGATCCCAATTGCTACCACTGCAAGACGTTTCACGACATCATAACGCCGGTGATGCATTCGCATGCGGACCGCGCGTTTTTCGTGTTCAAGCCGTTTGTGCTGTGGGAGCACTCCATCGAGCAGTCCGAAGCGCTGTACGCGGCGAGCCGGGACAAGAAATTCTTTGACATGCTCGACGCGCAGTTCGAAATGCAGAACCCGCAAACCGGCCTCTCCCGGGAGCAATTGCGCGCCATCGCCGAAGACATCGGGATGAACCCGGACGTGCTGATGCAGCGTCTCGATAGCGAACTGTACCGTCGCACCCTGCAGCAACAACGGGGCGAGGCGATAGAGATCGGCGTGAACCAGACGCCCACCGTCCTCATCAACGGGCGTTTCGTCGCTACGGAGTCCCATACCGTCGAATGCCTGCAACAACTGATCGAGGAGGCTGCGGCCCAGTGAGCGCTTCGTTTTCGTCGCCCGGCTTTGCAGAGTCGGATCGCGCCCGTCTTTCTGTCAACGCCTTGCGTTTTCTCGCCGTCGATGCGGTCCAGGCGGCCCGCAGCGGGCACCCCGGCATGCCGATGGGGGCGGCCGCCATGGCCTATGCCCTCTGGAAGGGGCACTTGAAGCATAGCCCCGCCCATCCGGACTGGTTCGACAGGGACCGGTTCGTGCTTTCCGCCGGACATGGCTCCATGCTGCTGTACGGTTTGCTGCACCTTGCGGGCTATCCCATGCCGATGGAGGAGATCAAGCAGTTTCGGCAGTGGGGCAGCATAACGCCCGGACACCCGGAAAATTTTCTTGCGGCGGGCGTCGAAACGACGACCGGGCCGCTGGGCCAGGGCTTCGCCAACGCCGTGGGCATGGCCATGGCCGAAAAGCATCTTGCGGCGCGTTTCAACCGGCCCGGCTTCGAGATCGTGGACCATTTCACGTATGGCATTTGCTCGGACGGGGACCTTATGGAAGGCGTCTCGCACGAGGCGGCGTCGCTGGCCGGGCACCTTGGCCTGGGCAAACTCGTCTTTCTGTACGACGACAACGGCATTTCCATCGACGGCGGAACGGACCTGGCGTTTACGGAGAACGTCCTGCAACGCTTCGACGCCTATGGCTGGCACGTAGACCGGGTGGCGGACGGGAACGACCTGCAAGCCATTGACCAGGCGCTGCATGGCGCCCGCGCCGAGCCTGAGCGCCCGTCGCTCATCGCCGTGCGCACCGTCATCGGGTATGGCAGTCCCAACAAGGCGGGGTCTGCTTCGTCCCATGGCTCTCCCCTGGGAGAAGAGGAGGTCGCGCTGGCCAAGCGCAATCTCGGGTGGCCCGAAGACAAGCCCTTCTTTGTGCCGGACGAAGTCTATGCGGACCTGCGCGACGCGTTTTTGCCCGCCGGGCGCGCCGCCGTCGCCGACTGGGAAGCGCGGGTCGCCGCCTACGGGACGCGTTATCCGGAGGAGGCCGAGGCGTTCGCCGCCTGGCGCAGCGGAACGCTTGCGGAAGGCTGGGCGGCGCGCATGGAAACGCCCGAGCCGGGCGTCGCGCAAGCCACGCGCGCGGCGAGCGGCAAGGCCCTGAACGCGCTGGCCCCTTCCGCGCCGTTCCTTATAGGGGGGTCTGCGGACCTCACGCCCTCGAACAATACGGCGGTCGAGGGGCGCGCGGATTTCCAGAAAGCGTCCCCTGCGGGCGGGTATGTGCGTTTCGGGGTCCGCGAGCACGCCATGGCGGCGGCCTGCAACGGGATGGCGTTGCATGGCGGGGTGCGGCCCTATTGCGCCACGTTTCTGGTGTTTAGCGACTACATGCGTCCTGCCGTGCGGCTCAGCGCGCTTATGAAGACGCCCGTCCTCTACCTCTTTACGCACGATTCCATCGGCCTGGGCGAGGACGGGCCCACCCATCAGCCCATAGAGCATATCATGTCGCTGCGGGCCATACCGGGCCTTACGGTGATTCGTCCCGCCGACGCCGCCGAAACGGTCGAAGCCTGGAAACTGGCTATCGAGCGGCGAGACGGTCCCATTGCCCTCGTGCTGACGCGGCAAGGCGTACCCGTGCTCGAAGGGACGGGCGCCGGGCTCCGGCGCGGCGCGTATGTCGTGCGCGCTTGCGAGGGGACGCCCGACATTGTGCTGATCGGCACGGGGAGCGAGACGCAACATGCGGCGGCGGCGGCGGACAGGCTTTGCGAGGCGGGCGTCGCGGCGCAGGCGGTCAGCATGCCCTCGTGGGAACTCTTCGAAGAGCAGCCTGCGGCGTATCGGGAAGCCGTGCTGCCCCGGGCCGTCCGCAAGCGCCTTGCCGTGGAAGCGGGCGCGGCGACGGGGTGGGAGCGGTACGTGGGCCTCGAAGGCGCCGTGATCGGCATGACCGGGTTCGGGGCGTCGGCGCCGGGCGCCGTAGCCATGCGGCAATTCGGTTTCACCGCCGAACATGTGCTGGCCCGGGCGCAGGAATTACTGGAACAATAACGGCGGGGCGCGCCCAAGGGCCCTGCGATTAGAACCGGGTCGAGATTTGCAGGAAGGCGTGCCGCGGCGCGCCGAGCAGCGCAGGGCGGGACAGGTAGTGGTAATTCAGCGCGTTCCGGATATGCAGCGTAGCCGAGACGCCGCGCCACGAGGAGCCGACGCGCGCGTCGAGCACCTGAAGGGGCGTACTTAATTCGGCGTCCGGGACGAACAGCGCAAAGTCGGAATCCACCCGCTCCGGGGCCGACGCCCACCGGAAATCCGCGCCGCATTCGATGGGGCCGATCCTGAAATCGCCGCCTGCCTTCAGAAGATGGGTCGAGCGAAAGGCCAGCGGCTCGCTCGTTTCGAGGTCTTCCGCGTCAAGCCAGGTATAGCCTGCGTACAGCGCGGCGCGGAGGGGGCGCAGGTAGGCGCGCAACGCCAGTTCGCCGCCCCGGATGCGGGCCTTGGTGAAATTGACGAACCGAAAGGAGCGTCTCTCCGGGGCGAACGTGGGTTCGATGAGTTCCCGGTAATGGCTCAGGAACAGGGCGGCGTCGAGCGTCAGAAACGGAACGCCGCCGAGCGTGGGCTGCCCCCGTACGCCCAGTTCGTAACTGCGGCTGGTTTCCGGTTTCAGGTCCGGGTTCGATACCACGGGCAAGTAGTCGCTGCTTTCGACGAATCGCTCCAGGACGCTGGGGGCCCGAAACCCTTCGCCGTAGGCAAGCCGCAAGGTCCACGCCTCTGCAAACCCGATGGCGGCGCTGGCGCGCGGGCTTAGCTTGCGCAAGGCGTCTCCTTCGTGGATGCGGTAGCTATCGAAACGCAGGCCTCCCGTAAGGCGGACGCGCCCGATGGCTTCTTCCCACTGGGCGAATGCGGCTATTTCGGGCTGGCCGCTGGGCGCGTCGTCGCCGGTGAAACTCGAATTCGTCACGTTGGCGTCGCCGGATACGCCTGCGATAAGGTATCGTCCCGGCGCCGGTTCGTAATCGATCTGGGCTTCGCCGCCGTACCGGAATCCAACCGTTCCGCTCGATACCGGCTTTGGTTTTTTCTCGCTGTCGAGCGGCTGAATCAGGACGCCGAGGAGGCGCGTTTTCGCCTGGAACAGGGTGCGCGCGGACAGCGCGTTCGCATAGGCGGGCATCAGGCTGAAATGCTGCGTCCGGTTGTCGGTTGCCCCCGAAGAACTGGCGGCGCTGCCGATCTCGATGCTCCCCGGATTCAGCGCGTCCCGCGCGCCGTTCCAGTAGATGAACGTATCGCTTGTTTCCCGGCTGGCGCCCGCAAGGATGTTTATATGGGAATCGGGGGACGTACGCCAGGTGAATTTGGAGAATCCCTGGAAACTTCGGGCGTTGTCCATGTTCAGGTAACCGGCGTCGTACCGGTAGGTGACATTCGTCCACAGGCCCGTGTTCGCGCCGAGCGGACGCGCATGGTTGAGGGCGACGCCGCCCAGCGGCCTCGGGTCCGTGGACGCTTTCCATTCCCGCCGCCATACGTCGCGGCGGGCCGGTTGGTAGGCGCCTCCGTATGCTTCCAGATACGTTTCGGGCGCGTCGGGGTAGGTTTTCGTGACGACATGAATGATGCCGCCGAGCGCGCCGCCGCCGTACAGCGCGGAGCCCGGCCCCTTGAGCACTTCTATCCGCTCTATCTGGTGCACCGGGATCAGGTCGAAGGGAATGCGTTCCGCATCCGGGCTCAGCATGGGCATGCCGTCCACAAGCAGCAAGACCCGGCTGCCCGTGTTGTAGGAGAAGCCGGACGAGCCCCGCACGTTCACCTCGTTTCCGGTCAATTGCACGCCGGGGACGTATTGCAGGGCGTCGTCCAGGGCCAGCGCGTTGCGCGTTACGAGGTCCTCGGCGGTCAGTACGCTTACGCTGGCTGCGATTTCGTTCGCGACCTCGGTGCGGCGCGTGGTCGTTACCACGATTTCGCGGGCTTCTACGGCAATGGATTCCAGCACGAAATCAATCTGCGCCGTTTCGCCCGCCGCGACGGCTACGGGCCGGACTTCGGTGGCGAACCCTACGATGGACGCTTGTATGCGGTAGGACCCGGCGGGCACGGCGCCGATGCGCCAGGTTCCGTCCGCTGCGGAGGCGGCCCCGTACGTCGTTTCAAGCAGCGCGACATTGACGCCGGGCAGCGGCTCGCCCGCCGCGTCCGTTACGCGGCCCGCCACGGCGCCCTGCTGCGCCCGGGCAGTCTGCATTCCGCCCAGCCCCCACGCTACGCACAGGCAGAGGGTCAGGCCCCGCCATGTTTTCGGGATCGTCATGGGGCGTCGGGAGGGGGGAACGGGGGAGGATTAAGAAAATCCGCCGACATGGAGACGCGGGTGATTTCCCCGGAGGAAACCACGAGGACGCCGCCGTTTTCTTCCACCAGGCCAATGGGGCGCCAGTCGAACAGTTCGGGACCGTACTTGTGGGCTACCCCGGAGTAGGGATATACGCCTGCCGCCACGCTGTCGAGCGTTACGGTTTGCTGCGCTACGTGAAATTGCAAGCGGTCGCTGAAAACAAGCCGGTTGAGTTGCAGGAAGTCGGTGGTGTCCTCCGGGACAAAGCGCAGGGCGACAAACAGCAATTCGTAAATATCTTCGCTTTCGGGCCAGGCTTCCGGGTAATTTTCATAGGTAATATCGACCATGATCGCGCCCGTAGGCGGGGCGTCGGGCGGGGCAAAGCCCTGGTCGCAGGCGGCAAGCAGCGCCGCCGCCATGCCTGTCGCCAGCCAAAGCCAAGCAGGGCGCCCGGCTGCGCGCGCAGGGGAAGATACGGTCGAAAAAAAGGGAAGAAAACGCACAGGCAAAGCGGGAAAGCGGCGCCGGGACGGATACGGTCAACGTACGCTTGAAAATAGGGGATTATATCGAAAATTGTTCCCTTGCCTGCGTAAATCTGTGGCGCCGGGTTCCTTGCGCGCGTTTCGCCAAAGCGGCCCGTCTCTACGCGGCAGAAGCAGGTGCCCGGCGACAGGTTTGCGCGGCGCGGCGCAGTCCGTCACTTGAGCAAGAGCATGGTCTTGACCGCGATCTCCTCTTCGGTTCGGAGCACATAGAGATACGTGCCACTGGCCAGGTCCGACGCGTCGAACGGGATGCGGTAGCGGGCCGCCGGACGCACGCCGTCCACAAGCGTTTGCACCTTTTGCCCCAGCAGGTCGTAAACCGAAAGCGTGGCGCGCTGCGTCTTGTTCAGCGTAAACGCAATGGTGGTGGACGGATTGAACGGGTTCGGGTAGTTCTGTTCCAGCGCAAAGGCGGTGGGTATCTCCTGCTCTTCCTCTTCGGCGGATATGATGATCGTGGCGTCGGCCACCGTTACGGTAACGACCGGCCCCACGGGAACGCCCGGGTACCCCGCCACGGCATGCGTAATCGTAACCGTATCGTCTTCCAGGTTCGCATCGTCCACGGGCGTCACCGTAACGGTCTGCGGTGCCTGCCAGTTCGAAGGGTCGAACGCAAGCGCGCCCGAAACCGTCGCCGATTCCTCGTTGCTTGAAGTTGGCGTTACCGTAACCGCGCCGCCCGGATCGGTGCGTAGCGCAAGCATGTAGCTGCCGGGCTCGCCGCCTTCCTCAAGCCTCAGCGTGTGCGTACTCGCCTCTACGTCCGGCGTCGCCTGCACGTCCGGCGTCGTCTCAACATCCGGCGGCGTCTTCGTGTCGGGCGGCGGCTGCACATCGGGCGGGGCCTGCGTGTCGTCGTCATTCACCAACACCCGAACCTCCGGCCCTTGCGTCAGGGCGCCGTAGCCCGACACCGCATGCGTAATCGTTAACGTCTCGTCGTCCGCGTCCGTGTCGTCCAGGGGCGTTACCGTAACGGTCTGCGGCGTTCCCCAGTTCGAAGGGTCGAACGAGAGCGCGCCCGACGCCGTCGCCGCCGCCTCGTTGCTTGAGGACGGCGTTACGGTAACCGCGCCGCCCGGATTGGTGCTTAGCGCAAGCGTGTAGCTACCGGGACCGCCGCCTTCTTCAAGCGACAGCGTACGCGTACTTGCCTCCACCGCCCGCGTGTCGTCGTCGTCCACCAATACCCGAACCTCCGGTCCTTGCGTCAGGTCGCCGTAGCCCGCCACGGCATGCGTAATCGTAATCGTCTCGTCGTCCGCGTCCGCATCGTCCACGGGCATCACCGTGACGGTCTGCGGCGTCCCCCAGTTCGAACGGTCGAACGAGAGCGCGCCCGACACCGTCGCCGCCGCTTCGTTGCTTGAAGAAGGCGTTACGGTAACCGCGCCGCCCGGATCGGTGCGTAGCGCAAGCGTGTAGCTACCGGGACCGCCGCCTTCTTCAAGCGACAGCGTGCGCGTACTCGCCTCCACCGCTGACGTCGCCCGCGTGTCGTCGTCGTCCACCAATACCCGAACCTCCGGCCCCTGCGTCAGGTCGCCATAGCCCGACACGGCATGCGTAATCGTTACCGTTTCGTCGTCCGCATCCGCATCGTCCACGGGCGTCACCGTGACGGTCTGCGGCGTCCCCCAGTTCGAATTGTCGAATACGAGTGCGCCCGACACCGTCGCCGCCGCTTCGTTGCTTGAAGAAGGCGTTACGATAACCGCGTCGCCCGGATCCGTGCTTAGCGCAAGCGTGTAGCTGCCCGAAGCGCCGCCCTCCTCAAGAGACAGCGTACGCTTACTTGCCTCCACCGCCCGCGTGTCGTCGTCGTCCACCAATACCCGAACCTCCGGTCCCTGCGTCAGGGCGCCGTAGCCCGACACCGCATGCGTAATCGTTACCGTTTCGTCGTCCGCATCCGCATCGTCCACGGGCGTCACCGTGACGGTCTGCGGCGTCCCCCAGTTCGAACGGTCGAACGAGAGCGCGCCCGACGCCGTCGCCGCCGCCTTGTTGCTTGAAGAAGGCGTTACGGTAACCGCGCCGCCCGGATCGGTGCGTAGCGCAAGCGTGTAGCTACCCGGAGCGCCGCCCTCCTCAAGAGACAGCGTATGCGTATCCGCCTCCACGCCCGGCGTCGCCTGCCTCTTGCCTTCGTCCACGGAAACGCACTCGCTGTAGAGCGTCAAGTCGGGCGCTTTCGCATTCGTGATCTTGCAGTAGTAACATCCGGGCGAGTCGGGCAAGTACACGACGAGCCGGTCGGCAGTAGCTCCCGGTACTGCCTCGTCGTTCACGGACCCTTTGCGGTACCACTGGTATTCGTTCGCTGCGCCGCCCACATCGACCGAGAACGTGGCATGGGACGCCAAGTACGCAACATGGGCGGGTACGGGACGCTGGGGCGCATAGTCATAGGTCTTTATGCTCGCAGGCAGGTCCCGGTCCTCGAAATCCTCGAACGTGAGCCGGTTAAGGCTAACGCTAACCCTGGAGAGTGCGGGCAGGCCGGAGAAGTCGCCCAGCGAATCAAGATTGTTTTCGTGAATATGAATTATCTTTAACGCCCTTGCATTGCCAATATTGTCGGGCAGCGCGCCTTCCAGATCGTTGGTCGAAAGAAATATTATTTCAAGCTTTTGCAGATCGAACAACGCAGGGGGAATCGCGCCTCGCAATCGCGTATGGCTCAGACTGAGCGTCCGCAATTTATCAAGTTTCATGATCCAGGACGGAAAGTCGTAGGGATCAAGCGGATTGCGGATCAATGAAAAATGCCACAGGTTTGCAAGGTTACCGAGCGACGGCGGTATGATTCCCGACAAGTCGTTAGACTGAAAATTCAGGGTTCTCAGATTGGCGAGGTTGCCAAGTTCCGGGGGGATAGGCCCGGTCAGGCTATTATTACCAAGCCAGAGCTCCTTCAACTTTGTAAGGCGTCCTAACGAAGCGGGAATTGAACCTGTCAAGCCGCATGCGGCAAGACTAAGGTGTTCCAGATTGGCGAGGTTGCCCAATTCAGGAGGAATCGAACCGGTAAAATGGTTGCCCTGCAACAAGAGTGCGCGCAACCGGGGGAGGCGTCCCAGCCAGGCAGGAATAGTACCCGTCAAGCCGCTATACTCAATATCCAGGACTTCCAGCTCGGCGAGATTGCTTAACTCCGAAGGTATAGTTCCTGTCAGCTTACTCCAACCAAGCCAGAGTTTCTGCAATTTTGCAAGCCTTCCCAGCGAGGCGGAGATCGTACCCGTAAGGTTATTCGTTCGCATCGAAAGCCGCACAACCCTCCCCTCTTCGTTTAACGTAACGCCCCGCCAGTCCATGACGGGCGCGCTGAGCCATCCCGTGCGCTTTCTCCAATGCTTGCCACCCGCTGCATGATAAAAATCCACCAGAGCCAGCGAGTCCGGTTCATGGGCCGCAACAGCGGCGCCTGCCGTCTTCTCCGACGCTTCGAGCCAGTCCTTGTGGTCCATCCAGTATTCTTCGCCCATTTCATGATAAAAATCTACAAGGGCCAGCGAATCTTGCGCATTCGCATACCGCTCCGCGCGAAGGCGCATGAAATCCGGCTCGTCGACAAAGACATCCGCCGTTTCCTGCCCCAGTGCAGGATATGTCCCAAAGCCCAGAAGCGAAGCCATAAGCGCTCCCGCAAAGCCCGTAAAACCCAAAAGCGCCCGGCGCAAGAACCGCCTGACACAACGCAAGAGCCCTTGCGCATACAAACGAGTACTCGGCGAATAAGCGATACGCATGCGAGGAAGTAAGCGAATGAAAAAAAAAGGGCAGGCCCCGATTAACGGTCGGCGAGCGGCCATACCGCCCGCACGGTCAGGGTCCTGCGTTCCCTGTTGAACGACACGTCCAGCGTACGGGGCGCCGTAGCCGCTCCGCCTGCGGGCAGCGACGCCTTCGCGCCTATAGAATAACGCCATCGCGCA
>JAJDWX010000006.1 GCA_022825385.1 Rhodothermales bacterium
CCGTCGCCGCGAATGGCGGCAAAGGCTACCTTCGCCTTGAACGAAGGGCTGTGGGTTCTACGGGTGCGTTTGGGCATGAAAGACCTCCAGTGGGTTGGTTGGATCGGAACAAGGTCGCAATCCTGTACCTTAAAAGCCCAACAACCTGTTCAGACAACCCGAACCACCTCTGGTATCATTAGAGAGTTAAGCCCCGCACCGGTTTACTCGCTCGCTTCGTCGTTCGCGTCAGGGGTCCCCGCCGACCGGTCGTGCTCTACGGCTACCGCTTCCCACAAGCGAGCCTCTGCCCCCCGTAAGAGCTGTACCGTCTCCCAAAGGGCAAACATGTTCGGGGTATTCGCCGCCGAAGCCTTGTCCTGCGCCTCCCTCGCGCCTTTCGCCGCCGCCGAAACCTTGTCCCTTGCCTGCGAAGCCAACTCCTTTGACGGGGGATACTTGCGCAATTGCGAAGCTATCTTAAGAGAAAGTAACGCGCATCCATAATGATAAGAAGCGTTCTGCCAAAGCACCTTTTCTTCGTGAACTTCCGCTTTCGCTGTCTGTACCTTCGCTACATCTTCGTATGCCCTCGCTTCCGCTTCGTACGCCTGCACTCCCGCTTCGAGCGCAAACGCAATAAGTTCTTTCAAGGTTGTTTTCATTCTGCCTCCCGTAGCTCCATTCTCCGCGCAATCCTTTCCGCCGCCGATCCCACCGCCTCCCATGCCTCCGCCGCCGATTCGTTTGCCTCTGCTTCCGCCAGACACGCCGTGCGTGCCGCACCCTGCGCCTTCGCCGCTCGATCCCACAGAGCCGCATATGCTCCACCTATTTCGGCGTTTGCCTGCGCTCTCATCATACTCCCCTCATGCCCCGAAGCCAACGCCCGCGTGAGCGAAACCTGTGTTCGATAATGCGAAACTCTCTCCCGCGCCGACGAAGCAAGGTCCAGCACATCCCCGCCCTCCCGCACCGCCATAGCCGCCGTCCTCGACATTGAAGCCATCGTCCGCATAATCGAAATATACTCACTATCACCCGTATAATCTCTGTCCTCGCTTTTCCCTACCGCCGCCCATGCTATATGTGCAAGAATATCCGCCTCTTTGGCCGTCACGCTCGCTTCGTACGCGAGCGCATCCGCTTCCAATGCCGCCGCTACCTTTTCTTGTAAGGTAAACGCAGTCTGTGCTTGCGCTGGACAGGCCGCCAGAACGCACAGAAACAGAACGATCTTGCACGGCCTACTCATTGCCCTGTGCTTCGTCTATAACTTCCTGCGCAATGTCCATAATCTCAATCGTCTTTTCAACCTGTGTCGAAATAAGTGCCTGTATCCGCAATGCACCGGCGACCTCGGCTCCGTGATCTTGTAGTATCTCCTCATACAACGCATCCCGCATCTTATCCCGTTTGTCTGCCTTATACTTGTCAGGTTTAAGTGCCTTTGCCGCCTCCCGGAGCCCTCTGCCAAGGTCGAACGTGGCCTTGCTGTATTTACCCAATGGCGAATACCGCTCCAGCGTCGCCTTGAAAAGGTCGTTCAAGAGTTCGTCGGTTGTTTTCGTGTAGTCCATGTCATTCACCGTTGTTTAGTTTGCTGGTCCCGTAGTTTCTGAACCTTTGCATGTGCATCCCTATTATACGGGATGTCGAGCCGCTCCGCAAGTACCTTGCGCTTGTGTCCGGGGTGCGCCGCCTCCACGACCTCCCAGAGCTTCGAGCATTCCCATTCAATCTGGTATATCAGGCCGCGCAGGTCGCCGTATCGCGTTTGCAGGTTGCGCAGTTCCGTCAAGCGTTCCATCAGCTCCGGTCGTTCGCCGTCGTCGATCATGCGGACCTGTGCTTGTAACGATTCGATCTTGTGCTTGTCCGCCGCCCTCTCTGCTTCTATTTCGGCGTATGCCTCGTTTCGGCCCTCGACGTATGTTTTCGGTTTCGGAACCTGTTTCCTGTGTAACTATGTATCGGTACCAAGTTTTTTATGCGCACCCTCGCCGAGCACTTCCGCCCGCGATTTACCCTCCACGTCCGCAACGTTCGGATACTTTCGATACAACCGCATACACTTTCAGGTCGTGTTCTCATTCAGGCCGCGCTTGTCAAGCCACCGCTTCCATGCGTCCTTTTTGCGCGATCCGGTATGTGCCAGTAAAAATGGGACAGATTGGTGTTTTATGTAGCGTAGCGTTATCGGGTTTCATGCGCTTCGTCTGTGTCGGCGCTTTGGGTTAAGGTTTATCCGGCGGTCCCGTTGGGCTGCGATCTCTCGCGCCGCCTCCGGATCGTCCGGTTTGTTGATCCACGCCGCTTCGGGCGGCGCGGGTACGCTGGGCATGCCGCCGACGAACCGTTCGGGTTCGCGCGCATAGGCTTCTTCCATGACGCGCTTGCGCGCCTGCCACACCTCTGCGGTCTTGCCGTAATGGACTGTCGCCGGGCGCATAAGCGCAATGCCCGTGTGGTAGAACGCGTTGTTGTACCAGTCGAAGAAGCGCCGCGCCCAGCGACGAGCGTCTTCCAGCGAGCCGAAGCGGGGCTCGTACGTAGGATGGTGCTTCGCCGTGCGGAAGTGCGCCTCCGAGTACGGGTTGTCGTTCGAGCGATACGGACGGCTCCAGGAGCCGGTAACCGACAGGTCCGCGAGCAATTGCACGTAGGTTCTCGACGTCATCGGCGCACCGCGATCAGAGTGGATCACCAGGGGCTTGCCGCGCGGGCGGTGGCGTTCGCACGCCTGCGCGATCAGTTCCTTCGCCAGCGCGCCCGACTCGCAGGGGGCGAGCGTCCATCCCACCACGTAACGGCTGAAAACGTCCAGGATCACGTAGAGCTTGTAGTATATCCCCTTCGACGGACCGCGCAGCGTGGTGATGTCCCATGTCCACAACTCGTTCGCCGCCGTGGCGAGCAGCTCCGGCTTCTTGTGCCGAGGACGCACGCGCAGGCGGCGACGCTCGCGCGTCTCCTCGTACTCGGCGAGAATGCGATACATGCTTCGCCAGTGGCACAGATAGACGCCTTCGTCGAGCAGCGTAGCCCATACCTGGCGCGGCGGCATGTCCATGAAGCGCTCCGAGTTCAGAACGGAGCGTATCTCTTCGCGCACAGCCTGCGGCAGGCGACGAGGGCTCCTCTCGCGACGCTTCGTCCGAGGCGACGGCGGCCGAAGGCTTCTGTAGTAGGCGCTGCGAGAGACGCCCACGTGCCGGCAGGCCTCCTGCGCGCTCAGCGCGCCGCGCAGCATCGTTACCGTCTCGTTCATCGCTCGTCGGCCTCTGTCGGAATGCTCGCGCCAAAGAGCGCGCAAGCTTTTTTTTGTATCTCTATGACGGCCTCCGCCTTGTGCAACCGGCTTTGAGACTGGCTCAGTTCCTTGCGCAAGCGACGGATCTCTTCCTGATGCGCGCGCAACTCCTTGCCCGCCTTCGTCGAGGCCCAGAGCGTTCCGCTGTCGCGCTGCTTGCGCCACTGCGCAAGATAGGACGAGTAGAGGCCCTCGCGACGCAAGAGCGCGCCAAGGTCTCCATGGTTGACGCAAGCGTCGGCCTCCTCGAGAATGCGAAGCTTATAACGGGCGCTGAAGCGCCTACGCTTGCCTTGCGCCTGCGCCTCCGTCGGGAGAATCTCCGACGAACCAGGCGAAGAAGAAAGATTATTAGAGTTCATGACGACTTCAAAGGATGGGTGATCGGGTCAAGCGAAAGCGCGCCGCCGCTGACGAACGCAGGAACCCGACATATGCTCGCTAATTAGTGTACGAACGTGTCCCACCTTTTGTTGGCACAGAGGGATCCTGAAGCGGCGCAGCGACAAGGCGCTTTCTCATCGCCGTATCAAAGATGTCGAGTAGCGTCTCTATTCACCGCATTTTTTGCGGAGATTAAATTGGCCAACCCGCCGAAAATCAAAGTTTCCCGAGCGAAATGACCTGAAAAAACCATCCCTTTCACCCATTTTCGCCTATTCGCCGCATTTTTTGCGTAGATAAAAACACGCCAGACTTATTCACCGCATTTTCTGCGGAGATTATGCAGTGGCACCCCGCCGCACTCTGTTTTTCCCGGCGCGCCCTATCCATCCCCGTCGTTTCGCCACGCCCTGTTCGCCCCATCACCCCACGCCCCCTCCCAATCCCCTCACGCCGCCACAATCTCCTTTCTCAGGCGGGCGGCGGGGATGCCGAGTTGTTCGCGGTATTTTGTTACGGTCCGACGCGCAATCCGAAAGCCCCGCTCGGTCAGGGACCCCACCAGGCGCTGATCGGACAGGGGTTTCGCCTTGTTCTCCCCATGGATGATGCCCTCAAGAATCGCCTTGATTTCCTTGTTGGACACATCCTCTCCGGCGGCGCTCCGAATGCCCTCGGAAAAGAAGTATTTCAACTCGTACACCCCGAACCGGGTCTGCACGTATTTTCCGTTGACCACCCGGCTGATGGTCGATATATCCATTTCGACGATCTCCGCCACGTCGTTCAGGATCATGGGCTTCAGGCGCCCTTCCCCATACCGGAAGAAATCCTCCTGCAGGCGGATGATGGCGTGCATCACCAGCGTCATCGTGTGGCGGCGCTGGCTGATGGACTGGATGAACCACTTCGCCGATTCGAATTTGTTCTTGAGAAACTTGCGCGTGTCGGCGTCTATGGAAGCCGCGCCAGGCCGTCCCGGCTTGCGAAGCGTCATGCTCTCGAGCATCTGCCGGTACGGTCGCGAAATGTGCAGCGACGGCGCATTGCGTCCGTTGAGCGTGACAATGAACTCGTCGTCGATGCATTCCACAGTGAAATCCGGCGTGATGTAATTCTGCCGGGGCGTGAACTGGCCTTCGCCGGGTTTCGGGTCCAGGCGGGAGCGAATCAGGTCGAACGCCTCCCGAAGTTCCTCGCTGCCAATGCGCAACTTTTTCTGGATCGCGTCGAAATGCTTCATGGTGAACGCCTTGTATGTCTCCGAAAGCATGCGAATCGCCACGTCGCGGCCTTCGGTGGCGGGCGGCATGGCGCGCAGCTGCGCCAAGAGGCATTCCTGGAGATCGCGCGCGGCGATTCCTGTCGGGTCCAGGCGCTGAATGCGCGCCAGCGTCGCCTCGATTTCCGAAAGGGCGGGCGCGAACCCCATATTGAAGGAAATATCGTCCACAATGGATTCGAGGGGGCGGCGCAGGTATCCGTCCTCGTCGATGGAGCCGATAATCTGCTCGGCAATGACTTCTTCCTGCTCCGTGAGGTCCTGCAACGCGAGTTGGTCCCGCAGATGCTCGGTGAGCGTCCCGGCGGCGGCAATGGGCGTTTCCCGGTCCTCGTCCCGGCTGTAATCGACGCGGGCCTTGTAGCCGTACAGATCCTCGGTGTTGTCGAGCAGTTCGCCCCAGTCGTATTCCTCGTCCGGGTCCAGTTCGGTTTCCGGGTCGGCGGACTCCTCTGCCATATCTTCGAGGCGGGCGGGCTCCTCGTCGGGCGCGTCTTCCAGCAAGGGATTCTCTTCCAGTTCGGCCTCGATGCGCTGTTCGAGCGCAAGCGTAGGCAATTGCAGCAACTGGATATACTGTATCTGCTGAGGAGACAGTTTCTGCTGGAGCCGCTGTGTTTGCTGGAGATTCAGCATGATCGGACGTACGACGTATAAAAAGCCTGGAATCTGTTTACTGGAGGGAAGCACCCGTTGCCTGTCTGTCCTTCCCGCAATATAGGTTATCCTCAAATATAGTGCCAAATTTCTGCGCACAGGTCTGACACGGAAAGAGCGGCCTTGGGCGAGGGGGTTTTCGGCGGCGGGCTATCCGGAAAACGCATCCCCCTCCCCAGCACATATTTTTTTCCAGACCCAGACATACCTGACGTCCCGAAACCGTATCTTTCCGGTACGATCCGCGACCGGCGCCGTTATCTTCAGCAATGCGCATGAACAGCCCCGAACATCCCGAAAACCTTTCGCCGCATTCCCGGCATTCCGAAGAAGACATCGAGAAGGCGCTGCGACCCCGCAAACTCGACGACTTCATCGGACAGGACAAAATCAAGGATAACCTGCGCGTGTTCATGACGGCGGCGCAGCGGCGCGACGAAACGCTGGACCATGTGTTGCTTTCCGGTCCGCCGGGATTGGGCAAAACGACGCTGGCGTACATCATTGCGGAAGAAATGGGGGCCAACATCCGCACCACCAGCGGGCCGGTGCTGGAAAAACCGGCCAACATCGCCGGCGTCCTGACGAATCTGGAGGAAGGGGATATTCTCTTCGTGGACGAGATTCACCGGCTTAGCCCGGTGGTGGAGGAATACCTGTATTCCGCCATGGAAGATTACCGGATAGACATCGTGATTGATTCGGGGCCCAGCGCGCGAAGCGTTAAACTGGCCATTCCCTCGTTCACGCTGATCGGCGCCACGACCCGGAAAGGACTGCTTACGGCCCCCCTGCGGGCGCGATTCGGAATCGACTTCCGGTACGATTACTACACGGCGGCCCTCCTTCGCCGCATCGTGGCCCGTTCGGCAAGCATTCTGGGCATAGAAATTACGGACGAAGGCGCCCTGGAAATCGCCCGGCGCAGCCGGGGCACGCCGCGCATCGCCAACCGGCTGCTTCGGCGAGCAAGGGATTTCGCCGAAGTGGAAGGCGAGGGCGTCATCGACCGGGAAGCGGCGGACCGCTCCCTGAACGCCCTCGACGTAGACGAACATGGCCTGGACGACATGGACGCCCGCATCCTCATGACCCTGATCGAAAAATTCGGGGGCGGCCCCACGGGGTTGAACAATCTTTCCGTGTCCGTCGGGGAAGACGCCGGCACCATCGAGGAAGTCTACGAGCCGTATCTTATTCAGGAAGCCTTCCTGGAGCGGACGCCCCGCGGGCGCATCGCCACGGAGCGCGCCTACAAACACCTGGGCGTACAGCCGCCCGCCAAGGCGCAACCCCTGTTCGAATAAAGAATACGCAGCCTATCCCGAACGAATTTACCGGCGGGCTTGTCTCGACAGCCCGATATGCCGTATCTTCGTACCGGTTTGCATGCGAACCTTCCATACTTTTTTTCTTCTTTTCATTATCCGCGCCGCGATATGCCGTACATCGTTGCAGAACCGTGCATCAACTGCCGATACACCGATTGCGTTGAGGTATGCCCTGTCGATTGCTTTTATCAGGGGCCGAATTTTCTTGTCATCCATCCGGAAGAATGCATCGACTGCAACGCGTGCGTACCGGTATGCCCCACCGAAGCGATCTACGCCGACGACGAATTGCCCGAAGAATGGTCCCACTACCGGGAGTGGAACGAGCATCTCGCCAACGAATGGCGCGACCTCGGGTACAACATCACCGAGAAAGAGGACACGCTCCCGGACGCCGAGGCCTGGGAAAGCAAGGAAAAATCAGAGGAAGACATTCTCACCTGGGATGCGGGCTAAGGCGGTCGGGGCCGCCTCCGAAACCCGGCGAGGGCCCGAACCGATCCGGCCTTCCCGCTACGTCCCGGCGGAATAGTCCGTGGCGTACGTCGCCTGCTCGTTGGTAAGGCGGTCTATCGAAATGCCCATCGTCTCCAGCTTGACGGAGGCGATCTCCTGATCCAGCGCCTTGGGCAAGTCGATAACCGTATTCTCCAGCGACTCCCCTCGCTCGCGCGCCTGCACCAGCTTGAGGTGCGCATTGAACTGATTGGCGAAGCTCATATCCATGACTTCGGAAGGATGGCCCTCGGCGGCGGCCAGATTAACCAGGCGCCCGTCCGCAAGCACATAAATTTTTCTGCCGTCTTTCATCCGATAGCCCCGGTTGTTCTCCCGAACCTGAAACGTGTGTTCGGACAAGTCGGCCAGTTCCTGAAGGTTCAGTTCCACGTCGTAGTGCCCGGTGTTGCACACCACCGCGCCTTCTTTCATGGCGGCGAAGTGGCGTCCGCGAATCACGTCCTTCATGCCCGTAGCCGTCACGAACACATCCCCGACGGCGGCGGCCTCGTCCATCGTCATCACCCGGCAGCCCTCCAGCGTGGCCTTGAGCGCGGCGGTGGGCTGCACTTCCGTTACGATCACGTTGGCTCCCAGCCCTTTCGCCCGCATCGCCACGCCGCGCCCGCAGTGGCCATACCCCGCCACGACGAAATTCTTGCCCGCCACCAGAATCGACGAAGCGCGCAGAATGCCGTCCAGCGTACTCTGGCCGGTGCCGTATACATTGTCGAAATCCCACTTGGTTTCCACATCGTTGACGGCGTATACGGGGTACAGCAGTTTCCCGTCCGCCGCCATGGCGCGCAAGCGATGCAAGCCCGTCGTCGTCTCCTCGCTGCCCCCAATGATGTGCCTGGCCAGCTCTGGAAACGCGCTATGCACCCGGAAAATCAGATCGGCGCCGTCGTCGAGGGTGAGATGAGGCGGCTTGCCCAGCGTACGGTCGATGCTCCAGTAGAAATCTTCTACGCTTTGCCCATGCCACGCATAAATTTCGATGCCTGCTTTCGCCAGAGCGGCGGCTACCTCGTCGTTCGTGCTGAGCGGGTTGCATCCCGACCAGGCCACGTCCGCGCCGCAGGCAGCGAAGGTCTCGACCAGCACGGCGGTCTCCTTGGTTACGTGGAGACACCCGGAAATCCGGTACCCCTTGAACGGCTTGCTTTTGGCGTACTGCTCGCGCAAACGCATCAGCACCGGCATGCGGCTTTCCGCCCATGCAATATCGCGGCGGCCGTTGTCGGCGAGGTCCAGGTCGAGGACCTTGTAGGCGTCTTTTTTGAAATCCATGTCTCGTCTCAAGGCAAAGAATCGGTAGGGAAACAAGCGGCGAAGGAAATAATCCGTAAATACCCGCAGGGGCGCGGCTTGCTCCCCTCCCCGAAAAATTCAACAGAAACGCTAAGGATACTCTGATTAAATCCACTTCGCTCAGCGCGTCACGTTTGCCTGTACAAGTCGTCATGCTTGTATCGATGAAATCAGCAGAAAAATCGTAGATTCGGTTCGCTGGGGACGTGACGCGCCCTTCGGGAGGCTGCGAGCGGCACGCTGGCTGTGTCATTCCTCATTATGTGGGGCCTGCCACATCGCTTCGTCATTCCTTGCCAGCGCACCCCTCGCAGCCTCTGAACTTCGCGGATTTAATCAGAGTATCCCTAACGGATAACCATCATGCGTTCGAGCCGAACACCCCGGGGCGTTTCGAGGCGCAGAATATATACCCCGCTTGCCAGCCGCCCCGCGTCGTAATGCACCGTATGCGTTCCCGGCGCCTGCGTCTCGTCGCGCAGCACGGCCACCCGGCGCCCGGTGACGTCGTAGGCCGACAAACGAACCGGAACGGCTTCGTCTCCCGGAACCGTGTAGGAAATGTGCGTCGCGCCGCGTACGGGGTCCGGGAAATTCGCATGCAGCGCCAGTTCGTAGGGGACCTTGATAGCGTCGTCCGCGGACAGGGAGCGATACCCGATATTCCCGATGCGCCAGACGGTGTCGGGGCCGAACGCCGCCGCGTGGGCAAGGTCTATCCGGAGCCGCACCGTTTTGCCCGCATACCCCGTGAGATCGAAAGAAGCCGCGCCCGAGCCGTCCGAACCGCCCCCGAACACCGCTTCGCCTGCCATCGGATGGTCGAACGCGGGGGCATACTTCCCGTCGTACCCCTCGAGGGGCGCAATCGCGCGCCAGGTAAAGCCGTCGTCCTCGGTGATTTTCACGTTGCCGCCAAAGTTTTCGCCCAACGCATAGGCGTGCGCAAACTCCAGCGCCGTCGATTCGCTATTCGACGGAATGGTCGTCGGCGCAAGCACAAGGCTCGAAACGTGGCCGCCCGACGCGCCCGAATCGGGTTTCCGGGCCAGCCATGCCCCTTCTGCGCGGCGCCATACCCCTGCGGGGGCTACGCTGGCGGGGGCCGCCGCCGCGTAGGCTTCGGACCGAACGTCGATCACGAAAGGATCGCCGTACTTTGTCTCGTTGCCGTCGAAATCCCGCACCTTTATCGCGTAGGTAATCCGATCTCCGGGAGAAAACGTCTGCGGAGGAGCCGCATAGCCTTCGTACGCGCTCGCGTCCAGGCCCGACATGGCCCATCGTACGCTGCCTGCGGAGACGCCGCGCGCATCGGTGATTTCGTAGCGGGAGATCACCGATTCGATCCCCGTATTGTCGTACGCCCGGATCGACGCGGGAACCAGCATGTCCTTGCCGGCCACATGCGCGATCCGCTGCGCAGGCAGCCCTTCTGCCCAGGGCGGATCGACGTCCCGGGGTTTTTCGGTCGCAAGCGAAACCTTGTCCAGATACCATCCGGCGAAATAGCGCGCTTGTCCTTCGTTGCCCGCGTCGGTTCCCGCCTCGAACCGCACCTGGACGTCGTCGGAAATCGGCAAGGGGACGATTTCGCGCCGCCAGCCGAAGCTGTAGCCGCCGAAACCGGGCTGGCCCGCCAGCGGATTGCCGCCGCGCCCGCCGATATTCCCCGTATACCCGCCTTCGGGCAGAAGAACTTCCCAGGATGCGCCGCCGTCCAGCGACGCCTTGACATTGCCGCCGTCCCGAATATCCGCCCGGTCGTCGAACATGCCGGGCGCGACCTCGCCGCCCTGCTCGAAATCGTACCAGTGCCAGAAGATCAGGTAGGCCGACCTGGCCGTGGTCAAACGGAACGGGGGCAGGTCGAGCGTGGCCTTGCCTGCCTCGGCGGGATAGGCCCCGCCGGGCGCCGTAGTCCATGCATATTCGCCGGAATACGCCATCCGAAGGCCAAAGGCGGGCTGCTCGCGGCGCCACCCCTGCGCCGTCACCCCCGGATGGTCCCGCTCGAAATCGAACGCGTACAACTCGCCTTCCAGCACGAGCAACACGGAGAAAAACCCCTCCTCGGGAAGCCGGGCTTCGTTGGCCGCCATGGATGCGTCGCGGGCCACAAGGCGATATTCGACCACGTCGCCCCCCAGCACCGGCCCCGTCGGCTCTGGAAAGCGACCCGAATAGCCCCCGTTCTCCTGCGTCAACCCGAACGCGCCCTGTTCGCGTACGCCATCCACGCGCCGGCGAACATATTCGACCCATACGGAATCCACGCCAAAATCGTCGGTCGCCTCTGCGTACAGCGCGGCGGGCCAGGCCGCGACGGGAATGCGCCCCGGCGCTTCGTGGACAATGGAGGGAGCCGTCTTGTCTTCCCCCACATCGAAGGAGAAGGTCGTATTCGGGGCCAGCGCAGGCAGGCGGCGGCGACGCTCCTGCGCGTCGTACGCTTCTATATAATATTGCACCGTAGTCGGCTGATCGGGCACGGGCAAATCGCCCGCGAACAGCGCGCCCCCCCGATGCGACAGGCGAAAAAAGCGCCACGGAAGCCCTGCTCCGGGCGAATAATGCACAAGTACGCGGTCTACGGGCGCGGCAAGGCCCTTCGCTTCGACGCGCACCTCGACCGTCCCGCCGGTGTTTTCGACCCGCTCCAGCGGTTCATGGGCCAGCGCCGGGCCGTACGCCCCGGAATCGATATAGCCTGCTTCGCCCAGTTCCTGAACCAGCGCGCCCGCATGATCGCCGCCATATATATCCTCGTCCGCCTGGATCAGCGCCTCGGCAGCGTCGCGGAAACCGGACCCCGAAGCAAGATAAGCGTGCGAAGCAAGGTGCAAACGGTCCAGGACGCCTCGCCCGACATGCGAGTATATCTTCATCATGGTGGTGGCCCACAACAGGCCCCACTGATATATTTCAGGGAGAACCTGGCATCCTGCGGATTCGTACGCCATGTCGTCGTCGTAATGCCCCGCATGATCCAGCGTTCGGCCAGACCAGCAGGACGCATTGCCGTCCCAATTATACAACCGCTCCCAGTCGTGCGCGGGAATGCGCGGGTCCTCCTCGGACAAAAAGCGGGAGTACGACCCGGCCCAGTAATCGGCCCACCCCTCGTGCAACGCCCGGCCTTCGAACGGACCGACCAGCCCGGGCGTCGCATGGTCCAGCAAGGCGTGCGCGTGCTCGTGCCACAAGACGTCGGCGTCTTCGGCGTCGTCTATGCCGCCCGTGCCGAACCGCAGGAGCCGACCGTCCGGAATGTATACGGAATTATCCCCGGCGAATGCTTGCGGATCGACGTTCACCGGAAGATCAAGGACGGTATAGCCGACATCCAGCGACTGTGCGTAGCGGCGGCTTTTGTCGATATGATAATAGGCGTTGACGGCCTCGAACCGATCGTCTGATCGCGTAAAATCAAAGGCGTTGGGATCGGCTATTTCGGGCACGGCGCGCGGGTTTCCCTGAATGCGGACGTACGGCCCTTCCAGCCGATATAATCCGTCCGTTCCTTGCGTAATGTCGCGCAGGGGCACCCGCACCCTTTGCGCCGTCAGCGACGCCGTGTCCGCATCGTCGCCGTCCTGGTACTCCCCTCCGTAGGACGCGCCCGCAGAGGTGAGCGGGTCCGGATCGAACGCCAGCCCCATGCCGTCCGCGACCTGGACGTCGCGCCCGGAAACCGGCGCAGCGAAATCGAACGGGCCGGGCGACGCCGTATGGATCACCGGCGAAACGGCGGATGCCGCGGCGGGCGGGGGCGGCGGGCGTTCGGAGCCGGACGAAGGCACCCAAGCCTTGCGCGCGTGCAACGAGGTGTTGAACAGGCGATGAATTTCGCCCGTTCGGGCGTCCACAAGCACATCCCACGAAACAGGCGCCCCGGAAGCAACAGCCGGAACGCGCCAGACAAGGCGGGGCGGGTCCGACGCGTAAACAAGCAGTTCCGGCTCGGAAACGGCGAGCGGGGGGGTGGCAGCGAGGCGGGCAATATCCTGCGCGGCGGCGGGCGAAAGCGCGGGCGCGGGATCGAACCCGCGGACTTGTTCGAGATGGGGCTGATAGCTGCTCGCGACCATGGTCGGCTGACCGTGGCGGTCGAGGCTCACCGCAACGTCGGCCCGGTACACGGGTACGCCGGCAAGCGTCTGCCGGTAGCGAACGTGGCGAGCGTATCGTCCCTCCCGAACCTGCTCCACCCGGAGATGCTCCCCGGCAGCGGTCACGCCATAGGCTTCGCCGCGCTGCGCAAGATGCGCAAGGGCCGCCTGCGTTGTGGACAAGCCTTCTTCCACGCGATCCGCGATGCGGTACCGGGCGCGGAAAAACCCCGTCTCCAGATCGACGCGCCCGTCGTAAACCGGTCGGGTGCGCGGCGTCCACACCGTATCTTCGGCGGCGATCCGGCTCCGCGCCTGTGGCTTGAGTTGAAGCAGGGCATGGTCGTATACGGAGCGACGGTCCTCTTCCCGGGCCTGCCGTCGCTGCGCCCATCCCGACTGCGCTGTAAAACAGCAAAAGGCGGCAAGGACCGCAACCTTGACAAAACCGCGCGCGCCAAAACAGGCTACGCGCCTGCGGGGGCTTTCAGCATATCGACGCAATCCGTTTCCTCCCATGCAAATCCGGAACGTCCAAAATGTCCGTACGCCGCCGTGCGGCGATACTGCGGCTTGCGCAAGTCGAAGCGTTCTATGATCGCTTGCGGTCGCAAGTCGAACGTCTCAAGTACGATCGCCGCCAGCTCCCGGTCGGCCAGCGCATGGCCCGTGCCTTTCGTGTCTACGGCGACGGAAACCGGCTCCTCGACGCCGATCGCATAGGATATTTGTACTTCCACCTCTTCCGCAAGATGGGCTTGCACAATATTTTTCGCTATATGCCTGGCCGCATAGGCGCCGGAGCGATCCACTTTGGAGGCGTCCTTTCCGCTGAAAGCCCCGCCACCGTGGGCGCCCTTGCCGCCATACGTATCTACGATAATCTTGCGGCCCGTAAGCCCCGCGTCGGCATGGGGTCCGCCCAGTACGAACCGCCCCGTAGGATTCACATGCAAAATGCAGTCGTCGTCCAGCAGTTCGGCGTCGATCACCCTTGGCAACAGGTGGGCGCGCATATCGGCTTCGATCTCGGCTTGCCCGACGTCTTCGCTATGCTGCGTCGAAACGACCACCGTGTGAATGCGCCGCGGCGTACGCCGGTCGTCTTCGTACTCGATGGTCACCTGGCTCTTGGCGTCCGGGCGCAAATACGGCATGATGTCCTCTTCCTTGCGAATGCGCGCCAGTTCGCGAACCAGTTTGTGCGCATACGTGATCGGAAGCGGCATCAGGTTTTCGGATTCGCGGCAGGCGTAGCCGAACATGATGCCCTGATCGCCTGCGCCCCCCGTATCCACGCCCTGCCCGATATCCCCGCTCTGTTCGTGAATAGACGTAAGCACGGCGCAGGATTCCGCGTCGAACCGCAGCGCGGGGTCCATGTATCCGATTTCCCGGATCGTTTCTCGAACGATTTTCTCGACGTCCACATAGGTTTTGGTCGTCATTTCTCCGGCCACGAGCGCCAGGCCCGTGGTCACGAGCGTCTCGACCGCGACGCGGCTGTGCGGGTCGCCGGTTAGCGCAGCGTCCAGCACGGCGTCGGATATCTGGTCGGCCACTTTGTCGGGATGGCCTTCGGATACGGATTCGGAGGTAAAAAGATACGACATGCGACAGATTAATGGTGGTATACGGAGGGAGGCCCCGAAGAACCTGAAGGGTAATCCAACGGAAAATGCGCAAGATAGATTCGCCCCGAAAGGGTTTTAGGAAAACCGACGGCGCGCAAGGGTGTACAAGGACGTTGCTTATGCCAGCGCCTTGCCGTATTTTCGGGCGTTCCCGACAAAAAGGCTCTCACTGAATCGCCGCAGCGGCGTCGCTGCCCGTTTTGCGGGCGCCCTGCGGTCTCTCTCACCAACTTTACCGGAGGTTTTGAATCATGGCGAACCCGATCGCAGAAAAGGTCACGTCTATCATCGTGGAAAAACTGGGCGTGGAAGAATCCGACGTCGTTTCCGACGCCTCGTTCACGAACGATCTTGGCGCAGACTCGCTGGACACGGTCGAGCTGATCATGGAGTTTGAAAAGGAGTTCGATATCACCATTTCCGACGAGGACGCAGAAACCATCGCAACGGTGGGAGATGCAGTGAAATATCTAGAGGACAAGGTCTCGTAAGGCCGCGCTACGCCTACGCCCCGTATGCCAAAAGAACGCAGAGTCGTCATCACGGGGATGGGCGCCCTGACCCCGCTTGGAAACTCCGTAGACGCCTTCTGGGAGGCGATGATGCGGGGCGAAAGCGGAGCGGCGCCCATTACCCTGTTCGACACAAAAGATTTCCCGACGAAGTTCGCTTGCGAACTCAAGGGGTTCGACGCCAGAGCTGTCCTTGGGTCCAAGGCGGTGAATCGGCTGGACCGGTTCGCCCAGTTCGCCGTGGTCGCCGCGGAACAGGCCGTGCGCGACGCCGGCCTGGATCGGGAAGACCTCCCGCAAGCGCGGAAGGACCGCATCGGCGTCGTTTTCGGAAGCGGCATCGGCGGGTTGCAGACCTTTCAGGACCAGACCCGGATTCACCTCGAAAGAGGCCCTCGCCGCATCTCGCCGTTCTTTATTCCGATGATGATCCCGGACATTGCAAGCGGGCATATTTCGATGAAATACGGGTTTCGGGGGCCTAATTATTGCATCGTTTCGGCGTGCGCCACGGGCAACAACAACATCGGGGACGCCTACATGCTGATCCGGCAAGGACAAGCCGATGCGATCCTTTCGGGGGGGTCGGAGGCCAGCGTGACAGAACTTGGCGTAGGCGGGTTCAATGCGCTGCGGGCGCTCTCTACCCGAAACGACGACCCGGCCCGCGCCAGCCGTCCCTTCGACGCGAACCGCGACGGATTCGTGCTGGGCGAAGGCGCCGGCGCGCTCATGCTCGAAGAGTTGGGCCACGCCCAAGACCGGGACGCGAATATTTACGCCGAAATTATCGGAGTAGGCATGTCCGCCGACGCGCACCATATGACGGCCCCGGACCCGGAAGGAAGCGGGGCGGCGCTCGCCATGTATTCGCTCCTGCGGGATGCGGGCCTGCAAGCCGAAGAGGTGGATTACCTGAACATGCACGGAACCTCTACGCCCCTTGGCGACGTCGCGGAAACGAAAGCCGTCAAGCAAGTGTTCGGGGCGCACGCCTACGACATGGCCCTGTCTTCCACCAAGAGCATGACGGGCCACTTGCTGGGCGCGGCGGGCGCGGTAGAAGCCATCGCAACCATCCTGGCGATCGTGCACGACCGCATTCCGCCTACGATCAATTTCGAGGAAAGCGATCCGGCGTGCGACCTGGACTACGCTTTCAACGAACCAAAACCGCGCCCGGTGCGCGTCGGCGCCAGCAACGCGTTTGGCTTCGGCGGCCACAACACATCCGTAGCGTTCAGAAAATTCGAGGAATAATCAGGCCGCTAACGAGGCGCTGATTACGTCACCGAAACACGATCTCCTCAATGCGCGCCGAGCCCAGCCGCTCGTTGAGCCGATCCCGCCATCTTGACCGATTCAGGTGCATTTCCTGGCGATGGGCAGCGCTTGTGATGCGGACAAAAAGGGTTCGGTCCCGCACCCAGGCTCCGCCCATAACGTCGCCCGCCGACGGTCCGGCCAATTCCCGCCACGTATCCACCACCGCCGCCTCGTCGAAGCGGTCCCGCATATTCATTCGGTCGATAAGGGCTTCCAGGACCTCGCTCAGCGGGCGGGACGTTCCGGATCGGGACATGGCGGGCGGCGCTATGGTAAGGACACGCGGATTAAAACCGCCTGGATCGTCGCGGCGCAGGCGGGCGTCAATGCGCGGGGGCTGTCTTGTCGGGCTCCGGCAAACCGCGCCACACCATCAGCCCCATGACCAGCACGGCGACAATGGCCAGAAGCGTATTGCTCCAGTAGCCGTAGCGGGCATAGGCAAGGCCGGCAAGCGCTCCGCTGATGCCAATCCCGACTTGCCCGGACGCAATCGCGAAACTCATCAACATGCCCCGGCTGCTGGACGGAACCAGGGCGCTAAGCAAGGACTGGAGCGGGCTGATGCGCAGGGCAAGCAACAACATGGCCGCCGTGAACAGTACGCTGGCGATCCACATGCTGTCGTCGCCCAGCCAGGTCATCAGCGGCATGGCGATGGCCAGGCCGATGCACGACCAGATAACCAGCGGCTTGCGGCCAACGCGGTCGGACAGTTTTCCGGCGGCGGGCCCCGCAACCACATGGGCCAACCCCCCAAACAAAAAGAGCGCCGCAATGGCTTCCCCGCGCACGTGCAGTTCACGCTCCAGCCAGGACGGAAGATACACGAGATACAGACCCACCCCCAGGAACGTAAGGAAATAAACCAGCGCCGCGTTCCGCGTAACGGGACGGCGGCAAAGGGCGACATAATCCGAAACGGCCCGCCCCACGGAAAGGCGGCGAACGTCCCGCTGCACATCCGGCTGCGGAACCGCCCGCCATATCAACAGGAAGGCGCCTGTCATGGTGACCGCAAACATCAGAAACGGCCAGCGGTAATCGCCGAACTCTGCAAGGAGCGTACCGAGGGGAATGCCGACCACCTGCCCCACCGCAATCCCGCTCATCACCCATCCATTGGCCCAGCCCCGCCGGTCATAAGGGAAATAATCCCCTACGTACGCGACGGCGGCTCCGCTTAGCGCCCCGCCCGCCATCCCTGCCAGCGCGCGCACGGCAAGCAGGGACGCGTACGTATCGGCCAGGCCGTGCAGATACAAACACACGGCCATGCAACCCGTCCCGACCAGCAGAATCCGGCGGCGCCCGATCTTGTCGGAAATGGGACCGGTCACCAGGGCGAAAAGGCCCAGCATGACGGCATAGGACGTAACCAGCGTGCCAAGCAGCGATTCCTTCACGGCCAGCGCCTCCGCGATGCGGGGCAAAATGGGCGAAATCACGATGACCTGGCTGCTGGCGGAAAACACCATGAGCCAAAGGGCGAAAAGGATCAGGAAATCCCGGCGAGAAAGGTCGGACAATGTGATTTTTTCGGGAAGTCCTGGAGAGAGGGCAGTTTTTTTGCGCAAAAAACACGCAACGGCGCATCCTTAATATTTTGGTAATGTGGCGTGCATATGTTTCGCCGCGTGCACAAGCGAACCTGCTGTAAGATACGGTACGGCGCGCTTCGCACAAGAGCCACTTGCCAAATCACCCATTTTACCGACATGTTACGATTATACAGGCGCCTTGCGCTGGTCGCTTGTCTCGGATCCTTCCTGCTCGCCTCCCCGGCCGCGGCGCAATCCGCGAAACCGGGGGCCATCGCGGGCGCCGTGGTGGACTCCGAAACCGGAGAAACCCTCATCGGCGCGAATGTGGTTATCGAGGGTACGCTTGTCGGCGCAACCACCGACCTGGACGGAAACTACGCGATTCGGCCGGTAGAGCCGGGGACGTACAATGTCGTTTTCTCCTACATCGGCTACACGAGCGTTACCGTGACGGACGTCGTCGTGACGGGCGGCGAATCCACCGTTGTCGACCTGGCCCTTGCGCCGGAGGCCATTGGCCTGGACGAAGTGGTGGTGGCGGCCCGCGCGCTGGAAAACACAGAGGCCTCCCTTCTGAAACAGCGGCAGAAGGCCGCCGCCGTAAGCGACGCGATCAGCGCCGAAGCCATCGGGCGGTCTGGCGGTTCCACCGCGGCGGACGCCATGGAGAAAGTAACGGGCGTATCCGTCGTGGGAGGCAAATATGTGTACGTGCGAGGCCTCGGCGACCGGTACATGAATACGCAACTCAATGGCGCCACGCTGCCGAGCGCGGATCCGGACCGCAACGCCGTGCCGCTGGACCTTTTCCCGGCGAGCTTGCTGGACAATATCGTTACCTCGAAAACCTTTACCCCGGACAAGCCGGGGAGCTTCTCCGGCGGCTCGGTGAACATCGGGACGAAAGCCTTCCCGGACGACTTTACCGTTTCGTTCTCTACCTCGATCAGCTACAAGGGCAATATCGGACCGGGCAGCGATTTTCTCTCCTACGAAGGAGGCTCCGCCGGGTGGCTGGGCAACAACGGAGGGACGCACACCTTGCCGGAGGTTTTCAACAACCCGAATCTGGATATTCCGAATATCGGCAATGCGTTCACGAACCAGGCGGCGGCGCAGGAGCTGGACCGGCTTTCGAGGGCCTTTAATGGCGTCATGGCCCCCACGCGGCTTTCCGCTCCGGTGAACCAAAGCTACAGTTTTTCGCTGGGGAACCAGATTCCCGTGTTCGGGCGCCCCCTCGGCGTCATCGCCAGCCTCAGCTACAGCCGGAACGTCCGGGAATACAAGGACGGCTCCACGGCGCGGTACACGCTCACAAGTTCCTCTTCGGAAGAACTCAACAACGATTTCCTGTTCACGGACCAGCGGGGGACGGACGAAGCGCTATGGGGCGTTCTTCTCAACGCCAGCTACAAGCCGCATCCGAAGCACGAGCTGGGCTTCAACTACATGAACAACCGGAGCGGCGAATCCATGGCGCGCTACCAGTTTGGCGCCTTTCCGCGCGATTTCGACGAAGGGTCTACCTACGAAACCCGTACGCTTCAGTATGTGTCGCGGGAGATGGACAGTTATCAGGCCCGCGGGGAACATGTGCTCTTCGGCGACAACGGGCTAAAAATAGAATGGACGGGGTCGCTTGCGAACACCGTGCAGGACGAGCCGGACTTGCGGTTCTTCACAAACCATTACACGACCTCCGAACGAGGCGGCGAGACAAGAACGTCCTATTCTGTCAGCCCGGCGCTGTATCCTGTGCCGACGCGCTATTTTCGCACCATGGAAGAAGAACTGCAGAGCGGGGCGCTGGATGCGTCTGCGCCGTTCAGGCAGTGGAGCGGGTTGTCCGCGCAGGTAAAGGCGGGCGGGAGTTTCGAGCGCAAGACCCGCGATTTCCGCGAACGCCGCTTCGAATTCCAGCAGGACAAGCTGCGTTACGACGGAGATCCTTCTGCCTTCTTTGGACCCGAGGGCCTTGGCATGCTGGAAGACGCCAGCACGGAGCGGTTTTTCCGGTTCGGCAACTACATCTTCGACGCTTCGGCGGCGGCCGGCAACTACGACGGAAGCCAGGACATCGTGGCGGGCTATCTCATGCTGGACGTCCCGCTGACCCGTAGCCTGCGCGCCATCGGGGGCTTGCGCGTGGAAACCACGGACATGGCGGTAACCAGCGCGGACCGTTCGCTGGCCCGGGGCGCGATAGACACGCGGGACATTTTGCCCTCCATGAACCTGGTGTACGAGGTTCGGGAGAACATGAATGTGCGGTTGGCGCAAGGCCGAACGCTTGCGCGCCCGAACTTCCGGGAATTCGCTCCCTACGCCTCCTTCAACTTCATCGGCGATTACATCTATCTGGGCAACCCGGAAATCGAACGTACGCTGATCGATAATTACGACGCGCGCTGGGAATGGTTTGCTCGCCCGGGCGAGATTCTGGCGGTAAGCGCGTTCTATAAATATTTCCGAAACCCGATCGAACGGGCCATTAATCCGCGCGCGGCGGCGTCCACGCCGAACATACAATTCCAGAATACCGACCACGCCACGGTGTACGGCGTGGAAATCGAAGCCCGTAAAAATCTGGATCAACTGGCGGGCTTTCTGCGGTTCGTACAGGCAGGCGCCAACGTATCCCTTGTGCGCTCCCGGGTAGCGATCGAGGCGAACGAACTGGAACTTATCCGCGCCCTGCGGCCGAACGCGGCGGACACGCGCCCCCTGCAAGGCCAATCTCCGTATATGATCAACCTGGACCTCGCCTACGACAACCCGGAGATCGGCGCGACGGTCAGCGCATATTATAATGTGTTCGGCCCCCGGCTGGATCGCGTGGCCTCGGGCGGCACCCCGAACATCTTCGAGCAACCGAGGCATATCGTAGACCTCACGGTCAAGAAATCCCTCTGGTTCAATTTCTCGCTCAAGGGCTCCGTAAAGAATCTGCTGGATCAGGAAACCGTGTTTGCGCACACATACAACAGCAAGGAATTCATTGCGGAATCCTATACGTTCGGGCGGTCCTTTTCGCTGGGCCTCGGCTACGCACTCGATTGACCTCCCCTTTTCGCATACCGAAATGTCCTCGCGGGGCGGCCTTGGCGTCGCCCCGCTGCATTTCCGGCCCATGTTACGAAACCGTTAACAACCTCCTCCTTCCTTAACCAACCGACTCAACGTATCCACCATGTATCGTACGCTACTTGCTCTTGCGGCCTTCGCGCTGCTTCTGCTTGCGCCCCGGGTTGCAACCGCCCAGAACCTTGTCAATGCGCCGAATTCGATTACGGGCGACGTCACGTGGACGTCGGACAATACCTATATCCTTGACGGCCATGTCTTTGTCGAAAACGGCGGCGCCCTCACCATCGAGGCGGGCACCGTCGTAAAGGGCAAGCCCAACCCCGGAGCAAACGCTTCCGCCCTTATCGTGACGCGCGGCGGTAAAATCTACGCCAACGGAACCGCCAGCGCCCCCATCGTCTTCACCGCCGAATCCGACGACGTCAACGATCCCGACGACCTGCCCCTGGACGCGCGAGGACTATGGGGAGGCGTTATCATCCTCGGCAAGGCCACCCTGAATTCCACCCCTGGAGAAACGGCTATCGAAGGCGTGCCCGTCACCGAAGGACGCGGGCTTTACGGTTGCGATCCGGCAGGCACGGGATCGAAGATCGCTTGCGACGACGAGGACGACTCCGGCGTCTTCCGCTATGTCTCCATTCGCTACGGCGGATCGGACATCGGCTCTGGAAACGAAATCAACGGACTCACCATGGGCGGCGTCGGCTCCGGCACCACCATTGAGTACGTCGAAGTCTTCAACAACAAGGACGACGGCTTCGAATGGTTCGGCGGCACGGCCAACACCCGCTACCTCATCTCCGCATTCAACGGAGACGACGCCATGGATTACGACGAAGGCTTCCGGGGCAAGGGGCAGTTCTGGTTCGTCGTACAGGCCGCAGACATCGGCGACCGCGCCGGAGAGCACGACGGAGGAACGAAGCCCGAAGACGGAAAACCCTACGCCGTACCCGTCATCTCCAACGCAACCTACATTGGCTCCGGCGCCAATTCGGAGAACGACGAGAACGACGACGCGCTCGAAATGCGGGACAATGCGGGTGGCAAGTACTACAACTCGATCTTCCACGACTTTCACGGCGGCGCCGTGGATATCGAAGACCTTGATTCGGGAGAAGACAGCCGCGCGCGGCTCGAAGCAGGCGACATTGTGCTGGCCTACAACATCTTCGGATCGTTCGGCAAAGACGATATCGCCGGAAGCGACTGGGAACTTGCATACCTGAAGGCGCCGGCGCAGGGCAACCGCATCGTCGATCCCATGCTGCGGGGCGTCAGCCGCACGAACAACGGCGGACTGGACCCCCGACCGGCGGATGGAAGCCCCGCGCGATCGGGAGCCAACCACGACGACCTGGACGACTGGTTCCTGACGACCGACTATGTTGGGGCCTTCGGCGATGTGAACTGGGCGGCGGACTGGGCCTTTATCTCCGACGCAGGCATCCTGACCAGGGCGGGCGCCGGCGTCCCCGAACCCACGTCGGCTGAACCCCTCCGCGAAGAAATCCCGTCTGCTTTCGCGCTGGGCCAGAACTATCCGAACCCGTTCAATCCGTCCACGACGATTGAATTTTCGCTGGAAACGGGGCAAAACGTCGCGCTCTCGGTCTACGATATGCTGGGCCGCCAGGTGCGCACGCTGATAGACGGCGTACAGGCGGCGGGCCAGTACCGCGTTTCGTTCGACGGGGCAGACCTCGCCAGCGGCGCGTATCTGTACGTTCTGCGGACCGAGCAACAGGTCGCCGCGAAAACGATGTCGCTCCTCAAATAACCCTCTCCGCTGCGGCAATCCGGCGCACATTCCGGCGACACGGTAGGTGGCTCTACATATATCCGCCGCGCCGGTTGTCCGCAGCGGCGTTTTTGACGCCTTCGGCGGTACGGGGCCGGGCCTGGCAATCAGGCCCGGCCCTTGTATTTTCCAAAGCCCTCAATTGTAACAATGTAGCAACGACCCGGCAAAGGTATTGCACAGGGAGTAGGGGATGGCTACCTTCCAAGGATACGCTGATTAAGCCCGCAAAGCGCAGAGGCCGCGAAGAATGCGCTGCGCGGAATGACGAATCTTTGCGGCATTTTTTGGTAAGCCGTTCCCCTCATGACGAATCGCTGGCTTCTTCGACACGTTCCTTCCGAGCAGGCCGTCCGGGATATCGGACGGCAATTGAACGACCTCCCCCCCGCGCTTTCCCGGGCGCTCATCCTCCGGGAAATCGACACCTACGACCGCGCGCGCGCCTTCTTTCGCCCGGTCGCCAGCGACCTGCACGATCCGTTTAGAATGAAGGACATGGGTGTCGCCGCGGACCGCGTGGCGCAGGCGATCCGGGAAAAAGAACGCATGGTCGTGTACGGCGACTATGACGTGGACGGAACGACGGCCACCGCCCTGCTGGTTTCTTCGTTGCGCTCGCTGGGCGGGGACGTGGATTTTTTCGTTCCGAACCGGTTCGAGCACGGGTACGGACTAAGCCGCACGGGCCTTGACGAGGCGGCCAAACTCGGCGCACGACTCGTTATCGCGGTGGATTGCGGCGTCACCGCCGTGGCGGAAGCCCTGTACGCCCGCGAAAAGGGCATGGACCTGGTCGTGTGCGACCACCACACGCCAAAAGCCGAGCTCCCCGAAGCCGTGGCCGTGCTGGACCCGAAGCGTCAGGATTGCAAGTATCCCTTCAAGGAACTGGCCGGATGCAGCGTGGGCTTCAAACTGTTGCAGGCCGTACTGACGAAATTGGGGCGCGATCCGGCGACGGCCATGGATTTGCTGGACCTTGTGGCCGTCGCAACAGCCAGCGACATGGTCCCTGTGGAAGGCGAAAACCGGGTCTTGCTTGCCGTTGGCCTGGAGCGGCTTCGCACAAAGCCGTCGGTGGGCTTGCGCGCGCTGGCTTCGGTGGCGAACGTATCCCTCCGCGACTGCGCCACATCCGATATCGTGTTCAGAATGGCGCCGCGCATCAATGCCGCCGGGCGCGTGAAATCCGCCAACACCGCCATCGACCTGCTACTGACCGACGACCCTGAGAAGGCGCAGGCCTACGCGGAAGAGCTCCACGAGCTCAACGCCCAGCGGCGAGAACTGGATCAGGAAACCCTCGAATCGGCGATAACGGCCGCCGAGCACCAGATCGCCCCAAGTAAGAAGAAACTTATGCTTTGGGGGTTTCTTCTTCCGCCTCTTCGGTTCCTTCTCCGGCATCTTCGGGGCTGGGAGCGCTGGATATCCTCGGGCAAAATGAAGCGTACGTTTGGGGGGCTCCTGCTTTGGCTTCTTCGGTTCCTTCTCCGGCATCTTCGGGGCTGGGAGCGCTGGATATCCTCGGGCAAAATGAAGCATACGCTGGTGTTGCACGACCACGCCTGGTTCCCCGGCGTGATCGGTATTGTAGCGTCTCGCCTCGTCGAGCGGTTTCATCGACCGACCATTCTCCTTGGCACCATAGACGGCGTAGTCACCGGCTCCGCCCGCTCTATCGAGGGAGTAAATATTTTCGACGCGCTACAGGAATGCAACGGCCTGCTGGCGCGCTTCGGGGGCCATGCTTTCGCGGCAGGCCTGTCGCTCGAAATCTCCAGACTTCCGGCGTTACAGAAGCGGTTCGACCAAGCCGTAGGCAAAAGGGTGACACCCGAAACGCTCCGGCCCACCATCCATGTGGACGCCCCCTTGCGGCTGGATGAAATAGACCGCAAGTTTCTGGCGGTGCTCAAACAATTCGAGCCCTTTGGCCCAAAAAACGACCGCCCGGTGTTTCAAGCCAATGGGCTGCTTCCCGCCTGGCCCCCGCGCAAACTCGGAAAAGACGGACAGCACCTCAAATTTAGCGTACGGCAACAACCGCAAGAAGGCCATCCGGCCAATGCCGCGCCCATAGACGCCATTGCATTCGGAATGGGATCGCGATACGACATGCTGGAGCAATGCCGAAGCGAGCAGCAACCCTTCGACATGCTTTTTTCCGTGCAGGAAAACACCTGGAACGGGCGCACAACAATTCAGCTCCACGTCAAAGATATCCGCAAATCGATAGAAACGGATCCGCCAGTGCCGTCTTCGCCCGCTACTTCAACGAATAACGCCCGCACAGAGCCTTGACAACCTTACGCCTGATTCGTATACTCTACAGCCGCTGACGAAGGCGGCGTAACCCTGCACTTTGCTGGTAGAGAGGCCCCGCTTCTGGCTTAAATGGCCAGCCCAGAGAAACTATCAACCAATTGAGATCGTAATGCCCACTCATGTTACCGCCCGCCTGGCTTGGCATAATGATGGATGGAATGGCACCGTCTGCAAGTCGCCAGAGAAGAACACTTATTGTGTGGGATCGAATTCTTTCCCTCGCGGCCTTATCGCCCGCGAGCGTAACCTTGATATAGAAAAATGTCACGCGGGCTGTTTAGCCAATACGCTTGAAGGGTACATTCCACCATGTAACTATAGTTATAATGCATTTGGCTTGGAGGAGGCGCCGGCAGCAGCTAATCCGAACGACAAGATTAGGGCCAAACGGCGAGAGTGGATTCTTCCCCCGGCCACCGTATGTATTTGGCATTCGGATGAGGCCATGCACCGTGCTCGCAGCACTCCAGAGATGCGCTCCTTGGCCTCAGAATTTTTTGAGCCGATCAAGCATGACTGCGGTGCCAATTTGGTTTTCTACTATGCCAACTACTCCAACCCACTGTCGGAAGGCGAGGCGCCACGCTATGTCATGATTGGTGTGTCTCGCATTAAGAAAATCGGCGACGAGTTGTTCTTCGCACATGACACATCAAAAAATACGAAGGGGTTTGGCCCCCCTATTATTTGGGCACGCAATCTCACCTCCGCATATCCAGACGAAGGCATGCGACTGCCTTACCACCGCTATCTTGATGACCCGCAACGCCTTGCAGATATCGCTGTATTTCCCGAAAATCCAGTACTCTGCAAGTATGGTTCCAGGCATGTCTCGGACGATGAAGCCATTGGGGTACTTGAGCAGTTCTTGGCAAAGGTTCGCTTGCTTAAGGAGATAGGTGACGAGACGGAGAGCTGGGACATCCAGGAAAAATGGTTGCTTGAGACCATCGCCGAGTTGTGGAATCACCGGGGACTCTATCCTGGCCTGCTGAAAGCACTACACGCGGCAGGAGCAACGGACCTCGTTGACGGAGCAAAGGATCTTTGCATCAACGAGGGCCATGATAAGGCTCGCGCGGCGGCATTCGAGATACTCGATAGCAACCGAGATAACGTACTCACCAGTGGCCTTGACAACGCGAAACGCAAACGAATCTCGCGGAATTGGAATCTGCTGAATGATGGCACCAAGAGCCTCCTTCGCGAGATTCTCCCAAGACTGGACTTAAGCCTTGAGACAATGAAGGCGATTGCTTCGGACCAACGCGTTGAGCATAATTTGGACGTATCCGCTGATGAAATCAACACAAACCCCTATCTCCTCTCGGAACTGTACTGTGGCAAAGATGCTACTGACCGGATTGCCTGGAGTGTTGTTGATCGGGGGGTGCTTCCCTCGCCCGATCTGGGCGGTAAGCCGCTCGCAGAGATGGAATTCAACGACGAGCGCCGCTTTCGTTCGCTTTGCGTTGAGCACCTGCGGCAGGAGCCTAATCATACGTTTCGCCTTGGAGAGGACCTCGTCGTCGAGATCGCGAAGCGAATGGATCGACTGCGCGAATGGAAGCCGGAGAAGCAGGAACAGTTCACGGAAAGGTACTTTGAAGTAGACGCAGAATTTTTGTCCAAGGCACTAACGCTCAAGCCCGTTAAGTCAGGGCTGGCAGTCTACCTAAAGTCGGTTTTCGAAGACGAGAGAAAAATTGAAGAGACGCTTCAAGAACTGGTATCTCGACCTGAAATAGCTTTGCGCCGCCCAGTTACCACTTCGGACTGGCGGGCTTGGATATATAAGACAGACAGCCTTCTCGGCAAGAAGGGTGGCCAAGACTATTCGAAAGCAACGGAAGAGCAGGTCAGCGTTTGTGAACGGCTGTTTCGGTTTCCGCTCTCCGTGGTCACTGGCCCAGCCGGCACCGGAAAAACGACTGTTATCGAAGCGCTGGCCCGGGCCGTGCGGCGTACCGAGGGAGAAGGCGCGAATATTCTTGTGCTGGCGCCTACCGGCAAAGCTGCAGACAGGGCAAGAGAACTATTTAAAAAAGCGTCCCCGTCGTGCGTCACAACGAACACAGTGCACTTCTTCCTCGCATTGAATGGTTGGCAGAAAGACAACCTGGCGTTTAGAAGACAAGGCGGGAAGCGATCAGCTGTCGGGACGCTCATCGTGGACGAAACATCCATGCTCGATTTGGAGTTGACTGCTACTCTCTTTCGTGCCATCGATTGGCAACAGATTCGACGATTAATACTTGTAGGTGACCCGGGGCAACTTCCGCCGATCGGACGAGGTCGCGTATTCGCCGATGTGCTCAACTGGCTGGAGTCCGAATATCCCGCAAACCTCGGGCGTCTCCGGCAAAACTTGCGCCTGTTACGCGGCAAGGTTGAGGGCCGGGGGAGTGCTATCTTGAAATTGTCCGAGCTGTTTATTGTCGATGACGAGGACAAGTCCGAAAGCGAACAAGATGCAACGACACGCGCCGATCAGGAAAAGTTCATCGAAAAAATCTGTGCCGGCGGGAAAGTGGATGAAGATTTGGATGTGCTTTTTTGGGACGAGCCAGAGCACCTCTCCGAAAAACTGATCAAAGCCGTGGAAGCTAAGATGAACGACCCGGCCGGTTCGGAAGTCGAGCAGCCACGCAATCTCTGGTATAATGCTCTGCGCAAAACCCCAACCGCATATCAGATATTAACGCCGCATCGGGGCGAGATGCATGGCGTGGAGGCGATTAACGCAGCGTGTCAAAAACGCATCGCGGAAAGCATTATTTCCACGATAGGAAGCGTTGATGGCATCACGTTACACGATAAGGTAATCCAGGTTCGTAACCATTCTAAACTCAAGATTTTTAATGGAGACATCGGTGTCGTCAAACCCTTCAGGCGTGACAACGAAGATTGGCACAAGCAAAAGAAAAATTCGAATTCCTTCAAGACCTTGACAAGATTTAAAGTTCATTTCACCCGTGCGGGGGTCGTTAGTTATGGCAATCTGCACGAGAGCGTAAAAGACAATCTGGAGTTAGCCTACGCTGTATCTATCCACAAGGCCCAAGGTAGCGAGTTTAAGCACACCTTCGTCGTCATTCCAGCGAGCAAAAAACACTCTGTGTCAACTGAACTGGTCTACACAGCTCTGACTCGAGCTAGTCGCCACTGTACGCTCCTTCTCGAAAACGACGTCACGAGCCTGTTGGATGCGCGCCGACGGGAAAACGCCCAGACACCTCAAATCAACTCATCGCTCTTTAAGTTGCATATGGCCAAAGCAGCATTGAGCGACCGTCGCGAGTGGTATGAGGCAGGCAAGATCCACGAGGGATTGAGTGGAGATATGCTGCGCTCCAAGTCGGAAGTCATCATTGCCAATCTTCTTCACGAGAGAAGGATTTCCTTTCGGTATGAAGAGCCCTTGTTTGCGGGCGACGGCACATTGAAGCTGCCAGACTTCACCCTGACATTGGCCGGGCAAACGTTTTATTGGGAGCACCTCGGGCGCTTGGATCTTACCAAATATGCAACGCAATGGGAAGAAAAACGTGCGTGGTACGACGATTGGTTTCCAGGGCAACTATTGATCACCGAGGAGGGACCATCTCTTAGCAAGACAGCAGCCGCTGTAATCGACGGGCTTGTTCAAAATGATCACAACCCGACGGATGAATAGAGCGTCTCAACACTAAAGCAGTGCATCGACGATAAGCACCCGGAGGTTCGAAAGGCTCACGGTTCCACACTGTTTCGGCAGCAGCGGCACGATTTTTCAAATTGGGCCTTCGGCGAACATAGCCTCCCGCCTGCGCGGCGCTATGCTATCCGCCCCCTGATACGCATCATGTGCCGCCGAAACACTTCGAAGCCGGTCCGCCGCACCGCCTCGTCCCAGGCGAACCACGCCACATCGGTGATGTCTTCTTCGGCCTGCGGGATAAAACGCTCGGCGGTCGTGGTCATGTGAAACCAGTGCGTGGTTTTTACCGCATACGCATACCCTCCCCGGCGCGTATGCACATCGTAGCCATACACGGTAGCGCCCAGCGGCGGCCCGAGGCGCACCTCCCGAACGCCCAGTTCTTCCCGCGCCTCCCGGAGCGCGCATTGCCGCGCGTTCTCGTTCTTTTTGCCCTTTCCCTTGGGCAAATCCCACAGGCCTCGCCGAAAAATCAGCAGCACTTCCGTCTCCGCCCCCTGACGGCGCGTAACGATCCCGCCTGCAGCCCCAATGGCGACAGGCGGACGATACGGCGCAACATTGCATAGCGCTTCCGGCGGGGCATGGGATCGCCAGTCGTACCCCGCCGCGCCGCTTGCATACGCGTCGATAACGACAATCCGCTCCGAACAGGCCGTTTGCGCTTCCTCGAAACGCTCGAAGGTCGGGAGAGTATCTTTCCGCGGATGGAGACCTTCCCGGACCGCCTTGCTTGCCCGCCGCGCATCGGCGCAGCAAAACGCCAGGCGGCTTGTGACGTCTCCCTGGACAACCTCGCGCATGTTTATCCTCTTTAATGTATAGACCGCTTTATGCTTCGCCTCCATTACGAACACATTTCCCCCTTTGTCGATCCCGCCGCGATGGATCGGGAGGCGGCCGCTGCCCGCGAAGCGCACCGCCTGCTCATCGAAAAATCCGGGCCGGGCGGCGACGCCACGGGATGGCGCGACCTGTTGGCGCGCCCGGATTACGCATTGCTGGAAGACATTGCGGAAACCGCCCGACACATCCGAAACGAAGCCGATATCCTGATTTGCATCGGCATCGGGGGGTCGTATCTCGGCGCGGAAGCCGTGATACAAGCGCTTTCGCCAACCTTTCGGGGCCATGCGGAGACCCCCGAAGTCCTTTTTGCGGGGCATCACATGAGCGGCGCCTACCTGCACGATCTCCTCGAATATGTGCAGGGAAAATCTGTTTTCGTCAATGTGATATCGAAAAGCGGGCGCACGCTGGAACCCGCCATTGCCTTTCGCTGCGTTCGGCAATATCTCGAACAAAATTTCGACGACGCGAACAAGCGCATTATTGTCACGACCGACCCGAAAAAGGGCGCGCTCAATACCTTGCGCGCAATCCGCGGGTATAAAAAATATGTCATCCCGGAAAACGTAGGGGGACGTTTTTCCGTACTGACGCCGGTTGGTTTACTGCCTGTTGCGGTAGCAGGCATCGACATCCATGCGCTCTTCAAAGGAGCCGCCAACGCCCTCGCGCAACTGGCGCACCCAAACGACAACCCGGCCTTGTCGTACGCAGCCATTCGTTCCGCTTTGCTAAAACAGGGTTTATCCATCGACCTGCTTTCCGTATTCGAACCCGCATTATACGGTTTCGGGCGCTGGTGGCAACAACTCTTCGGAGAAAGCGAAGGCAAAAACAGAACCGGCCTCTTTCCGTTCGTCGCGCAATACTCTACGGACCTGCATTCCATCGGACAGTACGTTCAGGAAGGGCAGCGGTCCCTCATGGAAACATTCCTGATGGTTGAGCAAACCGGTCATGCGCTGTCCGTGCCGGAAGAATCTGCGTCCGGCGCAGAGAACCTGGATGGCCTCGACTACCTGACGGGGCGATCCTTGCAAGCCATCAACCGAGCCGCCTGGGAGGGCACCGCGCGGGCCCACGCGGACGGCGACGTGCCCAACCTTACGTTATGGCTGGAAGAAATCTCTCCAACATCTATCGGGGAGGCCATCTACTTTTTCGAACACGCCGTTTCCGTCTCTGGCTACCTGCTTGGCGTAAACCCTTTCGATCAGCCGGGCGTCGAGGCGTACAAGAAAGAAATGTTCAAGCGACTGGGCAAACCATAAGGGCCCGTAACCTGTGCACAAACAGGGGGTTTATTCCCCTTTTTATCCCCATCGCAAAAGACCAAAAAGGAACCGGTGCATAAGTGGGCCTGTGTCCACAATTTCCGCTGCGGATACGCACGCCAGACAACATGTGAACGAATGGACGGGTAAAGTGCATAACCTGTTTGCACCGGCAGAGCGGGTCCGCTTTTGCCACCGAATAGACGGGTCAAAATCTATGGGCGAAAGTTTTCAACAATATGAGGATAACTTGTAGATAACGTGCTTGTCCACATATCCACAGCCCCTACTACTACGACATATTTATTAAAAAAATAATACAGTACATAGTAGAAAAAGGGGATAACCGCCGAATCTGTGGATAGTCTGCCCCGGCGTATGGCGCGAATCCCGCTTGTCGCAACGGCTATCGCACACGATGAAGACGCGCAAGCAGGAGATAATTTGGGGTTGGACGTTATGTTTGGCGGAAAAATGTGTCTTACGGGGAGCATTTGTTCTGGTCCGAAATCCTCGTACTTGTGTCTACTCCCGATCAATCCCCGCCGAAACGACATCCGGCTTGCTGGGCGGCCGTAGCCCTTGGCCTGGGTATTCTGGCCACGCATACGGGTCAGTTGGGTCCTGCAGCATGGGCAAGTATCCTGGCGAGCCTTGCAGGCGGCGCGGCGCTTTGCCGCGGCGTACCCGGCTTGTATCGACGGACGAGCGCATTTCGTCCGTTGCTCCTGGTCTTTACAGGGCTATGGCTCACGGCGTGTTTCGGAGGGCTTCGATACGCTACGTTTTATGCGCTTCCCGAGGCGCATCCGTTGTTTGACGCGCTCATGCACGGAGAGGAAACGGTATGGGAAGGACGCATTCTCGACGATCCTGCGGGCGATGCGGGATCGATTCGCTTCCTCCTCCAGGCGCGCCGAAACGGAGATCGCTATCCAGTCGGTTTGCTCGTGTCCGGTCGGTCTGCCGCGCCGCCCGACCGACGACCAGGCCGATGCGACAAGGTGCGCCTGCGGGGTCGCCTTGCCGCGTTGCCCCAGGCCCGGAATCCCGGGGCGTTCGATTACGGAAAGTATCTGTTTCGCAAGCGCGTCTATGCTCGTCTGTATCTTTCCGAGGGCAGTTTGGAGCGAACAGGGCAAGATCGGCGGAGCATGGGATGCCTGCTCGAACCCGCCCGCGCGTTCGTCCAGTCCAGTCTGCGCCGTTTTTTGCCCGACCCAGACACGCAAGCCATTTTGCATGCGCTGCTCCTTGGAGATCGCAGGCAACTCGATAGCGATACCCGGGATCGCTTCGCCCGCATGGGTCTTTTGCATCTGTTGGCCGTATCCGGGCTGCATGTGATGGTGGTCGGGATGATTTTATATCACTTGCTGGGACCTCTCCTGTATCGGTTCCGCCTCAGTTGGCGGACGGTAGACATCCTTCGGGTAAGTTGTACGGTGGTTTTGCTCACAGGATACATGTTGCTGACGGGGTGCTCTGCGTCGGTTGTTCGCGCAGTGGCGATGGCGTCGTTGTTCCTGGCCGCCACATCGTTGCAACGCCCCGCGCAATCTCTGAACAGTCTGGGCGCCGCCGTATGCGTTCTCCTGACGGTGGCTCCCGCGCACCTTTTCGAGGCGGGGTTTCAACTTTCCGTATCCGCCGTGGCGGGCATTCTGACGCTGGCGCCTTTGCTTGCGGCCTGGATTCCAGCGCCCCCGTCGCGTTTGGGAACCTACGCGCATTCCGGAATCACCGTTACATTGGCCGCAACCATAGGGACATTGCCCGTAACGCTGTACCATTTCGGACAGGTAGGATTAGGCGGCCTTCTGCTGAATTTGCCGGGGATTCCCTTGACGACAGGCGCCCTCGTCGCTGGCGTGGCGGCAGTTGTTTTTGGAAGCGTTGTCCCTGTTTTGGGCGAAATCCTTGGCGCTGCCTCCAGCGCGTTGGCCTCTGCCTTGCTTCATATATCCGTATTCGGAGACCGATTCATGGGGTGGAGCGTGGTTCGGTGGAGCCTTGAACGCCCCCTGCCCATCATGGTCCTGACGTTGTTGGGCGTATGCCTTGCTGCGTGGCATCGTCCCCGGATACGCTGGCGCGCTATCTTGCTCGCGCTGCTTCTTCTTGGAGTGGATGTGGTTCAGGGGGTCGCAAGCGGTCGCTATCGCCCAGGCCTTGACGTCGTTTTCCTGGATGTCGGACAGGGAGACGCCGCGCTGCTTCGTCTTCCCAACGGCAAGGGCGTGCTCATCGACGCAGGCCCTCGCTCTCCTTTTACCGGAAGCGATGCGGGAAGTCGCTTCGTTACGCCCCAATTGGCGTACCATGGCGTCGACGAACTGGCCGCCATCGTTATTACGCATCCCGATAGCGACCATATCGGCGGTGTTCCGTCCGTATTGCGTTCTGTCCCCGTCGCCCGCGTGTTTCGTTCGGGCTACCGGCACTCGTCAGGGCTTTTCGAAGAAACCAATGCGGTCCTGGACAGCCTGCGCATTCCGCATCGCGCCGTCCGCGCTGGAGATTCGCTGTCGCTGTCGCCCGAAGTGCGCGCCTATGTGTTGTATCCGTTCGAGGATACGCCCGAAGAGGGGCCCAACGACCATTCCGTGGTCTTGCTTGTGCGCTACGGCGCTTCGTCCTTTTTGTTTATGGGGGACGCCCCGCTCGAAGCCGAACTGCGCATTACGCAACGGTACGGGGACCTGCTGCAAAGCCAGGTGCTAAAGGTGGGACACCATGGCTCCAAAACGAGTTCGATCCCCGCGTTTCTCAACAGCGCCAGAGGATCGCAGGAAAATGCGCGGAAACCGCATGCGATCGTGAGCGTGGCGGCGCGAAACCGTTACGGTCTCCCGAACCAGGAAATACTGGATCGCCTGAAATCCGCAGGCTTCGACGTGGTCCTGACTTCGGAATCGGGCGGCATATGGTTTCGGACGGACGGGAAAACGCTTCGGCGGGTACATTGGCGATAGGGCCGGCCAAAAATCGTCCGGCCAAAAGCAAGAAATTCATGAGAACAAGAACCCGAAGCCCCTTGTAGAATACCAATAGGCTATACATTAAGATTTCGGCGGCGAAAAATCGTCGCCCCGCCCGCGAGACCGTCTTTGACATATGAATAACCGCAGAGAGGCCAGGACGCGCGTGATGCAGGCGCTCTACGCGACCGAAATGGCGGGCGCAGAAGACGCCGCCCACATGGCCGAAACGGTCATTGCTCCCAGACTTTGCGCTGATACGGCGGCGCTGGCGTTCGCCCAGCGCCTTTTCTGGTGGGTCCATCGCCATCTCGCCCGTCTTGACAAGATCATCGGGTCCCATTCGAAAAACTGGGACTTGTCGCGCATCGCGCTGGTAGACCGCATCGCGCTTCGCATGGCGATCGCCGAAATGCTGGCCTTTGAAGATATTCCCCCAAAGGTATCCATCAACGAGGCGATCGAACTCGTCAAGCGATACAGTACGGCGGAAAGCGGGCGTTTCGTCAACGGCGTTCTTGATTCCGTGCTGTTCGATTTGCACGGACGACGTCTCCTGAACAAATCGGGCCGCGGGTTGCGGGGCATGGAGGCCATCCGGAAGCGCGGCAGTCAGGAAGCGCCCGCCAGGGAGCCGTCGCCCGGCAACTAACGAAAAAATCCATGGCTTTACGCTGCGGCATCGCAGGCTTGCCCAATGTGGGCAAATCGTCGCTCTTTAATGTGCTAAGCGGCGCGGGCGCGCGTTCGGAAAATTATCCTTTCTGCACGATCGAGCCGAATGTGGGCATGGCGCCCGTCCCCGACGACCGGCTTCGTCGCCTGACTGCGCTGTCCGGCTCCGCAAAGGCGACCCCCGCCGCGGTCGAATATGTGGATATCGCCGGATTGGTCGCGGGGGCGTCCAAAGGCGAGGGGCTGGGAAATCGGTTTCTGGGGCATATTCGGGAGGTGGACGCCATCGTCCATGTGGTGCGTTGTTTCGAGGATCCCGACGTTACGCATGTCTCCGGTTCGGTGGATCCGGCCCGCGACATAGAGACCGTAGACACGGAATTGTTGTTAAAGGACCTGGAGTCTCTTGAGCGGCGCATCGAGAAAATGGCGAAACAGGCCAAGGGCGGCGACCGCGCGCTGCGGGAAGAACTGGCCTTTGTCGAGCGGGTGTATGCCCATGTCGGGGCGGGCAAACCGGCGCGCGCCTTTCCCGGGCGGCCCGGGGACGAAGCCCGCCTCGCCTCTCTCTTTCTTTTGTCGGCGAAACCGGTGCTTTACGTAGCCAACGTGGCGGAGGCCGACCTGCCGGGCGGAGGCCCCCATGCCGCCGTCGTGCGCCAGATCGCCGCGGCGGAGGGCTTCTCCTGCGTGGTCGTTTGCGCCGACATCGAGGCGCAGTTGGCGGGGCTGAACGACGAGGAGCGCGCGGCCTGGCTGGAGGAACTGGGCCTCGAGGCGCCGGGAATGGATCGGTTTGTCGCCGCAGGGTACGCCTTGCTGAACCTGATTACCTTTTTTACGACCGGGCCAAAGGAAACGCGGGCCTGGACGGTTGCGCGGGGTACGCGCGCGCCCGCGGCGGCGGGCGTTATTCATTCGGACTTCGAACGAGGGTTCATTCGGGCGGAAACAATCCAGTGCGAGGAATTCTTCCGATACGGTTCGGAAGCGGCGGCCCGGGAAGCGGGCGTCCTGCGCGCCGAAGGGAAAGAGTATGTCGTGGCGGATGGCGACGTGATCCTGTTCCGGTTCAATGTTTAGGATACGCTCCTTAAAACCACGGCGTCATTTCTTCCCGCGCATTGTTCCGCGAGTCCCTATTTTCAGAATCAGGATACGCTGATTCAGAACACACTGATCAAGGCGCTTTGCTTGAGCGCGACCTTGCGCTTTGCGACCCGCTCCCTGCATCCACCCGATTCGACCATGACGCCCATCATAAAACCGCGCAACCCTCGTTTTTCGTCCTGTTTCGCGCCAGGCCATCTCTTTTTCGCTATGGCGCTGGTCGGCCTGCTGGCGGGTTGCGGCGGGGCGTCAATGGAAGGTTCGTCCCGTGCCCCCGCCCTGCCCGCCATGGAAAACCGGGCGGACAGCGTGGCCATGAAGGTGTTCGAGGCGTATGGCGGACCGGCGGCCTGGGCGGATTTGCGCTACTTGCGGTTCGATTTCGCCACGGGATCGCCTGCAGCCGTTCCCGCCGATTCGGTCGCGCCCCCGCCGGAACGCACCGTGCGCAGGCGGCATTTGTGGGACCGCGCGACGGGCGAATACCGGCTGGAAACGCCGGGCGGAGGGGATACGCTGTATGTGGCGCTCTTCAATACGTCTGCCCCCGAGGACGGGAACGTCTGGCTTTTTGGCGAACGGGTGGGCGCCGGGGAGGAAGCCGCGCTGCTCGAAGACGCCTACCGCAGCTTTATCAACGACACGTATTGGTTGCTCATGCCGGTAAAACTGTTTGACGAAGGGGTGCACAGAACCTACTTGCCGGATTCTTCCCGCGCCGACACAGACGTTTTGCACCTTTCGTTTGGAGACGTCGGCCTGACGCCGGGCGACCAGTACTGGGTCTATGCGGACAAGGAAACCGGCCATATCCGGCAATGGGCGTACCGCCTGGAGCATCACGCCCCGGACCATGCGCCGCAGCCGCTCGCCTGGTCCGCCCACAAGACGTTTGAGACGCCTTCGGGCGCCCTCGTCGTCTCCGAGCAGAAGGCGAACGACGGGTTTGTCCTGTTTACGGATCGCGTGGATATGCCCGCGGACGTCCCGGAAGGCGCCTTCGCCGATCCGTACCCTTTCTTGTAACCGGCCAACCGGGTGGACTTTCGCTTGCTGATCGCCCGCCGCTACCTTGCAGGCCGGCGGCGGGTCTCCCTTATTTCGTTCATTACCGGCATTTCCGTTGCGGGCGTCGCACTCGGGGTCGCAGCGCTTGTGGTGGTGCTTTCCGTGATGAACGGATTCTATTATATCGTACGGGACCTGCTGGTTTCGCTTGATCCCCACGTCCGCATTGTCGGGGAGGGGAAGGCCGGCATCGCGAACCCCGATTCGCTGGCGGCGGTGGCGCTTGCGTTGCCGGGCGTCGAATCCGCCTCGCCCTACGTCGAGGGGAAGGCCCTGCTTTTGCCAGAGCAAGGCGCCGAAGTGAACAAGGTGGTCGTGGTCCGGGGGGTGGAGCCGCAAATGTATGCGGGCGCGAGCCGCGTCGCGAGCCAGACAAGCGACGGCGCCTTTGATCTGGCGCGACGGAACGGGCGGCCCGGCCTTGTGGCGGGCGCGTCGCTGGCTTCCCGGCTGGCTTTTCTGCCGTCCGCGAATACGGCGGCGGGCCGGGTCCTGCTGCTTTCGGCCTCGGATATCGAGGACATGGCGACCGGTTTTGCGGGGACCGCTGCGTCGCCCCCAACCCTGTTCGACGTACGCGGCCTCTTCGAAATGGAGGATATTTATGACGAAAGCCATGTTTTCGTCGAAACCAGCGAGGCCCAGCGCCTGTTTCGCACGGGGGATTTCGTAACCGGCGTCGAACTCCGGCTCGCCGACCTGGAGCAAGCCGACGCGGTCAAGCATCTGCTGACGACCCGCCTCCCCGCTTCGCTCGAGGTGGTCACCTGGTACGACCTGCGCAAATCGCTGTACGACGTCATGCGGCTCGAAAAATGGGCGGCAACCTTTGTGCTGGGCCTGATTATCGTGGTGGCTTCGTGCAACATCGTCGGGTCGCTCACCATGATCGTTATCGAAAAACGCCGCGACGTGGGTGCCTTGCGCGCCATGGGCGTTACGCGCCGGGGCATCCGCCAAATCTTTATGCTGGAGGGCGTCCTGGTGGGCGTGACCGGAACCGTTTCCGGCCTGGTTATCGGCTTGGGACTGGCCCTGCTGCAGCAGCAGTTCGCGCTGGTCCCGCTGGCGGGCGCGGAATCGTTCCTGATCGATGCGTATCCGGTCTTTATCGAGGGCATGGACCTGCTGACGGTGAGCGTCGCCGCGATCGGGCTTTGCGCGGCGGCGGGGCTGTACCCTGCGGCGCGCGCCGCTGCGATAGAACCGGCGAAAGCGGTGAATTCGGAGGCGTAGCGCGGCCGCGCGCTCCTCGTATCCGGCCAGGCGTTTGCTATAAATACGCGCCATATTACGTTTGCCCGTCGTAGTTTGGGGGGCCGGGACGCCCGCCGCGCCGCCGGTCCCTGTTCCCGCCTGCGCCATTTTTTCTATCCGCCATGCCGCGCGACCGATTCGGATTCGACGATTTGCCCGCCCGCCCCGCCCGTCCGCGCGCCTCGGGCCTGACCCTCGTGCTGGACAAGGGGCTTTCGGTTCGGCAGGCGGAGGACCTGCTGCAAACAAGCGCCGACTACGTGGACGGCGTAAAACTGGGATGGGGCACCGCGGTCCTCACGCCGCGCCTCGAGGACAAACTGGCGGCGTACCGGTCTGCCGAGGTGCCGGTTTGTTTTGGCGGCACCCTCTTCGAAGCGTATTGCTTGCGCGGGCGGCTCGACGAGTACCGCGCCCTGCTTCGCGCGCTGCGCGTTGACTATGTCGAAATTTCCGATGGGACCATTTCGCTGCCGCACGAAGAAAAGCTCGCCCATATTCGCTCCTTTGCGGAAGACTTTCGCGTATTGAGCGAGGTGGGCTCGAAAGACCCGTCTACCGCCCTTTCTCCCGACGCATGGGTCCGGATGATACGGGACGAACTGTCCGCGGGCAGCTGGAAGGTTATTTGCGAGGCGCGGGAGAGCGGGGCGGCGGGCGTTTTCGATGCTTCCGGGCAGGTGCGGTCCTCCGTCATGGACGAAATCGTCCGCCGCATCGACGTCCGCCGCCTCGTTTTCGAGGCGCCCCGCAAGGCGCAACAAGTCTGGTTCATTCGAAAATTCGGGGCCAACGTAAACCTTGGAAATATTCCGCCCGGCGAAGTGATTCCCCTTGAGACCCTGCGCACGGGGCTTCGGGGCGACACGTTGCTTTCGTTTTTCGACCCGCCCGATTCGCCCGGCGCGCACGCTTGAAAGGAAACAATTCCGGGGCGGTTACGTATTTATTTGGCTAAACAGGAACAGGGCGGGCCGCTCGCGCACGGAAAAATTGTTGCGCGGCGGCTTCTTTTGGCGTACCTTTGAAGGCTACGCTGCAAAGATTGCTTGCGAACGTATCGCATGGCAACGCGCAGGAAACATAGACCCGCCGGCACGGCGCTTTTTGGAACTTGAGACATGGCGCGAAAAGACGACATCACGGGACGCGGCCCCCGGACGGGCAACCACGTTTCCCACGCCCACAACAAGGCGAAGCGGCGTTTTCTTCTGAATCTTCAGAAGAAGCGGTTTTACATTCCCGAAGAGGATCGCTACGTCACCCTGAAGGTGTCCGCGAAGACCCTGAAAACGATTAACAAAAAGGGCGTCCAGGCCGTGCTCCGGGAGGCGCGCAGGCAGGGCGTACGCATCTGACGTTCGCCGCATTTCCTCAGCGGCGCATGAGGGCGTACCCCGGAACCCGCAATCCAGCGTAAAATCATGGCCAAAGCGAAAGGAGTTCGGATTCAGGTGACGCTTCAGTGTACGGAAGCGCCCGGCACGTCGCGGTACTCCACGACGAAGAATCGGCGGAATACGGACCAGCGCCTGGAACTCAGAAAGTATAATCCGAAGTTGCGCAAGCACACATTGCATCGGGAAATCAAATAACGGGCGGCGGGCCTTGCCTCGCGGCTCCAAAAACGTCGGTAGATCGCCATGGCGAAAACACAGACCTTCGGGGACAAGGTGCGCAAGACGCGCGCCACGTCCAGGCAGATGGCCAAAATCGTCGCCGCCGAAAAGAAGGCGAACGGCCATTACAGTTTCCGGGCCCGCATGGTGTCTGTCGATGCGGTTCAGGACGCCCTGAACGCGGCGAAGAAGGCGAACTGACCGCGGCGCGCTTTTGCGGCGGGGACGCGATTCGCTTCCCCTGTTGCAAGGAAGCGCCGCAGGATGCGCCCTTGTTCGCAACATCGAGGCGTGGCGCAGTCCGGTAGCGCATCTGCTTTGGGAGCAGAGGGTCGTCGGTTCAAATCCGGCCGCCTCGACACATTCCGATTCCGGCCAGGGGGTGGACAGGCAAGACGTCGCCGGCAGCTTGGCGCCGCCTCCTCGCGCTTGTTCCTTGCGCCCGTAGCTCAACCGGACAGAGCGGCGGACTTCTAATCCGCAGGTTGCAGGTTCGAGTCCTGCCGGGCGCGCTACGGCGCGACACCGACGGCGAGCGAGCGCGTCGGCCTTTCGTCGGGATCAAGAAACCCGGCGAAATCGTAGGGTAGGGCAATAGATAAGACCAGTCAGGTGACGTGGCCGAGTGGTTAGGCAAAGGTCTGCAAAACCTTGTACGGCGGTTCGAGTCCGCCCGTCACCTCACAGCGCGCAGGCAAGCCCGCGCCTGCTTCGCCTATCCCGGGAAACCCCTTGCCCCATGACCGCCCTGCTTCGCATTTTCGCCCCCGTTTTCGCGCTCGCCGCCATGGCGGGCTGCGTTTCCCATGAAGAAGAAGAGGAAACGTACGGCGCCCCTGCCCCCGAGGCCATCGGGACGGTGATCCGCCTGGACGACCGGATGGACGCGCTGGTCCCCGAGGACGCCGTCATTGAAAAACTGGCCGAAGGGTTCGCGTGGTCGGAAGGCCCGGTCTGGGTTCCCGACGAAGGGGGCTATCTGCTTTTTTCCGACATTCCGTCGAACACAATCTACCGGTGGGACGAAAAGGACGGCCTGTCCCCCTATCTGCGACCGGCGGGGTACGCGGGAAGCGATCCGGCGGGAGCCGAAATGGGCACGAACGGGCTTGCACTGGATGCGGAAGGCCGCCTTGTGATGTGCGATCACGGAAACCGGCAGATTGCCCGTCTGGACGACGCGAATTTCACCCGCGAGACGATAGCCGACGCCTACGACGGCAAGCGCCTCAATAGCCCCAACGACCTGGTTTTTCATTCCAGCGGGGATTTGTATTTCACCGACCCGCCCTACGGACTGGCGGGCCTCAACGACAGCCCGGACAAGGAGCTGCCTTTCAATGGCGTGTACCGCGTCGACGCGAGCGGCGCGGTGTCCTTGCTTACGGACGAACTGGGATTCCCGAACGGGATCGCGTTTTCTCCGGACGAAAAGACCCTGTACGTCGCGAATTCAGGGGGAGCCAACCCGGTCATTCGCGCCTACGACGTGCAGGACGACGGAACGCTGGCGAACAGCCGGGTATTTTTCGACGGCGCCGCGCTCATCGCCGACGGGGCGGTGGGCGCGTTCGACGGCATGGCGGTCGATACCGAAGGGAACCTGTTCGCTACGGGGCCGGGCGGCGTACTCGCGCTGACGCCCGAAGGGGAGCACCTCGGCACCCTTTCCACGGGCGAGCGGATCGCCAACTGCGCCTTCGGGGACGATGGCTCCACGCTCTATCTTGCGTCGGACATGTTTCTTGCCCGCATTCGCCTCCATGCCCAGGGGCTGGGCTTCTGATTTTTTCCTGCGCCGCAGCAGCGGCTCGTCGCCCGTGAAATAATCGGCGTACGGGCAAAATCAGGCGCCGGGTCGCCATCCTTGCGCGCGGACGGCGTTAGAAGGGGGCGTCCTGACTTTGGGTTCCATTGCCTTCCGCGGCTCCCTGGTAGTACGTCGCCAGACTTTCGAAGCGCGCATACTGCTTGACGAAGGACAGGTTCACCGCGCCGACCGGTCCGTTGCGTTGTTTGCCGATAATGATTTCCGCAATGCCTTCCGTGGAGTTTCCGTGGTCGTCCGCCGTAATGCCGTATCGCTCGGGCCGATAAATAAAGCACACCACATCCGCGTCCTGTTCGATGGCTCCGCTTTCGCGCAAATCCGAAAGTTGCGGCCGCTTGTCGCCGCCCCGGGTTTCTACGGCCCGGCTTAGCTGCGACAGGGCGACGACGGGCACGTCCAGTTCCTTGGCCAGCGCTTTCATGGACCGGCTGATGTGCGAAATTTCCTGTTCCCGGTTCGTGTAGCGCTGCGTCGCAGACACATGCATGAGTTGCAGGTAGTCGACGATCACCAGCCCGATGTCGTGCTCGGATTTCAGGCGGCGGCACTTGGCGCGGAGTTCCAGGACAGACAGCCCCGGCGTATCGTCGATGAAAATGCGGGCGGCGGCCAGCTTTCCGGCGGCCTGGACTATTTTGCCCCAGTCGGTGTTATTCATTCGCCCCGTCCGCGCGCTCTGGGAATCGACGCGCGCTTCCGAGGTCAGCATGCGCAGGGCCAGCTGCTCCGCGCCCATCTCGAGCGAGAAAATGGCCACGCCCTTTTCTTTGGCTGCGTTGAGCGCGCAGGACAGGGCAAACGCGGTTTTACCCATGGACGGGCGCGCGGCGACGATGATCAGGTCGGAGCGCTGCCAGCCGCTCGTTAATCGGTCGAGGCCCGAAAACCCGCTGGGCACGCCCGTTACGCCCCCCTCTTGCCCGTGGATCGCCTCAAGGTGTTTGATCGTGGTTTTTATGACGTCCGAGACCTTTTCCGCGGGCCGCCGTATCTCCGCATTCGAAATCTGGAAGATGTCTGTTTCGGCCTTGTCGAGCAGTTCGAACGTGTCTGCGCCGGCGTCGTATGCGTCCCGGGTGAGTTGCGTCGTCGTTTCGATCAGTTTCCGAAGCAGATACTTTTCGGCAATGATGCGAGCGTGGTATTCGACGTTCGCCGCGGCGCCCATATGCGACGAGAGTTCGTTCAGATAATTTGCTCCGCCTACCTTTTCGAGCTCCTTGCGCCGCCGCAATTCGTCCGTCAAGGTGATTAAATCGACAGGAACGCCTCGCCGAAAGAGTTCCGAGAACGCGCCGAATATTTTCCGATGCCGCCCATCGTAGAAACTGTTTTCGGAAAGAATCTCAAGGCTTTTCGCCAAGGCTTCCTGTTCCAGAAGAATCGCTCCCAGGACGGCCTGCTCTACGTCGACGGCCTGCGGCGGCACGCGCCCGCCGTCGTACGCGTCCGGCGGGGCGTCCCGGAGGTCGTCCGGCATGGGCGGGGGATAGGGTTCCTGTTCAGGCATAACAGGTCGCGGAAGCGACGAATCAGGCGTCAGGCCCGGTTAACTGGTTATAGCGTTTGCGAAGCATCTGTACATCTTCCCAGGCGGCTCGTTTCCATCCGGGATTGCGCAGCAGCGCCGCCGGATGATAGGTAACCAGCAGGGGAAGGCCATGAAAATCCTGAAATTTTTCCCTCATGGCTTTCAGCGAGTCCTGCCGGTCCAGCAAGGCGCTGGCCGCGACCCTCCCAAGGCAAAGCAGCAATTTGGGTCGAACAAGCGTCATTTGCTTATAGAGAATCGGGGCGTGCGCCTGAATTTCTCCCGCAAGCGGGTTCCGGTTGTTCGGCGGGCGACTTTTCAGGATGTTTGCTATGTAGACCTCTTCGCGTTCGAAGTCAATGGCCTTCAGAATTTTGTTCAGTAATTGGCCTGCTCTTCCTACGAAAGGCTCTCCCCGGGCGTCTTCGTCCGCTCCGGGCGCCTCTCCGATCACCATCAGGTCTGCTTCCGCATTCCCGACCCCGAACACCGGGTTTTTGCGGGTTTTATCCAGCGGAATGAGGGCATTGTCCCGTACGAAGGCTTCCACTTCGTCCAGCGTATTCATGTCGCGCAGCGGGGATTGGGCCGGGATCAGCGCATGAATGCGCGCATAGGGAGACAGGTCGCTTCCGCCGCCTTGCGCCGCTCCGCCCCCGAACAGGTTGTTGTCCGCGTTTGCGGGCGGCGCGACCTTGTTGGCGGGAGCCGCTTCGGAAGGTTGCGGGGCTGGTTCGGCAACGGCATGGCCGCCCGCCGCCGTTTCTTTCGCTTCCTGCCCGGCGGAACAGGGGAGCGGCGGGAACGACCCGCCGACCCGCTGTTCGTGCTCAAGGATGGTTTTCAGTTCGCGAAGGAGGGACATGTCGTACGCGCCGCGTTGAGCGAAGAGGGTTTTGATCAGCGTCTTCCTGAAGAAGGTATGTCTTCCGGGCTGTTTCCGCAACGGGGCTTGCGCCTCGTTACGCCGCGGGCCGGTCCGGCGCGGACGCGATGCGATCCAGAATGATTTCGGCGGCCTCCCGCTTGCTCGTCGCGGGAACCGTTTCCTCGCGCCCGTCGCGGCCCAGCAGCGTGATCCGGTTCGTTTCCGTCTCGAACCCCGAGTCTGCGGCAAGCATGTTGAGCGCGATCCAGTCGAGGTTCTTCTCGCGGAGTTTTCGTCGCGCGTTTTCCAGGCCGTCGCTGGTTTCCAGGGCAAATCCCACGAGGAGCTGCCCCTCGGACCGCTGTTGTTGCAACGCATAAAGGATATCCGTCGTGCGCCGCAAGCGCAAGGTCATCTCGCCGTTTTTCTTTTTGATTTTTTGCAGGGCGCGTTCTTTCGGCGCGTAATCCGCGACCGCCGCCGCCATGATCACAATATCGGCCGCGCGATGGGCCATAACCGCGTCGTGCATTTCCTCGGCGGTTTCCACGTCGATTCGCTCTACCCGGGCGGGCGTGTCGAGCTGCGCCGGGCCGGAAACCAGCGTGACCCTCGCCCCGCGCCGGGCGGCTGCTTCCGCAAGCGCAAAGCCCATTTTGCCAGAGGAGGGATTGCTGAGGAAGCGGACCGGATCTACATATTCCCGGGTAGGCCCCGCCGTTACGAGCACATGCTTGTTGCGCAAGCGGTCGTCGTTTTCCGCGCCAGGATGCGCCGGGCGGTCGTCGGGGCCGGCTGCGAGCGCTTCGCGGACGCGCTGCATGATTTCTTCCGGTTCCGGCAAGCGGCCCTGCCCGGTCAATCCGCTTGCGAGCGGGCCGTACGCGGTGGGCGCCACGAAATAGCCGCAGGACCGAAGCGTATTCAGGTTGCGCTGCGTGGCCGGATGCGCCAGCATATCTTCGTCCATGGCCGGGCAGACGAGAATCGGGCATCGGGCGGAAAGCACGGTGGCGACGAGGAGGTTGTCGCAAAAACCTCCCGCTATTTTGGCCAGCGTTTGCGCCGTCGCCGGGGCAACGACCAGGAGGTCCGCCCAGCGTCCAAGCGTAACGTGCCGGGTCCAGGAGCCTTCTTCCGCCTCGGGAAACAGGTCTGTGAGGACCGGTCGCTCCGAGACGGTTCCCAGCGTCAGCGGCGTGACGAAGCGCCCGGCGTCCGGCGTCGCGAGGACCTGTACGTCGGCGCCTGCTTTTTTGAGGAGGCGGACCAGCTCGACGGATTTGTACGCCGCAATGCCCCCGCATACGCCAAGCAGAATATGCCGCCCGCGCAGTTCGGCATATGGCTTGCTGGACGTCATGCGTTTATCGAAAGGCCTGGAGCGACGGAGCGTCGCGCAGGCGGTTGGTCAAGCAGGAAGCGCTTCGGGCGGGGCTTCTTTTTCCGGTTGGCGGAAGTAAATCTCGTTTTGTTCGAGTTCGCCGATCGCGACTTCGGCGGGCTTGGGCCGTTTTTCGTATTCCAGCGATATGCGGGCCTGTTCTTCCTGCATCCGGAGATTTTCCACATCGGACGTAAATCCCTCGTAGTACGCCAGTTTTTCGTCCAGATCCGCCTTTTGGCGGGCGGCTATTTGCCGGGCGCGCTTCGAGAGCACGACGACCGTTTCATACACATTGTCGTTCTGCGCCGTGAGGTTTTCAATATCTATGGTCTTCATTGCCATGGCTTGGCTTCCTGTCTGCGTGTTCAGAAATTGCGTACGTCAACTTTTAATAAACCGTCGCACTACGCGCAAGGTTTCCTTGACGGCGCGTTCGATGTCGTCGTTTTCGATCACCTTGTCTGCCTGGCGGACGGCGTCCAGTTCCCGCCGCGCCCGGTCAAGGCGGACCCGAATGGTGTCTTCGTTTTCCGTGGCGCGTTCCCGAAGGCGTCGCCCCAGTTCCCGGACAGACGGGGGGCGAATAAACACGATAAGCGCATTTTCTCCGTAGATTTTTTTAATTCTGAACGCGCCTTCGATGTCGATATCGAGCAAAATGGGTTTTTCGGCGCTGGCGCCGTCCAGTTCGGATCGCAGGGTGCCGTACAGGCGTCCGGGATAGACCTCTTCGTGTTCAAGCATCTCGCCGGAGTGGATGAGCGCCTGAAATTCCTGATGCGAGATGAAGTGGTAATCCTCGCCGTCCTTTTCGTCGGGGCGTCGCGGCCTTGTGGTGGCCGATACCGAGAAACGGAAAGCAGGCATGGCCTCCAGTATCCGGTTGGCGATGGTCGTTTTTCCAGAGCCGCTTGGCGCCGTGAGCACTACGAGGCGCGGGGCTTTTTCGGGGTTGTTCATTCCACGTTTTGTACTTGCTCGCGAATTTTTTCCAGTTCGTCCTTCATGGCGACGGCAAGGCCGGCGATCGTCGTATCTCCGGATTTGGCCCCAAGCGTGTTGACTTCGCGGTGTATTTCCTGCGCAATGAAGTTAAGCTTGCGCCCTTCCGCATGCTCGCTTGCAAGGCTCTGCCGGAACAGGTTCAGGTGGGATTTCAGGCGTACGCATTCCTCCGTAACGTCCAGCCGTTCGGCCAGGACGGCAATTTCCATTTCCAGGCGCTGGGGGTCGAGGCGCTGGTCTTCAAGCAGGTCGGCAAGCCGTTCTCGCAACCGCTCGCGCGCGCTTGCGACGCGGGCGGGAGCCAGGGCTTCGACCTGTTCCAGGAGCGCTCTGATCGCTTGCACCCGCTGCTCCATATCGTTCAGGAGAGCGTCTCCTTCGAGGCGGCGCATGGCTTGCAGGTTGGCTATCGCCTTGTCCAGCGCCTGCTCCGAGGCGCTCCACTCCTGGGCCGTTTTCGCTCCCGTCTCTTCCATCGTCTGAAAAATATCGGAATACTTCAGCAAATGTTCGAGCCGCACCGGTTCGGTTAGCCCCGCGGCTTCGCGCGCGTCCTGGAGAAGTCTCATGCACTGCCGTACGCTTTCGGGGTTTACCCGGAGGCCGCCGCCGGATGCTTTCGTATCGGTCTCGACCTGGATGCGCGCCGCAATCCGGCCCCGCGCAAAGCGCTTTCGGATGCGGGCCTGGATTTCCGATTCGTATTCGCTCAGGCTGCGCGGCAGGCGAACCGATACCTCGCAGAACCGATTGTTGGTCGAACGGAGCTCGACGGTCGATACCGCGCCGTTTACCTCTGCTTCGCCAAGACCGAAACCGGTCATACTGTTTATCATGGCGGCAAAGGGCAAGATGAGCGACAGGGGCGATGCGGGGGATTCGGCACAGGACGGTTCAGCCGGGGAAACAGGGCGGAGAGGGTGGGATTCGAACCCACGGTACCGCGTGAACGGTACACTCGCTTTCCAGGCGAGCCCCTTCGGCCGCTCGGGCACCTCTCCAGGGTATGGTAAACGCTTGCTTGTACTACTGCGTTCGCTTGGGGATGCGAGGCCGGATTATACCTCCATGATTTCTTCTTCCTTGCGGGCGGTCAGCGAATCCACGGCGTGGGTAAAACGGTCCGTGAGTTTCTGGAGTCGCTCGCCGCCTTCGAACTGCATGTCTTCCGGAATATGCTCCGCCTCGCCCATTTTACGCATTTTGTCCTTAACGTCGCGACGAATGTTGCGAATCCCGACTTTGGCTTCTTCCGCCCGGCTTTTCGCCGCCTTGACAAGGTCTCGGCGACGTTCCTCCGACAGCGGCGGGACCGGGATGCGAATCATCGCGCCGTCGTTCGACGGATTAAAACCCATGTTCGACGCCATAATGCTTTTTTCGATGGCTTCGAGCGCGCCCCGATCCCATGGCTGCACGGTGAGCAAGTCGGGCTGCGGCGCGCCGATGGTCGCAATCTGGTTGAGCGGCGTTTGCGCGCCGTAGTAATCTACCCGGATTTTGTCGATCATGCCCGGCATGGCCCGCCCCGCCCGAATGGCGCGCAGTTCGCCCTGCAACCATTCGAGGCTTTTCTCCATGTGGTCTTCGGCCTCTTTCAGGAGGGCCTTGAGATGCTCGTTGATCATGGCTCGACCTCGGTGAAGGAGCGTGTTTTCGTTTCCGGGCGTTCCCGCGCGTTTTCGGGGGCCGCCCCGGGTTTTTCGTTCCAGTGGACGACGGTGCCGATGCGCTTTCCGTCGACAATATGGCTCAGGTTGCCCGGTTTGTTCATGTCAAACACCATAATCGGCAACCTTGATTCCCGGCAAAGGGTAAAGGCGGTAATATCCATGACGCGCAAATCCTGCCGAATCACCTCGTCGCCCGAGATTTCGTCGTACATTTTTGCATTCGGATCGGTCTCGGGGTCCGCCGAAAAAATGCCTTCGACCCGGGTTCCCTTGAGGAGCGCGTCCGCCTCGATTTCCAGGGCCCGCAACGCCGCCGCCGTGTCGGTGGTAAAGTACGGATTGCCTGTCCCTGCCCCGAAAATGACCACGCGGCCCTTTTCCAGATGCCGGATCGCCCGCCGCCGGATGAACGGTTCGGCGATTTCTTCCATTTTTATGCTGGATTGCAACCGGGTCTGGAGGCCCGCCTGCTCCAGGGCGTCTTGCAGCGCCATGGCGTTGATCATCGTGGCCAGCATGCCCATGTAGTCGGCGTGCGCGCGGGTCATGCCTGCGTGGGCGGTGCGAACGCCGCGGAAAATATTGCCGCCCCCGATGACGATCGCCACCTCGACCCCCCGTTCCGCGACGGTTTCTATTTCGCGCGCATATCCGGCAAGCACTTCGGGGTCGATGCCGTACGACCGGGCGCCAAGCAACGCTTCCCCGCTAAGTTTTAGCAGGATACGCTTGTATGCGCTCCGATGCGTGTCGCTTGCCATAATTTCAGGAGATTATTCTCCCAGCGCAAACCGGACGAACTGGCGTACGCCGGCGCCTGCGTTTTGCAGCATGACCTTTACGGTCATTGAAGAATCCTTGACGAAAGGTTGTTCAACCAGCACGTGGTCCTTGAAGTACCGCTCCAGTTTGCCGTGGGCGATTCGGTCGATAATGTGATCCGGTTTGCCTTCGTTTCGGGCGGATTCCCGCGCAATCTCCAGCTCTTTCTCCTTCACGTTTTCGGGAACGTCGTCTTTTGCGGTGGCCACCGGGTTCATGGCGGCCACCTGCATGGCGACGTCGGTTCCGGCGCTTTCCACCGCTCCGTCGCCATGCATGTGCACGAGGACGCCAAGGCGGGACCCGGGATGAATATAGGAAACGATGCGTCCATCCTCGCTTTCGAGCAAGGCCACCCGTCGCACGGCGATTTTTTCGCCGATTTTACCCGTGGCCTCTATCAGCGCTTCTTCCACGGTTTGTCCCGCCGCAAAGTCGGCGCCGTGCAATGCCTCTACGCTGGCGAGGGCCTTGTCCAGCGCCACCCGGACCAATGCGTTCGCCAGTTGTCCGAACGCCTCGTTCCGCGCCACAAAGTCGGTTTCGCAGTTCAGTTCAAGCAAGGCGCCCTGTTTCCCGTCGTCGGAAAGCGCCGCCGCTACGAGTCCCTCGTTGGCTTCCCGGGAGGCGCGTTTTTCCGCTACCTTCTGGCCTTTTTTGCGCAGAATATCTACCGCGGCGTCCAGGTCGCCGTTCGCTTCCTGGAGGGCTTTTTTGCAGTCCATCATGCCGACGCCCGTGGCCTCACGGAGTTTTTTGACGTCGGCTGCCTTTATCGTCATGGTTCTTGGATTGGTATTGCAAGCAGAATTCGCCGGAGAGAACGATCCGCGCAGGATCGTCGATTCGTCAGGAGTTCCGCTTCTGGTCCTGGTGGGCGTCTTTGTTTTCTTTCGAGCGCTTGCCTTCGTTCACCGCATTCGCAATGACGGAGGTAACAAGCTGGATCGACTTGATCGCGTCGTCGTTGGCGGGGATCGGGTAATCCACCAGATCCGGATCGCAGTTCGTATCGATCATGGCGATGATGGGTATGCCGAGCTTGCGGGCTTCCTTGACGGCAATGTGCTCCCGGTTTATGTCCACGATGAAAGCGGCGCCTGGCAAGCGCGGCATGGCGGCAATGCCGCTCAGCACCTTCACGAGTTTTTCACGCTCGCGGCTGTGCATCAGCCGTTCCTTTTTCTTGAGCGTCTGGAACGATTCGTCTTCTTCGAACCGGGCAAGTTCGTCCATGCGCCGGATACTTCCGCGAATGGTCTGGAAATTCGTCAGCGTCCCGCCCAGCCAACGTTCGACCACATAAGGGGAATCGCACGATTCCGCATAGGAGCGGACGGTTTCCCGCGCCTGTTTTTTCGTGGCTACGAAGAGAATCGATTTGCCCTGGCGCGCAAACCGCGCTGCCGTTTCCGCCGCGGCGTTCAGCAGCGCCTGCGTTTGCATCAGGTCGATAATGTGAATGTTGTTCCGCTGCATGAAGATGTATTTCTTCATCTTCGGATTCCAGCGGGACGTGAGGTGCCCGAAATGCGTACCTGCCTTAAGCAGGCGTTCAATGCCGACCGGGCCTGCGGCGGGCGCGGTCGTTGCGGGTGTTGTTTCGCTCATGGAATAGGGCGTAATTCGCCGGGTTTGTTCCTCTACCGCCGTCTCGCATGCAACAGGACCGCCGCGGCGGCCACCCTGTTGCATGTCAGGCGATATGCGTGATTAAAAAAGTTTTGCAGGGCGCCTGCGTTACCGCTTGCTGAACTGGAAGCGTTTGCGCGCCTTGGGGCGGCCGTACTTCTTGCGTTCCACCATGCGGTCGTCCCGCGTGAGCAAGCCGGCGTCGCGCAGCGGCTTTTTGAATTCTTCGTCAAAATCGACCAGCGCCCGCGCAATGCCAAGGCGAATCGCCTCGACCTGTCCGGTCAGGCCGCCGCCTTTTGCATTGATCAGTACGTCGAACTGCCCGCTGGTGCCGGTCGCTTCGAACGGCTGAAAGATGATCTTGCGTCGCCAGTCGAGCGGGAAATACTCTTCGTGGGGACGACGGTTTATCGTCACTTGGCCATTTCCGGCGCGCAGGTAAACGCGCGCCGTGGATGTTTTACGTCGGCCAACGCCGATATGCTGAACGGGTCCTGCCATGAATATAGGGTTCGTCGTTTTCGCTGGTTACAGAGGGTTCGGATCGCGCGCTTCGGCACGAAAGTAAGGCGAGCCGGCAGGCGCCTTAACTTTTTTAGGCGCCTGCTGGTTCAAGGGCGATGTACTCGAGGGATTTGGTCCTTGCATGGGCCTTTTTCGTTTTCGTCGCACGGGTTACAGAGCAAGCTCTTTGGGCTTTTGCGCGGCGTGCGGATGCTCCGGACCGGCGTACACCTTAAGTTTTTTAAGCATCTGACGGCCAAGGGGACCTTTCGGCATCATCCCCCGGACGGCGTTACGCACGATGAATTCCGGTTTGGAGACGCGCATTTCCGCAGGGGTCGTACGCCGCGCTCCGCCTGGATACCCGCTGTAACGGAAGTACTCCTTGGCCGTTTCCTTGTTGCCGGTCAGGCGAACCTTGTCCGCATTGACGACAACTACGAAGTCCCCGGCGTCCATATGGGGCGTGAATCGCGGGTTGTGCTTTCCGCGCAGCACGGAGGCCACGCGCGACGCAAGCCGACCGACGACCTGATCCCTGGCGTCCACGACGTACCAGGCGCGATCTATGTCGCTCGGTCTGGCGGAATAAGTTTTGTAAGTGTTCGCATCCATGACTAAATTTATTTAACTTCCGTTTTACGCAGCACATCATTTGTAGCCTGATGCCCCCGCGCAGATACCGATCAAGACGGTGTCGCAGCGTCGGATCATTCCGTTGGAGTGTTCGGACGCCCCTGAAGACGAAAACGTTCGTTACGAACCACCGTAGCCAAGCAATATACGGCTTTTGGGGTTGTACGTCAAGTTTTTCGATGCAGGCGCACGTCGTCTTGTCGCGCAGGAGGCTGGCCGTTGTTCGCCTTGAACGGGCCATCTGTTCGGTTTTTTCACCTTTTGTCCCGTTTCACGCTATCTACAAGATCATTAATGTCGTACTCATCCTTCGATTCGCTGGACGAACTCGCCGCAGGCCTGCCTTTTCGTCTTGACGACGCACCCGCCGTAAACGCCGCCTACACGCGCTGGCGCGCCACGGGCGACCTTCAGGAGCGCAGCGTAGTTCAATTGTGGACGTACTGCTATATCCGAAGATATTTTCTCGTAAAATTCGTTCAGGAGTCCTCCTGGAGCGCTATCGACCTGGACGTTCTCATCGATATTGCGTTTCGCAAAATGGAAATGCGGGAATCCCAGGTCAGGGAGCCGTCTCGCTATGCCAGCTGGGTCAGCGTCGTGTGCAAAAACACCTTCCGCAACTACCTTCGCGCACGGCGGCAGCAAATTTCCTTCGACGGAGCCCCCATGGGCACGTCCGTGTCCGAAACGCCGAACAACTACCGCGAATACGGCGCGCAGCAACAGATGCTGGTTGGCGCCATCGACCGGCTTCCGCCGCATCTTCGCTCGTGCGTACGGCTGCGTTTTCTGGGCGGATTGTCGTACGCGGAAATTGCGCGGCGCACGGACCGTTCGCTTCCAACGATTCGCTCCTTCATTTACAAGGCCGTCAAACGCCTGCGCATGGACGAGGAATTGCTAAAGAATCTGGAGTGATCCGCCTGTCAATGGTTCAGCATGACCGGCATGATGAGCATCAGCGCATGCTCTCCGTCCCGCTGCGTCTGCGGCGTGACCACGCCGGCGCGATTCGGGGAACTGAATTCTATGACGACCTCGTCGTCGTCAATGTGTCCGAGGACCTCGTTCAGATACGTGGCGTTGAATCCGATGGGCATCGATTCGCCGTTGTATTCGCACGGCACGGTCTCGTGCGCTTCGCTTGATCGCTCGATATCCTGCGCTTCGATCTTAATGTGGTCCTCGTGCAGCATCAGCTTGATCTGGGGCGTCAGGTTGGACGAATACAGGCTGACGCGCTTTACGGCGGCGAGCAGCGCGTTCCGCTCCACGACAATCTGCTTGTCGTTGTCTTTGGGGATAACGGCTTCGTAGTTGGGATACGCCTCGGCGATAAGCCGCACCAGGATGCGCGTATCGCCCGCGTCGAAGCACGCATAGCCGGCGTCCACCAGAATAACGCAGGTTTCTCCAGAGAGAATCTTGTTGGCCAGCGAGAGCGCTTTTTCCGGGATGATGAAATTCGCTTCCTCGTCCGAAGTCATGGAGTCCATCTGCATGCGCACGAGACGATGCCCGTCCGTAGCCACGGCGCGTCCCGGTTCCGGCCCGATCTGAAAATACACGCCCATCATGGCGGGCCGCAGCGCGTCCTTGCTGACCGCGAAACTGGTCTTCTCGATTGCCCGGCGGACGAGATCGCCGCTTGTTTCGATGGTGTGTTCCGGGTCCATATCGGGCAGGGACGGGTAGTCTCCGCCGTCGTGTCCGGACATTTTGTATTCGCCCGCATCGGTTGTGAGCACGATCTGAAATTCCTCGTTCGCCTCGAACGAAATCGGCACTTCGGGCAGGGCCCGCAGCGTGTCCAGGAGGCGGCGAGCCGGCACGGCGATGCGGCGGGCCGATGCGCTTTCGAATTGCACTTCGACCTGCTGCACGATGGTGACCTCCAGGTCCGTTGCGCTCAGACTGAGGCGCTTCTCGTCCACTTGTTCGAAGAGGATGCACTCCAGAATGGGGAGGGTGCTTTTGGCGGGGACGGCGCCCCCGGTGGTGGTCAGCGCCTTGAGGAGGGCGGCGCTGGAGGCGGAAAATTTCATGGCGTTACTATTTCGATACGCTCAGGTGGCACATGCGCGGCGATGGATGACGCTGCAAGTTAGGGAAATAAAAAAGCCCATGCATCCCAAGATAACAATTATCGAAGCGAAAGCGCGCGCTTACCGATACCCTGTTTCGATTTCCCGATGGATTCGTTTTAGCGTTTCCCGGAAGTTCGGATCCGTTTCGATCAGGTTTTCGACGCACCGGCAGGCATGGATCACGGTCGAATGGTCCTTGCCCCCGAAATACCGGCCTATCGTGGCGAGGGAATGCCCGCTCAGTTTTTTGCTGAAATACATCCCCACGTGGCGCGCCTGCACGATTTCCCGGTTGCGGCCCCGGCCCAGCACCAGGTCTTCGGCGACCCCGAAATACGCGCAGGCGGCGCGTCGGATATTTTCCACGGTCGGTTTCGGCGGCGCGTCGTCGGGCAGTTCGCCCAGCGCCTCCCGAATGAGCGGCATATCTATTTCGCGCCGGTGCAACGTAGCGTGCGCCAGTAGCCGTATGAGGGCGCTTTCCAGTTCGCGAACATTCTTCTTGATGCGCCGCGCGATGAATTCGATGAATTCGTACGGAATGTCGATGCCCTGATCGTTGGCCTTGCGGTTCAGAATAGCGATGCGGGTTTCCAGTTCGGGCTGCTGCAGGTCGGCCACAAGCCCGCCCTGAAAGCGCGAAAGCAATCGCTCCGCCACGCCGGGAATTTCCTGGGGCGCCCGGTCCGTCGAGAAAACGATCTGTTTTCCACTCTGATGCAGCAGGTTGAAGGTGTGGAAGAGGCCTTCCTGCGTTTTCGGCTGGTTGCTGAAGAACTGGACGTCGTCGATGATGAGCAGGTCTATGTCGCTGTAGAATGCGACGAACTCGTTATTCCGGTTTGTCCGGACCGATTGCATATAGTCCGACGTGAAGTGGTCGCTCGACGTATACAGGACCTTGTAGTCGCTATGCTGCCGGACATGGTTGCCGATAGCCTGCACAAGGTGCGTTTTGCCCAGGCCGACTCCGCCGTAGATCAAAAGCGGATTGAAGGCCGTATGGCGCGGCTGCTGGGCGATGGCCAGCGCGGCGCTGCGCGCGAACTGGTTGCAATCCCCTTCGATGAACCGATCGAATGTGTACGAGGCGTTCAGCGGAAGGCCGGACGCAATGAAGACCGGGCTTTCGGATTCGAAAACGGTTGCCCGGGCCTGGCGCGCGGCGTCCGGCGTCGGCGGGCCCGGGGGAGGCGCTCCCTGGGCCGCGCGCGGCGGTTTCCCTGCGCGCCCCGAAGGCGGCGTGGATACGTTTCCTGACGGTGGTTTCACGTGGGCGCGCTCGCTGTTTATTTCCTCGAAAAGGCCGCCGGTACGCCGGAGCCTCTCCGATATGCACTTATTATTCACAACCGGGAAAAATTCCGCCTCGCGCCCGCCTGCCCGCTCTTCGATTCGCCGTGGATACGCTCACAGGTTATGCACATTGCGTTTTTTGCCCTATGCCCCTATAAAAAAACAACTTAAATAAAGGGCGCGGACTTTTTTCACACGTACTGCTTCGCAGTTATCGTTGCAGGCGGTTTGTTTCCGACAGGGCCGCGTTGCTTGTCAACACGTTGTTCACAAGCAGGCGGTTTCTGGCGAGGTCCCTGGGGAATCTTTCTGCGGCGCTTGACGGCGCCGTATGGTATTCCCGCAGGCGGATGGCAGGATGGTAACGATTTCGGGAGAAAAAGACAAGCCGAAGCGTATTGATTTTCTCGAACGGCATTGGCGAAAATCGCCCCGTCGTTTTTGCCCCGGAACGCGAGCGGGCATATCGTCGTTGGATGGAACAGATTTGACGTGCTGTCATGTTTGCGATAGGTATCGAAGCGCTAAAGCCGGGCGTGCATGAACGAACGTTCAGGCCGGAGGCCGAGGCGCTGGAATTGGATCCTTCGGTGTTTCGGGATGTGGACGTCTCCGCGCGACTGGACGTGGCCGAGGCGCAGATCCTTGTTTCGCTGACGGTTCGGGCGCAGGCCATACTGGAATGCGACCGTACGCTGCGTTCCTTCGATCAGCGGATCGAGGGTACGTACTGCGTCCTGTTCTCTTGCGCCGGGTTCGCAAGCGCGAGCAAAAACCGTTGCAACGAGGTCAGGATACTGGCGCCGAGCGATCGGGTCCTGGACCTTACCGATGTTGCGCGAGACACGATTTTGCTTGCGGTGCCGGCGCGTCGCATTGCTCCCGGAGCAGAAGACATAGACATTCCAACAACATTCGGCGTTTCGCAAGGAACGCAGGACGATAGCATAGACCCGCGCTGGGAAGCCCTTGGCGCATTAAAGTCGCAGAAGGACTAAGGTCAGGCAGGCGCGCGCCTGCGTTGCGCTTATCGGCGAACACAGAAAATCATGGCGAATCCCAAAAGAAAACATTCCAAGGCTCGTACGCGGCAGCGCCGCGCGCGGTATTACGGCAGCTTGAGAGCGCCTCAGATAATCGAGTGCTCCAACTGCGGTACGTCGAAGCTTTTGCATCACGCCTGCCCCAGTTGCGGTTATTATCGGGGGCGTCAGGTGATCGAGCCTAAAGAAGCCGTTTAGGCCATGCATCGCGTCCGGTTCGCCGGCCGTTTCTTCATATCTTGAAATATGGCCATTCGGGTAGCGGTTGATGCTATGGGGGGCGACAAGGCGCCTGCCGTTGTCGTCGAGGGCGCCATTCGCGCGCTGGACGCTTCGGACGGGGACCTTGAAGTGCTTCTTGCAGGGCGGGAAGACGCGCTGCAAGCCGAAATCGCCCCTAAAAAGGACCTGGTCGACCGGTTGCCCTTGCGCATCGTGCATGCGCCCGATACGATCGGAATGGACGAGGCGCCGGCCTCCGCCGTAAAGACGAAGCCGGGCTCTTCCATTCATATTGGACTCGCCGCCATGCGGGACGGCGAGGCGCACGCATTCGTCAGCGCAGGCAATACGGGCGCCGTCATGGCGGCCTCGCTTTTCGTGCTGGGGGCTATGCGGGGCGTTGCGCGGCCCTCGATCGTCGCGTTTTACCCCACCGTCCGGGGCCACTGCATCATGCTTGACGTGGGCACCAATGTGGATTGTCGTCCCGAACATTTGCTTCAGTTTGCGAAGATGGGTTCGATTTATGCCTCCGCGGCGATGCAAATTCCCAAACCCAGGGTGGCCCTGGTGAATCTGGGGGAGGAGGCACGGAAGGGCAACGAGCAGGTAAAAGAGGCCTACAAACTCCTTCAGGCGTCCCCGGACATTCATTTTTGCGGGAATATCGAGGGGCGGGACATTCTGCATCATGCGGCCGATGTCGTGGTTTGCGACGGGTTCGTAGGCAACATTCTTCTCAAGTTCGGGGAGAGTTTGGCCTCTGCGATCCCGCAGATGATATCGGAAGAAATGGCGCGGCGGGCGTTTTCCGACGCGGACCAGGAGGTGGTGCGGGGGGCGCTTTCCGCCGTGCGCCTTCGGTTCAGCTACGAAGAGTACGGCGGCGCGCTGCTGCTTGGCGTGAACGGCAATGTGATGATTGGCCACGGCGGGTCGTCGGTTCGCGCCATCGAGCGCATGATTCTTGTGGCCGCCGACGTGGCGCGGCACGGGGCGCTCGAGGCAATGAACAAGGCGTTCGGCGCATGACGTTCCGAACCATCCCGTATGCAGAAGATTTGCAGAAGGCGTATCCCCGATCATGCAATCAGCGACGAACAGCGCCATGAGCTATGCGGCTATTACAGCGGTTGGACATTTTCTCCCCGAAGAACGTCTGACGAACGCGGACCTTGAGCGCCTGGTCGATACCGACGACGAATGGATACGGACGCGCACGGGTATTCGGGAGCGCCGCATTCTTCGCGATCCCGACAAGGCCACCGCCTACATGGCTTCGAACGCGGCGCAGGATTTAATTGAGAAGCGGGGGCTGGACCCAGAGGAAATCGATGCGATTATTGTCGCCACCATTACCCCGGATATGTTTTTTCCTGCGACGGCTTGTCTGGTGCAGCATGAAATCGGCGCGTCGAAGGCCTGGGGGTTCGATCTTTCCGCTGCGTGCAGCGGGTTTCTTTTCGCGCTTTCGACCGGGGCGCAAATGATCGAAAGCGGGCGGCACGAGAAGGTGCTTGTCATTGGGGCGGACAAGATGTCGGGCATTACGAATTTCGAGGACCGGAGCACATGCGTTCTGTTTGGGGACGCCGCCGCCGCCGTGCTTTTGGAGCCCGATCCCGGCGATTGCGGCGTTATCGATTTTTATCAGCGCGTCGATGGGAAACATGCCGGGCTGCTTTCCATGCCGGGAGGCGGGAGCCTGCGCCCTCCCACCTACGAAACGGTAGCGAAGGGCATGCATTTTTTGCAGCAGCAGGGGCGCGCGGTGTTCAAATACGCGGTGGACGGCATGGCCCGCGCCGCCGAAGAGATCATGGACCGCCACCAGTTGGGGATAGACGATATTCGTTATCTCGTGCCGCACCAGGCCAACCAGCGGATTATCGACACGACGGCCCGCAAGATGGGCCTCGATAGCGACAAGGTGATGGTCAATATCGACCGGTACGGCAATACGACCGCCGCCACCATTCCCTTGTGTTTTGCGGATAGGGAGGAGGAACTGCGCCGGGGAGACGCCCTGGTGCTGGTGGCGTTCGGGGGCGGATTTACGTGGGGTTCCTGTTATCTTCGCTGGGCCTACGACGGCAGCAAGGCGGCGAGGGCCAGGGAATCGTATGCGACCGCGGCGCTGTAGCCACGGGTAACTTCCCGGCGCGATCATAGCCAACAATGCATAAAGCAGCTTTTCTTTTTCCGGGCCAGGGTAGCCAGTACGCTGGTATGGCCGAGGATTTGTACGAACGCTTCGCCGAAGCCCGCGAAATCATCGACCGGGCGGATCGGTTGTTGCCCTTTTCGCTTTCGGATGCCATGTTTGGCCCGCCAGACGAGAACGGCGATGCGCTGAAGCGGACCGACATGACGCAGCCCGCGCTGTACGTACACAGCATGGCGGCCATGGCCGTACTCCGCCGCGGCGGGTTTTCCGCAGCGATGGCGGCGGGCCACAGTCTTGGCGAGTACAGCGCCCTTGTTGCGGCGGGCGCGTTTTCTTTCGAGGGCGGGTTGCAGCTTGTGCGGCGGCGCGGCGAACTGATGGCCACCGCGGACGACGATCGTCCCGGCGCCATGGCCGCCGTGCTGGGCATGGAAGACGACGACGCGGCGGCCGCGTGCGAGGCCGTTTCGTCGCCTGCCGACGTGGTGGTGGCGGCGAATTTCAATGCGCCCGGACAGGTGGTCATATCCGGGGACGCCTCCGCCGTGGAACGGGCTATGCAGGAGGCGCGCGCGCGAGGCGCCCGCCGCGTGGTTCCGTTGCCCGTGAACGGCGCTTTTCACTCGCCGCTTATGGAACAGGCCCGGGGCGGACTCGAGCGCGCGCTTTCGGGATGCGCGATCCATCCTCCCCGATTTCCCGTGTACCTTAACGTAACGGCCTCCGCCGCGCGCGATCCCGACGAGATACGCAAGGCGCTCGTGGCGCAACTTACGTCGCCGGTGCATTGGTCCCGGTCGCTCCGGAACATGCATGCGGACGGCGCCGACGCATATATCGAGGTGGGCGCGGGCAAGGTGCTGTGCGGCCTGGCGCGCCGTACCCTGGGGCGCAACGTTCAGATTGTTTCCGCTGGAAAAGCGGATGAACTGGCGCCGCTGCTCCCTGACGGAGCCTGACCGCCGCCGCGCGCGGCCTCCTTGTTCTCATTCACCGATTTCTTCGAATCATGGCTTTCGATCTGAACGGAAAAACGGCGCTTGTTACGGGCGCTTCGCGAGGCATTGGCCGGGCTGTCGTCGAAACGCTGGCTGCGGCGGGCGCGCGCGTGGCTTTTACGTACCGGTCTTCCACGGACCAGGCGCAGGCGCTTTGTCGGCAGCTGGAGGACGCCGGTTCGGAATGTCTTGTTTTTCAGGGAGACGCCGCGAACATGTCGTCCGCCGAAGAAGCGGTGGGCGGCGTACTGAAAGCCTGGGGCGCCATAGATATTCTGGTCAATAACGCCGGCATTACGCGAGACGGCCTGATGCTTCGGATGAGCGAGCAGGATTGGGACGCCGTGGTGGGCGCCAACCTGAAAAGCGCGTTCAATTTTTGCAAAGCGGCGTACCGGCCCATGATGAAGCAGCGGAGCGGCAAGATCGTGAATATGTCGTCGGTGATCGGCGTCTCGGGCAATCCGGGACAAACGAACTATGCGGCTTCGAAGGCGGGCGTCATAGGTTTTTCGAAGAGTCTCGCCAAGGAGCTTGGCGGCCGCGGCGTCACCGTCAATGTGGTGGCTCCGGGCTATGTGGAAACGGACATGACGTCCGGGCTGAGCGACGCTGCCCGCAAGGCCTTGCTCGATACGGCGGCGCTGAAACGCACGGCTACGCCGCAGGACGTTGCGAACGCCGTGCATTTTCTGGTTTCTTCCGCCGCGGATTACATCACGGGACATGTGTTGCATGTGGACGGCGGGCTTGCCATGTGATCCATCCGGGCCTGTCGTTTTCGGCCTGCCCTTCCAGATAAACCCATTTTATGAGCGAACACGAAGACAAATCATCCTTTTCCTACGCCAAGGTCATCGACTTGACCCGTCGCGCCCAGCGCGAGCAGCATAGCGATCAGCAGATTCAGGATATTCAGGAGAACGCGGGCCAGGACCTGCCAAGAGCCACGCTGGACGCCTTGTCCGAAACCATGCGCGCGGCGCTGGGCGCCGCCGGATGGGATTCGCTCATGCCCGTTCAGGAGCAAGTCATTCCTCATATTCTCGAAGGGGCCGACCTGATCGTGCAGTCGCGCACCGGGTCAGGCAAGACGGGCGCGTTTCTGTTGCCGCTTTTCGAGCGCCTGGATCCGTCGCGTCGGGTTGCGCAAGCGCTCGTTATGGCGCCCACCCGCGAGTTGGCCAAGCAGATCAACGAGGTGTTCGAGCATATGAAACAGGCTACTCCCGAGACCCGCGCGCTGGATTCCGTGCTGGTCTACGGCGGCGTCGATTATCGTCCGCAGGTTCGGGGATTGCAGGACGGCGCCCAGGTCGTTATCGGTACGCCTGGTCGGATTCTGGACCATCTCAGCCGAGGCAACGCCGATTTTCGGACCCTCGGCTATGTCATTTTCGACGAAGCCGACGAGATGCTTTCGATGGGTTTTTACCCGGACATGCAGGCGTTGAAGCGGTATTTGCCTGCCGAGCGGCGCACCTTGATGTTCAGCGCCACGATTCCGCCCAGAGTCCGGTCGCTCAGCCGCGATTTTCTTACGGAGCCCCGGTTTATTTCGTTAAGCGCGGGCCAGGAAAGCGTCGACACGATGGAGTACCGGTATTATGTAACCGATCCCATGGAAAAGGATCGGGTACTGGTTCGCCTCTTCGAGATCGAAAACCCCGAATCGGCCATCGTATTCGTCAACAAGAAAAAGGATGTCGAATACCTGACGGCTTTTCTGCAGAATTACGGCTATAGCGCCGACGCCATCTCCGGGGATTTATCGCAGAACGCCCGGGAGGCGGCGCTTGCTCGAACCCATGCCGGAGAGACGCGCTTTCTGGTCGCCACGGATGTCGCGGCCCGCGGGATCGATATATCGGACCTCAGCCACGTATTCATGTACGACGTGCCGCAAGATCCGGAATACCTGATTCATCGATCCGGGCGAACCGCCCGCGCCGGAAAAATGGGCGTTGCGGTGGTGCTGGCCACCGTGGAGGACGAAACAGACCTCATCCGGTCGGCCATGCGCTATGGCGTGCCCGTGGAAAAACGGCCGCTGCCTACGCAGGAAGACGTGAGCGCCCGCGTTGGAGAGCGCCTTACGACCTTGCTGGAGAAGCGTTTTCGCAAACGAACGAATATGGATCGGGAACGGGCGCGACAGTTCGTTCCGCTCGTCCGGGACCTGGCCCGGGAAGAGCCCGAAATTCTCGCCATGCTTGTGAGCGACGCCGCCGGGAACAGAGAACAGGCGGCGCGGAAGCAGCCGAAAACCGAGAAGAAGCAAGGCGCTGAAAAAAAGTCGCGAAATCGCGCTCCGCGTCGCGACAGGAAGCGGTAAAGCCTGCCTGTTTTTCCAGCGCGGCTATTATTCCGCTGTTTCTTCCGGCTGTTCCATGGGCAGATCGATAACCATTTCGGTGAACTCGCCCGGTTCGGTATTTACGCGAATGGCGCCGCCATGCTCGCGGATAATGTCGCTGGACATGGCGAGGCCCAGGCCCGTGCCCTGGTCGGTAGGCTTTGTGGTGAAGAATGGATCGAATATTTTCGCCAGCACATCGTCCGGAATCCCGTTTCCGTTGTCCTTGATGCGTATCTCGACTGCGTCTTCCTTGCGCCGGGTCGCGAGCCACAGCGTCGGCATGTAGGATTCGATGCCTTTTCCATTGGCGGCCTTCTCCCGCCGTTTTTCGTCTACCGCATAGCAACTGTTGTTCACCATATTCAGGAAAACGCGGCCCAAATCCTGGGAAATTACCTTGAGGACGCCTGCATTCGGGTCGAAGTCCTGTTTGATGTCCAGCTGAAAGTCGGAGTCGTTCGCTCGTACGCTGTGGTAGGCAAGCCGGGCATGTTCGTCGAGCAGGTTGTTGATGTCGGTGTCCTGGTGTTTCGCTTCGCCTCGGCCCAGCATCAACATGTCGTGCACGATGCGGTCCGCCCGTTCGCCGTGATGCCGGATGCGCTCGAAGTTGCTGTTCAGGTCGTCCGTTATTTCCTGTACAAGGCTTTGTTGCTCGTCGTTGAGCGCCGTTTCGCTTTCGTTCAGCACTTCGTGCAATTCTTCCAGCAGGTCTTCGGACGCTTCGGAGAAATTCTTCACGAAATTCAGCGGATTTCTGATTTCGTGGGCTACGCCCGCCGTCAATTCGCCGAGGGCCGCCAGTTTTTCCTGCATAACGATCTGGTCCTGGGCCTGTCGAAGTTTGTCCAGAACGCGCTCCAGTTCGCTGTTCTTTTCTTTCAGGTCTTCCGCCAGCAATTCCACGAGATTGAGTCGCTGCACTTCAAGGGCGTGTTGCCGGAATACCTCCAGGGCGCCGGCCATGTCGGTTACTTCGTCGTTCCCGGAGATTTCGACCTGTACCTCCAGATCGCCCCTGGACATCCGGTGCATCCAGTCCGACAGCCGCTGAATGCGCGCAAGCAATGTGCGCCCGACGAAGAGCCAGGCGATGAGAATAGCGCCGACGATGCTGAAAATGCTGATCGAAAGCAGCAGCGTTCGGCCCGTGAAGATGGCGTCGCTGGAAGCGTCGGCGGCGTCTTGCGCCCTGCTGCGCGCCGAAACCACCAGGCTGTCTACTTGCGCGACGAGAAAGGTCGCCTCGTCGCTGTTGTAGGCCAGCAAATCTTGCTGATTTTCGGCGAGACGAAGCGCTTCCTGCAGCAAAACGAAGCCGCTTGCGTCCCCCGTTCCCAGTACGTACAGCTCATCGAACGCCGGCGCGAGCTGGGCATGGAACGGGTCGTCCTGGAGCACGGTCAGATTGCGCTCGATGCGGCTGGCGGCGGCTTCGAAGCGTTCTCGCAGCGGCTCGATCGTCGCCGCATAGGAGTGGGTAAATGCATTTACCAGCAGCTCTGTCGCGATGTTGGCGTCCGCTTGCAGCTCGGACAAATGGCGATACCGTTCGAACTCCTCTACGGTGAAATGCTCTGTGCTATCCGCCGGGGGCGCGCCGAGTTCGCGGTATCCGGTGATCGTGTAGAACAACTGGTCGTCGATGGCCGAGACCACAATGCGTTCGAGGCGATTGCGCAGATTGATGATGCGCTCTCGCAAATCTTCCCGCGCGGCGACCAGCTCGAACATTCTGGCTCCCTGGTCTTTGATGACCTCGATATTGGCGATCAGCGTATCGGAATGGGCGCGAATGCGCTGGACCCGTCCGTCGGTTCCCTCGGTGCGTTCCAGAATAGCCAGTTGCTGGTCGAAGGATTCGCGCGCGTCGCTGATGCCCACATAAATTTCTTCGAATAGCGCGGGCGTCTCGGCGGCGGCCAGGCGCGGGGCGGCCACCACGAGTGTTCCGCTGTACTGGGCGATCTCGAACGCCGCCGCCATTTCGGGAATAGCGCCTTCGTTTACGTCGCTTTGGGCTTCGCCGACGCGGTTGAAGGAAAACCACCCGACCAGACTCGCCGCCACGGTAAGCGTAACGGCGCCCCCGATGCCCGCGTAGAGCTGGGTGGATATCCGGACGCGCCGGCGCTTCGGGGTATTCGGGGAGTCGGTCAAGGAGATTCGCCTGCGAGCGGGGAGCTAATTCATGGGCCACATAACGGGCAACTGTTTCCACAGGCGATCCGTATCCATCAGCGAATTGACGGGGTAATACCGTCCGTCCTGGCCGATCATGGTCAGAAACACGGTGTCGGAACCCTGATTGTCGCTTTTTCCGAAGCGGAGCGTAAACCCGTTGATGTCGATGCGCACATTGTCCGTTTGCTGCAAGGCGCTCATAAAACAACTTCTTGTGGCTTCCCGGCCGCACCGTTCCAGTCCGGCGGCCGCCAGGCGCCCGGCCAGATACCCTTCGAAGGAGACAAACCCCGGCGTCGCCTGCGGATCATAGGCCGCGAGGGCGCGCTGGTAGGCGGCGACGACGGGAAGCGTTTGGTCCAGGGGGAAAGGCACCACCTGGGTTACGAAGACGCCCATGCCGTCTTCGCCGAGTTCCCGGGCCAGCGCGTTGCTGCCCACGAAGGAAATGGTTATGAAAACGGGATTCATGCCGATATGCCGCGCCCATGAAATCAGGGTGGCGACCGGCTGGTAGGCTCCGACGAGAATCACCGCTTCGGGATTGCCCCGGCGCACATCGAGGAGGCCCGTTTTGACGGCAAGGGTGTTGCGCGTATACAATCCGATGGAGGCCGGGGCCATTCCGCGTTTTTCGAGGGCCTTGCGGGCGCCCAGATAGCCTGCGCGTCCAAAGGAATCGTCCTGATAGAGGATCGATATTCGCTCGATGCCGAGGTCTTCCGTCAGCCGTTCGACCATGGCTTCCGTTTCCTGGTCGTACGAGGCCCGCAGGTTGATAATGTTTTGCCAGGTGGTGTCGCGGAGGAAGGCGGCGCCCGTGAACGGCGCAATGTAGGGAATATTCGCCTCTGCGGCTACCGGGACGGCGGAACGGGACGTAGGCGTACCGACCGCGCCGATCAGCGCGAACACGTTTTCTTCCTCAATCAATTGCAGGGTATTCCGGATCGCTGCTTCGGGTTCGTAGGCGTCGTCGAGGGAGACCAGATTCAATTGGCGTCCATGCACCCCGCCCCGTCGATTGATTTCGCGAAAGGCGGCCTGTATGCCCCGCCGCATATTCTGGCCAAGCTCCTGGGCCGGTCCCGTGAACGCCGCGGATTGTCCGAAAAGGACCTGCTCGTCGGAAACGCCGGCTTCCCGGGTCGTCAGGGTGGTGTCCGCGGTCCGGGCGCGTTGCGAAGCGCGTTCGGATAGCGGGAAGTTTTCCGCAACGCGCACGCCTGCCCTGTCGCTGCTTTTATCGTATCCGTGGCCTGTCGTCCCTGTCCATTCTCCCGGAACGGCGGCGGCGGGCGCAGCGAATGGGCCGATTCCCGCAAGAACCGGCGCGAGAAGCACAAGGGCCGCCAGGCCGGTCAAGCGTTTCATGAGGGTTCGTGCATGATCAGCGTCAGGTGATTCTGGTCTCCCTCCCGCCGGTAACGCATCTCGTCGGTCATGGTGCGCACCAGGTGTATCCCCAGGCCGCCTACGGCGCGGTCTTCGATGCCCGAATCCGTATCCGCCTCCGGGGCGTCCGTCAACGGATTGAAGGGCCGTCCGGCGTCTGTAATCTCGATCGTAAGCACATCGTTTTCCGGGACCATCCTGATCTCGAAATCGGCCACCCCCTCCATGTGGCAATATTTTATGCAATTCATCGCCACTTCTTCAATGACCAGATTGATTCGGAAGACGAAGTCGCCGGGCCAGTTATGCTGACTGCCCAGCTCGTCTACCGCAGCGAAAATGCGCTCCAGTTCCGAGACTTCGGTTTTGATTCTGAGGGAGAGCATGGGCATCCGTCCGTCAGTTTGCATGCAGGCAAAGGGTCATGCAGGTAATGTCGTCCGATTGGGGCGCATCGCCTGCGAAAGCCCTGATTCCCGCGAAGATTGCTCGCGTGACGTCCTCGGGACTCTGGTCCGACACATTCTTGAGGATGTCGAAGAAGCGCTCTTCTCCGAACGTTTCGAGATTTTCGTTCATGGCTTCCGTGACGCCGTCCGTATAGAAGTTCAGCATGTCGCCCGGGGCAAGCCGGACGGATTTTTGCTGATACTCCAGGTCGGGCATGACCCCGATGGCGACGCCGTCGGTGAGCGGAAGCATCTCGCAGCTTTTGTCGGGACGGACAAGGACCGGGCTGTTGTGCCCCGCGTTCGCGTACGTAAAATCTCCGTTGGCCGGATCGTATATCCCGTACAGGAGCGTGACGAACATCATGGTGTCGTTTTTCTCGCACAACATATTATTCACTTCCCGCAGCGCGTCCCCCGGCTGTTCGCGGCCAATGGCTGCGCCTTTCAGCAAGGTGCGCGTGGACATCATGAACAGCGCCGCCGGAACGCCTTTGTCCGATACGTCGGCTATGGCGAGGCCGATCCGTCCTTTATTCAGGGGAATCACATCGAAAAAGTCTCCGCCCACGTTGCGGGCAGGCTCCATGTCGCCAAAAATGCGGAAGTCGGGTTTTTTGGGGAATTCCGTGGGAAGAATAGCCCGCTGCATCTTTCGGGCAATATTCAGTTCGTTTTGCAGCGTAACCAGTTTGTCCCGCGAAGCAAGCGCCTCGCGCCATCGCGCCATGTGCGCGAGGGTCCGGTCGATGGTAATGCGGAGGTCGTCGAAATCGACCGGTTTGGTGATGAAGTCGAACGCGCCCCGATTCATCGCCGTGCGAATGTTTTTCATGTCTCCGTACGCAGAAATAATCACGGAGCGAATATTCGGATCCAACTGCGAAATCTGGTCCAGCAACGTGAGCCCGTCCATCTGCGGCATATTGATATCCGACACCACCATATCTATGTCCTGCTCTGCGCGCAGTCGATCCAGCGCCTCCAGCCCGTTCCCTGCGAAGACGAACGTATACTTGCCGCCGCGAATGCTCCGTCGCATTCGTTGCAACATGAGCGGCTGCAGGTCCGGCTCGTCGTCCACTACGAGAATCTTGTACGGTTTTTTACTCATAACCAGATGTATTTCTGATTTTTCTGGTTCGACAGGCTGCGAAATCCTGTGTCGTTCCTATCCGAGCGTCGCCAGCGCTTCTTTTTGCGATGCGTGGATCGGAATAATTTTGTCGAAGCCGCTGATCGCGAAAATATCCTTCACCGAAGCAATGAGCGAGCAGGCCGCAAAGGAGATGTTTTCTCTCCGCATCTGCTTGGCGAACATCAGGATGACCCGAAGGCCCGCGCTGCTGATGTACGCAAGGTTCTCGAAATCGAGTACGACGGTGCGTTCGCCTCCCTTGAGCGCTTCTTTCAGGGCTTCCTGAAATTCGGGGGCGTTGCTGCCATCGACGCGGCCTTTGGTTACGATGACGAGGCTCCCGTTTTTGTTTTCGGTAATTACCTGCATTGACTCTACCTCCGTGAGCGTAGTGGTTTCGCGTTTTGGTTTCTGTTTCGTTACAAGTCGTGGCCCTGCGCGCGAAGCGCCAGGCGGCGTTCCGCTATGCGTTATACCTTCATCCTGGTCGTCGCCCGGCGTCCGCAGACGTCGGGCGCCAGGGCCTGCGCCTCCGGCCAGACAGCCGGGCAAGGCTCCCCTGACCCCGTATATCGCTTTCCGTCCTTCCCATGGTCGAGCGTAAATTTTTATGTATCCTGTACGATACCGGCCTGCTCCCGATCCGAAAACCGGAAACCCGGCGAACGCCATATTAAGGTATTCTACTGTTTTTGGCGCAGGAAGTCAATTCGGGAACGACGGGATGCAGCAAAAGTACTGCTTGCGCTGGTGGGCGGTACCGGATTCGAACCAGTGACCTCCTGCTTGTAAGGCAGGCGCTCTAAACCAGCTGAGCTAACCGCCCGTCAGGATATATTCAGCGTATCCCAAGGTATACGGAGAGGGTGCGCAGAGCGCGTATCGCCGCGTCGCCGAACCAGTTTTCTGCTCGTCTTGCCGAGCGGGAAACGGGATTCGAACCCGCGACCCTCAGCTTGGGAAGCTGATGCTCTACCCCTGAGCTACTCCCGCTAATACCGCGTACCCGGTACTCCGGCGGGCGAACAGGGTTCCGGGCGCGTACTTTGCGTTGCGGGAAAACATACGCCCGGACATGCGCGTACAAGTGGATTCTGCGCCTTTTACAAAAATTCGAGAAGCGTTTTAAGACGCGTATTATCATGAAGCGTACGTATCAGCCAAGTCGCCGCAAACGCGCCAACAAGCACGGTTTCCGTGCGCGCATGCGTTCGAAAAACGGTCGCAAGGTGCTTAAGCGCCGCCGCGGGAAAGGCCGTCGCGTCCTTACCGTAAGCGACACGCGTTCGGGCAAATAGTCTGAGGTTGCATCGTGTCGAAGGATGGCCCTCCGCGCCCGTTCCTCAAATTGCCGCGCTCGTTTCGTCTCAAGCGGCAACGCCTTGTTCGCCCCTTGTTCGACCGTACCCGCGAAGATGTGGCTACGGTGGGGAAGGGGTGTATTCGGCTTGTGTACCGGGTAGCGCCCCGTGCGGACCTCGAAGCCGACGCGCCCGTTCAGGTCGGATTTGCGCCTGGTCGCCATGCAAAAGCTTCGACGCGGAACCGCGTCAAGCGGTTGTTGCGCGAAGCCTGGCGTCTTCATCAGCAGGGCGTACTGGATCGCTTTTCCGGCACGTCCAGCGCATTGACCATGATGATTCTGCATCGCGGCGGGCAACCGGACGACCTTCGGACGGGTCGCCGGGTGCATTCCGATTTGCCGAAAGCCTTGCAAGAACTTTGCCGTCGCCTCGACGAATCTTCCATATGTTCGGAACGTCGCGTTTGACTTCCCGTTTAGCGCGGCGGCGTTTCGGCGTTTTCGCGCCTGCGCGGCCGGCGCAAACAACATCCGTCCATTCTTTCATACGAGCAAGGGGAACCTGATTTTGGATCGCAATGTCGTCGTCGCAACCGTTCTGGTAGCGATTATCATGTTTCTCTGGCTCTGGTTTATGGCGCCGCCGCAGCCGGTTGCGCCCGCCGAAGATCCGGCGACGCTCCTCGAAGATTCGCTGTCCGCCGAACCCGCGGCCGCAGGAGGCGACATGCCGGCGTCCGGCGCCATCCAGTCGGGCGAGGGGCTGCCTGCTGCGGAGGCGGCTGCGCAGGAGGCGACGCTGGATGCGGCCTTGGCGGGCGACGCCCGTTTCATTACGGTCGAAACCGATATGTATCGCGCGGTTTTCTCCACCAAAGGAGCCACGTTGACCTCCTTGACCCTGAAGGAATACAAGAAATTCGATCAGGAAACGCCTGTGCAGATGGTGGATACCACCGGGGCGGGCGCCTTGTCCGTCGCTTTTACGACGCCCCAGTCCCATGTGGTCAATTCGCGCGATTTGTATTTCGACGCCTCGTACGAGGGAGATACGCTGCGCGTGTCCGGCGACGCCGCCGAGTTGCATTTCGAAACGGGCATTCAGGGAGGCGTGTTGCGCCAGACGTATACGTTCTATCCGGGCGAATATGAGATCGGCTTGCGGGTGGCGCAGGAAAATGCGGCGGCCTTTTCCACGCGAGAAGGGTACGAATTGATATGGGAAGGCGGCATTCCGTTCACCGAAAAAGACCCGAACGAGGAGGCGAAGGCGGCGGGAGCCTATGCGCGCAGCGGCGGCGAAGTGGAGAATATCGTGCTGCGGAAAGAAGATTTTCAGGAAGCGCCCCTGAGCGGGCTTGTGGATTGGACCGCCATCAAAACGAGGTATTTCGCCACGGTCATGATCCCCTCCTCAAGTACGCGGGGCGCCGAGATCGCCGGGGAGCAAACGGGCGAACCGGGCAGCGCGGACTTTCGGCAACAGTACGATATGCGCCTGTTTATGTCGCGCCCGGAGGATGGGCCGCACGAATTCAGGCTGTACGTCGGTCCCATGGAGTTTTACCGGATCGGCGACTACGACCTGGGCCTGTACGACATGGTGGATTACGGCTGGGACTTTGTCGAGTGGCTTACGCGCCCCCTGGCCCGCCTCGTGTTCATTCCCGCGTTCACGTTTCTGGCGTCGTTTATTCCCGGGTACGGCTTTGTTATCATCGTTTTCGCCATCCTCATCAAACTGGTCCTGTACCCGCTGACGAAAAGCTCCTACAAGAGCATGGCCCGGATGCGCGAGCTGCAACCGAAGATGGAGGCCATCAAGGAGAAGCACGGGGACAATCCCCAAAAGCAGCAGCAGGAAATGATGAAGATGTACAAGGAGACCGGCGTCAATCCGGTGGGAAGCTGTCTGCCCATGTTGCTGCAATACCCCATTATTATTGCGCTGTGGCTTTTTCTTCCGCAGTCCATCGAAATACGGCAACAGGGCTTTTTGTGGGCCAACGACCTTTCCGCCCCGGACGCCATTTTGCAGCTGCCGTTTACTATTCCGTTCTACGGGGACTTCGTGGCGGGCTTCACGCTGCTCATGGGCATTTCCATGGTGGTTCAGATGCGCATTCAGGCCGCGCCTTCCTCCAATCCGCAAATGAAGATGTTCACCTACTTGATGCCGGTGATGATCTTCGCCATTTTCAACCGCTTTGCGTCCGGGCTGAGCCTGTACTATCTTGTGTATAACGTGGTGACCGCCGTGCAGCAGAAGATCATCAATCGGCATATTGCGGCGGCGCAGGAGGAAGAAAACGGCAAGCCTGCGTCGAAAAACCAGCGCAAACAACCCTCTGCCCGCGGCAAGAAACCAAGCCCGCTTCTTTCCCGGCCAGGCAAGGCCAAATCGACCCGGCGGCCCGGCGGCCCCCGAACGACCGGGCGGCGCAAGTAAGCGCTCCTTGCCGCAGGGCGGTTCGTTCGTGCATCGTTTCTCCTGCGCCATGCCAGTTTCCAGCGACACCATTGCCGCCATCGCCACGGCCCGGGGCCGCGCCGCGCTGGGGATCGTGCGTATTTCCGGTCCCGAGGCGGTAGCCATCGCGTCCGCTTGTTTCGGAGGAGCGAATCTCAGCGAAGCCGCCTCGCATACGGCGCATGTGGGCTATGTGGCCCGCCGCGACGGGACGCGCATCGACCAGGTGGTGGCCACGGTGTTCCGGGCGCCCCGCTCGGCCACGGGAGAGGATGTGGTGGAGTGCTCGTGCCACGGAGGCGATTTTGCGACCCGGCTTATTCTGAACCGTATGCTGGAGGCGGGTGCGCGCCTGGCCGCCCCTGGCGAATTTACCCAGCGGGCGTTTCTGAACGGGAAGATGGACCTGGCGCAAGCCGAAGCCGTGGCCGACCTGATTCATGCTGCGTCGGCTCTGGCGCACCGGGTGTCCGTCTCGCACCTTCAGGGCCGCTATTCCGAGGCGCTGGCGGAGATTCGGGCGGGCCTGCTGGAACTGTGTGCGTACCTTGAACTCGAACTGGATTTTTCGGACGAGGACGTGGCGTTCGCCGACCGCGAGCGGCTTGAGGACCTGCTGGCGCGGAGCGAACGCTTGCTGGACGAATTGCTCCGGTCCTGGCGGCTCGGGCGCCGCGTACGCGATGGGGTGCGCGTGGTTATCGCGGGGCGGCCCAATGCGGGAAAATCCACGTTGTTGAACGCCTTGCTGGGAAGCGACCGCGCCATTGTTAGCCCGACGCCCGGCACGACGCGGGACGAAGTGGAAGGCGAGACGGAGATAGGCGGCTTGCTGTTCCGTTTTACGGACACCGCGGGTTTGCGGGACGCGGCGGACGCCATCGAGGCGGAGGGCGTGTCCCGCGCCGAGCGCGCGATAGGCCGGAGCGACATCCTGGTGTATGTGTACGACGTTACGGCGGGCATGGACGCGGGCGAGCAAGCCTATATCGAGTCTGTGGCGAAGCGGGGCGCCCCCCCGGCCCTTCTGGTGGCGAACAAAACGGATTTGCTGGAGCGGGACGCGCCGCCTTCGGGTCGCGGCGTTTTTGCGCTGTCGGCCAGACGGGCTTTCCGGGACGAGGCGGAGCTGCAGCCGCTGATTGCTTGCTTGCTCGAAACGGCCGGCGGCGATCTGAGCCTTTCCGAGGGGTCGCTCGTGGTGACGAACGAGCGGCATCGCAACCATTTGCGCAAGGCGCTTGATGCGGTGCAGGCGGCCCGCCAGCGCCTTGGGGCCGGAAGCGGCGGCGAACTGCTGGCGCTGGATTTGCGCGTGGCCTTGCACGAAATCGGGGCCATTACCGGCGAGATCACGAACGAAGATGTGCTGGATCAGATTTTCTCCCGGTTTTGTATAGGGAAGTAAGGGAGCCATTGCCCGCCTCCTGGCGTTTCCTTGTATGCCCGAACCGGCGTTTTCTGCGGCGCGCGCCGCGGGATCTTATCGAAAAACGAAACCATGCATCCTTTCGAGTACGATGTTATTGTGGTGGGCGGAGGCCACGCCGGGACCGAGGCGGCTGCGGCCGCTGCCCGGATGGGCGCGCGTACGTTGCTCGTGACCATGAATCTGCAAACCATTGGGCAGATGTCGTGCAATCCGGCCATTGGCGGCATCGGCAAGGGGCATATCGTGCGCGAAATCGACGCGCTTGGCGGCGTCATGGGCAAAGTGACCGATCGCGCCGGCATACAGTTCAGGATGTTGAACCAGCGGCGAGGACCCGCCGTGCAGGGGCCGCGCGCGCAATGCGACCGGGCCGCCTACGCGACCGCGGCGCGCGAAGAACTGGAGCGCATTCCGGGCCTGTTTCTGCGGGCCGATATGGCTGTCGAAGTATGTACGGAAGCGGGGCGGACGACGGGAATCCGTACGCAGATCGGCCAGACATTTCGCGCCCCGACGGTCATTTTGACCAGCGGCACCTTTATGAACGGCGTCATTCATATCGGCGAACGCCAGTACGGGGGCGGGCGCATGGGCGAGCGCGCCTCCACCGGACTCACCGCATCGCTCGAAGGACTTGGTTTCGAGAGCGGGCGCTTGAAAACCGGCACCCCGCCGCGCATCGACGGGCGTACGATCGACTACGAACGCCTGGAGGAGCAGCCGGGCGATCCGGCGGCCACGCCGTTTTCCTTTCTTACGGATCGGCTTCCGGAAGATCAGATAGGTTGCTGGATTGCCTACACGTCTCCCGATGTGCACGACGCGCTGCGGGAAGGATTTGACCGGAGTCCCATGTTCGCCGGGCGGATCGGGGGCGCCGGACCCCGATATTGCCCGTCGATAGAAGATAAAATCGACCGATTCGCCGGAAAAGACCGCCATCAGCTTTTCCTGGAGCCGGAAGGGCGGAATACGTATGAAGTTTACGTGAACGGCTTCTCGACCAGTTTGCCGGAAGAGGTGCAGTTTGCCGCGCTGCGTAAGGTGGCGGGCCTCGAAAAAGCGCACATGCTGCGTCCCGGCTACGCCATCGAATACGATTATTTCCCTCCCTGGCAAATACGGTACAGCCTCGAAACGAAGCGCATTCGGGGATTGTTTTTCGCCGGGCAGATCAATGGCACGACGGGGTACGAGGAAGCCGCCGCGCAAGGACTCATGGCCGGGATCAACGCCGCGCGGCGGTTGCGGGGCGAGGATCCGGTCGTCCTGAAAAGGTCTGAGGCCTACATTGGCGTACTCATCGACGATCTGGTGGCCAAGGGGACGGACGAACCCTATCGCATGTTTACTTCGCGGGCCGAGCATCGGCTGCTTTTGCGGCAGGACAATGCGGATCGCCGCTTGACGGCGCTTGGCCATGCGCTGGGCCTGGCGACGGACGCGCGCTACGAGCGGATGCGGACCCGAAAGCAGGCCATCGAGGCCACGCGGGCGGCCATCGAATCGGCGTCCGTATCGCCGGAGGTCGCGAATCCCTACCTGGAACAGGCGGGCACGGACCCCATTCGCCGCCCCGAACGCCTTGCGCAGCTTGCGAAGCGGCCGCAGGTCTCGTTGGAGGACTTGCTGGACTGCGCCGGGCGCCGGGAAGAACTGGTTACGCCCGCCCCGGGACCCGTGTCCGTGGTCCGGGATGTCGAGATCGATCTTCGGTACGAAGGGTACCTTGACCGCGAACGCGACATGGTGCGCAAGATGGAAGAGATGGAATCGCTTCGCCTTCCGGAGGATTTCGATTACGCGTCCGTCGAGCATATCGCCATGGAAGCGCGGGAAAAGTTGTCGAAAATCCGCCCGGAAAATCTGGGGCAAGCGTCGCGCATAAGCGGAGTCAGCCCCGCCGACGTGTCCGTGCTGCTGGTGATGCTGCGGAAGCGCCCGGCCCGGAAGCGGTCCGCCGCGCCCGTGGCCAGCTGAGGGCTCTGCATGTCCGGGGACCCTTTTCCGTCGTGGACGGGCGAGCAGCGGCGCCTCCTGAATGCGTACCAAGGGATGCTGCGCGATTTCAACCGCCGCGTCAATCTCATTTCGCGGGGGGCCGATGCGGAGGCCATCCGGATGCACTGCCGGCACTGCCTGTTTCTGACGCATCGCCGCTTTCCGCCCGGAGCCGTTGTGATCGACTGGGGGACCGGCGGCGGCCTTCCGGCGATTCCGCTGGCGATCGCCTGCCCGGATATCCGGGTGATCGCCGTAGACAAGGTCGAAAAGAAGGCGCAGGCGCTGCGCGCTATCATTCGACGGCTCGGGCTTGCGAACGCCATGGTCTGGCGCGGGGCCGCCGAGGTTTTTCCCGCCGACGAACCGGCCCGATACCCCTCGGACTATGTCTATTCCGTCTCTCGGGCCACGGCGCCCCTTCGGGACGTATGGGCATGGCATCGCCGCGTGGCCCGGCCTTGCGCGCGTCCGCCGGATGCGGACGCCTGGCGTCCCGGCGCGCTTTGTCTGAAAGGGGGCGATCTGGCGGACGAAATAGCGTCCGTCGCCACCGAGGCGGACGTCGAGCGGATCGATCTTGCGGATATGGATCCGCGCGCCTGGTTCCGGGACAAGGCGATTCTGGTTTGTACGCCGCGCAGTCGCTGATATTTCCGGGCTGAATCGGCGTATTCCTATGCCGCTACGCTTGCGGGTTCGGGTTGCAGCCGGCGCAGCATCTCGCAGGCGTCGGAAAGCCCGGGCACTTCCTGCACGATCGCCCGCACGGTCCGGCTCTTTGTTTCTTTCAGCACGTATCGCCGGTCCAGGTTGCTCAGCTCTTCCAGAAAGCGGTAGAAGAGGCGTTCGTGGAAATACGGATCGCTTTCTGTGGACGGCATGTACAGGAAAAGCCGTTCGTTTTTGAACAGCACTCTTGGCAGGCGCAGCGACTGGCCAAGGAATTTCATTTCCGCGGCGATGAACAGGTTTTTTGCTTCGGCGGGCAGGTCGCCGAAACGGTCTTGCATTTCGTCCCGCAGCGTCTGTAGCGACGCAATGTCTTCGGCTTCGCTGATGCGACGGTAGATATTCAACCGTTCTACGTTGTTTGAGACGTAGCCCTCCGGGAGGAGGGCGTCTGCTTCGATATCCACCGCGGTTTCGGGGGCGGGCGGGGGCGCTTTGTCGTCCAGCGCGTCCGTAAATTCCTCGTTGCGGAGTTCCATTACGGCTTCCTCCAGAATCTTGTGCCAGGTTTCAAAACCGATCTCGTCGATAAAGCCGCTTTGCTCGCCGCCCAGGAGATTTCCCGCGCCCCGGATATCCAGATCGCGCATGGCCAGGTTGAACCCGCTCCCGAGGTCCGAAAATTCTTCGACGGCTTGCAGCCGTTGTCGCGCTTCGCGCGTTAGTCCGTGGATGGACGCAACGAGCAGGTAGCAGAAGGCTTTCCGGTCCGAACGCCCGACGCGCCCGCGAAGCTGGTGCAGCTCGGCGAGGCCGAACCGGTCCGCCCGATTGATGACGATCGTATTGGCGTTGGGTATGTCCAGGCCGTTCTCGATGATGCTGGTGCTTACGAGTACGTCGAATCGTCCGCCGATAAAATCCGCCATGACCCGTTCCAGCTCGCTGGATTTCATTTGCCCGTGCGCCGTTCGCATGCGTACGTTCGGGGCGATGAGGCGCAGGGTATCCGCCATTTCGTCGATATTGCAGATGTTGTTGTGCAGAAAAAAGACCTGTCCCCCCCGGCTGACTTCGTACAGGATGGCGTCCCGGATCAGGTCCTTGTCGAAGGTGTGTATTTCCGTGTTGACCGGCTGCCGGTTCGGCGGCGGCGTGGCGACGAGCGACAAATCCCGGGCGCCCAGCAGAGAGAACTGAAGCGTTCGGGGGATGGGCGTTGCGGTAAGGGTAAGCGTGTCCACTTCGGCGCGCAGTTTCCGCAGGCGCTCCTTGACGGCGACCCCGAAGCGTTGCTCCTCGTCGATAATGAGCAGTCCCAGGTCTTTGAATCGGATATCCTGCGAGGTCAGCCGATGCGTACCCACCACAATGTCCACGTTGCCTTCCGCGACGCGCCGGACAATCTGTTTTTGCTCGGCGGCGGAGCGAAAACGCGACAGCATTTCCACATGGACCGGATATTTTTCCAGCCTTGTGGAGAAGGTTTTGAAATGTTGCGCGGCCAGGATGGTCGTAGGCGCGAGGATCGCTACTTGTTTGCCGTCCTGCGCCGCCTTGAACGCCGCCCGGACGGCGACTTCCGTTTTGCCGAACCCGACGTCTCCGCAGATCAGCCGATCCATGGGCGCCGCCGTTTCCATATCGGCTTTGACGGCGTCTGTGGCGGCGGTCTGGTCAGGCGTATCTTCGTAGCGGAACGAGGCTTCCATTTCCCGTTGCCAGATCGTGTCCGGCGAGAAAGCGATCCCGGCGGATTTTTTTCGCTTTGCGTAGAGCGCGATCAGGTCCCGCGCAATGTCCTTGACCTTGCTTTTGGCGCGGGATTTCGTCCGTTCCCATTGCCCGGAACCCAGTTTGGTGAGCGCGGGCGTCCGCCCGTCCTTGCCGGAATATTTGTGGAGTTTGTGGAGCGCATTGACATTCACGTACAGGATGTCCTCGTCCCGAAACAGCACCTTCACGGATTCCTGCTGCTTTTCCCGCACCGTGATGCGATGCAACCCGGCGAAGCGCCCGATTCCGTAATCCACATGGACCACGAAATCGCCGGGCGAGAGATTTTTCAGCGCTTGCAGGCCCAGGCCGCCGTACCGTTTCTTTTGTCCGCGCACGGAGGGGCGGTGGTAGCGGTCGAATATCTGATGGTCCGTGTAGACGGCCAGGCCAAGCGAGGGAATTTCGAATCCTTCGTGCAGCGATTCAATGGAGATGCGGACGTTTTCCTGCGCGGTTTCGTCGTCGAGAAGTTCGGACAGGCGCGTCTCCTGTCCCCGGCTTTCGCAGAGGATGAACGTGCGGGCGCGTCGTTCGGCATTGTTCAGGATGCGGGTGCGCAGCAGCCGGATATTTCCATTGAAATCCGGTTGCGGGGCGGCTTCGAACCGGAGGATGCGTTCGCCTGGGGCGGCGAACGAGCCAAGCAGGATCCGATTCCGGCGAAGCAAGGCCAGTTCGAAGGCTTCGCCGGATAGATACCGCGTAGCGGGGGGAGGCGCCTCGGGATGTTCGCCGAGCGCATGGCGCCAGGCTTTTTCGGCGGCCTCGAACCGCTCGGCGGCGTGCTCCGTCAGCCCTTTTTCGTCTGTCGTGACCAGCAGCGCGCGTTCGGGAAATTGTTCGAAGATCGATGCGCGCTTGGCGGCGTCGGAGAGGTTGCCCTCCGTGTTTGGAACGAGGCGGGCCGTGGTCAGGCGGCTGACGGATCGTTGCGACCGGGGGTCGAATTCGCGCAGGGATTCGATGTCGTCGCCGAAGAATTCGGCCCGGACGGGCCACGAACCGGCGAACGGATAGATGTCGAGGATGCCGCCCCGAAGCGCTATTTCTCCGGGCCGCTCCACGAACTCGACATGTTCGAACCCCGATTCCACCAGCCGCTGCGCCAGGTCTTCTGGCGGAACTACCATGCCCGTAGCGATGGAAATCGTGCGGTTTCGGATCGTTTCTGCGGGCGGGGCCATTTCCGCAAGCGCCTCGACGCTCGTTACGACCAGGCCTCGGAATCCGTCGGCGATTTGTTGCAGCACATCGGTTCGGGCGATGATCGGGGCCAGATCGTCCAGTTGTTCGGCGTCGTAGGGTTTGCGTTTCGTGGCCGGAAGTTGCAAGGCGCCCCCTTCTTCCTCGATCAGTTGGGCAATGTCGCCGAGCGCCCAGGCGGCTATTTCTTCGTTTGGCGCAATGTAGACGCAGAGCGCGTTCGACGCCTTGGCCGTTTCGTGGAGCCGACCCAGCAGGAAGGACGAAACAGATCCGGCCAACCCTTTTATTTGAAGCGTGGAGGGGGCTTCGGGGTCTATTCGTTCGCACCATGCGGACGCCTCGCGGAAAACGTCCGTGGAGGCCAGTTGCCTGCGGATCGAAGCAAGAGCCACGGAAACGGGACGGGTTTTGAGCGGAAAAGACGCGAGCGGTTGTTGCGCCGTCGCACATGTGGCGCGCCGGACGCGTCGAAAAACGAAAAACGGGCCGGGATGTTCGCGCAAGGGCGGGGGAAAGGGCTTTGTCGTCGCCTGCGATGCTTCGTATGCGCGGAAACGAGGAGTTGCTACACAGATTTAGTTTTTTATAAAATATTATATTTATTACTAAATTTATTCCCTTAACTTTATGGGGCTAAAAATTACAGCGAGGCGGTGTTTGGCGCCGGGAAGCGGCGATTTTAATCTTTCGCCAGGCGCCGGAATCGTCGCAAAACGGGTTGCGTGTCGATGGCGCAGGACTTAATTTAGAGGACAAGTTTTACAGGCATTCTGTGGCGCCCGTGGGCAAAGCGTCGGAACACGTTGACAATAGATTTAGAGGAGGGATCCTTTGCCGCGACTCCATTTCAAGGGCAAGGTTTTCGTCGAGAACCATCATCTGGCCGTGCCCTTCCACGAGCTGCTTCCGGTGCGCGAGAAGGGGCTGAGCGAGAAAGCGAGCCTGCACGGTAACCTCATAATTCACGGCGACAACCTGGCCGCGCTCAAGTCTCTGTTGCCGACCTATCACGGCAAGGTGAAGTGCGTCTACATCGATCCGCCCTACAATACGGGCAACGAGGGGTGGGCGTACAACGACAACGTGAATTCGCCGCTGATGCAGAACTGGTTGGGCGAGGTGGTGGACCGCGACGATCTGACCCGCCACGACAAGTGGTGCTGCATGATGCTGCCGCGCCTGAAGCTGCTGCGCGAACTCCTTTCGGAGGACGGCGCGATTTTCGTGTCCATCGACGACAACGAGGTGCACCATCTGCGCTGTCTCATGGACGATGTGTTCGGGGAGGAGAATTTTGTGGCGAATATCGTCTGGCATCACCGCAAGAGCAAGCAGAACGATATCGGCGTATCATTGGGGCACAATCATATTCTGTGGTATGCGAAAGGTCGTGATCGGTTTGAATTCCGGACATTGCCTGTAAACGAGGACGATTTTTCCAATCCTGACGATGATCCGCGCGGTCCCTGGACTATGGATCCGATGGATGCTCCGAATGTGCGCCCCAATCTGACCTATGCCATCGTGAATCCAATGACAGGGCAGGCGTATTATCCGCCGCCAGGTCGTTGTTGGCGTTTTTCGGAGGTGAAGTACGAACAAGCGTTGCAGGACAGGCGCATTGTGTTTGGCAGGACAGGGCGAGCAAAGCCCTATTACAAGCGATTTCTGGATGCAGCGCGGGCAAAGGGGCGTTCCGTCGCCACGATCTGGCATGACGTCGGTACCGCGACGAGCGCCACGAAGGAGTTGAACGAGATATTTGGCAAGAAGAGTGTATTTGCGACGCCCAAGCCGAGCGATCTGTTACGGAAGATTATTCTCCTGTCCACCGACCCCGACTCCATCATACTTGATTCCTTCGCTGGCTCCGGCGCCACGGCCCACGCCGTCCTTGCTCAGAACCGCGAAGATGGCGGCAACCGGCGTTTCATTCTCGTCGAGTGCGAGGACTACGCAGACACGATCACCGCCGAGCGCGTCCGGCGCGTCATCCGTGGCGTTCCCACCGCCAAGGAAGAGTCCCTCAAGAACGGCCTTGGCGATACGTTCAGCTATTTCGAGCTCGGGCATCCCATGCGCCAGGAGTCCCTTCTCGACGGCTCCCACCTGCCATCCTGGGATAAATTGGCGGGCTACATCTTTTTCACTGCGACCGGTCATGAGTTCGACCCGGCCGCGAGTAACCGGGAGACCGGTTTTATTGGTCGTTCCGCGTCGCACGATGTTTTTCTCCTCTATGAACCGGATGTCGAAAAGCTCAAAAATCTCGCGCTAACCCTTTCTGTCGCCGAGGCCTTGCCCAGCGGCGAACGCAAGCGGCTCGTCTTTGCGCCCGCCAAGTACCTGGATCCAGATTTGCTTTACGAATACCGGATCGATTTCCAGCAGTTGCCCTTTCAGATATACCAATCGCTTGACAGGTTGGCGCCATGATCCTGAAGGAATACCAGGAACGAACGCTGGAAACAGTGCGCAATTTCCTTGTGGAACTCGCAAAGTGGAGGAAGGAGGACGGGGATGCCCGAAGCCAGAACCCCGATTGGGGTTTCGACTGGGTTCAACGGGCATGGAACAAGACCGCGCCCGGAAGGACCTGTATTCCGCGTCGCAACGGACTCGGCGACCATTTGCCCGCCTTCTGTCTCAAGATTCCAACCGGCGGCGGCAAGACGTTGCTCGCAACGAAGGTGATTGACCTTGTCAACGGACATTTTCGGCAGGGCCCGCGCGGGCTTGTTTTGTGGATCGTGCCCACGACGCAGATATACAATCAGACGCTCAAGGCGCTGAAGGACCGCGACCACCCGTATCGCCAGCAGATTGATCTGGCGTCAGGTCAGCGCACCTTTATTCTTGAGAAAACCACGGCTTTTGGCCCGCGCGACGTCGCCGAGAATCTTTGCATTCTTTTGCTCATGCTCCCGTCGGCCAACCGGCAGACGAAAGATACGCTGCGGATGTTTCGCGACAGCGGGGGCTTCGACCGGTTTTTTCCTCCAGACGACGATGCCCCGGCGCACGCCAAAATGCTGGAGGAATATCCCAATCTCGATACCTTCACGCAAACGACAGGCTTCGGAGACCGCTGCATCAAAACCTCGCTTGGCAACACCGTGCGGCTGCTCCGGCCCCTGATCATTCTCGACGAGGGGCACAAGGCGTACAGCGCCAACGCGAAAGCCACGCTCGAAGGCTTCAATCCGTGCATGATCGTGGAGCTTTCGGCCACGCCCGCAGAGGGGGCCAATGTGCTCGTCGAGATTCGGGGCCAGGAGTTGAACGCCGAAGAGATGATCAAGCTGGACCTGCACATTCTTAACAAGGCAAGCGGCGATTGGCGGGATACGTTACTTGCGTCGGTTGAGCACCGCGAGCGTCTGGAAGCGGAAGCGCAGCGGCACGAAGCGGAGACCGGGATATACATTCGGCCCATCTGCGTAATTCAGGTCGAAAGGACCGGCAGAGCGCAGCGAACGTCTGGATACGTTCATACCGACGATGTGCGAGAATACCTGCTTCAGCATCCTGGCGTCAGCGCGGAGCACATTGCTGTCAAGACCAGCGCGAAGGACGATCTCAAGGAGGTGGATGACATTGGCGGCCTCATGTCGCGCGATTGTCCGATTCGCTTCATCATTACCAAACAGGCGCTGCAAGAGGGCTGGGATTGCCCGTTCGCCTACGTGCTCGCAATCCTTGCCAACCCGATGTCGAGGACGGGGATTACGCAGTTGGTCGGACGTATTTTGCGACAGCCGTATGCCCGGAAAACCAAGGTGGCCTGGCTCGACGAGAGCTATGTCTTCTGCTTCAGTCGTCGTGGAAACGAGTTGTTGAAAGAGGTTAAGAAAGGATTCGGACTGGAGGGATTACAGGGCCTTGAAGGAAGAGTAATTTCCGGCGAAAGCGTACCCGGAACAGCGGAGAAACTGGTGACTCGGCAGCGGGATGCTTACCGGAAAGCCGCCCGCGATCTGGTGCTCCCCGCCTTTATGATTCGGGGCGCGGATGGTTGGCGTCTGGTTCATTACGAGGCGGATATTCTCTCAAGGGTCCCTTGGGACGATATCGACGTGAGTCCATTGGACGATCTGAACGTGGGCAAGGGAAATCAAGAAGACGTGGCGTTGCGGGCAAACCTGACGGACGACCCAGGCATTCCGGGATTCGACGTTTCCGATGTTGAAGCAACGAATGGGTCTGGTTCAATCCGCGATGCCGATCCGGTGGATTACTTCTTCGCCGCAAGCCATCTGCTGGACTTGGTGCCCAATCCGTGGCGGGGGCGCGACTTGGCTCGCCGTACCTTCGGGGCGCTGCTTGCGCGTTATTCGTCCGAGCGCGTGGCGGCCAACCATGTTTTTATCCTTCAGGCCTTGCGACGACAGATCGAAATGGAGCGCGACCGCCTGTCGCGAGAAGTCTTCCGCGGTCTTCTGGCTTCAGGCGAGATGCGCTTTCTGGTCGTTACAGAGGATCTCGATTTCAATCGCCTGCCCCAAAAAATCGAGGTTCCGCAAGCGAGGCAGGCGAACCGGGAGGACGGCAGCCCTTTCCAGCGCAACCTCTTCGATATCACCACGGAGAACGATCTCAACCAGTTCGAGAACAAGGTGGCAACCTATCTGGACCAACAAGCGCGTCTCTTCTTTTGGTATCGCAACCGTTCTCGCAAGGATTACTATGTGCAGGGATGGAAGCCGCGTCGGATATACGCCGACTTCATTGTGACGTTGCAGGACGACGAATCCGAAGCGGACGATGATTTTCACCAGGTTTTCGTGGTTGAAACCAAAGGCGTTCACCTGAAGGGGTCGGAAGACACCGAATACAAGCGGTCCATCTTCGATATTTGCAGCGAGCATGCCCGCAAGGCGGATTGGACCCGTTTTGTGCCTGCAATGCGGAGCAAGGTGATGCGTTTCGAGATTGTCGACGAGGAGGAATGGCAGGCCCGGCTGAACGAGATGCTGTTTCGGGGGTGAGGGGGCGAACGACGCCATGCTTGCAAGATTGCGCAGATTTATTCATTTGTATAAAGTTATATTTATTGCTAAATTTAATTACTGAACTTGACGATACTAAAAATATGTTAGCGTCATGAACCTGCGTTCGAGAAGTTTCTCCAATCCTTTCCGGCCTGGAGCAGGACATTTGCCCCCGTATCTTGCGGGCCGCGAAGCGGAGAAACAGGTATTTGACCGGCTTCTTGCGCAGGAGGTGATTCTTGAAAATATGGCGCTCACTGGTTTGCGCGGGGTTGGCAAAACGGTTCTGCTTGAGACGCTAAAGCCGTTGGCGATAGAGCGCGGCTGGCTATGGGTCGGGTCTGATTTGAGCGAGGTCGTCAGCCTGCGGGAAGAGCATCTTGCTATGCGGCTATGCGCCGACCTGTCGATTGTAACATCTTCCGTGTCCGCGCCCGTGGAGCAGCCTCGACCGTTGGGATTCGGATCGTGCACGGAAACCGTGGAGCGCAGCCTTGATTATCAAGCCCTGACGGATGTGTATCGGCAAACGCCCGGGCTTGCCCTCGACAAGATCAAGGCGGCGCTGGAAATGGCGTGGCGTGCGCTGGCCCCCACGGAAGCGCGCGGGATTGTCTTCGCCTATGACGAAGCCCAGAATCTCGCGGATCATGCGGACAAGGAGCAGTACCCGCTCTCGCTCCTTCTGGATGCGTTCCAGTCGGTTCAAAGGAAAGGGATCCCCCTGATGCTCGTATTGACGGGATTGCCGATGCTTTTTCCGTCGCTCGTGGCGTCGCGGACATTTTCGGAGCGCATGTTTCGCGTGGTTTTTCTGGATCGTCTTTCGGAGGACGATAGCCGCGAAGCAATCCAGCGACCCCTTGCGAATGCGCAAGGCGCCGTGCGGCTGAGCGACGCCACCGTGGATACGATTGTGAAAATGTCTGGCGGGTATCCCTATTTCATCCAGTTTATTTGCAAGGAAGTATACGATGCGTTTATCCAGCGCATGGATGGCGGCGAAGACGCTGTGGCCCCTGTTTCGGGGATTATGCAAAAGCTGGACGCGAATTTTTTCGCCGGAAGATGGGGACGGTTAACGGATCGACAGCGGGAACTGATGTTCGTCATGGCGTCGCTCGATGACAGCGATGAGGATTTTTCTGTCCAGGACGTGGTCGAAAAATCCCGGATTATCCTGAGTAAGCCTTTCGCCAGCAGCCATGTCCATCAGATGCTGGCGACGCTCGGCGATTACGGACTGGTTTTCAAGAGCGGATATGGTCGATACGCTTTTGCGATACCGCTTTTGGCGGACTATATTCGGCGCCTTCGAATGGACGCCATGCCCGCCCGGAACGCTTGAGGATGTCCACAGTATCCTTAATTTCACGAAATCTTTTTCTCGCAAAAGACGCCAACCCATGAAACGATTAGCTGCCCGCATGCTCGTTCTGGCGATTCTGATTGCCATGCTGCCCTTCGTAGCGCAGGGACAAACATGGGAAGGCGCGCCGGTCGGGCCCGTAAACGACCACGACCCGCGGGAAGAAGCGGAAAGGAAAAAGCTGCGGGCGCAGCGCGCGCCTTCTTTTGTTCGGTTGGCGCGGGTCCTTCGTAAGGATTCTCGCCATGCGGCGGAATATCGCGCCCTGGCGTCGCAAGCGCGCATGGAGGCGGAGGAAGCGTTGCGGCGCGCCGCCGAGGTCCGAAGCGCGGCGGACAAGGCGTATTATATGGCGCAGATCGAAACGCCGGACAAGTGGCGAGAAATCATGGCTGCCCGGGAACGCGCCGCCGAAATGTGGGCGGAAGATGCAGCGTTATGGGAACAGGAAGCGGAAATATGGGATCATGCCGCTATTCACGGAACCGTGATTGACGGCGTGTTGCGTTTGTGTCCGCCTCGCATCGAATCTCCGGATGGCCTCGCGCGCCGCCCGCCAGCGTCGTGCAGGGAGATCGCCATACGGTAGGCATAGCATGCGTTGCCAACGATGAACATTCCCCGCAAATCGCCCCGCGACGAAAAAAGGACGCTGGAGGAGCGCTTTTTTCTAAGCGGACCGGGCAAGCGGGCGGCTGAACTGATCCGGGCCGGGCGCATCTTTGCCGAATTTCTCAAGGGATTTCGCAGGCTGCATTTCGTGGGGCCTTGCGTGACGGTTTTTGGCTCGGCGCGTTTTCCCGAAGATCACGTCTATTACCAGTTGGCCCGCGAAGTAGGCGGCAAACTGGCCAACGCAGGCTTCACCGTGATGACCGGAGGAGGCCCCGGCGTCATGGAGGCCGCCAATCGCGGGGCCCGGGAGGCAGGCGGGCGCAGCATCGGCTGCAACATCGAACTTCCTTGCGAGCAGGAACCCAACCCGTATCTGGACGAATGGGTGGAATTCGACCACTTTTTCGTGCGCAAGGTGATGTTGGTCAAATACTCCTATGCGTTCGTGGTGATGCCGGGCGGTTTCGGCACGATGGACGAGATATTCGAGACGCTTACGCTGGTGCAGACGGGCAAAATTCTGGATTTGCCGGTTGTCGTGATGGGGTCCGAATACTGGTCGGAGATGATCGACTTCGTTTCCGGCACCATGGTTCGGGAAGGCACGATCAGCCCGGAGGACGCCGAGCGATGGACGATCACCGATTCGCCCGAAGAAGCCGTTTCCGCCATCGCCCGGGAGGCCAGTACGCGGTTCCACCTGAACCTGAAACCCCGCTGGATTCTGGGAGAATCCGGGCGACCTCGCCGGGCGACTGGCGCGACGAAACGCCGCTTGAGTGGCGACGAACGTTTGAGATTGACGCAGAGACGCGCCCAAAGCCGATATCTCTGGTTCGACAGGCAGATCGTTCCGCAGACTGGCTTCGAGACGCTAAACGAGCGCTTGTGGGAACCCCTGCTCAGCGTTGCGGGATCGGCCGATCCTGAGCGGGCGCTGAAGAACCTTCGCCTTCTGGCGACCGATGAGGCCGAGGTGGACCGCGCCACGGTCGCCGGCATACTGCTCTGTACCGACCGGCCTCAGGAATGGTTACCCCAAGCCATGATCGCAGCGACCTGCTACAGGGGCAAGGATCGCGCCTCCGGCCAGTTGGATGCGCAGGAAATCGCCGGTCCGCTTCTCGTCCAGATCGCCGACGCGGTGAAATTCGTCGTCCGCAACATGCACGTTGCCGCGCGCAAGACGCCTTTGCGAGAAGAGACGCCCCAGTACAGCAAGGCCGCGGTGTTTGAAGCAGTGGTCAATGCAGTGGTGCACCGCGACTATTCGATGGCATCAAAGCGGATCAGATTGTCGATGTTCAAGGATCGGCTGGAAATCGATTCCCCGGGCCAACTTCCCAACGGGATGACCATAGAGAGCATGGATTCCAGCCAGGCCACGCGCAACGAAGTGCTCGCTTCCGTATTTGGACGAATCCCTGTTGGCGAAACGCCCGGGTCCGGACATCGTCGGTACCTGATGGAACGCCGGGGGGACGGCGTCTCGATCATTCTGCAGGAGACGCGCGAGACCGCGGGCATTCAGCCGGAGTACAGCGTCATGGACCAGGCGAATCTTGTTTTGTCCATTCCGGCCGCCCGGCTCGAACTCACGCCGTCGAACGCTACGGTCACGGTGCATTCGGAGGGCGAGCCTTTGGCAGGCGTCGATGTCCTTGCCTTGTTTCCAAACAAGACCTGGCAGCGGGCGACGACCGACGAATCCGGGGAAGCAGCGTTCGATCTGTACGCTACGCATCTCCCTATGACGGTCTATGCGGCGGCGCCCGGATATGCTGCCGGGCTGATGCGGGAGTGGACGCCGCGCGAGGGCGACCTGCTACTGGAGTTGGCTCCGCTCCCGACTGGGGGCGCAGTCCTTTTTCCGCAAGATACCGGGCATATTCCCGGACTGCGCGGAAGGTTGAACCCGAAGCGCGACGCCGCCGACCGGCTCTATCTGTACGCAGACAACATCGCCATTGCGCAGGGGCGGCGGCAGCCGGTTTCCTTCCGGCTGGGTAAGCCGATGAGGCTCACAGACGCATTCGGCGTTGAAATGTCGGTGACCATCGTGGACGTCTTCGGACGATCCGCCTTGCTGGAGTACAAACCTTTCGAACGAAACGCCGCCGACTGAGCGAAGCGGCGACGGCCAGATGCAACATCCTGTGGCGCGGACGGGTTATATTTCCAACCCCCATTTTCCCTGATGCAAAGCGATCATGCGAAACCCGGTCTCCATTATTGCATTGTTGGCGTTTCTCCTGTGCGCTGCGCCCGTTCAGGCGCAATCGGCCAGGGAAGCGCTGCTCGAAGGCAAGGCGCTCTTGGCAGAAGGCGCCAATTACGCCGATCAGGATCAATTGCTTGCGGCGCGAACGCTTTTTGAACAAGCCTTCACGGACGACAGCCTGTCCATATTCGCCCGCTACTATGCCGCGATGGCGTCTACGGCATTGGTCAATATCCTGACGGGCATGGAGGATTCGAATCAGAAACGCGTCATTATGGAGCACGTCAACTACGCCATTGACCATCTTGAAACGACGACGCTCCAGGATGAATCTTTTGCCGAAGGATGGCTGTTGCTTTCGGCGGCGTATGGGCAGAAGATGGAAGCGAGACCGTTGCGGGCCGTTGCACTCAGCCGCAAGTTCAACCGGGCCATGTCCAGGGCGCGGGAACTCGAACCCGATAATCCAAGGGTTGTGCTGCTGCGAGCCATTACGGACTATAATCTTCCGCGCATCGTGGGCGGCAATAAAGATCGCGGGCTGGAAGGGTTGTACAGAGCAGCCCGTCTCTTCGAGGAAGAAGTGGTGGAGGACCCTGTCTTGCCGTCCTGGGGGCGCGACGATACGTATGCGCGCATCGGGATTGTTTTTATGGATCGGGACAATCTGGAAGAAGCCCGGACCGCGTTCGAGCGAGCGCTTGAGATAAATCCTGAATTCGGATGGGTGAAGAACACGCTCCTCCCGACGCTCGAAGCGATGGAGGCGGAAGCGGCCGGGTCGTAGGCGGGAGCGGTTCTGCGCAGGCCCCATCTCGCGCCTTTTATCGTACTGCGACACGGATTTTCAATATGTACGGCGCGAGAACGCGCTGTACTCCTTTGCAAAAGGGAGCGAACTGTACGGCGCAAGTCTGCCGTCCGGCACAGCAAATCACAGTAACCTTAATTATTTAAGTCCGAAAAATTCCGACTTAAAATTTTTAATCAAAGCAAAAAACTTAATTATAAAATATTGTAAAATAAAGATTTAAAATCCAACGTTTCACGTGAAACATCACCCCGCGCCCCCAATCGCCGCCCGCACGAACCCCCCGGCTTGCTGGAGCCGCCGTCTTGCCTCTTCCGCACCCAGCCCGGCAAGATGCATCACCAGCGCCGTCTTAACGTGTCCTCCTGCGCGGTCCAGTAATTCCGCGGCTTCCGCGTAGGACGCCCCCGTCACGGTCATCACGGTGCGTTTCGACCGTTCGACCAGCTTTGCGTTCGTCATCTGCAAATCCACCATCATATTCTCGTACACCTTGCCCAGGCGAATCATGGAGGCCGTAGTAAGCATATTGAGCACCAGTTTTTGCGCGGTGCCGGATTTCATGCGGGTCGAACCCATGATGACTTCAGGGCCCACCACCGGGCAAATCGCCACGTCCACCTCCAGATCGAAGTCCGCCCGGGGGTTGCAGGTCACATAAAGCGTTTTGCATCCGATAGCGCGGGCGCGCCGGACGGCCCCCACCACAAAAGGCGTCCGCCTGCTTGCCGCGATTCCGCATACCACGTCCGAGGCGCGCACGCCTGCCTCGTTCAAGGCCTGCGCGCCATTGGATTCCAGGTCCTCCGCGCCTTCCTGCGAACGAAAAACTGCGGCAGGCCCTCCTGCGATAATGCTCTGCACCATGTCGGGATCGCTTCCGAACGTAGGCGGGCACTCCGACGCGTCCACGACGCCAAGGCGACCGCTTGTCCCCGCGCCCACGTAAAACAGGCGTCCGCCTTGCCGGAACGCATCCACAATCAATTCCACCGCCTCCGCGATATACGGAATCTCGGCGCGCACTGCGTCAGGCACCGTGCGGTCCTCGGCATGGATGATTTCCAGGATTTCCCGGACAGGCGCCAGGTCGATGTTTCGGGACCTCGGGTTGCGTTGCTCCGTAGCCAGCTGCTGGAGCGCTGAAAAAAGAGGGGGCGGGTCGGCTTGCGGCATAGGGTTCGGCGGCGTCAGGCGAGATGGAAGTCGAGTTCAGGCGAACAGGGGATACGCTGCGCTTCGTGGACTTGACGAGCGTATCCCGTGCTCTTGCGCTGGAGGGGGCAAACGATTCCGAACGAAATAGCCGTCGTTGTCGTACATATCCAGCCATATCCTGACAGGCCATGTATCTCAAGTCGATTCGTCTTACGGATTTTCGCGTACACGAGCGCACCGAGTGCACGTTTGCTCCATCGGTGAATCTGCTGTACGGGCCCAACGGGGCGGGCAAGACGAATATACTGGATGCTATTCATTACGCTTGCCTGTCGAAAGGCTTCGTCGCATCGGGGGATCGGTATATCGTACGGCGCGGCGCGAAGCACGCCGAGGTGGAGGGTTCTTTCGCGAGCGATGGCGACCGGGATCGCCGGGTACGCATGGCGTATGTTCCGGGCGGAGGGAAGCGCATGTTCGTCAATGGGGTTCCGCAGGAGAGAGTATCCTCCATAGTCGGGCAATTGCCGGTGGTTTCGTGCGCTCCGCAGGACTATGTGTTGACTTCTGGAGGGCCCGAGCATCGGCGCCGTTTCATGGACAATCTTCTGTCCCAGCGCGCTCCGTTGTATCTCGACGCGTTGCTCAGGTTTCGTCGGGCGCTGAAACAGCGCAACCGCTACCTTGCCGAGACGAAAGGGAGCGGATCGGTTGAGGACGCGGCGATCCTGTCTTCCTGGAACGAACAACTCGTCTTGTTCGGGAGCCAGATTGCGGAAACGCGACAAGGTTTTACAGAGGCCTTCGCAGAATACCTTGATCGCGCCTATCGATCCATCGAGTCCGTTGCGGAAAAACCCACCATGGAATACCAGGCCAATCTCCGTCTTCCCCCCTCGGCGACGCTCGAATCCATTCAGTCCGTCTACCGGGACAAACTGACCGCTGTTTTCGAGGACGAATGTCGTCGGGGAACCACGCTCGCCGGGCCGCACCTCGACGACCTGGCGTTTCGGCTGGACGATATGCTGGTTCGCCGGTATGCCTCGCAGGGTCAGCACCGTACGTTCGGCATGGCCCTGAAACTGGCCATGTACGCTTTTTTGCAGGAAAGCGTCGGCGAACGCCCGATTTTGCTTCTCGACGACGTATTCGAGCATCTGGATGCGTCCCGCACCGAAGCGTTTCTCGACTTGCTTCAGTCTGACTTGATCGGACAAACAATCATTTCCGCCACGGACCGTCGTCCTTTCGAGGGGTTGATTCCGTTCGAAGAGGACCGGCACCAGGCGCTTTTTGTGGAAAGGGGGCAGGTGGAGGAGCCGACGGCAGTTACTACGGGCAGCTAACAAGCGTTTGCGAAAACCCCAATGTTTCACGTGAAACTTTTGGATGCATCTATACGAATATTTTGTATAAATCTTTATTTAACAAATAATTACCGGATTTTTACGAATGGGCCGCCGACTGCTGGTCCGCCTCGCTCGCCGCGCCGTTTTTGTCTGCGCCGTTGTCCGAAGGGGGAACGATGGTGGCCTCGCCGCCCACGGCGAGCCGTCCTTCGTAGTAGACGTATACCCGGCTCTTGACGTGTTTCCGTTTTTCGATCTTTTCGCTGATCTTGATTTCTACCGTGATTTCCGATCCCACGGGGACGGGGCGCAGGAAACGGCAGGAAATGGAAGCGGCAATGCAACCGTGGCCCGGAAAATCCCGGCCCAGCACCTTGGAAATAATCCCCAGCAGCAGGATGCCGTGCACGATCGGTTTTTCGAACTGCGTCGTGGCGGCGTATTCGGGGCTCACATGGATTGGATTGTCGTCCCCGGTAAGGTCGGCGAACGTTTGCACGTCCTCCACGGACAAAAAGCGCGTGGTTGAAAAGGAGTCGCCTATGTTTATTTTCTCGTACGTATTCATTCTGAAAGGCCGTTTAAGGCGGGCGCGCATGAGGTTGGGTTCGCCCGCAGCGTTGGTTTGCAACAAACCCGTAATATAATGAATCGCCGACGACAATCGAAATCGCGTCGCTTGGCGTCCCTGTCCTTGCCATGCGGAACCAATTCCCCCAAATGCCTGTTTTTTCCCGCGCGTCGTACGGATTTGGTCGCCCGGCGTACTCTCTGATTCCTACGGTCTGTGCCTTCGTCTTCCAAAAGAGTTCTTCTGCTGGCGCCGTACTTCCTGCCTCGCCGCCGCGTGGGGTCCATGCGCCCGTTCCGGTTCGCCATTCATCTGCGCGAATTCGGCTGGGAACCCACCGTGATGACCATCCCCTTTCCGGGAGGGAGTCTCACCGACAAGGAAGCGCGTTTATTGAAGGATGTTCGCGTCCTCAACATTGCGTCGCCCATAGATCGCACGTTTCGGTCCGAGAGCCATCTGGGCGCGCCGCCGGGAATGGGAGGCAGGCCTCCACGGGGGGCGCCGGCTCCATGGATCGCCGCGCTGGATCGGCAGTTTCCCATAGATAGCTGGCTTCCGCTATTCGCCGCAAAATTCAGGACAATGCTGCGGCAGGCGGCCGAGGTCGATCCGCACGTCGTTTGGGCTACCGGCAATCCCTGGTCCGCGCTGATGGCGGGGCGGCGCTTGAGCAAGCGGCTCGGCGTCCCGTACATTGCGGATTTTCGCGACCCCTGGACGTTGTCCGAGGCGCCTGTCCGGCAAAAATGGCCCTGGGTGCAGCGGATCGACGAGCGGGCGGAACGCCGCGTAGTGACTGGAGCGGACGCGCTCATGTTTCAAACCCGTCGCATGGCCGATGCATACCGGGAACATTATGCGGAACTCGCGCCGAGGAGCGTCGTCGTCGGCAACAGTTTCGACCCGGATGTTTTCAACGACCCCATTTCGGTGGAGGGCCGTTTCGACGGGGAGGATGTTTCTTCGGGGCCCTCGTCCCTGTTGCGGATCGGTTTTTTCGGGCGTTTTCGCGCCATATCGCCTGCCGCGCCCATGATCGACGCGCTGGTCGAGCTTCGGAAACGGCGCCCCGCGCTCCTCGAGCGCATTCGCATACATTCTTTCGGGCCGCTTTCCTCGACCGACGCTGCGCAAGCGCGCGCCTATGGACTTGAGGGGCAGTTCGCATGCGAGGACATTGTTCCGCTCGAACAGGCGCTTTCCACGCTTCGCCGGTTCGATCTGTTGCTTGTAATCGCCGATGTGCATCCCCGGCACGTCATTCCCGCAAAGATTTTCGAATATCTTGCGGCGGGGCGCCCCATCCTCTCGCTCTCGACGAATCTGGAAGTGGAGGAACTGCTTCGCCGTACGGGCGCCGGGGTGCAAATAGAGGATACGGTCGCGGCGGCGCGCCTTTTGACGGATTGCCTCCGCGCCCGCGAAGCCGGGCGTCCGCTTCCGGTCCCGTTCGATCCGAAACCGGAAGAAATCATGCGGCACGATGCGCGAACGACCACGCGCGCGTTTGCCCGTACGCTCGACAGCCTGACGGGCCGGTAGCCATGCCTCTTGTTCCTGTTGCGAAACGTTTTTTCGAGCGCCTGCGGACCTTCGCCGGTACGGACGCCGGCAAACGGCTGGCGGGCACGCTGCGCGGTCTTTTTTTCGTGGCGATCATCGCCGTGCTCATCTATCAGATCGGGAAAATCGGGTGGGATCGTTTGCTGCGGTCGCTCCCGTCCGAACCGGCGTTTTATGTGTTGCTGCTCGCCATGTATTTTCTGCTTCCGGTTACGGAGGCCATGATTTACGGGCGGTTCTGGTCGCTGCGTCCCTGGCAATGCATCGCCGTGATGATTCGCAAACGGGTGCTGAACATGGACGTAATAGGCTATTCCGGGGAGGTGTACCTGTTTATGTGGGCGAAGGACCGCGTGCAGCGTACGCGCAAGGCCGTCATGGGCGTCATCAAGGATAACCTGATCGTTACCTCGGCTTCTTCGCTGATTTCCGCTTTGCTCCTTATAGCGGGCCTGGTCGTTTCCGGTCAATTCGCGCTCGATCAGATCGTCGAATTGCCTGGTCCGCTGTACGCAGGCCTTGGCGTCCTGGTTTCTGTGTTCGTCGGCGTGCTTGCATACCGCTTTCGGCACGAGATTTTCCTGCTTTCCCGTCGTACGCTGGCTATCCTGCTGGCTGCGCACGTGTCCCGTTTTCTGGTGGGGTACGCGCTGCTGGTCGCGGCCTGGCGGGTGGTGCTTCCGGATGTTCCGTTCGAGACATGGGCTATACTGCTCGTGGTCCTGGTCGTAATCAACAGAATGCCGTTCGTGCCCTCAAGCGACCTGGTATTCGCCAGCGCGGGCGCAAGCATTGCGCCGTACCTTGACGCGCCGGCGGCCTCGGTGGTTGGCATGCTTCTTGTCCGTAGCGCCGTGGATCGCTTGCTCAGCCTGTTGTTCTTCGTTTCGAGCGCCTGGTGGGAGCGTCGCCGCGGGCAATCCCTGACCTCGGCGCCGGACGACGCCTTGCTTGCGGAATGGGCCGGGCAATCCGGCGAGCCAGATCGGGCGGAAAAGGAAACATCCCGGGACGCGCCATCCCGGCAAACACCGAATTAATTTGTAATTCATTAAAAATAAACAAAAACGGAACACTTTTTGCTTTAAAACCAGCGATATCATGCTTGCAGCCTGCTTCGGACGCCCGCCGCTGTGTTCGCCCAGCGCTGCGCAACCCGCTTGCTTCGCAGTTATCTCATAGCCGACGGCGCCATGCGCTCCCCGAAATCGAACAAGCCGGTCGGGTATTCCGTACGAATCTCAACGAGTAATCTGTTATGCCCGGTATGAATTTGCTTTTTTCCGTCGTTGGGCTGTTGCTGATCTTCGGCGCGCCGCCGTCCTGCGCAGCGCCGCCCGACACCACCTTCGTGCTGGAGAACTTCGAAGCGGAGGTCGAGGGCCGTTTGCCTGCTGCATGGCGCTTCTTTTCCCGGTCGAAACGCCGTTTCGAGGCGCCGGATCGGCTTATGAACGCTTCGGGAAGGTTTGTTGTGATGCAGGAAGACGGCAATCGTTTTCTTCGCGCCTACACGTCGGGGTCGGCGCGGCGCATTTCCTTGCCGGGCGAGGCGTTCGATTGGGACTTGTCGTCGTTGCCCCGCCTGCAATGGATGTGGCGGGCCCATCGCTTGCCCGAAGGCGCCCGCGAGGATCGGGTCAACGATTCCGGCGCGGCGGTCTATGTGTCCTTTGCGAAAACAGACTGGCTGGGACGTCCGCGCAGCATAAAATACGTATACAGCACGGGGCTGCCCCCGGAATCCGTGGTTTCCACTGGCAACGTAAAGATTGTGGTGGTTTCCAGCGGCCTGGACGAAACAGGCGAGTGGGTACAGGTCGCGCGCAATGTGGCGGAGGATTATCGGAAGATATTCGGCTCGGAGCCGCCGAACGCCCCCATGACCATTACGCTCTGGAGCGATTCGGATAATACGGGGTCTGTAGCGGAAGTCGATTTCGACAACATCATGCTTGCGGGTTCGCCATGAGTCGTTTCTCCGGCGCGTTGCGCGTCTTTATCCGGTTGGCGGTTCGGCAGGCCTGGGCCGTGGCGCTGCTTGCGCTTGTCCTTTCCGCGGCGGGCTTCTGGTTTGCCCGGCAACTTCGCATCGATACGGATTTTTCCAACCTGGTTCCGAGCGCGTATCCGAGCGTACAGGCGCTGGAAGCGCTCCGCGAAACCGTGGGGAGCGAGGCCACCGTAGACGTGGCGATCGTAAGTCCGTCGTTCGAGGCCAACAAGGCCTTTGCCGAAGCGCTGATTCCCCGGGCGCTGGCGCTGGCGCCGACGCCGGGGGCCGAACCCTACCTGAACCGGGTGGATTTCGAGAAGGATACGGCGTTCCTGGAGGAAAACGCCCTCTATTTCGCGACCTGGGCCGAACTGGACAGCCTGGAATCGTACCTGCGCGACCAGATTCGCGAGGCGAAGCTCGAAGCCAATCCGTTTTTCTTCGATCTGGACGACGAAGAGGACGAAACCGCGGGCGGGGCGACGTACGATCCTGCCCGCGACCTGCAGGAAGTGTACGATCACATTGTCGGGAAGCGCTATCCGGTCAACGAGGACAGTACGATCATGGCGCTCCGGTTCTATCCGAGCGGCTCGCAGACGGACATCGGATTCATCGAGGCGTTGTACGACGACCTGGATGCGCTTGTCGCCGCGCTTGATCCTGCGAACTGGCACCCGGAAATGCAGGTGGTTCCGGCGGGGCGATTGCTGCGGCAGCTCGTGGAACTGCGAACGATTTCCGACGACGTGCTTGGCTCGTTCGCCGCGGGGGTATCGGCGGTCCTGTTGCTTGTGGTGGGATATTTCTTCTACAAGGGATATACGGCGCGCGCAGGCCATCGCTTTTCCCGCCGCGTCCTGGGGGCGCAGTTGGTCCGCATTCCGGTGCTGGCCTGCCTGATCGGGGCGCCGCTCCTGATGAGCCTTTGCTGGACGCTGGGCGTGGCCTGGTTCGCGTTCGGGATGCTCAATCTGATGACGTCTACGCTCGGGCTGGTGCTGTTCGGCCTCGGGATCGACTACGGCATCCATTTTTACGCCCGCTACACGGAAGAGCGCAGCCTGGGCCATGCGCCGGCGGAGGCGGCGGAAATTACCTTCCTGAGTACGGGGAAGGCGATTGCGCTGGGCGCTTGCACCACGGCGGCGGCGCTGTACGTATTGTCCGCCGCGGATTTTCGGGGCTTCAGCGAATTCGGCTTTATCGCCGGCACGGGCATTCTTTTCGCCATGGGGGCGATGACGGTTGTGACGCCGGCGCTCCTCGTGCTTTGCGAGCGGTATCGCCTGCTTGATTTTTCCGGAATCGAGACGGAGGGCGGGGATCGGGCGCCCCGGCGAGCACATGGCAGAATCCCGGGCGCGAAGGGCCTGGCGCTCGGCAGCGCGGCGCTGGTGATCGCCGCGCTTGCGTTGCTTCCGAGGGTGGGTTTCCAGTACGATTTCGGCGCGCTCGAACCGGTGTACGAAACGTACGACGCCAAACGGAATCTTGTCCGCGCGGTGTATCCGTCGAGAGGACGCAACCCGGCCTATGTGCTCGTGGACGATCCGGCGGAAGCGCCTGCGGTGCAGGAGGCGGTCGAGCGGCATGCCCGCGCGGACACGCTGTCGCCCACCATCGACCGGGTGGAAACGCTGCAGGAGCGGTTTCCCATGGCCGCTGCGGAGCAACGGCGCAAACTGGACCGGATCGCCGAAATCCGCGCGCTGTTTGCGGATCCATTCTTGCAAACCGACGAGGACGAAGGCCTTGCGCGCGCGGAGCGGGCCGCGGGCACCACGCAGCCGCTTGCGATAGAACAGCTTCCCGAAAGCATTCGCAACCGGTTCCTGTCCAAGACGGGCGAACTGGGGGGCTTCGTGGTGATCTATCCTGCGGTGGGGCTTGCCGACGGGCGGGCCTCCATGGCGTTCGCCGACGACGTGGGCAAGATCGTTACGGAAGACGGGAGTACGTACTACGCGGGTTCTCCGTCCATCGTGGCGGCGGACATGCTCCGGCTGATGCGCCGCGACGCGCCCTGGATGATGGCGGGCGCCCTGCTGATGGTGATCCTGCTCATGTGGATCAATTTTCGTTCGGCGCGGTGGGTTGCGCTGGCTACGGCGCCGCTGGCGGTAGGCGTCTTATGGATGCTTCTGGCGATGGAAGTCGCGGGGCTTCAGCTCAATTTCTATAATATGATCGTGCTTCCCGCCATTCTGGGCATCGGGAACGACGCGGGCGTGCACCTGATCCATCGCTACCGGGAGGAAGGGCCCGGCTCCATCCGGCATGTGCTTCGGTACACGGGCGAGCATATCGCCATGGGATCCTTCACCACCATGATAGGATTTGCGGGATTGCTGCTCAGTTTTCATCCCGGATTGCACTCGATCGGGGAGTTGGCCGTGGCGGGCATCGGGGCTACGCTGCTTGCCGCGCTCTTCTTTTTGCCGGCGACGTTGCAATGGCTGGAAGATCGCCAGGGTTCCGCGCCGGGCGAGGCGGGCGCGGCGTAACCGGCGTTTCACGAAGCCTTGCGTCGCAGGGAAGCGCAGGTTTTCAGGACGTTCAGATACTTTTCCGCCGTTTCGCGCCATCCGAAGCGTTCCAGCACGTGGCTTGCGGCGCCGCTGCGGGCCGCTTCGAGCATATCCGGTGCGCGGCGATACGCCAGGATGGCTTCGCAAAAGGCCGTCGCGTCCCCGGATCGGACCAGTCGTCCGTTGCGCCCGTCCTCGACGACGTCCGCAATGCCTTCGATATTCGCGCCGACGGTGGGGAGGCCGCACAATCCTGCTTCCAGCATCACCACGCCGAACCCTTCCATATCCCCCGGAACGGGCACATTGGGCATGACAAAGAGATCGGCGGCGCGGTACATCCCTTCCAGTTCCTTATGGGTCAGCCGACCCAGGAGCCGCACGCGATGCGCGACGCCGGCCCGGTCTGCGGCGGCGAGAATGCGTTCGGTTTCCGGCCCTTCCCCGGCCAGCCAGTAATGCACGTCCTCGGGCAGTCGGGGCAGGACCTGTTCGACGAACCAGGCGAACCCTTTTCGTTTTACCTGTCGCCCCGCGCTGCACAGAAGCAAGATATTTTCGGGACGACGCCCGGCGACGTTTTCGGGAGCGCCAAATCGTTCGAACAGCATGGCGCGCGCCGCCCCCCGGGGCCAGTCCGACCCGAAGCGGTCCGGCGAGACGCCATTGGGCACCACATGCAGCTTCGTCGCCGCCAGTCCGCGTTCGAGACAGGCCGCTCCCGTGGCGCGGCTGACGGGAAATACGGCGTCCAGGGCAGCGAATATGCGCGGCGCCAGCCACTGGTACGGGGCCGAAGGCAGGGTGGCGTCCCGTCCGTGTACGATGGCGGCCGAGGCGACCCCGTGCTTGCGAAGCGTGCCTTGCAACAGCGGCGCGAGCGACGCGGTCACCATGGAGGAGAAGAGCACGGCGTCTACGCTGCCGCGCCGCGCCGCCGCGGCGATCCGGAACAGGCTCGATCCCAGAAACAGGCCTGCCCGGACATGGGTCCAGCGCCACGAGGCGCGCAGGACGACCGGTTCGATGCGTACGTCGCACTGGAGCAAGGCGTGGTGCAAATCCGTTGCGACGCGCTGCATGCCCCCGATATTCGCAAGGGGGCGGTTCTTTGGAGGAAAGGAATGGGAAACGTAAAGGATGCGCAAGACGCTACGGGATACGGCCTCAGAGCGCCCGAATGGCCTGACTGGGCGGCGCCTCGACATCGCCCGCGTAGCCGTCCCCCGCGTAGCCATCCCCGACCCAGGGCGCCTCTGGATACAGCGCCTCGTCGTAATAGTGCGCCATGCGGGCCAGTACGGCGTTCCATTCGTACGCGCGCGCCCGCTCCCGGGCCGCGGCGCCCATGCGGCGGCGTTCGGGTTCGCTGCGGATCAGATGGCGCGCGGCTTGCGTAAAGGCCCGGATGTCTCCGGGAGGAATCAGCAGGCCGGTTTCGCCATGCGCCACGAGGGTGCGGCTTCCCGTGGCGTCGGCGCACACCGCAGGGAGTCCGGAAGCCATGGCTTCAAGGGTAACGTTGCCGAACGTTTCCGTATCGCTGGGAAACAGAAACACATCCGAGGAGGCGTAGGCGCGGGCCAGCGCTCCGTTTTCCAGCCGCCCGGTGAAAATGGCGCGGGGAAGCTGACGGCGCAGATCGTCCAGCGCAGGGCCGTCTCCCACAACCATGCTCTGGTGGCAGACGCCCTGTTCTTCCAGGCTGCGCGCGACCTCTGCAAAGATGCGTACGCCCTTTTCCCGAACGACGCGCCCGATAAAACTGATGATCGGCGTGTCGTCTTGCACCCCGATAGAGCGCCGCCAGGCCGTGTCGCGGCGCGCCGGATTAAAGCGATGCGTATCGACGCCGCGCGTCCAGAGGCGTATTCCCTTGTCGATGCCCTCGGAGCGCAGCGTATCGGCCATGGATTGCGACGGCACGTATACATGCCGACATCGACCGTAAAAGCGCCGGAGATATTGCCATGATCGGGCTTCCAGCCTGCCTAAACCGTAATATCTGAGGTACGAAGAGAAATGCGTGTGGTAGGAAGCCACCGCCGGAACGCCGGCTCTTTCCGCAAAGCGCAGCGCCTGGTAGCCCAGCAAGTCGGGCGTGGCGATGTGAAACAGATGAGGCCGGAATGTCCTGAGCAGGGACCGGGCGTTGGGCGTGAGGCCCAGCGAAAGACGGTACTCGGCGCGTTGCGGCACCGGGATCGACGGAACGGGGGCGAGAATGCCGGCATGCTCCACAGGAGGGTCTGCAATGGTCGGCGCGAAAATCAGCGCCTCCGTATCGCGGGATTCAAGATAGGACACCAGCCGGTTCAGCGTGAGCGACACGCCGTCGGCAATGTGGTTGTACGCGCCGGTAAAAAGGGCTACCCGTCGCCGGACCGGGGGAGCCGGGCGGATGCGTTTCCGGGGTATCGTATGCGTTTCGTATTGCATGGAGCCTGTGAGCGCAGAACGCAGCGCGATCAGGGCCTGACTGCCTCTGACGCACGGTAAGCCGCAGGATATCCTCAAAAAGTAACGCGCCTATGCGGGCTGCTCCTGTAAAAACGGCGCTAAAAATTGTCCGGTATGGCTGTCCGGCATGGCGGCAAGCGTTTCTGGGGTCCCTTCCGCCACCACGAATCCGCCGCCGCGTCCGCCTTCCGGCCCCATGTCGATGACCCAATCCGCGCACTTGATTACATCCACATTGTGTTCGATGAGGATCACGGAATGGCCTTCCTCCACCAGCGCGTTCAGGGCGTCGAGGAGTTTTCGGATGTCGTCGAAATGCAGTCCCGTAGTGGGTTCGTCCAGCATGTACAAGACGCGGTCCCGGGAAGGTTTGCCAAGGAAGGAAGCCAGTTTCAGCCGCTGCGATTCGCCGCCCGAAAGCGTGTTGGACGGCTGGCCGAGGGTCAAGTATCCCAGACCGATATTTTGCAGCGCCTGAAGTTTGCTCTGGATGGGCGCATGGTCCGCGAAGAAGTCGCTTGCCTCGTCGATGGTCATTCGGAGCATCTCGTCCACCTGCTTGCCCCGATACCGTATTTCAAGGGTTTCCTTTTTGTATCGGGTTCCCCGGCAGGCCTGGCATTCCAGATACAAATCCGCAAGAAATTGCATTTCGACTTTCACGATGCCTTCGCCCTGGCAGGTTTCGCACCGTCCGCCGGGCACGTTGAACGAAAAATAACCGGGTTTCAAACCCTGGATGCGGGCTTGGCGCGTTCCGGCCAGCGCTTCCCGCACGTGCGTGAAAATTTTCGTGTAGGTGGCGGGGTTGGAACGGGGGGATTTCCCGACAGGGCGCTGATCCACCATTTCGACGCGGTCCACGAGCTGATGTCCGCGAATCAGGTCGTGCGCGCCTACGCGGCCCTCGACCCGATAGCCTTTCAGGCGCATCAGGCCATTGTACAACGTCTGGTGCGCCAGCGTGGATTTGCCGGAGCCGCTGACGCCCGTTACGCACACGATCGCATTCAGCGGGAACCGTACGTCCAGGCGTTTCAGGTTGTGCTGCCGGGCATGCTCGACGTACAAGGCATGGTCGTCCCGGACCGGGCGCCGCGTTGCGGGCACGGGAATCTGTTTCCGCCCGCTCAGGTAGGCTCCGGTCAGGGAACGCTCGTCGCGCAGCAGTTCGTCGTAACTGCCCTGAAAGACGACTTCCCCGCCGAGTCGCCCTGCGCCGGGGCCAAGATCCACAACCTGATCCGCGCGCTCCATCATGGCCGCTTCGTGTTCCACCACCAGCACGGTGTTGCCGATGTCGCGCAGATTCTCGAGGATGCGTATCAGCCGGTCGTTGTCCCGGGGATGCAGCCCGACGGAGGGCTCGTCGAGTACGTAAAGCGAACCGACCAGCGAGGAGCCGAGCGAGGTCGAAAGGTGAATGCGCTGGCTTTCGCCGCCGGAAAGCGTTTGCGAGAGGCGGTCCAGCGAAAGATAGTCGAGGCCTACGTCTACGAGGTAGCTTAGCCGCTTGCGAATTTCCTCCAGAATGCGTCCGGCGATCTGTTCCTCGTGATGGGAGAGGGCGAGGTTCCTGAAGAAGTCGCGGGCGTCTTTCGTCGTCCGTTCGCAGACCTCGCCGATATGCAACCCCCCGACGCGCACGTACTGCGCTTCCTTCCGTACGCGGTAGCCCTTGCATTCCGGGCAGGGCATGTAGCCCCGAAACCGGGCATGGAATATCCGGTAATGCATCTTGTACTTCTTGCTCTCCAGGAAAGCGAAAAAGCCGCGGACGCCGATGTACTCGCCTTCTCCGTTCCAGACCAGGTCGCGCACGTCCTCCGGCAATTCGCGCCAGGGACTGTCGATGTCGAGGCGGCGTTCGGCGGCGATCCGGACCAGGTCCCGCAAATGCGCGCTCCATCGTTCCGTACGGAAGGGAGCGATGGCGCCCTGCCGGATCGAGAGGCCCGGATCCGGGATGACGAGGTTTTCGTCCAGGCCTGTGATTCGACCGAATCCCTGGCATTCGGGGCAGGCGCCCAACGGACTGTTGAACGAGAACAGCAAGGGCGACGGTTCTTCGAAACGGATCCCGTCGCGCTCGAAAAATTCGCTGAAACGCAGCGTTTCTCCCCCGCGGATATGGACGACGCAGTGTCCGCTGCTTTCCCGAAACGCCTGCTCCGCCGAATCCGAGATGCGCGACAGGTTATCCTCGTCGCCGCGCCGCACCGCCAGCCGATCCACCAGCGCAAGCAGGCGCTCCCGGGGAAGCCGGGCCGCTTCTTCCGGCGTTTCCTCGTTCAGATCCAGGATGCGTTCGGGGCCGTCGTCCTCGTTCCCGGAAGGCAGGAGCAATATTCGGAAAAATCCCCGCTTCCGCAGCGTGGCCAGCTCTTTTTCGAGGAGCGTTTCCCCGTGATCGGGGATGGGAAAGCACACATAGAACCGCGCAGCGTCTTCCGCCGTCGCATGCAGCCGCTCGGCTACGGATCGCGGCGTGTCCCGCGTGACTTCCTCTCCGCTCGCAGGCGAGATCGTGCGGCCGATGCGGGCGAAAAGGAGCCGCAGGTGATCGTAGATTTCTGTTTGCGTGGCGACCGTCGAGCGAGGGTTTTTCGTCGATGTTTTTTGCTCGATGGCGATCGCGGGGGCCAGGCCGGTGATCAGATCGACCTCTGGCTTGTCCATGCGCTCCAGGAATTGCCGGGCGTACGCGCTCAGGCTTTCGACGTAGCGTCGTTGTCCCTCGGCGTAGATGGTGTCGAAGGCCAGCGACGATTTTCCCGAGCCGGACAGCCCGGTGAATACAATGATTTTGTTGCGCGGCAACGCCAGGTCAACGCCCTTCAGGTTGTGTTGCCGGGCGCCGCGAACGACGATGGGGCGCCGGGAAGAACGAAGGGGCGCGGCGGGAAGCGGCGCGGACGCGGCTTTTACGGGAATCGAGGGGGTAGTCGCCATGCGTATGGATGCAGCCTGCGCGGGCGCGCGAGGAAGCGCGAAGCGATAAACAGGAAAAAGTACAAGCCCTCTCTAACGCGCGCGAGGCGGACAGGATGCAGGCAGGGGGCCAAGATACGCACGGAGGCGGATTTCAGGCGTCGTACCCGAGATTGGGCCGCAAGAGCCGTTCGGCTTCCGCAACCGGTATCTCCTTGCGCCGGGCGTAATCCTCGACCTGGTCCCTTCCGATCAACCCTACGTCGAAATAGCGCGCCTTCGGGTGGGAAAAATACCATCCGCTCACCGAAGCGCCCGGCGACATGGCCCAGGATTCGGTGAGTTCCACGCCAATGCGCCGCCGGACGTCGAGCAAGCCCCAGAGGGTCTCTTTTTCGCTGTGTTCCGGGCAGGCCGGATAGCCCGGAGCCGGACGAATCCCCCGGTAGGATTCTGCGATCAGGTCGTCGTTGCCGAGCGATTCTTCGGGCGCGTAGCCCCACCATTCGCGTCGTATCCGAAGGTGCAGGTACTCGGCGAACGCTTCGGCCAGCCGGTCCGCCAGCGCCTGCAGCATGATCGCGCTGTAATCGTCGCGCGCTTCCTTGAAGGCGGCGGTTCGCTCCGATGCGCCGAGGCCCGCCGTGACCGCGAACGCCCCGATCCAGTCTTTGGCGTCCTGCCCGACGGGCGCTACGTAATCCGACAGCGCGCGGTGGGGCTTGCCGGCAGGCAATGCCCGTTGCTGGCGGAGCATCGACAGGCGCGCTCGTTCGCCGCGTCGCTGCTCGTCGGCGAAAACGAGGATGTCGTCGTCTTGCGTCGCCGCCGCCGGGAACAGGCCGTACGCCCCGCGCGCAAGGAGCCATTCTTCTTGCACGATGCGGTCCAGCATGGCCCGCCCGTCGTCGTAGAGTTCGCGCGCCGCGGCGCCTCGCGCCGGATCCTGCAGGATAGCCGGGAACAGACCGTTGATTTCCCAGGCGGAGAAAAAGGGCCGCCAGTCGATGTATTCGACGAGTTCTTCCAGCGGTTGCCGCTCGATCGTGTGCGCGCCGGGTCGGTTGGGTTGCGGCGGCGGGTGCGTATCCCAATCTCCGTCGAAACGGTTTGCCCGGGCGGCTTCGAGGGTCAGGCTCGGCAGGCGACGCTTCGGTTGCGCATGCCGTTTTCGCCGGAGGGCGTGCTCGCGGTCCACCGACCGGACGTAGTCGGCGCGGCGCGACGCGACCAGTTCTTTCATGATTCCCACGGCGCGGGAAGCATCTTTCACATACACGACGGGTCCGCCGTACGCCGGGTCGATCTTGACCGAGGTATGTATCGGCGAAGTGGTTGCGCCGCCGATCAAGAGGGGAATGCCGAATCCCTGCTTTTCCATTTCGCTGGCGACATGCACCATTTCGTCGAGCGACGGCGTAATCAAACCCGACAGGCCGATCATATCCGCGCCCTGTTCGCGGGCCGTGTCGAGGATGCGCTGGCATGGGGTCATTACGCCGAGGTCCTCAACCGCGAAGCCATTGCATTGCAGCACCACGCGGACGATGTTTTTGCCGATGTCGTGCACGTCGCCCTTCACCGTGGCCATGACCACCTTGCCGCGTCCGCGCGCAAGCGACGCGGATTCGTCCCCCTGCATGAACGGCACGAGATATTCTACGGCCTGCTTCATCACGCGCGCCGACTTCACTACCTGCGGGAGAAACATCTTGCCGTCGCCGAACAGGTCGCCCACCCGGTTCATCCCCTTCATCAGCGGGCCTTCGATGACATGCAAGGGCTTCGCCGCCGCCTGCCTTGCTTCCTCGACGTCGCCCAGAATATGTTCGTCGAGTCCATGGACCAGCGCATGCTCCAGCCGGCCTTCGACGGGCAAGGCGCGCCAGGCGTCCGCCTTGGCGCGTTTCGTTTCGGGGGTTTCGCTTACGCTTTGCGCTATGGCGAGCAAGCGTTCGGTAGCGTCGGGCCGCCGGTTCAGGATCGCGTCCTCAACCGTTTCGCGGAGCGCGTCCGGAATATCGTCGTACGCGACGAGGGCGCCCGCGTTCACGATCGCCATATCCAGTCCGGCGCGCGTCGCATGGTACAGGAATACGGCGTGCATGGCCCGCCGCACCGGTTCGTTGCCCCGAAAAGAAAAAGAAACGTTGCTTACGCCGCCGCTCACCAGGGCGCCGGGGCAGGCCGCCTTGATATGCGGGATGGCGTCGATGAACGAACGGGCGTATCCGTCGTGCTCTTCGATTCCGGTGGCTATGGCCAGAATATTGGGATCGAAAATAATGTCTTCGGGCGCGAAATCGGCGCGCTCCGTAAGCAGGGCGTAACTGCGCGAACATATTTCCACCCGCCGCTCGACGGTCGTAGCCTGGCCTTCTTCGTCGAACGCCATGACCACCACGGCATGTCCCAGGTCGCGGATCGTCCGGGCCTGGCGCAGAAACGTTTCTTCGCCTTCCTTCAAACTGATGGAGTTGGCGACGCCCTTGCCTTGCAGGCATTCGAGGCCGGCCCGGAGCACCTCGAAGCGCGAGGAATCCACCATGACCGGCACGCGGCTAATGCCGGGTTCGGAGGCCAGCAGGTTCAGGAACCGCCGCATGACCGCCTCGCCGTCGAGCATGCCCTCGTCCATGTTGACGTCGATGACGTTGGCGCCGCCCGCCACCTGTTCGCCCGCGATTTTCAGCGCGGCGGGGAAATCCTCGTTCCGGATATGCCGGAGGAAAACCCTGGAGCCGGCCACATTGGTGCGCTCGCCGATATGGAGCAGGCCCGTGGTTTCCGTTTTGGAAAGCGCTTCGAGCCCCGACAATCGCATGCGCCGTTTCGTTTTCGGCGTCTTGCGCGGCAGGGCCGACAGGACCGCCTCCCGAATCGCTTCGATATGCGCCGGCGTGGTGCCGCAACAGCCGCCGAGTATGTTCACCACATGGTCTTCCGCGATTCCTTTCAGGACGGCTGCCGTGGTTTCCGGGGCCTCGTCGTAGGCGCCGAATTCGTTCGGCAAGCCGGCGTTCGGGTGCAAGCTGATCGGGGTATCGGCGATATGGGACACTTCGCGGATATGCCGGTCGAGGTCGCTGGCCCCGAGCGAGCAGTTGAGACCCACGGCCAACGGGTTTGCATGGCGAATGGAAACGAAAAACGCCTCCAGCGTTTGTCCCGACAGCGTACGGCCCGAGCGGTCGGTTACGGTGCCCGATATGATTGTCGGAAGCGTTGCGCCCGTATCCCGCTCGAGCCGGGCGATTGCGTACAAGGCCGCTTTCGCGTTCAACGCGTCGAAAATCGTTTCCACCAGCAGCAGATCGGCCCCGCCTTCGCAGAGGCCCCGCGCCGCCTCGTAGTATGTGGCGCTCAGTGCTTCGAACGTAGCGCTCCGGTAGCCGGGGTCTTCGACCTTCGGCGACATGGACAGCGTGCGGTTGGTGGGGCCCATGCTCCCCGCCACCAGTTTGCATTCGCCCGTTTTGCGGGTCCACCGGTCGGCTGCTTCCCGCGCCAGCGCCGCCGCGCTCCGGTTTATTTCGAAGACAAGATGCTCCAGTCCGTAGTCGGCCTGGGACGGCCCGTTCGCCGTGAAACTGTTCGTGGTCAGGACGTCCGCGCCCGCCGCCAGATATTGCTCGTGGATATGGGCGACGAGGTGCGGCTGCGTCAGGCACAAGAGGTCGATGTTTCCCCTCAGCTCCCGCTCCGCGTTCCTGAATCTTTCCCCGCGAAAGGCGTCTTCGTCCAGTCCGAGGGGTTGCGTCATCGTGCCGTAGGCCCCGTCCATCAGCACAATGCGCCTGCCCATTGTCTGGCGCAGCCAGTCGAGGCGCTTCGTTCGGCTGTTCATGTTTTCAGCGTTCGGACAATTTCCGTCGCCAGCCGATGCTGGTTCAACGTATACAAATGTATGTGCTCCACGCCTTCCGCCTGGAGCCGCAAGGCTTGCTTGCAGGCGACGTCCCGGGCCATTTCGAAGATTTCCTCGTCGCTTTTCCCCTTGAATCCGGCCCGCAACCCATTCGGCACGACGGTTCCGCACTTGTCGGCGAACCCGAATACCCGGGAGGGATTGTGGATGGGCATGACGCCGGGCCAGACCGGCGCCGCAATGCCCCTGCGCGCGCATTCGTCCCGAAACGACAGGAAGGCGTCCGTGTCGAAAAAAAGTTGCGAGATCGCGAAATCGGCGCCTGCCTCCACCTTGCGCCGCAGCACCGCGAACCGGTCGTCGGGGCTACGGTCTTCGGGATGTCCCTCCGGGTAGCACCCGACGCCGATGGCGAATTCCGGCGCGACGACCCGGAGTCCCGCGACCAGTTCCCAGGACGATGCGTAGTGCGCTTCGCCCGCCGCATAGCCGTCCGGCTTGTCGCCTCGCAGCGCGATGCAACGGCGTACGCCGAGTTTGGCGTACGCGCGCGTCAGGCGGGCGATCTGGTCGCGCGCGCGGCCAATGCTCGACATGTGGGGGCAACACGGTACGCGATGTTTCGTCCGCAATGCGCGCACCAGTTCCAGCGTACCATGTTGCGACGATCCTGCCGCCCCGCAGGATACGCTTACGAAGCGCGGCTTCAGCGCAAGCAGCGCAGGGAGATTCGCTTCGAGTCGTTCTGCGGCAAGCGCCGTGCGCGGCGGAAAAAATTCCAGGGAAAAAGTCATGGCCCTCTAACGTCAACGCCTTGCCGTGTTCCCCGTACGGTTTCCAGACGGAGATACGTATGCAAGAATCAGGATAAATAATTCGCCAAAAAAGACGATAAGAAGGGTATAAACGCCATTTAATCGTCATATTTTACGATTAAAAGAAAGAAATAAATTATTCGTAAATAAAGACGAATTGTCGTATATTATGCCCATCTTCTCGCCATAAAATGCGAATTATGTCTTTGGAAAATCAAAATACCGACGAATACCTGCTTGCCGAGCTTGGCAAACGTTTTGCCCGCGAGCGCCTCGATCTGGGCATTACCCAGGCCGACCTTGCCTTCGAGGCGGGAATATCCAAGCGTACGCTGGAGCGCATCGAGGCGGGCAAGGCGGTCCAGTTCACCAGCGTTATTCGCGTGCTCAGGGCATTGCGTCTCGTCCCGAACCTCGATGCGCTGGTTCCCAAAACCGGTCAACGCCCCATGGACATTCTGCTGAGCAGGCAAGGCAAGCAGCGCCAGCGCGCGCCGTCTTCCAGTCCCAATGTCGTTCGGGAACCGCCTGGAGTATGGCGCTGGGGAGATGAGCAATGACGCACGCCGAAGTCAAACTTTGGGGAAGCACGGTCGCCGCCGTCACGCTCGGGGACGGCCAGGAAGTCGCCGACTTTCAGTTTGCCCCGACATTTCTTGAAAGCGGCATAGAGCCGGCGCCGCTCGCCATGCCCTTGTCCAGCAGGGTGTACCGGTTCCCTGCGCTTGCCCGGGAATCCTTCTACGGGCTTCCCGGCATGTTGGCGGATGCGCTGCCGGATCGTTTCGGTCATGCCGTGATCGACGCCTGGCTGGCGAAGCAGGGCAGGCCGCCGGATTCGCTCAATGCCGTCGAGCGGTTGTGTTACACGGGGTCCCGCGGGATGGGCGCGATGGAATTTTCGCCTGCGACAGGACCTCGGGCAGGCCGGGGGCAGCGCCTGCAAGTGGATCGGCTGGCGACGTTGGCCTCCGAAATCCTGCAACGACGCGAAGCGCTGCGTTTGTCCTTTGACGGGCCAAGCGACGAAGCGCCGCTCCAGGACATCCTGCGGGTGGGTACGTCCGCAGGCGGCGCCCGCGCCAAGGCCGTGATCGCATGGAACCCCCGAACGCAAGAGGTTCGTTCGGGACAGATAGCGGTTGGCGACGGGTTCGAGTACTGGCTGATAAAATTCGACGGCGTGGGCGGAGAACAGGACGGAGGGTGGGCGGCCCCCGCAGGGTACGGCGCCATAGAATACGCCTATTACCTTATGGCGCGGGACGCCGGGATCGAAATGGCCGATAGCCGCTTGTTCGAAGAAGGCGGGCGGCGGCATTTCATGACCCGCCGTTTTGATCGGTTATTCGACGGGGCCAAGCTGCACATGCAGTCGCTGGGCGCGATGGCGCATCTCGATTTCAACGAGGCGGGCGCCTATTCTTACGAACAGGCGTTTATGGTCATTCGCAGACTGGGACTTTCGATGAACGCGGTAGAGGAACAGTTTCGCCGCATGGCTTTTAATGTCTTCGCCCGCAATCAGGACGATCACGTCAAAAACATCGCCTTTCTCATGGACCGGACCGGAGCATGGTCGCTGGCGCCCGCCTTCGATCTGACCTATGCCTGCAATCCGGAGGGCAAGTGGACCGCAGTCCACCAGATGACGCTGAACGGAAAACAGGAGAAGTTCGCGATGGAAGACTTTCGGGCCTGCGCCCGGGTCGCCGCCATGAAACGGGGCCGCGCGGAAGATATTTGCGCCGAGGTTTGCGAGGTCGTGTCGCGGTGGCCGGGCTATGCGGAAGCGGCGTGCGTCGCCGCCGTGCAACGAGACGCCATACGAGCGCGTATTGAGGAAGCTCTTATTCTGTAATCGGCGCGTTCCATGGAGTTTCTCAATCCGTTCATGCTTTTTGCGCTGGGCGCGGCGGCGATCCCGGTGATTGTGCATCTGTTCCATTTTCGCCGTCCGCGGAAAGTGTATTTCAGTTCGCTCGCCTTTGTTCGGGAGTTGCAAAAGACCACGATGCAGCGGGTGCGCCTGCGGCAGTGGCTTCTGCTTGCGCTGCGCCTGCTCGCCATCGCGTGCCTGGTCCTCGCCTTTGCGCGTCCGTCGCTTACGGGCCAGATGGCCGGGGCCGTCGGGGGCGCGGCGCGGTCTTCCGCCGCGTTCGTCATCGACAATTCGCTTTCCATGACGCTTCGGGACGCGGAAGGGGAATATCTTCGGCAGGCGAGGGACATCGCGACGGGCTTGCTGCGGGAATTCGAGGACCGCGACGAGATTTTTCTGCGGACGACCGCCGGGGAGCCGGTGCCCGCCGGACCGCTTTCGCCTGCTGCGGCCCTTGATGCGGTCGAGGAGATTCGGGCCGCCGCCGGGGGCGTATCCGCGCTGGCGGCGGTTCGTTCTGCGATGGAAGCCTTGCAGGGCGCCGGGCATCCGAACCGGGAAGCGTATCTTGTGACCGACATGCAGGCGTCGGCGCTGGCGGATACCGCGCGGGCGGCGCCTGTGGCGGGGGCGCGGGCCTATTTGTTGCCGGTCGGGGGGCGGACGCAGCCCAATGTCGCCGTGGTCGACGCGCGTATCGATAGCCGGATCGTCGAGGCGGGGCAGCCGGTGCGCTTGTCGGCCACGCTGGTGAATTACGGGGACGAGCCGGTCGAAGGGTATGTGGCGAGCGTGTTTCTGGAAGGGCGTCGCCTGGCGCAGGCTACGGCGGATTTGCCGCCCCGCGAGCTGGTTGATGTGTCCTTTGCCGTTACGGCGCCCGAAGCCGGGTGGCTTGCCGGCGCGGTGGAAATCCCGGAGGATGCGTATCCTGTCGACGACCGCCGCTATTTTACGCTGCACGCGCCCGAGCGGCGCCGCATTCTGATTGTGCGGGGCGCCGGTGAGGACACCCGTTTCCTGGAACTGGCGCTGTCGCCGGAACTGGCCCGCGGCCGCGTGGCTTTCGACGTAACCGTTATTCCCGAAACGAGCCTGGCGGCGACGGGGCCGGACCGGTACGATGCGGTGGTGATGGCGGGCGTTCGGACCCTTTCCAGCGGAGAAACGGAGGCGCTGGCGCGGTACGTGGCGGGCGGCGGCGGATTGTTGCTTGGTCCGTCTGCGGCGGGACAGGAGGAGGAACATGCGTACAATGCCTTGCTGGAGGCCATTGGGGGCGGTCGCATATCCGGGTTCAACGGATCGCCGGACGCGCAAACCCGCATCGCTTCGTTCGACCGCGTCGAACTGGAGCACCCGCTTTTCGAGGGGGTTTTTCAAGTGGAGCCAGCGGGAGGCGCGCCGAATGTCGAGCGTCCGGAAATATGGTTCGCCGCGCGCTACGCGCCGCAAGGCGCCGGGGAGCAGTCCATTATTCGTCTTTCCAACGGCGATCCGTTTCTGCAGGAAATCCGGCACGGGCGGGGCGTGGCGCTGCTGCTCGCCGTGGCGCCCGACGCGCGCTGGAGCGAACTGCCCGTACGGGGTTTGTTCGTCCCGCTCATGTATCGCTCCCTGTACTATTTGTCGGCCTGGGAATCCATTGCGGGCGAGCAGTTTCCGGCGGGGCGTTCCGCCGAACTTCGCATTGCCCGCCCCCCCGACGAGGCCCTTTTCCGCATTGCCGGGCCCGACGGGACGGAGTACGCGCCCGAACAGCGCGACTTGTTCGGCGCCGCGCTCCTCGCGCTTGACCGGGAAGCCGTCGAGCGTCCCGGCGTCTACGACGTGTATGCGGGCGACGACCTTGCGCGCCGCATCGCGTTCAATGCAGACGAGCGGGAATCGGACCTGCTTGCGATGGAAACAGAAGAGGCCCGGCGGCGGATGGCCGAGGTGGTTGGCGGGCCGGTAGAGATCGTAGCGGCAGGGGGGCGTTCCGCCGCGGATGTCGTGGCGACGGTGGCGGAGCAGCGTACGGGGCGCGAACTGTGGAAAGCGTTCCTGCTCCTGGCGCTCCTGTTTTTGGCGGCGGAAATGGCGGTGGCGAAGGGATGGCGGCCCTCATCGAAAGACGGCCCCTCCCTGTTTGCCCGCGCTGTTCCTCGTTGATCTCGCCCATGCGGGGCGCCTTTTTGCAGCGCGACGGGGACCAGTGGCGGTTCGGGCGCATATGTTTTGGGGTTCAAGATGAGATTTTCGTCAATTTTTATTATAAATTCACATTAAATTCATAAATAAGCGCGATTGTTTTCTGTTTTTCCCCATGCGCTGCGTACATTGACACGGGTGCGTCGACAAATGGAAACGGAAAACGGAAGAGGAAAACATGGCTGGCCTTCGAATCAAATGCGTACGGAAGATAAAGGAGGCGAAAAGCCTGTATATCGTTCTGGCGTCCTTGCTGTGCATTCCCTGGGCTTATGCGCAATCTGGAGAAGACGAGCCATCCCGTTCCGGACAATTTGCATTTTATGTTTCTGGAGGATATCAGTATGTCTCACGGATTTATAGAAGCGATATTTGGGATAATACGGACAGAATGCCCATCGGGGGACATGCAGAAATCGGATTTGGTTTTCGTCGCAAGTCTTATATGCTTTTTTCTGTAAACTGGAATCGTAAATCTCAACCTGTTTCGGTTTTTCTTGAGGATATCGATTATCCACTCGAGGATTATCCATTCGAGGATTGGACGCGCGTACAAAACGTCCTGGACGTTAAAGCAGGCTTCAAGCGTCATTGGGATTTCTCGTCCATGCCGTACGTATCTTTGTATATGTCGGCGCATCTCGGCATCGAGTTTTACGCTACGGAACAAAAAGGAGGGTTATTCGATGGCGATAGAGAAACCTCCCGCGAACTTATGGCCAGTCTGGCTCCAGGGGTGTACGTTAAACTACATCCTTCGCTTTGGGTAGATCTTGGCCTGGGATACAAAAGGATTATCGATTCTGTCGAAGAAGAATACGATTTTCTGGAAGGAACCTATCATTATCCGTATTTCCGAATCGGCGTCGTATATCCCTTCGGCCCCAGATAAGCGCCGCCGGTCCGGTTCGGGGGCGTCGCAACCCCGATCCGCGTACTGCGTATATCGACGAGGCTTTCTGCCGCACAGGAGCAACACGCCGTCCGCTGCACCATTCCAAGCGCTATCTCCTCTTTGCACGAACACAACCTTTCCGCCGCTGAAACCGCCGTGCTCGTAGGCGTCGTTACGTCCGATGCTTCTCGCTGGGACGTCAACGATTCGCTGGACGAACTGGCCGAACTGGCCTCCACCGCCGGCGCCGTCGTTACCGACCGGATGACGCAGGCCCTCTCCAGAGTGAGTCCGACAACCTATATCGGGGCGGGCAAGGTTACGGAACTGAAGCGCCTGATCGGGGAGCGGGGCAGCGACCTGGTTATTTTCGACGACGATTTGTCCCCGGTGCAAGTCCGCAACCTCGAAAAAGCCCTCGATTGCAAACTGCTCGACCGGTCGGGCCTGATTCTGGATATTTTCGCTACGCGAGCCCGTTCGGCGGCGGCGCAGACGCAGGTGGAGCTTGCGCAACTCAATTACCTGCGCACGCGCCTCACCAGGCACTGGACCCACCTTTCCCGTCAAAAGGGCGGCATCGGGACGAAAGGGCCGGGCGAAACGCAGATCGAAACCGACCGGCGGCTTATCGGGGACCGGATTGCCGTGCTCAAGGAGCGGCTGAAAAAGATTGACCGGCAACGCACGGTGCAGCGCAAGGGCCGCGCGGGGTTTACCCGCGTTGCGCTGGTGGGGTACACGAATGCGGGCAAATCCACCCTGATGAACACGCTCGCCGACGCCGACGTGTTCGCCGAAGACCGCCTCTTCGCCACGCTCGACGCCACGACGCGGCATGTTCCGCTGGGCGGCGGCAGGCAGATGCTGCTTGCGGATACGGTTGGATTCATTCGCAAACTGCCCCACAACCTGATCGAAAGTTTCAAGAGCACCCTGGACGAGGTCCGCGAAAGCGATGCGCTGGTGCACGTGATCGATGCGACGCATCCCCGCTGCGAGGATCATATCGAGGTGGTCCGGGCGACATTGGGCGAACTGGGCGCGGCGGACAAACCGCTTCTGCCCGTATTCAACAAGGTGGATCGGCTCCAGGAGCCGGCGTTGCTTGGCGCGCTCCAGGCGCGTTTTCCCGAGGCGGCTTTCGTGTCGGCGCTGCGCGGGATCGGCCTTGACCATTTCAAGGCGCGCTTGCTGGAGGTCGTCGAGCGCGATTTCGTGGAGCGGACGGCGTACGTTCCCGTGGCGGAATCGCAAATGATCGCGCGCATTCATCGGGAGGCAGAGGTGACGTCCGAAGAATATCTCTACGCCCGAAACGGGTCGCCGACGGACGAGACCCCGATTCCCGTGGCCCGGCTGCGCTTCCGGTGTCCCCGGGAGTTCGACCTGGACATTCGCCCCCTGCTGAAACGGTTCGCCGGACTTGAGGCCTGCGCGCAGGAATGATTCCGCGTTGCGTTGCGGTTTCGGGTTTTTTTCCGTACCCATTACGTACAGGATGTACAGATTACCCGGAATCGTTCGTCAAACAGGCTCACATCATGCATATGCTCAAACGTATTACAGGCGCTTACCTCCTTCTGGTGGCTGTCGCGGTCGCCGCGCACACGGTCCTCGAACCGCTTTATTACGCCTCCACCGAGGCGAACCCGTACAGTCCTTTCTGGAATATTCTTAATCCGTGCATGGCGCTGGCCATCGCGCTGGCTATCGCGTTTGGCCATCTTCGCATGAAGCGCGTGGAGCGGGAAGGGGCCGACGCGCCGGTGACGCGCGGCTATCTTTGCGCGAACGCGCTGTATTTCGGGACGCTCTTCGTTGGCATTCTGTTCTTCTGGAGCTGGTTCAATCTGTGGAGTCCCGAATTCACGGCGATCGGAGCGTCGGCGATTTCGCTTACGTGGATCGTCATCGACGCCGCGTTGCCGCTGCTTTTGGGCGCGACGGGCGCGTACTTGCTGGGATGGGGGTGCTGGGGGAAGGGGTAGGGCGGATTGATTATGCCTTGGAGCATCGGTGTTGTCGGGTTAACCTTGATGCCATACTGGAACAGCGCTGCCTGTTAGACGTTCGCAGCCTGTAGGCTAATCCATAGCTATAGACAGAGGATCCATGCAAGAACACCGGCGTCGCTACAAAAACCCTCCCATAGAGGAGGCGGTTTGCGAGTTTCGCTTCGGTCCAGGGCAGGAATGGGATCCTACTATTCCCGGCAATCTTCAACACGCACTCGATGGCCAATATGCTGGTAAGGCGCAGGAGCAAAGAGTCGTTGCAATCGACCTTGAGACGCATAAGGACAAGCCCGCCAATCTGAAATATGGCGAAGGGGTGGCGAAAATTAAACTTGTCACAGAAGATGGCAAGAGGATGGTGGGCGTTGGGCAGGACGTGTTAACCGTTCATATGTTGCGTCCCTATCACGATCTCCTTCGGTCTGATCAAGGCGGATGGGAAGAATTTCAGCCCCGTATTTCGCAGGCGCTTGACGCCTACTGGGCGTTGGTAGAGCCGGGTGGAGTCTGTCGGATCGGCATTCGGTACATAAACAAGATTGTGATTCCACAGGAAACGGTAGAGGTTGAGGATTATCTCAAGTGCGCTTTACCGAGGGTGACAGGGTTGCCTGATCGCCGGAACGGTTTTATTAGCCGTGTCGAGTATGCCTATGACGATGCCGTACGTCTCGTTTTATCCCAGGGATCAATTCAGGCTCCGCCAGAGCAAGTGGGATTTTTGCTCGATCTTGATGTCATTTGGGAGACCGAGGAATTGGTTACGCGGGACGAAGCGCTGGCGAAAGTCGATGATTTGAGAGACAGGGAAAGAACGACGTTCGAAACCGTTATCACGGAAAAAGCGAGGGAGCTTTTCGATGCAGACTGAAGTCCGTTTTTCTCCGCATTCCACAGCCTCTATTTCCCGTTTGGAAGAGGTCTCATTCGCACTGGATAAATCCGGTGCGCATGCTTCTCTACGTCTGCTTTCTCCAGGCAATGGCTCATTTGCGACCTCTCGATACGCCGCATCGTTGCAAAAAGGAATAGCGGAGTCTGTAGATAGCATGCTCCACATTCCGGGCTTGGAAGGAATCGACATTCTGGTGGGTTCAAGTTTTTTCCCGATGCTTGTGGATGCAGCCTGCTTCGAGCCCGTAGTCGGGGAACAAGCGCTTGTTGAAAATTCCGAGCGAGAACGACTTGCGTACAGGCTGCGGAGCGTTTTTGAGATCGAGCCCCTGGAGGATGGAATGGACCATCCAGCCGATCAGATCATTGAAAATGCGCTACGCTCCAGTGAAACCCAAGGCATTCTCGATTGGCTTGTCGCTTTTTCCCTGGATACAGAACGTCCGAATTTTGCGTCCTCGGTTTTGCGCTGTTTAGGGCGTCAAACACATATAGGCACACCCGCATGGCGCGCCGAACTCGTGCGCAATGCGTTGGCTACCGACGATATCGAAATCAGAGATGCTGCGGTGCAGGCAGCAGAATCGTGGGGGGGATTGGGGGTGGTTCATGCGCTAAGGTCGCATAACGAACCGGAATCCTGGCTTCAGGAATACATTCTGGAAATTGTAGACGACCTTCAGAGATAACCGATGTTCTTAGCTCGCAAGATTACGCGCGCCAAGTGGACCCATAAGAGAGGAGGGCTTGCGAAAGGAGAAGTAGCGGCTGATGCGGTCACCGCTGACCTGCGGACGCAGGACAATACGCTGTCTTTCTGGCGTTGTCCTACGGAGGACAGGGACGACATAGAAAAAGCCGCGTTGGCGATCGCTGCAACGCGCGACAGCGTCGATAAAATCGAGATCGTCTGGTTGGTCGAGGACGAACTACGTGATGACGGTCAATATCTGGAGGACACGAAGGGACAAACGCCCGTCCTGGAACTGACCGGGCTACATGTTGACGTATGCCGCCTTGACTACGTGCGTCTTGGGAATGTGGCGGATCATATTATTAGGGCAATAGCAAAAAAGCGATACCGCCGCCTATCGAAAAGATGCGTTACCAATCTCCTTGCGACGGCAGTCAAACAAGAGCAGGTTGAAATTACCTGTCTTACAGACAAGGTCCAGATGGCGGTGCGAAGGTTGCTTGAGGCAGAATAAAACGCTATTTCCGGGTTTTGGCTGCCGATATGGTCTGATTGACATCGGTGGCGGCGGGCGCGCTTGCCGGGATGGGGGCGCTGGGGAAAGGCGTAGGGGGCGCACATGGTTTGGTTCCGAATGCGGGCGGTCATTTGGGGGCGCGCATGGCAAGTTCCGCTGAGAAACGGGCTATCGCCCGCTCGTTGGCGTGGAAGGGGTGCAGTCCCTGCATGCGCTGCGCGATGGCTATGGCGCGGCGTGGCCCGAGGACGCCGGCCGCGACCATATCCTCCACCGGGCCAATGCCGTATTGCGTCGCGACGCCGCGCCGCATGCAAAGGCGCCGAAGCGGCCCGTCGTTCGTGACGCATGTCCAGTTTTTGTCCATGCATGCGAGCAGGCAGAGGTATCCGTTGAAGGACACATGCGTACTGGTTTCCGCAGCTTGCATCAGCCAGGCGGTCTCGGTCGCGACAATATCGACGCCCAGTTCTTCGCATTGGCCTGGCGTTATATCTCCCGTTTCGTGGAATACGGGTTCGAGGACGACCACGTTGCCTATGTGGCGCTTGATCAGTTGAAGGACGCCGATTTCGGACTCGTGGTAGTTTACGAGCACGTCCGCGTCCGCAATAAGAATCGCAGGAGGAATCGCCATTTCTTCGAGGGGGAGGGACGGACGGGCTTTCGCCGCGTATTGCCAAAACGGCGCCGATGCGCGCCTCGTTCGTGTTGCCCGCCGCCATCTGCGAGACCTGCCTTGCGGGCGCGTTCCTTTCCGGCGCGCTACCGATGCTGCCTCAACCGGGCGACCTTCAAGCCCATTACGCCGCCTCGGGCAGCAGGCTGCTTGAAGCGGCCCGCAAAGTTAATGGTTTCTTCATTTTCGTCAAAACGATTTTTTCAAATTTTCAAAATATTCCTCAGGATTTCGCGGGGGCTCCGTCTCGCTCGTATCCGTCGCATCGCAGCACGGGCAGGCGCGGGTATTTCGGGTACTTCGGGTCGGTTCGGGAGCGTTCGCACAGGTAGAACCGGCTTCCTGTCCGGGAAACGACGATCCGCAGGCGGCGGCAATCCAGGCAAAGCCCGACATGTGCCTCCCCGGCAGGGTTTTCAGGCATTTTCCCAGTATTGCCACCCATGTCCGTAGCTTCCGAAATCGAACCGCGCTGGATGCAGGAATTCCGCCAGTATTTCGGCCGATTCCACGACGCGCGGCCCGGGTCGATTGAAGTAGTGATTGCCATCCGTCATGATCACGCGCCCCTCTTGGACGGGGAGGAGGGACGGTTGTGGAAGATAGGCTTCCGGCGCATCGTACGCTACCGATTTGCGGGGCAAGGCGGCGAATCCGTCTGAACTTTTCGCGGTTTTCGGCATTGAGTGTAAAACGGGCGGCGGGAAGGCGTGTCGGGCACGGGTTTCGACAAAGTCGCCGGCGGGGGTTTGCGGCATTCCATAGCGCCACAAGGCTATTCGATCAGGGAATTATGGGCAAGGTCTTCATCTACTGGGATAACTCGAACGTTTTCATCAGCGCCCAGGCTGTCGCTTCCGAACGCGAGGGGCCGTCGGCGCTTGCTCGGGTACGCGTGGATTTCAGAAATATGCTTCGGTTGGCAGCGGCGGATCGTCCCATTCACCGGGCGTTGGCGGTGGGCTCCATTCCGCCGGAGTTGCGCATAGTCTGGAACCGGCTGGAAAACGAGGGCGTCGCCGTGCAGTTGCTGGAGCGGGGAGCGCTTGGCGGGGGAGAGCAGGGCGTGGACCAATTGCTTCAGACCGCCATGCTCCGCGATGCGCTCGATTTCAACGGCGATCCCGGCGTTGTGGTGCTCCTAACCGGCGATGGACAGGGGTTTGTGGATGGCGTGGGTTTCTACGCAGACCTGCGGCGTATGCATCGCAAGGGGTGGCAGGTTGAGGTGCTTTTGTGGAGACACAGTTGCAATCGCGCCATGCGGGAATGGGTCGAGGAAAACGGCCGCTTCATAGCGCTGGACGATTTCTACGAAAGCGTTACGTTTCTCGTTGGCGCGGCGCCGGGGCAGCCCGTGGCCGATGCGCGATACGCCAAACCGGTGGATATGGCGCGGCGCACCGGGGCATGAACGCAACCAGGATCAGACATATCTGGAATCCTTCGACCGGTATTACGGATCTGGAGGGAGATACGGACGGGCTTGCCGCGACGGAAATTCCCGGCATCAGGGCGGTATGGAGGGATCAGTGCGCGCTTTTGCAGGGGACGAAGTTGCTTCGCGATTTCAACGAACGGCTTGGTCGCGAGTGGGCGATTGAGACGGGCGTCATCGAGAATCTGTATGAAGTTGAACGAGGCGTAACGCAAACGCTTATCGAACAGGGGTTTCGGGCTGAGTTGTTGACGCATGGCTCGACGAATCGTCCGAGGGAGTTTGTTCTCAAGTTACTGGCGGACCAGAAAAGCGCGCTTGATGGCGTGTTTGATTTTGTCAAAAGCGAGCGCGTGTTGTCTACATCCTGGATCAAGGAACTTCACGCGGTGCTGTTGCGAAGTCAGGATGTTACGGAGGGAGTCGACAGTTTCGGGCGCGACGTGGAAATGCCGCTCATAAAGGGAGACTGGAAAAAGCTTCCAAATTCACCGGTGCGGGATGGAGTGCTTTATGCGTATTGTCCTCCCGAACAGGTTGCGTCCGAGATGGATAGACTGGTCGCGATGCATGTGGAGCACGATGCGCGAGGCGTGCCTACGGAAGTGCAAGCTGCATGGCTGCACCATCGATTCGCGCAGATTCATCCTTTTCAGGACGGCAACGGACGGATCGCGCGCGCCATTGCGTCGCTGGTGCTCATCAAGGGGGGATTGTTTCCTCTTGTGGTGACGCGAGACGACAGGACGAATTATCTGGACGCGCTCGAAGAAGCCGACGATGGCGATCTCGAACCGCTTGTGGGTATGATTGCCAGGCTTCAGCGGATTCGGTTTGCGAGGGCGACGGCTATTTCAGAGGCCATACGGTCTGCAAAGGCAGACGAAAGCGAAGCAATTCAGGGGCTTTATGAGGCTGCGGGCAAGAAAGCGCAGGAAACAAGAAAGGCATATGCAAAAGTGCAAGATCGGGCGGAAGACATTAAGGAAAATTTGTATGCTCGCCTCGAAGAAATTCGCCCTGAAATCAGCAATGCATTGCAGCTGTTAGCGTCTTCTGGCGATGTTGCGGTACAGGTTGCGGACGAAGCAAGCGGTCATTACTACCGCGCCCAGATTATTCAGAATGCGGATGAGCATCTGAATTACCATGTCAATTTTGGACAATATCGTTCCTGGGTATTACTGGATATGTGGTGGGAGCGACAGGCTCGATTGGTGTTTGCCATCCATGGAATCGGACACGAATTCACCGGAAGTCTTATTTGCGCGCCTTTTTTAGAGTTTCGGGACAGAGGGGAAGACGAAGAAATTCGCTCCACTCTGGTACCGGTAGCAAGGGAGGGATTCATCTTTTTCTATAACGAAACGAAAAAGGCGGTCTTGGACCGGTTCCGGCCTTGGCGTAAAAGGGTTCTGCAAATTGCGCTGAGCGAAGTGACGCTGAATCTGTGATGGGGTCTGTTTTGACTATGCTTCGGCTACTCGGCACCGGGTCGTAAAAGCGGTTCGATCATCCGCCGCAACCCCTCTATTCCACCGTAAACGGAACGGACAATTCTGTTTTGCCCCATTGTAACTTGAGCAGGCCGCCTTCGTCTGTTTCCTCGACCAGAATGGCGAAGGTTTCCACCGATTCGTCGAGGGCGGTTCGGGTTAGTTCGACGCGCCCCAGGTCCAGGGCTGCGTCGTAGGTCGTGCCGCCCTGGCCCGTCTGCGTGTTGACGAGCAGCAATCCGCCCTCTTCGGCGGGAATGCTGTAGAGGGTGTATTCTCCGGCAGGCACTTCCAGGTCGCGCAATACGAGGTTGCGGTCGGTCGCGAAGTGGGTGGCCCGGTTGGCGCCGGTTCGCCAGACTGCTCCGTACGGCACCAGCGCGCCAAAGAGTTCCCGGCCTCGTCTTGAGGGCGTACCGTAGTCTACGTGGATCGTTGCGCCGCGCACGGTTGCGCTTGCTTCGCCGCGGCCAGAGAGCGCGCCGAACGAGCGGCCTGCCTTGTCCCGCTCGGCGAACGCTTTCGCCAGGCGGTCAATGTCCACCGACGGTACGCGCTCCACGATCAGTTTGCGCGTGGTGGCTCCCGCGTCGAGGTGGAGTAGCCGCCCCGCATCGTCTACCCGGACGTCCATCGTGCCCCGGAAGGGGTGCTGCACGGTCATGACGTTGTCCGAAACGCGGCGGATAACGAACGGCACGATGCGCTCTCCGGCGAAGAGGTCCTGCGTGACGCTGTCCGCGCCGGAAGCCCGGGCGCGGGTAAGCATCAGTTCGAAAGGCCAGTGGATCATGTCCAGGAAGGGCAGGACCCCGCCATGCGCGGCTGTGGCGAGTCGCGTGACGGTGGGATTTTCTTCGCCTCCTTCCGTAAGGATGGTGATGAGGCTGTCGCCCGCAAGGGTGGTATGCCCAAGCGACAACGCCGACGTGTCGGCGGGGCTGGAAGGGTCGGAAATAATGGTCAGGTAGCGTTGCAACGCGCCGGTTTCGTCCAGTTCCAGCACATATTCGCGCTTTGTGACGGCGGGCGTTCGCAGCACGACCTGGGCCGTCATTTTGGCGGGGGTCCGTTCGAACTGTTCCACGGCGAGCGTATCGTCGCCCAGCGTGGTTACGAAGGCGCCGTTGTTCGGGTCGGCGTCCCGGGGCGGATCGGCAGAGGTCGCGCAGGACAGCAGTGTCAGGGGAATAAGAAGGGCGAGCGCGACGGCCTGGAGGGAGGGGTTTGGGGTGGGCATGGGGGTAGCGGGGAGGGAAGGGTGAGGCGGTGGGGGAAATTAACTTGTTGGGGGGCGGGGGGTTGCGGTGGAACGGGGCCAGATTAAGCCGATAAATGATTTTCTCCCTGCCATTCGGGCACCTGTTGATCGCGTTTTAATCGCATGCGTTGCAGGCACAAGGCGTCAAATATGTCGCTCAGTTCGCTTCCATCGGATCTAACCGTAGGCAAACTCGCCGTCGCTTCCAGCCAGAAGCGTTTTTCCAGCAGGTAGTCGTCCTGATAGGCATAATTCCACCAACCGAGTATCCGGTCCTGCGCTGCTTTCAGGATAGCGTTTCCCGGCAATCGATCTCTTTTTTCGCGCTGATTCACACTCCGATGCGCCGGCATCAGATTCCAAAGGTCGCCGCATGACCAGACGGCCCAGGGAAAACAGTGGTCTATATCTGCGGCGGTCATCGATAAACGCTTGCCGCTCCAGACGCAAAACAGTTTCTTCTCCGCACATAATCGAATAGCGCGTTCCCGTGCGATTCGGACATCCCGGGAAGGTTCGGACCAGCCCATGGCAAGGGCAATGTCTCCATCCGTAATTTGCCGTTCCTGCCTTTCCGCATACCCTTTCATTAAACGCCCCCATTCTGCCACCAGCGCAGGCTCTATCCAGACATCGAAGCGTCGCATGGCGCGCCACAAGTGCCTCGGAACCATCATTTTTCCGAAACTGGCGAGATATTCCCTGTTTAGCAGAATCTTTTCAGGTCTTCGCAAGACACCTGCTTTGTCGATGGGAAATATAGGCTTGCCGTCCGGGTATTTGATATACTTTGCAGGCATTCTTGCAATGGTTTCCGCCGCATCTTTCAGGGCGGCGTGCAATGCTTTCCCGATATCCCCGGAAAAACTCATGCCTATCCGCATATCCAGAGGCGATACTTCTTTCAGTTGCCGGAACCCCTCTTTGACGAAGCCGAGTTTATCCCCCTCGCTACCCAAATTGAGAGGGCTTTGCGGCAAACCGCCGGAAATGAGGGGCTTGAAAAGCCGGAGCCATGTCAAGGCAACCAATCCAAGGGGTACGGACACCGTCTCGTCGTCTCTCTCCGTAACGAAGCCGGAGGCTCCATCTGCAACCCGGCAAAGACTCCGCAACAAAGCCGGCTTGTATGTGGAACTCTTGTCGTCATTCAAAATAATGTGGCGAAGAAGCGGCAACGCTCCGAGTCCATCGTCCGGGAGCCGGACAGCAATTTGCGTCCAGGAAACATCGTTTCGTCCCAGACGGTCTGCGCTTTCCGTGCATCGCTCAATAAACGCTCCGTGATCACGCGCCAAATCCTCTATCTCGCCCGCCGTAGCCGGGTACATACCCCGGTGGGGATCGGCATAGCCCTGACGTAGCGTAATCGCAATGACTCCGCCGGGCTTGAGAAGATTGATCATTTTCCGAAAAGCCCTCGGGCGTTTGCCCTGAGGCACATGCATCCAGACGGCGCTAACCAGAATCAGATCGAAGGAGAGGCCGGAGCGGGTCAGTTCGGATAAGCCAGGCAAGGCGTCTTTACTCCACTGGATTCGGGCGTCGGGATGTTCTCGCATCGCCAGGGTGCGCATCTGCGCGGACGGTTCCGCAGCCACCACATCGTACCCCTTGTCCGCCAGCCACGCTGCATCGCGACCGCTCCCGGCGCCGACGTCCAGTACAGCCCCAGAGGACGCGGGCAACAAATCCGTCAGCCAACCATGCACTGATTCCGACGAAACGCCTTCATATCGGGGCGTTACCTCGTCGGCGTGTGCGTCGTACCATGCGATGGCGCTGGTCATGGAAGGCGGGGCGGATGGTCGGGCATAAACGAAAAATAATCACTGCGTAATATAACGGTTGGGAGCAAACCTGACTGTGACAGATGGATTTCATGGGGCTGTGGCCCCTGGACAGCGCTTCTTGGGTGCGGAGTCGGCCAGCAACATGGTTTGTGGTCGGGCGCCACGCCCGTTCCGCTGTACCCGGGCATGGGCGGCGACCAAGATGTAGACTCGGCGGCGGAACTGATCGGGTCAACGCTCCAAAAACTCTCCGCCGTCGAACAATTTGACCTTGTATAGCGACCCTGCGCCTGGTTTGAAAGGGGTCTCCATCAGTATGACTTCAAAAATTTAATCACAAAAAATTGATACTTAAATAATTAAAGTTGTCATTTTTTACATCGTGTTTGTTAAACGGATCGTAACAGGTCCAGAAATCGACAAATTTGAAAAAAAGAAGAAGTATTGACACTTTTTTTGCGGTATGTTATAGTATAAAAAGTCCCCCGATATTGAGTGGAATTACCCATTCGACACTTTAACTTAATCGGAGGAAAAAAATGAGGCAATGTATTTTCTCGGCATCGCTTTTATTGGCGCTTGTTTCCGTTGTCGGATGTCAGCAGACGCCTGTAGCCGAATCCAATCGAACGCTTTTCGACGAGATTGACGCCAATCAACGTCAAGGCGGGCTTGTAACGCATTTTGCCAGGACTGGAGAAAAGCCGGCGAATGACCCGGCAGGCGACCGGGCCGTTCGTTTGTACGAAAAGGCCGTCGAGCCTTTGCGATACCTGACGAAAAATTACGAAGAGGGCGCGATTTCCTTACAGGAGCTTGACGCGGGCGCGCGTGGCATACTTGAGGATATTGCAGGAGACGAAGCAATCATTCCTCAAGCCGAACAGGCCGTTGCGCATGCCGTGCTGCACGCTATCCTGAATGACCCCGGCGCCCCTAAAGAGACGCTCGCGCATTACACGGATATTCTTGTCCAGAGAAAATCGCCTCATGCCGAGGTGATTTACGAAGCGTTGGTTGCGCTGGACGGATACTGGGACGAAGATCATGTCAAGACGGCTGCTTCCGAGTCCATTGCGAGCGCCGAAGCATGGCTTGGCGGCGCAGAAAATCAAGGGCATATTTCGGCGGATAGCCGCAGTGATATTGGCGCTGCGCTGCGGGGTATGTCGCAACTTGCCGAATAGGTATTCAGGAAGCCCTGACCGAAACCCCTCCCCGTCTACGGATCGGGAGGGGTTTTCTTTTGTATTGCCGATGATGGGGGGAGGATGAGAGTGGCTGTGGTGGAGTGCAACTCCGTTCCTGCGGCTGGGGGGTATCTGGAGCAAGCGGGATGCGGTAACGCAGCGTTTCGGCTGGTAGAAAATAGGCGGCTACTGGCGTAATCAGCGCAGATGCGCGGATGGTGTACCTGTTCCTGTGCGTTTTCGTGGTTAGCTGTGACCTCTCAATAGGTTGCTCATTATCTCCGGATTTCCGAATTTATTAGGCACATCCAATCGCAATCCATGGGTAGGTCCGCATGAAAATACACAAAAATTCCCGATTGACGCCGAAAGGTCGAGAGCTT
>JAJDWX010000004.1 GCA_022825385.1 Rhodothermales bacterium
TGGTCTTGCCCGCCCCGTTGTTCCCCACGAGGCCCACCACCTGACCGTCGGCTATCTCCAGATGCGGAACGTCTACGGCAACCACATCGCCGTACTCCTTGACAAGGTCCTTCAGAATGATCTCCATGGCGCAGCGCGGGACAAAGGGACAAAAAGTTTCACCTGAGAGAAAACCAGACGCAAAATCCGCCGTCAGGTTCCCCTCATTATACCCGAAACCGCCCCAGGACGGCGCCTTGCTAACAATCCTGAATTCCCATATGCGGACGCCAAAGCAATGCTCTTTTGATGTCTTCCTGCTCAGACGCTGCCTGTTCGGCGGAAAAGCCGAGCGCTGTCAATTTGGCCTGATCCGCTGCGAGAACCTCCAGAATGTCTATCAAACCTGGATCGTCCAGCGTAACAGCCAGGTCAACACCCATATCGAAGAACGAGGCGTCTCCTTCCAGAAAACCCCGGGCCGCGTCAATCAACAGCCCCCGGCTTTCTTCCGACAACGCAAAAGCCCCTTCCCGATAACCAAACGAGGAACGCCCTGTCTTCCAGGAAACCACCAATTCAGACAGCAACTCAAGAGCATTGTCCATGTCCCAGGGCGGCGTCGTCGGCCTGACCATGGCCTGGACAAGCAACGCCACGGTAGTATCTGGAAATTGCGGCAATACCCATCTGGGCGGATCATTGCCGCACACGCCGTACCGGCCCATTCGTACAATAAATTCGATGAAATCCGGGTCCTGCAATTGCCCAATCGCTTCCTCCAGGGGATACATTATATCTTCATAGTAAAAATTCTGGTACTTCTCTTTGCGTTGCATCGTCTCCTCGTACTTGTATAAAAACACCTCCGTCAGAACCGCGCGCAAGGAGTCCCCTATTTGTCCCGGTTCCATGCGCCGTATCTGCTGGAGCGCTGCGAATTGACGCTCCCCCTCTTCGCCTTCTATAATGGCCTGGACCTCGGTAATGAGTTCTTCCTGCGAGCGCTCCGCAATCTCCGGCAGGGAATAGTCTTCTTCCCGAAAAGGCGCATCCGACGACTCCGCCGCCTCTTTCCATTGCCTCGTTGATTCTACCCTTCGCCGAACGTACGCCACCTCGTCGGCAGGGATGCCCCGTGCGATTTCCGCCGCAAAATCCGCCTCGGAATAACCGCCATACTGCTTGAATAATGCATTTGACAAAAATGCGCCCGCCACAGACATGGAATACCAATCGCCATTAACAAGCATCTCTTCGCCCTTGATCACAGCGCGGCGCAAATCATCCCCCATGTCTCCCGCGGGCAGATGCATGGCCAGCCAGGCTGACGTTTTCTGACGCGCCCGGCGAACCGGTTCGAGACGACGTTCTTCCTCCCAGGTACGAGCAATCGAAAGAATATCCGCCGCAAGTTCTTCCTGCGAAAAATGCGGCTGCAAGGCGCGAATCAGTAACTGGGCCAGACTGTCCAGACGCGGGTCGCCCGGGCGATTAGCAAGGTCGGAGACGAATGCCGCCGCATCGACAAGCGCCTCGCGCAAGGCATCGTTCATCTCTCCGGGTAAAAGCGTACTCGCCTGAACAAGCGCCTCCCGCTGAGCAGGGGATTTCACGCCCGTCGGGATCGTACGGATTTCCTGCGTCAAGGCCTGTTGGGAGGGACGCGAAGACAAAACCGGAGTAGGAGAAGCCAACGCATCCGCCAACTCCCCCTCCCGGGGATCGACCTCCTGCGTATGCCCGCCGCCGCCGCACGCTCCCGCCAAAACAGCCAGCATAAGCCCTGCAATTACGCTATATGTTCGGACAAGCATAGCCCCCTCAACGCTTCCGAAACTCCTCCAGAATCAAATAACGCTTCCGCTCCAGCCTTTTTACGGCCCCGTCGATCCACTTGCGGCGACAAAGCAGCCCCGCCAGTCCCAGCAATGCGATCGCTATGCTGCCCCAATACATGCCCGGCAGGAGCAATACGAGTAAAAAGGGGACAAGTACGCCCGGCAGCACCCAAAGGCCCGTAATCCACGAATTCTTATCCCACCGAGCGGCAACGACACCAAAAACCTGGCCGTTGAGTTCAAGCCGCCTGGCGTCCAGAACCCATGTGTAGGGCACAATATATTTCAACGCTAAACCATACAAAAGCATACACCCGACAAAAAACAGCGATCCGAATCCTTTTATAATAACAAAAATGATTGCAATAAGACCAAGCGTTCCAAATAATGCTATGTTGGCAATAGAAAAACTGCTTGTCAATATTGAATGGATAGATACAGGTCGAGACATCAGGCCATCATAGAATGCGCTTCGAAAATTAAAGGCGCCCATCATAAACTGCAAACAGCCCAAAACAGGCATCAGCAGACCCATGGTCATCTCCGTAGGAGATACATCCGACAAACTGGACATGCCAATGGCGATCCAGCCGCCGAATAATACAAAATAGGCGCTCAGAAACATCAGCATCCGGGGACGCTTGTTCCGCCAGATCAACTTCCATTCGAAAGCCAGCATTCCGTCCGCGAACGAATGCCTCAGCCCCTTCCCGACCGCCCTGGCGCGCGAGCGAGACAGGATACTGTTGTCCACGTACAACGACCGGACCACCTGCCCGGTGGATACGTACAGCGCCGCCCCGCTTGCGACGAGCGCCGCGGCCAAAGGCCAGAAAGCCCCCTCCAGCATCGCCCCGAACAACGCCATGGAAAGGCCAGACAAGGTCGAAATGTCGTACCGCCACTCCATCGCCGCCAGCCCCGCGACGACAAGAAGCGTACAAATAATGGGCAGGTAGCGCCGCGCAAGCGACATCCGCAGCATATTTACCAGAAAATGGAACCCGGCGGACAGCGCCAGAAAAAGCAGCATCCAGGCCCAGGCAAAGGGAACGCCCGCCACAAGAAAATTGCTGATCCAGAAAAATAAAACAAACAAAAACGGCAATACATTAAACTGCCCGAAAACGCTTATCGCCTGATAAAAAAGCGCGACCTTGCCCCGACCGAGCGGGGTGGGCAGGTACGGAAACAGCGGAAGGGCTATCTGGGGGCGAAAAAGAATATCCAGGGCGCCCCATACAATGAAAAAATACAAGGCGAACCGGCTGGCGAGGGCCGCCATGTCCACGTCGAAAAAGAGTTCCCTCGCCAGCAAGCCGCCAAATAACCCGCCCGCCATCGCGTACAGATACAGCGGCATCCATACGAACAGGATGGTAAGCGCCTTCATCGCCAGTTTCATCTCCCCGAAACGGGACCGGAGAAGGCTTTTCAGGTAATTCGAGGCAAGGGAACGAATCAGCACGAGACAAGGATAAACAGGTTAACGCTTTGGGATGCAAGCCAGCATTCGAAGGCCCGCGCCCGCCGCACAGGTACGATCAAAATTACTTCCTGCGCCCAGGAGCGAAGCCAACCCGCAAAAGCGATTTGCAGTTCCGCCCGGGTTCGCTTTTCCACCCTCAGTTATCCGCTTCCCCGGACGCCTCCGAATCCGCCGACGCCTCCGGGTACAACACGAATTTTGCGTACTGGTCCTCGCGCAAGTACCGGTTCGCGGCTTCCTGCACCTGCTGCGCCGTCCACCCGTCGATCAGGTCATAGGAAGGGATCGTCCCCAGGTCGCGCCCCTGCTCATCCATGCCCTCCATCCTACCAAGCCAGTAGCCGTTTTCGCGCAGGTTCGTCTCCTTTGCGCGCCGCTGCGATTCGCGCACCTTGTCCACGGTTTCCGCATCGGGCCCCTCGGTCCTGATCCGCGCGATTTCCTCGAATACGACTTCCGCCAATTCCTCGGCCCGCTCCGGAGCCGAACCGAAATTGATCGTTACGGAATACTCCTCGTCCGGGCGGTACGCCAGCGAACTGCCCACGCCTACGCCGTACGTCCCGCCCAAATCCTCCCGCAACAATTCGCGAAGCCGAATTTCCAGCACGCTGGCCAGCGCGCCCAGCGCAATCGATTCTTCGGGAGAATACGCGCCTTCGCCCGCAAACACGATCTGCGTCCGGCTTTGCGGCTCCATGCCCTTGTACACGGCCTTTTCGATCACGCCGGACGGCGGGTCCACGCCCAGATCGCGCCAGGTTTCCTCGCGCCCAAGGTTCGGCAACGCCCCAAGATATCGCTCGACCAGCGGGCGAATGCCCTCCAGATCGAACGCGCCCACGAAATAGAAGGTAAAATCGCTTGCATCCGCAAAACGGTCCTGGTAAAAAGCAAAGGCCCGGTCCAGATCGAGCTCCGCAAGGCGCTCCCGGGTAAACGGCTGCGACGCTCGCGGATGCCCCTGCGTCATCGTGGCCCGGATCGTATCCGAGAACGCCACATTCGGGTTGGCCTCCCGATTCGCCAGCACCCCGTCCATGAGCGCCTTGTACGCCTCGAACGCCATTTCGTCCTTGCGCGGCGCCGTGAAGTACAAATATACCAGTTGGAACGCTGTTTCCAGGTCTTGGGGCGACGCAAACCCGTTGATGATCTCGCTCAGCGAACCCAACCCGGGAGAAACGCCCGCCACCTTGCCCGACAGTTTCTTTTCCAGCGCCGTATCGTCGAACGCGCCCACCCCGGAGCGAACCACAAAGGTAGCCGCCCGATTCGTGCTTGGATAATGTTCGTCGGACCCCAGCGACGAGCCCCCCGGACTCGTTGCCGAAAACAGCACCTCGTCGTCCTTGAAATCGGTGGGCTTAAGCAATACGCGCACGCCATTCTCCAGCGTCCAGATCGTAATGTCCACCTCTTCCACGGTCTCTTGGGCCACCACCGGAGACCCCTCCGGCAACGTCGGCACAAGCGGCGCGTCGACTACCGCGTCGTCGTACGGTTCGACGTCCGCCGCGGCCACCGCCTCGAACAGCGCGGTCAGGTCGTCCTCTCCGGGCGTCTCGACGCCTTCCTTTTCGGGGCCGCTCGCCAGCACCACGCGCCCCTCTTCCGCCAGCCATTGTCCGGCGAATACATTCGTTTCCTCCAGCGTAATCCCGGGCAACAGGGCACGGACGATCTCCACCTCCGTTTCAATGTCCGGATACGGATAACCATGCAGGAACACCTGCGCGTATCCGCCGGCCAGCGCGCCCGATTCCCGATTTTCGCGCTCCGCAAGGCTCTGCTCGTAGCCCCGGAGCAAATCGACCTTCTGACGCTCGAATTCGGTGGGCGTAAACCCGTGCCGCACCACCCGCTCCGCCTCGGTAAGCAGCGCGCGCAGGCCCGCCTCCACGCCGCCCTCCGAAACAATGGCCACAAGTTGATACGCGTCGATGACCCGAACAAATCCACCCTGTCCGGAAAACGCGAACAAAAACGGCGGATCCGCCTGCTGGGTCAGTTCCTGCAAGCGCGCGTTCAGCATGCCCGAATACAGACTCTGAACAAGCCCCCGCCGAAAGTCCGCAACGGTCCCGTGCGGCGCGCGCGGCTGCTTGTACAAAACGCCCGCCTGAGACATTTGCGCCTCCTCGTCCGTCGCAATCGCCACCAGGGGAGGATGGTCCAGGGGCACGTCGGCGAACGTCCGGGGCCGGGCATCGTCCGGCCCGGTCAAATCCCCGAACGTATCGCGTATCGTCGCCTCGATTGCGTCCCCGTCGAAATCCCCCACCGCCACGACGCCCATCAGGTCCGGCCGGTACCAGTCCCGGTAAAACCGCCGCAGCGTCTCCGCCGGCGCATGCTCGATGATTTCCGGCTCCCCGATGGGCAAACGCTCCGCGTACAACGAACCGTGCAGCATCACCGGGAGCTGCTTGTCCTGCATCCGCGCCGCCGCGCCGCGTCGCAACCGCCACTCCTCGATCACCACGCCCCGTTCCTTCTCCACCTCCTCGTCCTCGAAAAGTACGCCCCCCGCCCAGTCCCGGAGAATCCGAAAGCCGGTCGCAAGCGCCTCGGGATCGTCCAGCGGCACTTGCAGCATGTAGACCGTTTCGTCGAAACTCGTATAGGCGTTCAGATCGGGGCCGAACTGCATGCCGATCGACTCCAGATAATCGACCAGTTCCTGCTTTTCGAAGCGTTCGGTGCCGTTGAACGCCATGTGCTCCACGAAATGGGCCAGCCCGCGCTGGTCCTCGTCCTCGACGATAGACCCCGCATTCACGATGAGGCGCAATTCGGCGCGATTCTCCGGCCTGTCGTTCTCCTGTACGAAATAACGCAGTCCATTATCCAGCTGACCGACCGCAACCGAGGAATCCGGCGGAATGGGGTCCTCCGGCGACCATGTCTGCGCCGCCGCATCGGTCCGGGGGGCAAAAAACAACAGGCCGGCGCACAAGAATGAAACCAAGCGAGCCGCCGCCCGGAAACGCAAGAAATACGTCATGGCTACTGCGCTATTCCGCCGCCGCAGGCGGATCTTTGCGAAAACTCTCGGCCGCCGCCGATACCGAATCGTAGGCGGTAAACACCGGGCCAAGCAAACGGGTCATCATAAACAGGTTGCGAACGCGCTTCTCCATATTGGCCAGCCGCACCTCGCCGCCCGCCTTGCGCATGGTCGTCAACCCGCCGATCAGCGCGCCGATGCCGGAAGAATCCATAAACTCCGTTTCTCCCAGGTCGATGACCACGTTGACCTTGCCGGATTCCTTGAGTTGGTCCAGCGCGTCCTTGAGTTCGGAGCCGTGCACGCTACCGAGAAACTTGCCCTTGATCTGGACAATGGACGCCTGGTACTGATCTTGAACGCTGATGCTCATGTCGAAAAGAGTTTTCGCGCGCCCTTGCATGGCGCTAATGAAACAAAGCGATGCGACGCGCGAGACGGAAATTCCGCCGCCGCGCACATCTCCGCACCCTGTGCGTATGTTATGGGGCGTAAGGTACGCAAAACCGCAAACATTTATGCAGCATATCGCAGAAACCGGCTCCGCGTTTCGTTTAACGTCGCCTTTTCAGCCCACGGGCGACCAGCCCCGGGCCATCGACGAACTTACCGAAGGCGTACTGCGCGGCGATCCCGCCCAGGTCCTCTTGGGCGCCACGGGCACGGGAAAAACGTTCTCCATGGCCCATGTGATCCAGCGCGTCGGGCGGCCCACGCTGATCATGAGCCACAACAAAACGCTCGCCGCGCAATTGTACGCGGAACTCAAATCCTTCTTCCCGGAGAACGCCGTCGAATTCTTCATCTCCTATTACGACTACTACCAGCCCGAAGCCTACATCGTACCGACGGATACGTACATCGAAAAAGACATGTCGATCAACGACCGGATCGACCGCCTCCGGCTGCGCGCCACCAGTTCGCTCGTATCGGGGCGAAGCGACGTGATCGTCGTAGCCAGCGTGTCCTGCATCTACGGCCTCGGCTCGCCCGAAGAATATCGCTCGGAAATCGTGCAGGTCAAGCGGGGACAGGACGTCCCCCGCAACGACCTGCTGCGCCGCCTCGTTCATATCTACTATGCGCGAAACGACGTGGAATTCGCGCCGGGCGCCTTCCGGGTGCGAGGCGACGTGGTGGAAATCTGGCCGGCCTATTCGGAAGAAACCGCCTGCCGGATCGAGTTCTGGGGAGACGAAGTGGAAAAAATCACCTGGTTCGAGGCCCGAACGGGGCATACGCTGCGGGAAGAAAGCTACCTCACCATCTATCCGGCCAAACTCTTCGTCACCCCGAAAGAAAAAATGGCGGGGATCGTCGCCGGGATCGAGGACGAATTGCGATGGCGCCTGAGCGTGCTCCGCGCCGAGGGGCGGCTCCTCGAAGCGCAGCGCCTCGAACAACGCACCCGGTTCGACCTCGAAATGATGAAGGAAGTCGGGTACTGCTCCGGCGTCGAAAACTATTCGCGGCACCTGTCGGGGCGCGAGCCGGGCCAGCGTCCGTACTGCCTGTTCGATTATTTTCCGGACGACATGCTCCTCGTCATCGACGAAAGCCATGTAACCATCCCGCAGGTACGGGCCATGTACAATGGAGACCGCGCCCGCAAACTCGTCCTCGTGGAGCACGGATTCCGGCTGCCTTCCGCCCTGGACAACCGCCCCATGACGTTCGAGGAATTCGAGTCGGAAAGCCCGCAAGTCATTTACGTCAGCGCGACGCCAAGCGATTACGAAATGGAAAAAAGCGGCGGCGTATTCGTGGAGCAAATCATCCGGCCCACCGGCATCCCCGACCCCGAAGTAGACGTGCGGCCCTCGGAGAACCAGATCGACGACCTGCTCGAAGAAATTCGCCAGCGGACGCAGGCAAAGGAGCGGACGCTCGTAACCACGCTCACGAAACGCATGGCCGAGGACCTAAGCGACTATCTGGCCTCGCACGGAGTGGCCGTGCGCTACATGCATTCGGACATCGACGCGCTGGAGCGGGTGGAAATTTTGCGCGACTTGCGCCTGGGCGCATTCGACGTGCTGGTGGGCGTGAACCTGCTCCGGGAGGGGCTTGACCTGCCCGAAGTTTCGCTCGTAGCCATCATCGACGCGGACAAGGAGGGCTTCCTGCGCAGCGAACGCTCCCTGATTCAGACCGCAGGGCGCGCGGCCCGCAACGCGAACGGCGCCATTGTGATGTACGCGGACAGAATCACGGGCTCCATGCAAAAAATGATGAACGAAACCGAGCGGCGCCGCAAAATCCAGCTCGCCTGGAACAAGCGACGCCAAATCACGCCGGAAACCATCTACAAATCGCACGAAGAGATTCGCAAGGGAACGATCATCGCCGAAGAACGGGCGACCTACGAAGTGCAGCCGGAGCGCTACTATAGCGGTCCGAAACAGCTCGGGGACGTCGTGGACCCGGTCGTAAAACATCTCGACGACGACCAGAAGCGCGATCTCGCAGACCAGATGCGCAAGGAGATGCGGCGCGCCGCCGAGGCGCTGGATTTCGAAAAGGCCGCCCGGCTACGCGACGAAATCGAACAGATCGAGGCCCTGCTGAACCCGAAAAAGGAAACCGCCGCCCGATGACGCGACGGAACCGGCCTGCCCGTCGCGCGTTGACTGTCCGCTGTTTTTGTGGGTACACGCTCCGATTACCCGCAATAATGTACGCGATTACGTGCGCGGTCCCGATACCCGGCGCGTACGCCTCTGCAATATCCTCTACAAGATTGTTTCCGCCGCTTGCGATGAAAAAAGACATACACCCCGCGTACAAGAAACTCAAGGTCCAGCTGGCCAACGGCGACACCTTCGAAACGCGCTCGACCATGGCGACCGACCTGCACAAATCCGAGGTCGATTCGACGAATCATCCCTTCTATACGGGCCGGCGGCAATACGTGGACACCGCCGGACGCGTCGAAAAATTCCGGCGGCGCTATGGCGTCAAGGCAGACCCCGAAGAAGCCGAAACCGAAACCGCCTGATCTCCCGGCGAGCGCGTTTCCGCCCGTCTCGCTCCCCTTCCGCTATTTCGCAGCGCGCCGGCGATCGCCGCAACGCGTAAGGCGACGCCCGCCCGCATCCCTGCCCCGCGCCGCTCCTCCCTGGCGCATGGGCACCCTGTGCGATATTCGGTCCCGCGCGGCGGCAACCAATTCGGCGAATCCTTCCGAGACGCTTTTCGTAACATCCTTGAGGAATTCGTTATATTTTATCCATTCGCCCGCTCCCGTAAGCAAACCCTGCGCGTCATGTCTGTCTGGTCCCGGTTCACCCGTTTCATCAAATCCATTTTCGGGGGAGCCATTTCGGCAATGGAGAATCCCCGTCTCATTCTGGAGCAGAATATTCGGGAATTGAACGATCAAGTGCCGAAAATGAACGAGAACATCGCCAGCGTCAAGGCGAATGTGATTCTGCTGCAAAAGCACCTGAAGCGGGCGGAAAGCGAAGTCGCCGGACTGGTGGCCAAGGTAAAAGCCGGCATCCAGGCGGGCCGCGACGACATTGCGCAGCGCTATGCGTTGCAGCTCGAAAAAGCGCGGGAATCCGCCGCAAGCACCCGGGAGCAACTCGTGCACGCTTCGGCGGCCTACGACAAGGCGCTCCAGGTCAAAAAAGCCTTCATGCGGGAAAAAGATCGCAAGATACAGGAGGCGAAACACGCCCTGCGAGAGCACGAGCGGGCGCAATGGCAGTCGAAGATCGCCGATACGCTGGAGCAATTCGAGGTGACGGGCATCGACCATACCCACGACGAAATGCTCCAGCGCCTGCAGGAAGACACAGCCCACAGCGAAGCCCGGCTGGAAATGGCGCTCGACTCCACGGACCAGGACGCGCTGCGGATCGAAGAGGACGCCGAAGAAATTCGCGCCTCGGAAATCGTCAAGCAACTCAAGGCGGAAATGGGCATGGCGGAAATCGCCGGGGACAACGAGGCGGAAGCGTCCGACGAGGAAGCGATAAAATCAGCGAAAACCATCGGCAAACAACGCGCAGGCGGAGCATAGGCCACCCGGCGGCTATCCTGCGCGGACCGCATACGGAACCCCGCCTCGCCGCAGGCGAAGACCGAGGAGCATGACGTGAGTTATCAGGAAATAAATTACACGAAAGAGGCTTTTCTGAATCCGCTGAATCTCGGATTCCTGATCGCAGCCATGCTCACGGCGTTTTTCCTGAGCGACGCGGGGGGAACGGTTTTCGATGTCGCGCTGATCATGAGTTTCGCGGCGGAACTCATCTATCTGGGCGCCATGCCCCGCAACAAACGCTTTCGCCGAAGCGTCCGGGCGCGCCGCGCCGCCGAACACGCCAAGCCCCCGTCCACCAAGGAAATGTTTCGCCTGCTGACCAAATCCAGTCAGCGGCGCTACGTACGCCTTCGGAAACTCGAAAAAGAGATTTCCGCCCATTACCGCAAGCTGAGTTACGCAACGCAGGGCTTGCTGGAAAGCCATCTCAGGAAGATCGACGGGCTGCTGAATTCATACCTGAATATGCTGTACCAGAAGCAGCGATACGAACTTTCGACGCACAGCAGCCGGGAACGGGAAGTGGTCCAGTCCATTGCGCACCTTCGCACCGACATGCTGGACGATTCCGAGAAGGTGCGGGCCATCAAGCAGCGTCGCCTCCGGGTGCTGGAACAGCGCTTGCAGCGTTTCAAGAAAGGCGTGGAGCATCTGGAGGTTCTCGATGCGCAAATCGAGACGATCGAGGACGTCGTAAAGTATATTCACGAACAATCCCTGACGCTCCGCAATCCAGAGGAGATCACGTTCCAGCTCGACACGCTGCTGCAGGAAGTAGGGGAAACGGAGGCCGCCATCTCTGAAATCGAGGACATCTTCGCGCCCACCGCGAACCTGCTGGACGATATGACCCGCTTCCAGCCCGAAGAGGACGCCGGCGACGCGCTCCATTCCAGCGTCTCGCGCACAAGAACCTGACGCGAATGACGTTCGCGATCGCGATCATTTTTCTGATGCTCGCCCTGAGCGCGTTTTTCTCGGGTTCCGAAATCGCTTTCGTGGTTGCGAACCGCCTGCGCGTGGAGGTGCTTGCGCGCCGACGCGGCGTCGTGGGCCGCATCGTAAGCGACTTCATCCAGACCCCCTCCGCGTTCCTGACCACCACGCTGGTCGGCAACAACATTTCGCTCGTCGTCTTCTCCACGCTCACCGCATTTTACCTGGACCCGCCGCTCCATCGCCTCTGGGACGCCTCCGGGCTGGGCAGTTCGGGCGTCGAGGCAGCCGTACTGATTACCCAAACGCTGGCGGCCAGCGCCCTCGTGCTCGTATTCGGCGAGATTCTCCCGAAATCCATCATGCGGGAAGCCGCGAACCGGGCGGTGTTCCTGCTGGCCATCCCGCTGCGCATATCGTATTACCTGTTGCTCCCGCTCGTCAAAACGGCCGCCGGGGCCGCCACGCTGCTCATGCGCCTGTTCCGCGTCGAGACGGATACGTTCGTCGGATTCATGCGGCGGGACTTCGAAGCCATCATCCAGGAAAGCCGGGAAAGCGGCGAACTGGATCTCGACGAAGAAGAAACCGAGATGCTTTCGAACGTTTTTGCGATGAACGCGCTGCGCGTGAAAGAGTCGATGGCGCCGCGGACGGAAATAGAAGCCGTCGAGGAGCACACCCCGGTCGATGCGTTGCTGCGCCGCTTCATTGAAACGGGACATTCCAAATTGCCCGTCTACCAGCGCAATATCGACCATATCGTGGGGATGGTCTTTGCATACGACCTGTTCCACGGTCCCGAAACCATACAGGAAATCATGCGCCCGGTGCAATTCGTCCCGGCGGCCAAGCGGTCGAAAGATTTGCTGCGGGAATTTCTCGAAACCAATACGTCCGTCGCCATCGTAATCGACGAATACGGCGGCACGGCGGGCCTGGTAACGCGCGAGGATTTGCTGGAGGAACTTTTCGGCGACATCCAGGACGAGTTCGACACCGAGCAGGAAGTCCTCCGGCAAGTGGGCGAGAACCGGTACATCGCCGCGGGGCGGGCGGAAATCGACGAACTGACGGATCGGTTCGGGATTGCGCTGCCCGAAGGGGACTACGAAACGCTGGCGGGCTATTTGCTGGACCGGATCGGCTCCATCCCCGCGCCGCAGGAGCATTTCGCTTTCGACGGCTACCGGTTCGACGTCCTGAAAGCCGAAGCCAACCGGATCGAACTGGTCCGCCTCTCGAAACGCGACCCCTGACCAGGCCCTCGAACAACCGGCGCGGCGGATTACTTACGGATTCGGCGGGGCGCTTCGCTCCGACAATGCGGCGCTCCGGCAATACGCCCCCACCACCCGGAGATGCGCCCCCAGCGCCGGCGCAAGCCCCATCTTGCGCAGCCTTTCGGACGGCGTGTCGGGCAATTTGGGCGGGCTGATGCGGCCCATCCAGAACTCCATCCCGTTTACGAGCGCCTCCTCCCCGGGAAACGCGGCTTCGGCGAACTGCCCTTCGTAGAATTGCTGCTTGCGCCGCAACCGGGCGTCCACCGCCTCGACCGCCGCCGGATCGGCGAGGGACGGGTCGTTGCGGTCAAGCATTTCGAGGCCCGTGAGATAGCGCCGGTACGCGAACGGCAACGACGACAGGGCAGGCTCCGCAGCCGCCGCGCCCTCTGGCCATTCCCGAAGCCCCGCCTGCGCCGCCCGCAACGTAACGACGGAGACGAGGCACAGCGTTTCCTCCGCCACGAGATCGGGGTCCGCGTCCGCTATTTCCCGGAGCATGGCGCCCGCCAGTTCCTGCGCAACGTTCAGCGCGCCCAGCGAGCAAAAAGCCACCGTACGGGTAATCATCGCGAGGTCCGGTCAGGGTCGCCGGGCGCCTATTTCTTCTTGTCGGCGACGTCTTCTCGCCCGATGGAATCCCGCATGCGCGTGTCCGCCTCCACATTCCGCAGCGTGTAGAAATCCATGGCGCCGATGTTGCCGTTGCGCAGCGCGTCCGCGAGCGCCTTGGGCACCTCCGCTTCGGCGGAAACCACCTTGGCGCGCTGTTCCTGCACGGCGGCGCGCATTTCCTGCTCCCGGGCCACCGCCGAGGCGCGGCGTTCTTCGGCTTTGGCGCGGGCCACTTGCAGGTCGGCCTCCGCCTGATCGGTCTGCAACTTGGCGCCGATATTCTCGCCCACGTCCACGTCGGCGATATCGATAGAGAGAATTTCGAACGCCGTCCCGGAATCAAGGCCCTTGGACAACACCACCTTGGAAATAGAATCGGGATTTTCCAGAACCAGCGCATGCGTTTCAGAGGAGCCGATGGTGGACACGATCCCCTCGCCCACCCGCGCAATGATCGTTTCCTCGCCGGCCCCGCCCACCAGGCGCTCGATATTGGCCCGCACCGTAACGCGGGCGATGGCGCGCACCTGAATGCCGTCCTTGGCCACGGCGGACACGGCGGGCGTTTCGATCACTTTGGGGTTCACGGACACCTGCACGGCCTCGAATACGTCCCGCCCCGCCAGGTCGATGGCCGTTGCGCGCTCGAAGGCAAGATCGATGCTGGCCTTGTCCGCCGAAATCAGCGCATTCACCACCTTTTGCACATTCCCCTGCGCCAGATAATGCGCTTCGAGTTGCGGGGTATCCACGTAGATGCCTGCCTTGTGCGCGGTGATGAGCGGCTTGACGATGCGGACCGGGGGCACCTTCCGCAGCCGCATCCCCACCAGGTCGCGGAACAGTTTGAGCCGGACGCCGGAGAAATAGGCCGTTACCCACAGCCCGAGCGGCACGAAATACAGCAGAAAAACGAAAAAAAGAACGATCAGCGCGATAACCAGCAAGCCGAGCGTGGTGAAAAGGCTTTCCATGCGAAGGGAGGAATCTCGTGAAAAAATAAAGGCAGCAAACAGCCGTACGGGAGTATACGACAAAACCGCCGGATGGTTACGGCGGGTCCGAATCCGAAGCGCGTTCGTACCGCCCGCTTGCGCCGCCGTCTTTGGCCAGCAGCCGGATATCCGAAATGAGAATATCTTTCGAAATCCCCTTGCACATGTCGTACAGGGCAAGGCACGCCACGGACGCGGCGGTCAGGGCCTCCATCTCGACGCCCGTCTGGCCCACGGTGCGGACGCGGGCGCGCACGGCGATCGAAAAGTCTTCTTCGCGGGCGTCGAACGTAACCTCCACGCCCGCCAGCGCCACATTATGGCACAGGGGAATGAGTTCGGACGCGCGCTTGGCCGCCTGGATGCCCGCCAGTTGCGCCGTACACAGCACATTGCCTTTGGGCGCGGCGCCGGCAAGCGCGGCGCGAAACGCTTCCTCGCCCAAATGCACCCGTCCCGCCGCCGTCGCCACGCGAGCCGAATCGGGCTTGGCGCCCACGTCCACCATGCGCACGCCGCCCTCGGGATGCAGATGGGTCAGGGAAGAAGCGTCGTCTGGCATGGCGGCGGGCAAGGAAAGGGAAGTGGGTGGCGGACGAAAAACGGCCCGGACGTGCAGCCCGGAAAACGCCGCGGGTACATGGGCAAGGGGAATATAAGGAAAAGCGGGGCGTGGCGGCCTCGTTTTATCGCGGCCTGTCGGGGAAATATCGAAACTGTACATATTAAATCAGTTTATCGAGATGTATCAAGCGCGTCGCGTTCCTGCATATACTGCTCGTAGGGGACATGTCGGTAAGGTTCGCGAATACCCGACACGGCTTCAGATACAGTCTGTTGAAGATAGTTTACATCCCAATCATCGGTAATGCGACGCTTGTAAAGTTCGTCCTCATCATTAGCTATAGCCTCTGCCATTGCGATAAGTTCGATATCTCTAATCGCAGAAGCGAGTTTAATAGCGGGCATTAACAAGAACCATTCGCCGAGATCATCCTCGTTAGAAATATAGCGCAGGGCTATCTCTCTGAGTTGTTCCTGCTCGGCGGAGTTAAAGGCGTTCAGGCCCCAGTGATCGACCATCATTGTAAGAACATGTAATCCTCCATTCATGGCCCCTTCATTTACAGGTTCGTTCGCGTAAACGAATTGCAGAACAGGTCGTATAGCTTCCTGTCCCATATCGATCCAGTCAGGATAACCACCGCAGCAAAGCCAGGGAAGAAGCACGTCGATATACGCAGGATCGAACATACGCATCACTTCGCCAGACAAAGTAAGGCCTATAGCATCGTCGGGACCGAGCGCCCAGTGAGGACCTTCGCCAAGAAGATATTTTCTTCTGCGCTCGTTCTCTATCGCAAGCGCATCGACGAGCGCGGCGCGGAGCTGAGGCGTTCGATCTTCTTCAGATACGCGCAGGTATTCTTCGAACGCAGAAGCCATGACGGCGCGATCACTACTGACAAGATCCATCGAAACGGCTTGCTGAGAACGCGTGGAAACGCTCGCCTTTTGTTGAGCGAACAGAGGAAAAGGGGCCAACCAGATAGCCAGAAGCGCGAAAAACGAAACAGAGCGTAAGATCGAAGTCATGAGGGACTTAAAGGATTCGGGTTAGAGGGATGGGAAGAAGCGATTTCAACCAAGTTGAAGATGCAAATGAGGATTATCGGGATAAGTCTCCCAGGATTCATGTCGAAGACGAGGGTAGATGCCGTTTTTAATTTCAACAAATCTATCCCAGAGAGTCTTATTATCGCCAGTACGAAAATCCACAGCCCTGCCGTACATGTGACGACTTGTAGTAGGGTATGCACTACCTACATTCGTATTTCCTTGAGGACAGCGATAACCGGAATCGAGAATTATTCCGGAGTTGTATTTATGACGAATCTTATCTATCGTGTTTAGCAAGGTAGTATTAATAATGCCCCATTCTTTATGTTTTTGATATTCTACTCCATTTGAAAATCGTCCATTAAGTTCTCTCCAAGTAAAATAAGTACTATTTACGTTAGTCCTGATATCACTGCATGAAGGAGTCCATTTTACTCCTAAATCTTCATACTCGTCGATCAAATCACATATGACCTGCTGTCCACATTCGCATTCTTCTTCCTCTTCTTCACCATCACCATCACTGCCGTCGCTGCCGCCACCACCGCCGCCACCACCGCCGCCACCACCGCCACCACCGCCACCACCGCCACCACCGCCACCACCGCCGCCTGTATTATAACAAACATCTACACACAAAAGTTCTAAACCATAAGGTCTGCAAAAAGGAGGTGAATCGCCCGAATAAACACAAAGCATACCTTTTGCGAATTCACAACGTTGAAAACATATTGTGCTAATATGTTTTATTGAATTTATAGAACCAATTTTACCAAATTGTCCAGTTTCTATTTGCCTTGTAACATGATCTAAAGAAAGTTCAACAGGAATTTGACCTGGACGATAAGCATATGAATCAACATCTTCGAATAAGATAGTATAGCGTGATACTGTTATTTCCATTTCACCGAAATCATTCGCTACGTATTGCTCTACATAATTAGCAAAATCATTTTTGGACAATTCTTCTTCACTGGAAAAAACAATAAAATTACCCGAAATTATATCTCCCGAAGGTTCCATATTCATAATGAGCGTACGAACGTGATACGTAGTACTGTCATAACGTTCGTCTGTATACTCTCCAAGCGTCGTTGTCAGAACAAGCGTTTCTTCCGTTCCATCGATAGACAAAACAACCGATTTATCCCAATCCGGAGGAAATTTCTCTATGAAAGCAAGTAACGCAAGCGAATCTTCGTCTCCTTCAACCTTCGACAAATGCTCTGAAACCTCGATCTCCACTTGTTCCACGTACCAGGCTCGGGCCTTGGCCGTCAGGCCATCGCTCGGAACGATGTCGTCCAGAGAGGAGAAATCCGCACCAGAATCGCAGCTCGATAGAAAGAGCGCGGCGACGAACAAGCCGCAAAGGACAGGGAGAACGCCGCAAAGGAAAGACCGAGTACGCATGATCGAGGGAATACAGGAGTGGTCCGTAAAAACTGGACAGGTTTGCGGGATTCGTTTTAGGTGCAGCTTTGCGGTGGGTTCTGCCGCCTGCGCCAGCGGCTCATACCTGTAGTATACGTCATCAAGCGTGAGGTTGTCAAGGCCCTGGTGCGGGCGTTCTTCGTTGAAGTAGCGGACGTAGGCGGCGTAAACCGCCGCAATCTTATACCTAAACTCCTGTCCAGTTTTTACGAACCACTTCTTTGTATAGTCCGCCAAGGCTATTTTAGCAGGCGCGGCGCATATCGTTCACCCTGCACGGTTGAAGGTACGACGTGCGGGGAGTACGCGCAAGGGCAAATTCTGGATTCTGGCCGCGCCTCTGGCCGCGCCTCTCGCCGCGCCCTGGCCTCGCCAAGCCTCAATTCATCTCGACAAGCTGCTCCACGCCGCGCAAGCACTCGCGCCACCAGGGGTCCGGCCATTCGGACGGCTGAATTTCTGGACGTTCCCGGTCGATGTAATACACATATACCGTCTTCAACTGGCCTAAACCAGTGATTTCGCGGCATGTGGACGGAATATCCCTCGTATCGCCCTCCACTTTGGCGTAATGATCTGAGGCGGGGGTGTTCTGCAGCATATCGGAAACCAGCACGATGGAATTGAGCATGGTATCACGCTGAACCAGGTGGGCCATTGTTTCCAGAATTGGCGATTGCGCTGCCTCCTCGCGGTCCACGAGATCGCGAAATATCGGCTTCAGGGTGGCTAAAAATTGCCGGAATTGGGCTTCGACAAAGACCCTATTCTCATAAATGGGATCATATTCGGCGCCGTCCTTGGGAATACACGAAGAACCTTTGCTTTGGGCGGGTAGTTGCTCCTTGGATTCGGGCAACCCGTAGAGAAACAGCTTCTCTATATACGCCTCTGAGTCCCTGTCCCGTGCCCAGGACTCAATTTTTTTGAACGCCTGTTTTGCGTCCTCTTTGGAAATCTTGTTTGAGGTATCAATCAGGATTGCGGTGTGTCCGCGAACTACGAATCCTGCTTTTTTTTGCGGGCGGGTGTTCGTCGGGCAGTAATCAGGCGGCGCCACCCGCAGCTGATCGGTATACCACATTTTGTACCCAACCCAGCCAAGTAACGCAATGGGAATCACGATGAGAAGCACCGCAAACAACGGTTTCCAGGACTTCTGTCCAGACATCTTCATAGACTCCGTGGCATTGCGGTTGGCGCCACATTTACGCTGGCCACTTTCTGCGGCGAATCACCAAGGACCAAGGGTTGATAGTTTTTCCATATCCGAGTGATTTCGCCATGCACCGCCGCAATGCGCTTGTCAAATTCGGATTGCCCCGATTTGCCCCACTCGTCAACCAGTTTCGCCGCCTCGTTCAGCGCTTCCGGCTCCAAAACCGCTACCGATAACAGCGAGTCGGAGTGCTTGTCCTGTCGATGCGCCTCCACGCGCTGGATATCGACTTTATTGGGAGAACTGCCATTGTGCGCCGCGATGAACGCCTGCTCGAGGATATCGATGGATGCCTGCGTGTTCTTTTTTTCCTTGAGCGTATCCACCAAGGTCGTAACATTGCGCCGCTCTTGATCGAGCTCTCTGTACCAATCGGCGACCTGTTCTCGCAACGCCTGCGTCCGTTTGTCATAGTAGAGTTGGGGCAACGAAACGAATGCATTGAAGAGTTGACGATGATGAGGGGCCGCCTTGGTCCCGCCATCGCCGTCCACTGCCGAAAACACGTTCTTCTCTTGATGCTGGTCGTTTCTCCTCGGCAGAGTATCGATTGCCGAATCACCCGCCATTTTTCGCGCGAAGGTAAATCCTTTTGCGCACCCCAAGGCGCAAAGGATTATACCCATAATGGCAACCAACAAAGCCTCCATCTCCCACACGAATGGATTAAAAGATATGTCGGAATTCCCGGAAGCTGCATTCAGGAGCGTTGAATCTGTCCGCATTGCTTCTGTCTCGACTGCTAATGATTGTCTATAGCGGCCCGCGACATAGTTGAAACCAAGAACAAGCACCACCCAGCCTCCCCAGGCTGCCTGATACAACCAGGGCGTCATGGCGGCGAATCGACGACGCAGCGTGAACAGAAAATACCCGGCGGCGATCCCTAACCCGCCAACATTGATCAGTGAGATGAGCAGAGCCTGTAAGAAAGCCGCCAGCGCTCCACCCTCCAGACCGCCCCTGAGCAATTCCGTGTTGAGCCCAGCTTCAATGGCGATAAACACAGCACCAAGCGAGAGCATTAAGAGCCACTGTATCCAGGGAGCCGTCGCGTCATTGTCACCAGGCCGCGACACACCCGAGACAGCTTGGATTTCCGATTGCTGGACCTGCGTGGAAGCATCGTTCCCGTCGTTCCCGCCATTCCGCGACGCCAGCCCGTCCGGCGATTGGCCGAAATTCCGGCACAACGCCAACTGCTCCAGCTCCGCTTCGGCGCTGCGGACCAATTCGTCGGGACCCTGGGACTGGCTGGAACCGCCCGGCCCGAGCGGATCGCTCAATTTGGCCCGGAGGTTGCTCAAACTCAGGTTGACGTAGTCCTGAAGATCAAGCCGCAAGCTGGCCAGGAGGCTTTGGTGGGCCGACTGCCACAATCCGCCCGCCTCGGCGCCGGCTTTGGCTCCCCGCTCCGCCAGCAATTTGGGATCCAGCGGCCAACGGACCTTCCGCAGCAACAATAATTGATCTATCTGGTCGCTGGCCTCCCGCTTGCTGCCTGCGCGGGACGGCTCTCCGCCGAGAAACTCAATGTACTTTAGTTGCCGATCTGTAGGACCCGGGGGGGGGGGCTACTGTCGAAGAAGCGGCGCCGTCAAAGGCAAGCCGATCCTCCGGCGCAGCAACGGCGAACGCGCCATTTTCCTCTGGCGCGGCGTCGTTCGCCCGCATGACTTCAACGGGCTCTTCCTCGTTGTTCCTGAAAATTCGACGGATGGTGTTCATTGCTTCCTTGCATGTTGGGGTCGTATAAAAATACTCCTGTAACATCATAAATCCTTCCCTGCGACCGTATCCCGTATTGGATTGTTCCCGGTCGGGCGGCATTTCTGTCGAGCAACGAGACTATGGCGGCGAAAGGAAAGCGAGGTCGATGGCGGACGAAGAGCGGCTTGGACGCACAGTCCAAAAAAAGCCGCGGGTACGGCGGCAAGGAGAATATAGGGAAAAGCGCGGCGTGGCGGGGCGGCCTCGTTTTATCGCGGGCTGTCAGGAAAATCAGGCCCTGAATCCACTAAAAAACCGTGCCATCTGCCTCATTTCCGTACATTGCCTGTAACCGTTCGGGGTTGTCGAGCGTATAATGGTACTGTGCCCCGTTCCCACTAAAGCAGTCCCCTTACATGGAAATGATTGCGCTCATAACGACAAGCGGTATAGGATTGGCTGGCGTTGTCGTCGCCATCCTCGCGCTTGTGTCCAGAAAACAGGAAGTCCGCAAGAGCCATCGGCGAGAAGAAGAACTCTTGTTTCGCCAGAACGTCGATTCGAGATTCTCCGATATGAATAGCAATATGGAGAACCGGTTTTCGGAGATTCGACAAGAAATGAGAGAGGATAAAAAGGAGCTCCGGCAAGCAATGGACAAGGGGTTCGAATCCGTGCGAGAGGATATTCGCTCCCTCCGCCCGTAGGCGGATTATTGCCCAATAACGTCGAATGAGGCAGATATGCCGGTTTTTTAAAGGAAATACTGAAGCTGTACACCCCGCAAAACCCTCATTCCCCCCGCCGCTCCACCCAGAGCGTCACGGGGCCGTCGTTCGCGAGGCGCACCTGCATCATGGCCCCGAACACGCCCGTCTGAACCGGGGCGGCCAGCTGCGCGGACAGCCGCTCGACGAACGCATCGTACAGGGCTTCGGCCTGTTCGGGAGGCGCGGCGTCCACGAAAGAAGGCCGGTTGCCCCGCCGCGCGTCCCCGTACAAGGTAAATTGCGACACCACAAGCGCTTCGCCCCCCGCCTCGCCGAGCGACCGGTTCATTTTGCCTTCCTCGTCGGCAAAGATGCGCAGGCGGGCGCACTTTCGGACCAGCCAGTCCAGTTCCGCCTCGGTATCCGCACGGTGCGCGCCGAAAAGAATGAGCATGCCGGGCCCTATGCGCCCGACCTCCTCCCCCTCGACTTCGACCGAGGCTTCCGTTACCCGTTGAATCAATGCAACCATGTCGTTACGCCAGCAAATCCCGAAGATACCCGACCAACTGCCGGAGCGCCGCGCCGCGGTGGCTTATCGCGTTCTTTTCGCGGGCGCTCAATTCCGCAAAGGCCCGGCCTGCGCCGTCCGGCGCGAAAATACGATCATAGCCGAACCCCTTGTTCCCCCGCTCTTCGCAGAGGATCGCGCCCTCGCACGTCCCCTCGAAAAAGCGGACGCCCGTATCGTCCGCAAAGGCGACGACCGTGCGAAACCGGGCGGAACGGTCCCGAACGCCCTGCATGTCGGCAAGCAGTTTCCGGCGGTTCGCCGCGTCGTCCGCAGCGGGGCCCGCGAACCGGGCCGAACGCACCCCGGGCAAGCCGCCCAGCGCAGGCACTTCCAGCCCCGTATCGTCCGCAAGCGCAGGCAATCCAGCGAAGGCATGCAGCGTTTCCGCCTTCTTGCGCGCATTCCCTTCGAGCGTGTCCGCGTCCTCCTCGACGAGCGGCGCCCCGGCCATTTCCGACGCCGGACGGAGCGCGATCGGCAGGTCCGACAGGAAGAGGCGCATCTCCGCAACCTTGCCCGGATTCCTGGTGGAAAGAAGAAGCGTCATCATGCAGGAACAATCCATTCGCAACGTTCGTAAGAATAGACTACCGTAAAAAACGGTTCATCCGCCCGGCGCGTTCGCCCGCCCCCGACGATCCCGCCGGCCATCATCCGATACGCAAGGAGAATCATTTTGTCCGTAGGAGTCAAGGTTAGAGACAGCGAATCCATTGATCGCACCCTGCGCCGTTTCAAGCGGGCCGTGAATCGCAGCCGCGTGCTGCGCATCTATCGCGCGAATATGGCTTTCACGAAGCCTTCCGAAGAGCGGCGGCTCGCCCGCGAGAAATCGCATCGCATGTCCAGAAAACATTCCAGAAGGCACTAAACCCGTCCGGCGCGCGGGTTTCAGACATTTACCGAAACGGTTCCCAGGCAGGCAGGCGGGATCTTCCCAGCACCGCGCCAAGGATATGTTCGGTTTCGGCTTTGTGCATTTCCGCGCTGCCCGTCGCCGGGCTTGCGCTGCCCGGACGTCCTACATAGGCCGTGCGTCCGTGCCCCACGCGGCTTACCTTGGCGAGCAAGGCGTCCAGGCGGGACTGCATGTACGTCCATGCGCCCATGTTGGCGGGTTCTTCCTGCACCCAGCATACCTCGGCGGCGTCTCCGTACCGCACCAGTTCGGCCAGCGCCTCTTCTTCGGGGAATGGATAGTGCTGCTCGATGCGGGTAATGGCGATGGACGTATCCTCTTTCTTGCGAAGCGCCTGAACGAGGTCGTAGTACACCTTGCCGGTGCACAATACGTGCCGCCGCACGGCATGCGGGTCGGCGTCGGACGGAATCACCTTCCGAAATCCCCCCTCGACGAGTTCCGACGCGGAAGAAACGAAAAGCGGGTGGCGAAGCAGGCTCTTCGGCGCCATCACGATGAGCGGTTTGCGATCAGACCAGCGCGCCTGCCGCCTGAGCGCATGGAAATAATTGGCCGGGGTCGTAATGTTGCATACGATCATGTTCTCCTCGGCGCACATCTGCAAAAAACGCTCGAGGCGCGCAGACGAGTGCTCGGGGCCCTGCCCTTCCCATCCATGCGGAAGCAGCGCGACCAGGCTGCTCTGCTGCGCCCATTTCGCCTCCGCCGCCGCAAGGAACTGATCGAACACGATCTGGGCGCCGTTGGCGAAATCTCCGAACTGCGCTTCCCAGATCACAAGCGCGGCAGGATCGGCCACGGAATAGCCGTATTCAAAACCGAGCACGGCGTATTCGGAGAGGAGCGAATCGTAAATGTGGAGTTTGGCTTGGCCGTCCCGGATGTTGTTCAGCGGAATGTATTCCCGCCCCGTTTGCTGGTCGTACAGCACCGCATGGCGCTGACTGAACGTAGCCCGGCACGAATCCTGGCCGCTTAACCGGACCGTCGTCCCCTCCAGAAGCAACGACCCGAAAGCCAGCGCCTCGGCGTACGCCCAGCCGGCTTGCTGTTTTTCGAGGTACAACCCCTTGTTTCGCTGGAACTGGCGCACCAGTTTTTTGTGCACCCGCACGTTGTCGGGGAAATCCGCCATGGCGTGGGCCACGGCGCGCAGGTCCTCTTCCGACGCCGCGGTTTCCGGCTCCTCGACCGACAGCGGGGCGGGCGCGGCCAGCGCGGCGGCGAGGTTCTTGGCCCGCGCAGCGTCCATGGAGGTCGTGCGGTCAAAGGCGTCCTGCAACCGGTCCCGATAGTCCCGCAAAATCTCTTCCGCTTCTTCGGGGTTCATTTCCCCTCGGCGAAGCAGCAGTTCCGTATACAACTTTCGGGGAGACCGTTTCTCCTCGATCTTCCGATAGAGCAGCGGCTGGGTGTAGGTGGGCTCGTCGCCCTCGTTGTGTCCGCGCACCCGATAGCACAACATGTCGATGACGACGTCCTTGTTGAACGCGTTGCGGTATTCGAGCGCCAGCTTCACCACGCGTACGCACGCCTCCGGGTCGTCCCCGTTCACATGAAAAATGGGGGCCTGAATGGTGCGCGCCGTATCCGTGGCGTACGTGGAACTGCGGGCGTCGGCGGGAGACGTGGTGAAACCAATCTGGTTGTTGATCACGATATGAATCGTGCCGCCGGTCTTGTACCCCGCCAGCTGGCTCAGATTGAGCGTTTCGGTTACCACGCCTTGCCCGGCGAAGGCCGCGTCGCCATGGATCAGCAGCGGAATCACCACGTCGCGAGACTCCGCTTCGAGCAAGCCCGCGGCGCCGTATTGCAGAAGGTCCTGGCGGGCGCGCACCATCCCTTCTACGATGGGATTGACCGCCTCCAGGTGGCTGGGGTTGGAGGCCAGCATGAGTTTCACGGTGGCGCCTGCGGCCGAGGTATGCTCCCCGTGCGCCCCCACATGGTACTTTACGTCGCCCGAACCCTGCGTCGTGGAAGGGTCGATGTTCCCCTCGAATTCGGAGAAGATGGCTTCGTAGGGCTTGTTGAGAATGTTCGCAAGAATGTTCAGACGGCCCCGGTGCGCCATGCCGATCACCACCTCCTGCACGTCGTGGTCCGCCGCCTCGGACAACATGGCGTCGATCATCGGGATGACCGACTCGGCCCCCTCCAGCGAAAAGCGCTTGTGGCCTATGTATTTCGTATGCAGAAACCGCTCGAACGCCTCCGCCGCGTTCAGTTTCTGGAGAATGCGCCGCTTGGCGGCGGGACTTACCGGCTCCTCGCGTCCGGTGGGTTCGAGCCGGTCCTGAAGCCACCGCTTTTCGGTGGGGCTCGATATGTGCATATATTCGATGCCAATTTTGCGGCAATAGGTGGTCCGCACGATCTCCACGATATCGCGAAGCGGCAACACGTCCTGGCCGCCCAGCCCCCCCGTCAGGAATTCCCGGTCCAGATCCCAGATCGTCAGTTCGTACCAGAAAGGGTCCAGTTCGGGATGATACATCCAGTTGTAGCCCAGCGGGTTGATGTCCGCCTGCAAATGCCCGCGCACCCGATGCTCCCGAATAAATTGCAGCACGCGCCCCTGCTTGTGCACCATATCGACGCGGTCCTCGGGTCCGCCCCCGCCAATCTGCGGGGTCGTATCCGTTGAAAGTTCGTACGGCTGATAGGGTATGTTCAGCTGTTCGAAAATCTGCTGGTAGAATCCGTGCTTGCCAAGCAAGGTATCTGCGATATACAGCAGAAACGCGCCGCTTTCGGCTCCCTGGATAATGCGGTGATCGTACGTGGAGGTAAGATTCATCACGGGAGAAATGCCCGCCTTGCTCACCGCTTCGGGCGGATAGGAATGGTATTCCGGGGGATACCCGATGGCGCCCGCGCCGATGATCACGCCCTGGCCCGGCATAAGCCGCGCCACGCTCATGTTGGTGCCGATCATGCCTGGATTGGTGAGCGTGGCGGTCGTGCCTTCGAAATCGGCGACGCCGAGCTTGCCCTTCCGCGCGCGGCGAATAATATCGTTGTAGATGCCCATCAACTGGGGGAAACTCATGCGTTCCGCCCCCTTGATGTTGGGCACGAGCAAGGTCCGCTTGCCTCTCCGCTCTATGTCGATGGCAAGCCCCAGATTGACCTTTTCCGGGGCAATGTGCCGGGAAACCCCGTCTTCGCGCAGAAAGGTCGTATTCATGTTGGGGAACCGGGCCAGCGCCTTGACGAGCGCCCACATGATCAGGTGGGTAAAAGACACCTTCTCCCCGCCCTGGTGCTGCTGGTACGCATTGATCAGCAAGCGATTCTCAATCATCAATTTGACCGGAACGGTCCGCACGGACGTGGCCGTGGGAATGCCCAGGCTCGCCTCCATGTTCTCGACGATCTTCGCTTGCGCACCCCGAATGGCGTCTTTGGGCGCCTTCGGGCGGTCCGGAGCGGGCGGCGCTTCCGACGCGGGCGCAGCCCCGTCCCCCTGCTCGGGCGTCGGTTCCACAACCACCTCCTCGTGGGAAGGCGACGAAACCTGCCGGGCCGCGGCAACCGCCCGAAACGGCTCGTCGGGGGTATAGTCGGCAAAGAATTCCCGCCAGGTCTCGGAAACGCTTTCCGGATCTTCAAGATATTGGTGGTACAGATTCTCGATGTATCCCGTATTGAATCCGAGCGCGCTCATAATGTTGGGTCGTTGACCAAGATTTGGCGAGAAGCTGGCCTTCCGTACCGTCAACGATACCGCCTGGAATCGGTTCTCTGTGCGGCGACGGAAGGGTTTCCTATGTCCTTGACGCTTGTCCTTTGCGGTCGCCGCGCCGCTTGCCAGGCGGCAACCACCCCTGCGCGCGATACCACCCGATCGTATCCGCAACCCCCTCCTGCAACGACAGGGCGGGACGGTAGTCGAGCAGCCGCCGGGCCTTGTCTATGGAGCACATCTTGCAGGCATACCGAATTTCCCGCGCCTTTTCCCGATGAAAAGGCGGAAGCGCCCCCCACAACCGGAAAACCCCTTCCGTCACGGCGCCCGACAGGCTCACAAGCGGCGGCGGCACGGATACGGTCAGGGCGTTTCGGCCCAGCGCGGCCGCCGCGGCTTCCTTGAGATCGCGCCACGAATAGTGCGCCCCGCCGCCGAGAAAAAACGTTTCGCCCGCCGCGCCCGGCGCCTCTGCCGCAGCGATCATCCCGCGCACCAGATCGCGGGCGTGGACCAGGCTCATCGCGGGGGCGCGGGCATCGCCGACGACCGGGCAAAAACCCATGTTCGCCATCCGGAAAAATGCGTACAGGTCCGCTTCCCTCGGCCCGTACACCGTGGAGGGCCGCACGATGGCGAGCGGGAGGCGGTCCCGCCACGCAGCGAGGGCTTCCTCCATGCGCGCCTTGCTCGCGCCATACCGACTGAGCGGCCGCATGGCGCTTTCTTCCGTGGCTACGGGATCTTCGCAACGCCCGATGACCGCAAGCGAACTGGTGACCACCACGCGGCGGACGCCCGGATTCACGCGGGCAAGGACTTCCAGCAAGCGCAGCGTCGCCTCGACGTTTCCCTCTTCGAGCGCCGCATCCTCCCGGGCGCGCGTAACGCCCCCGTTATGATACACATAGTCCACGTCGCGCACGGCGTCGGCGATAAGCGCTTCGTCGAACAAATCGCCGCGCGCCTCGCGGATCGGGAGGCCCTCCAGCCATTTGCGGCGGGTGCGCACCAGACACCGCACCTCGCCAAGCCCCCGATGGAGCAGCGCCTCGACGAGATGGCTTCCTATAAACCCTGTGCCGCCGGTAACGAATGCTTTTTCCATACGACAGAATACGCAATTCGTAAGGATACTCTGATTAAAGCCGCGAAGCTCAGAGGCGGCGAGGGGTGCGCTGGCAAGGAATGACGAAGCAAGTAGTGTGGCGGCCCCGCATAATGAGGAATGACACAGCCAGCGTGCCCCTCGCAGCCTCCCGAAGGGCGCGTCACGCCCCCAACGACACGAATCTACGGTTTTTTTCTGCTGATTTCAACGATACAAGCATGACGACTGGTACAGGCAAACGTGACGCGCTGAGCGAAGTGGCTTTGATCAGAGTATCCGTAAAGATAAAGGATACGCAGGTTACGTTTTTCTGCGCAGTTTGACCACGTTCTCAACGTGGGGCGTGTGCGGAAACAGGTCCACGGGCTGCGCCGCCTCGATGCGATACGCATCCCGCAACAAGCCAAGGTCGCGCGCCTGCGTCCTCGGATTGCAACTTGCGTACACGAACCGTTCGGGACCCGACGCAGCGATCTGCTCGACTACTTTCGGGTGCAGGCCGGCCCGCGGCGGATCGACGAGGAGCACGTCCGCCGCGCCGTACCGCGCCGCGAAATCGGGACCGAACACCGTCGCCGTATCTCCCTGCACGAAGGTGCAATTGTCCACGCCGCTCGCCCGGGCGTTTGCGCGCGCGTTCCGAACCGCCTCCTCTATACGTTCGACGCCCGTCACGCAGCGTACGGCGTCCGCCACAAAGATGGATATGGTGCCCGCGCCGCAGTACAAATCGTAGACCCTGTCCTCCGCTTGCAGCTCGGCGAAATCGCGCACCGTCTCGTACAGCCGCTCCGCCTGGGCCGTATTGGTCTGAAAAAAAGAATGGGCCGCAATCTCGAACGTATGCGGTCCGATCCGGTCGCGAATGACGCCGGGGCCGAACACGGTTTCGATCCGTTCGCCGAACGCCGTTTGCGCCTTCCCCGTATGGATCGTATTGACGAACGTGGTTACGTCGGGAAAATCCTGTCGCAGGAAGGCGGCCATCTCGCCCATGCGCTCCGCATCGAATCCGTTCGTCACCAGATTGACCATGACGTCCCCCGTGCGCTCGCCGGTCCGGATGGCCAGATGCCGCAAAAAGCCGGTGTGCTTGCGTATGTTCCACGGCGCCCAACCCTTTTCCCGAACAAACTCCCGAATCCGGTTCACCATTTCGGCGCTCGCCGTCGATTGGAGATGGCATTCGTGGACGTCGAGCACCTTGTCGAAATGCCCCGGAACGTGCAGGCCCAGCGCAAAACGGGTGTCGAAGCGCCCGCCCGAATCGATTTCCGCCCGCGTCAGCCAGCGATTCGCGCTGAACGAAAATTCCATCTTGTTGCGGTAGAAATAGCGCTTCTCCGACCCGATGGCCGGACGCACCGAAACCTCCGGGAACCCGCCGACGCGCGCAAGGGCGTCCCGTACGCTTTCCGTCTTGGCGTCGAGCTGGGCCTGGTATTCCACATGCTGCCACCGACATCCGCCGCACGTCCCGAAATAGGCGCATGCCGGCGGTACGCGCAGCGCGCTCGGCGACAGCACCTCTTCTATTTCCGCCTCGGCGTAGCCCTTTTTCTTCTTGTACACGCGGGCGCGAACGCGATCCCCCGGCACCGCCCAGGGCACGAAAACCACGAACCCGTCCACGCGGGCAAGGGACCGTCCGCCGTCGGCGAATTTTTCAATGGATATTTCGATATGCTCGCCGCGCGCTACCATGCGGTCGCCTCCCTGTCGATAAGCAATGTGCTGTCAAAAGCCAATGTCCTGAAAAACATGTCCTAAAAAGCATGTCCCAAACTCAAACGATGCCATTTCCAGGCGCGAAAATCGTCTGGAAACACGCCCAGGTCGGGACGACGCGGATCGTACACCTTCATGGCTATATCGGACCGAATAATCAGATAACGAAAATCCAGCCGGAGTCCGAACCCGGACCCGACGCCCAACTGGCGATAAAACGAATCGACGCGAAATCGGCCGTCCCGCTTCGCAGGCGCGTCCCCGCCGAACCCGGGATTGCGCGGACCAAACCACACATTGCCCGCGTCCGCAAAGACGACGCCGATCCAGTCCATGCCAAAGAGGCGGAAAAGGCGCTGGCGCAATTCCACGGAGGCTTCCAGTTTGATGTCCCCGCCCAGAATATTCGCGCCTTCCCCGGCGTCCTGCACAGACTGAAACTGCGCGCCGCCGGGACCCAGTTCATGCCAGTCCCAGCCCCGTACGCTGGATATGCCGCCTATGTAGAAGCGCTGTCCGAACGGTACCAGCCCCGCGTCGCCGAGGGGATGCGCAATGCCCCCGATAAACTTCAGCCCCAGCGTGGACGAAGCGTCGATTGCATGGTACAACCGCAAATCGCTCGCAAAACGCACGTATCGGCGGTACAAAAGCCTGTCGGACGACCGCCCGGAAAACAGGCCCGGAAGATACCCGCTCACGTCGCCCGGAGAATACGCGAAACGGTCCAGCAAATACGGAAGATGATTGCCCAGCGCGATCGAACCCTCGATGCTATGCCCCCGATCGCGGCGCAGCGGATTCACATTGGTCGAACGCAACGTATACCGAAGGGCCGTATTGACTTGCGGCACCGTGTAATCCTCAAGAATCTGCGCCTGCTGCACCGGGTCCGAAACCGGATCGAGCAGGTTGTTCAGTACGTCGTTTCGGAAATTCCGCAACGTATCGGGATTGCTCAGGCTCACGTCCAGCACGTCCAGGAAAGACGTGAGCGTGGCGTTATGATCCAGTTCGATGCGGTAACGGGCATTGCCGCGCGCCCGGATAATGAGGCCGAAATCGTCGCGGCGCGCCCTGAGCAGGCTCAGCGACAGGCGAGTGCGGACGTCGTACAGCGGAAGCGCCCCGTCCAGTCCGCGAAACGGACGCATGAGATACGGCAGCGTAAGGGAGGTCGCAACCTCCGCCTGCGAGGCGGTCAAACGGCTGAAATCGTCGAAATCCGTCGATATGGAGCCGGACGTTCGGACCAGGAATGTCTCGCCGCGGCCCAGGAGGTTGGCGTTCTCGTAGGTGACGGCGACGCCCGCGCCCAATTCCTTGTCCGAATTGTTGAAGGGGTCCACGCGCTGCAGGACGGACGGCTCGAAACGAATCTGATGCCGGTCGCGCGTACGCAGCGCGATGCGATGGAACAGGATTGGCGCGGCGGGCGCAAGGCCCGGGGCGGACGCTTCCGGGACAATGTCGGTAAACAGAAACACGCCCGTGCCTTCGAGCCGGCGCCGCGTAGCCAGCACCTTCGATTGCGAGTACCAATCCCCCGGAGCAAACTGAAGCGTACGGACCAGCAAGCCGGACGACAGTTTCTTTTCGTTCCGAAACCGGAAAGACGCGGTCCCGCTGGCGACGGAGTCCGAAGACGCTTCCAGCGGACGGGTTTCGGAGCGCTCCGCCACCTGGGGCTCGGGCCCCGTTACGTCGAACGCGACGTCTCCAAAGCGATAACGCGACCCGGTTCCGATTTCGAAACGCACGTCCAGGCTGTCCGACGTCGCCGAAAAAATCACGGCGCGGATAGAATCCCGGGTAGCGGAAGCGTAGCCCTCGTCTCGCAGAAAGGTCAGGATGCGCCTTGCTTCGCTATGCAGCGTCGTTTCGGAATACCGTTGCCTGCGCGCCTGCAGACGCAGGGGGCGGTCCGGATCGACGGGCGCGACGCGCAGGACGGCGGCCCGCGCCAGCCGCGCATGCTGATCGGGCGCCAGGTGGTCGATCCCGGCGTACTCCACATTCCGTATGTACGTGGGCGCGCCGGGCGCGACGAGAAAAACGACCGCGACTTTCTTCGCCGAGAGCGTATCGATCCGGGCAACCACCTCGGCTTCGAAGAACCCTTCCTGTCGGTACAAAAGACGCAGGCGGTCCAGGTCCGCCTGGAGCACGTCCATGTCGAGCACGGCAAGCGGCTCGCCGCCCGCGATCAGCGAATTGCTCAGCCGTTCTCCAAGGGCGCCGGACTGTCCGAGGCGATGAAACCACAGCCAAACGGTCATCCCCGGAATTTTGGCCAGCCGGCGGTTCGGCTTCGTGCGGACCCGGCGGGCCAGGACGGACTTGCCGAACGCATCGTCGCCCTCGAAGGCAACGCGGCGCACGACGAGCGTATCCATATCCGCCTCTTCGGGGGATATTCCCGGAGAAGCGGCTGTTCCCGCATCCTGGGCAACCGCCGCGGCGACCAGCGCGAACGCGAAGGCCAACCAGGCGATCCGGGGAAGAAAAACGCGATACGAGCGTCCGCCACGCAACGGGTTACTCTTCCTCGAAATAAAAATCGTCGTCCGCCGTCGGATAATCCGGCCAAACTTCTTCAATGCTTTCGTACGGCTCGCCATCGTCCTCCATCTCTTCGAGATTTTCTATAACCTCTCGCGGAGCGCCCGTACGCTCTGCATAATCGATGAGTTCGCCTTTCGTTGCAGGCCAGGGTGCATCTTCAAGGTACGACGCCAGTTCAAGACTCCAATACATCGGGTGCGCATTTGTTGAGGGGGGCGGTGCAACCGGCGCACACGCAGCCGGTCTTGCGTATTTGAGGAGGCACTATAATTTCCCCAAAGGATAAAAGCAAGCAATAAATGCCATTGCCCCGAAGATATGCGTGAAATTATGGCGAGGATGCCGCTCGCCAGCCCCAAAAAAGCCCTGCGCGCCCCTGCGACGACGCCCGATCAATAATCGAACGCCCGCGTCATCCGTTCCGAATCCGCCTTTAATTTTTCGTACTCCGCAGGCGTCATGGAGGGGGACATATATAAAATCGGGTTTGTGGCGCTACCGCCCGCCGCCCGAACCTCGAAATGCACGTGCGGCCCCACCGAACGGCCCGTGTTTCCACTGAGGCCAATGCGCTCGCCCCGCTTGACGCTGCGTCCGGGACGCACCGAATCGTCTATTTTGGAAAGATGCGCGTACAGCGTCTCGGTTTCCGACGCCGGATGCGAAATAACCACATAGTTGCCGTAACTGGCGTTGAACCCCCGCTTGAATATCCGGCCGGCGGCGGAGGCGACGACCGGCGTGCCCTCCCGTACGGAAATATCCACCCCGTAATGCATTTTCGGCACGCCGAGAATCGGATCCTGCCGTATGCCGAAGCCGGACACAAGGGGGCCCGAAGCCGGAAGAATCGCCGGCGTCTGCTCGTGCCGATCCACTTGCTCGTCCGCAAGCGTCAGCAAATCCCGCAAACTTGCGCTCTGGAACTGGATGCGGCTTTCCAGTTGGTCCAGCTGTTCCGAGGTTTCCCTTAACAGCATGTCCGTAGGCGGCCCCAGCCGATCAAACTCCTCGTACGGATCGGAACCACCGACGCCCAGACGGCGAACGTCCTCGGAGACGGGCTCCACGCCGAACACCGTACGGTACAACTGCTGATCCGATTCCTCAAGCGCATCCAGCTGATCCGAGTACGCATTCAGCCGGTCGCCAAAGCCCGCAATCTCTTCCTGCAAGATTGCTTTCTCGGTTTTCAGGGCTACTTCCTCGGGCGTTTCGCCCATCCGGTCCACGACCCACGACAGCGCAAAAGCCAACACGAGGCCCAACCCCAGCACAGACAATACAAACCGCCCAACCCATTTTTCCTCCACGTACGTGCAGGACTTCTGGTCGTAGTTGTAACGTTTCTTAAGCATGCGGATGCGCGGTTGCGTGAAGGTGCTTCAGGGGGATAGCGCCTGATCCGGCGGGCGCGACGGGCATGCCGCAACGCCTTCGCCCTCCTTGCCAGAGGCTGAAAATTTTGGCCATTAAAGAGTAATATAACAATATTCCGGCACTTTGTCAAGGGGGGCGCGCTTCCGTTCGCCCGAAAGGGCTGCGACGGGCGGCGCGACGCTATTCGTAATCCCGCTCCAGGCGCTCGACCGCACGGGCCGCAAGGCCGGAGCCCTTGGCGCGAATGCGGTCGCCAAGCCGCTTTGCAAACACCTCCGCAGGGTCGTACCCCGCGTTGCGAAGCAGGTGGTTCATGGCAATCACTTCGCAGATGACCGTAATGTTTTTGCCCGGGGTCACCGGAATCTTCACCATGGGCAAATCCACGCCCAGCGCGCGGTAGGTATCGCTCACCATGCCGAGGCGGGTGTATTCTTCTTCGGGATCCCACAGTTCCATGTGCACCACAATCTCGACGCGCTTGCGAAAACGAATGGCGCGTATCCCGAACATGGCGCGAATATCGACCAGGCCCAACCCCCGAACTTCCATAAAGTGCTGGGCCAGCTCCGTGCCGGCGCCCATCAATACGTGCTCGTCCTTGCGCGTTACGACCACGACGTCGTCGGCCACCAGGCGATGTCCCCGCTCCACCAGGTCCAGCGCCACCTCGCTCTTGCCAATGCCGGATTTTCCGACCAGAAGCAGGCCGATGCCGTACACCGCGACCAGGGAGCCGTGAATCGTTTGCTGCAACGCAAACTGGTCGTTCAGGAAATCCCGCAGAACAGCCATGAAGTCGATGGATTGCAGAGACGTCCGAAAAACGGGTACGCCCTGCCGGGTCGCCATGGCCGCCATTTCATCGTCCAGCGTATTGTTGACCGTGAGCACAATGCACGGGACCGGAAAGGACACAAGGGTTTCGAACGCCTTGTGGCGGACCTCCGCCGGCTGATGCCGCAAAAACTTGTTTTCCGTATTCCCCAGAATCTGCACGCGCTGATGGGTGAACAAGTCGGTGTACCCGGCCAGCACCAGCCCCGGACGATGCAAATCCACCTCGGTAACCAGTCGATCCTCGGCGGAAACATCGTTTACGGACGCGATATCGACGTTGGCCATCGCCCGTAATTTTTCCACCATAAAGGCCACGGTGATGGATTCTTTCTTGAAGGCTTTCGTCGCGTCGGGCATGGCGTGGGGCCGATTCGATCAAGGATTATCGGGGGCGCACGAGGAGGAGCCCCCTCGAGAACCGCTACGGAACTTCTACGGTTTCAAGAATCTGCTGCACCAGATCGTCGCTGGTCACTTCTTCCGCCTCCGCTTCGTACGATACCGCAATGCGGTGCCGCATCACGTCCGGGGCCAGCATGCGAACGTCCTCCGGGGTAACATAGGCCCGCCGCTGCAAAAAAGCATGCGCGCGCGCGGCAAGGTTCAGGTTGATGGTTGCGCGCGGCGACGCCCCGAACTCGATGAGCGCCGCAATATCGGACAGGCGATACTCCGCCGGACGCCGCGACGCCATCACCAGGTCCACCATGTACTTCTCGACCCGCTCGTCCATATACAGCTCGTTCAGCACCGCCCGCGCCGAAAGAATATCCTCAGGCCCGACCACCTCCCGGACCGCTTCTTTCTGGCCGGTGCGGGCCATGCGGCGCATGATTTCCAGTTCCTCCTCGCGGGTCGGGTAATCCACCCGAATCTTCAGCATGAACCGATCCACCTGCGCCTCTGGCAGCGGGTAGGTCCCTTCCTGCTCGATCGGGTTCTGCGTAGCCAGCACCAGAAACGGTTCTTCGAGCGGAAACGTGGTCTCGCCGATGGTAACCTGCCGTTCCTGCATGCTTTCGAGCAAGGCGCTCTGGACCTTGGCCGGCGACCGGTTGATCTCGTCGGCCAGAATGACATTGGCGAAAACAGGTCCCTTTTTGATCGAAAAGGACCCTTCTTTCTGATTGTATACAAGCGTACCCAGCAAGTCGGCGGGGAGCAAATCCGGCGTGAACTGGATGCGCTGGAACCGGGTCCCGATGGCGCGAGCAAGCGAACTGACCGTGAGGGTTTTGGCCAGGCCCGGCACGCCTTCGAGCAGCACGTGTCCATCGGCGAGCAACCCGATCAACAGGCGCTCGATCATGGATTGCTGCCCGACGACGACGCGGCCTACTTCGCCAAGCAACGAGTCTACGAACGCGCTTTCGGCGCGAATGCGCTCGCTGACCTGGACCATGTCAAAGTTTGTTGCGGTTTCCACTGGACAGAAAAACGGATGAATAAAGGATTGTTTGCAATAAGGCGCGAGGACGCAAAACGCAGCATGCGGAATGCAAAGGCCGTCACAAGAGCGTAACGCGCGCGTCCATGTCGAATTTTTCCCGAATCCCTGATTGTACGCGATGCAAACAGCGAGGGACGACAAAGGGCTGCCCCGCCACGATCACCGCGCGCCCCCGATGTACGGGATACGCTCCATACATGCCGTCCAGCGTCATGGCGTCCACAGCGTCTACGATGTTTTCCGAAACGCTGGTCGTGCCGCCCCAGTCCTTGCGCGTCACGGCGTCGGACATGAGCAACAGGGCGCCAAAGAGCTGCCAGTCTTTACGTTGCACCGCGCCTACCAGTTTCGGAACGCGCTGATTCTCTTTGACCAGCCAGCGCAGGACAGGCCGCAACCGGAAAGGCAGGATATCGCTCGCCGCCTGCAAATCGCGGTGTTCGAGGTCCCGCAGGGACGTTACCTCCGCGAATTCCTTTTTGCGCAAAACGGCCGCGGCCTCGTCCGCCATTTTTCGTTTTCGCGGCACGGCGCCGGGGTCGAAGAACGTACGGCCTTCCGTTTCCACCAACCCGAACGCCAGGGCGTCTTCCGGGGCGGCGTCGAGCAACATGCATTCGCGCGTTTCGGCGTCTACGAAAGCATACTGCCCGGGGCGCCCTTGCTCCGCCGCGACACAGAACGCGGGACTGAAAGAACGGCCCAGGCTCGCCTCGATGGCTGCGCGCGCCTTGTCGCATACGCGGCGGTCCGCTTCGGCGGGCGCAAAGACCTGCGCGCATGCCCGCGCCGTCGCCACGGCCAGGGTAGCCAAACAGGCGTCGGCGCAAGAGGAAGGCACGGCGTTCGCCACCGCGATATCCGCCTGCGCCGTTTCGGGCGCCAGGCGCCGGAACGTTTCGAAAACGACCCGCGCGGGCGCGGGCGCCGTATCGGGAAGCGGGGAATCCGGGCCCTGCGTCCAGACGCGGTCGTCGTGGCCAAAGGCGAGGCGGGACGCGGCGGCCGGGCGGGCGCGCAGGGCTGCCGCCGCGCCGGACGGCAAGGAAAAAAACAGCGCAAAGCCGTTGAAATAATGCGTGTGCTCCGCAAGCAACGCCATGCTTCCGTGGGCAAAGCCGATGCCGGGGCCGCTCTCTTGCGCGCCGAAATGTTTTTCGAGCGTAGTCCGGGCGCGCTCCATGAGGAGAGACGGCTCTTCGAACGAACGTTCGGGGATTTCCTGCGGCCCCCGCACCACGGAGGTCAAGAGCGGCGACGCGCCAGCGCGATCGCGAATGGAGTCGGACGACATAATGCGTTTTCGCTGTCTACTCAAACAAATGGCCCGCGGGCAGCGCATGCCCCCGGAGAAAATCCATGGCCGGAAGCCGCCTGCGGCCTTCCGCTTGCAACTCCAGCAACTCCACGGCCCCTTCGCCGCACGCCACAACGAGCCGATCCGAAGCGCGCAGCGTCTGGCCCGGCAAGGCTTTCGCATCGCCCGCCCGCCTCGCATCCGCAAGGCGCGTCCGGTAGACCTTGACCATGCTTTCGCCGTCGCGGGTCCAGGCGCCGGGACGCGGGGACAATCCCCGTATCTGGTTGTGCACCTCGCGCGCGGACCGACGCCATGCAATGCGCGCGTCCTCTTTCTGGATCCGCGGCGCCGGCGTAGCCTCTTCGTGGTTCTGGGGATGCGCCTGCGCCTCGCCGCGCTGGATGCGGCGCACCGTTTCCACAACCGCTTCGGCGCCAAGCGCCATCATCCGGTCATGGACTTCGCCCGCGGTTTCGTCCGGGCCGATCCGCATGGTTTTTTGCAAAATAACGTTTCCCGTATCCACGGCTTCTTTCAGGAAAAACGTGCTCACGCCCGTTTCGGTCTCCCCCGCCATGATGGCGCGGCGGATGGGGGCCGCCCCCCGGTACTTCGGAAGCAGCGAGCCGTGCAAGTTGAAAGCCCCCTTGCGCGCGATCTCGAACGCCTCCGGGGGTAGAATGCGAAACGCAACCACCACAATCAAGTCCGGCGCCAGCCGGCGCACCGATTCCGCAAAAACCGGGTCGCGAAGCGACGTCGGCTGCAAAATCGGGCGGATGCCCAGTCTTTCGGCTTCCTGCTTCACAGGCGTCGGGGACATGCGGCGCCCGCGCCCGCGCGGTTTGTCCGGCCCCGTCGCCACGGCGACCGGCGCATACCCCGCCTCGGCGAGCCGCCGCAGCGAGGGCACGGCGAAATCCGGCGTACCCATAAAAACAATCCGCATATCCTGCATGGGAATCTCCGCGAAACAGATGGGGACGACCAGGGCGTCAACCGAACAGCGCGTCCACAAACGCCCGCCGATCAAACACTTCCAGGTCTTCGATGCGCTCCCCAACGCCTATGTATTTGACGGGAATCCGAAAATCGCTGGAAATACCGATAACGACGCCCCCCTTGGCCGTGCCGTCCAGCTTGGTTACTGCAATGCCCGTCACCTCGACGCTTCGGGCGAATTCCTCGACCTGGCGCAAGGCGTTCTGCCCCGTAGAAGCATCCAGCACAAGCAGCACCTCATGGGGCGCGCCGTCGACGCACTTGGCCATCGCCCGGCGAATCTTCGCCAGTTCGTCCATCAGCCCCCCGCGCGTATGCAGGCGGCCTGCCGTGTCCACGATCGCCACATCCGCATTCCGCGCCCTGGCCGAGGCGACCGTATCGTACGCCACCGAGGCCGGATCGCTCCCCTGCGCCTGCCGAACCAGCGGCGCGTCGGCGCGCTCCGCCCAGATCGACAACTGCTCCGCGGCGGCGGCGCGAAACGTATCGCCCGCGCCCAGCAAGACGGATTTGCCCGCATCCCTGTACCGCCGCGCCATCTTCCCGATGGTGGTGGTTTTGCCCACGCCATTGACGCCCACGACCATGATTACATGCGGACGATTCGGCAAGGGCGCGTCGAATCCGGCGGGACGCTCCGGGGCGTTATCCAGCAGCAACGAAGCAATCTCGTCCCGAATCAGGCCTTGCAGTTCCTCCGACGACACGTAGCGCTCTTCGGCTACCCGCTCCCGAATGCGGTCAATGATTTTCAGGGTCGCCGCAACGCCTGCATCGCTGGAGATCAGCGCTTCTTCCAGGGCGTCCAGCACATCGTCGTCCACGGTCTTCTTGCCGCGTACGGCCCGGCGAATCTTGCCGAGAAATCCTGTTCGGGTCTTGTCCAGCCCCCTGTCGAGCCCCTTGTCCATGCCCGGGGGCGGCGCTTCGCCCGTTTTGAAACGATCCAGTAAACCCATTGCTATACGCGCATAATATATTGCTAATCCGCCAGGTCGCGGTCTTCTTGCCCGTCGTCGTCCGTCCATGACGCCTTGCTTCGCTTCGCCAACAGGACGTACCGGACGACGTACGCCGCAAAAGAGGCGATCATCAAGATCGTGGCCGCAATCAAACAGAATCGCATGACCGGCTCGTCCGCCCGCAGCAGCGCCGCAAAGACCGTCACCGCAACGGCCCCCGTGGCCGCCTTGCCCAGCCAGACGCTCATTTCCACGCTTCCCGTACGATGCGCAAGGACGCCCGATCCCAGCAGGATAAGCAGGTCGCGCGCAATAAGCGCCGCCAGAAACCACACAGGCAACAGCCCCCGCAGCGCCAGCGACGCGGCAACGACCGCCCCGGCGACCTTGTCGGCCAGCGGGTCCAGCACCTTCCCCCATGCCGAAACATTGCCCGACCAGCGCGCAATGCGCCCGTCAAGCCAGTCGCTGGCAATGATAACGGCAAGCAACGAAAACACCCAGCGGAGCGACCCGTCAACAAGGATAAGCCAGGCGACCGGAGCCGCCAAAAGCGCCCGCGTCACGCTCAGCGCGTTCGGAACGGTCCAGAAATTCCCGTCGGGGCGAAAGCGCCCGAACCTACGGGGTAGCGTCATCGTCCTCTTCCTCCCAGGCGTCAATGGCTTCAAGGACCGCTTCCACGATATTTTCGGACGGCACGGTGCCCACCACTTTGCCTTGCTTGAAAAGGTGCGCCCGTCCGCGGCCAAGCGAAATCCCCAGGTCCGCGCCCGCCGCTTCGCCGGGTCCGTTCACCGCGCAGCCCATCAGCGCCACATTGAGGTCCTTCTCGAAGCGGGCTTCCTTGACCGCCGCCTCCACCTCTTCCACGATGGAAAACAAATCGCCTTCCATGCGGCCGCACGTAGGACACGCGATCACGTTGACGCCCGGACGGCCCAGCCGAAGCGACTTCAGGATGCGGTGGCCCACCTCGACTTCCCGCAAGGAGGGCGTCGCCAGCGAAACCCGGATCGTATCCCCGATTCCGTCGGCGAGGAGCGCCCCGATGCCTATCGAACTCTTGACGGAGCCGCTGTCGAAGGCGCCCGACTCGGTGACCCCGAGATGCAACGGAAAGTCGGTCTTTTCCGCCAGCAACCGATAGGACCGGATCATAAAAAACACGTCCGAGTGCTTCACCGAAATAACAAGGTCCTCGAACCCGTGGCGCTGGCATATCTCTACGTGCCGCATGGCGCTTTCGAAAAGGGCTTCGGGTTGCGGATAGCCATACTTGTCCAGCAGGTCCTTCTCCAGCGACCCGGAATTGACCCCGATCCGAATGGGTATGCCCGCCTCCTTCGCGGCAAGCAGCACTTCCCGCTCCCATTCTTCCTTGCCTATGTTGCCGGGGTTGATGCGCACCTTGGCCACCTTCGATTCGATGGCCTTCAGGGCATACTGGTAATTAAAATGTATGTCGGCCACGATCGGCACGGGCGCGCCCTGCACGATATCCGCCAGCGCGTCCGCGTCTTCCGGGCGCGGGACGGCCACGCGCACGATATCGGCCCCCGCCTCGGCAAGCTGGCGAATTTCGTCCAGGGACGTCGCCACGTCATGCGTTTTGGAGGTGGTCATCGACTGCACCGAAATGGGCGCGCCGCCGCCGATTTGCACGGAGCCCACGTGTACGGGCCGCGACGCCCTGCGAATTCGTTCCATGATCGCTCGTCGAAATGGTGAAGGGGAATTCCTTTTAACGAAACAGCAGGGGCTTGTGTTGCACGGCCCGGGAACGCCTGCGAATTCGTCAGTCCCGGGGCAAGCGCAGGGAGACCACAAGCGGCAAATGGTCGGAAACGCGCACTTTGGGCACCCGGGCGGAAACCACCTCCCACTCCTCGCTCACAAACACATAATCTATGCGCACCGCAGGCAACCGGGCATGATAGGTCATTCCCCATCCCTCGCCCGCCTCCGCGAACGCGTCGCGCATCCGGGAAGACAACGTACGGTACACCCGGTTGTTCGGGGCGCTGTTCATGTCTCCGAACAGGATGACGGGCAAGGTTTCCTCGTCGAGCAGGGCCGTGATGCGCTCCGTTTCCCGGGCGCGAATCCGATACGCCGCGCGATACTGCCGCAAATAGCGCATGACGTTTCCCGCGCCGAATGTGGACGGGCGTATGTCCTCCCAGGGCTTCCTTTCTCCGAACGTGCGAAGGTGCGCGTTGTATACTATAAAATCCCTCCCTTGCCATCGTATGCGGGCCCGGATCGCATGCGACGGGCGACGCCCGCCCGTATGCAGGGGCACGCGGGTTACTTGCTCGACCTGGGGCTTGCTCAGCACGGGCTGTTGCGTCCACGCAGCGTTTTCCGGTCGCATGGACGAATAGCCCAGCGAATCGAGCAAGATCGATACGTACGGGTCGGACCGGACAAACGGCTGCTGGTCGTACCAGGCAAGAGACGCCTCTTGCAGCCCGATGACGTCCGGGCGAATTGCCTCGACGAGGCGGGCCATGCGTTCGGGTCGATCCGGCGGGGCGGCGGGCCAGACGGCGGGCGCGTTCAGGGTGAGCAACGTCAGCGTATCGCCCGGCGCGTCCAGCGCGTCCGGGGCAGCGCCTGGGCGGGCGAGCGGATTTGCGCGCAAGAGAAAAAGCGCCAGCAGCGCGGCGTTCAGCAGAAGCATGCGGCGAGGGCCCGTCAACGCCAGCAATACCGCCATGCCCGCAAGGGCCAGCGCCATGTACGGCAGAAACACGGCGGCCAGTTCGAACCACCAGAATGCGCCGAAAGGCACGTGGTACGCAAGGTACCCGGCCAGAAAAAGCAGGGCGGCGAGGAGGTTAACCGCCGCAAACAGGATGCGAACAAACCGCTTCATCGACGAGACTTACCGATACGTCGCTCGGCCGGGCCGCAGCGGGAGTTTGCCCCGCCAGTACTGTATCAGCAGGAACCCGAACAACATGCCGCCAAGGTGAGCGAAATTGGCCACGCCCGGCTGGCTGCCCGACGCCGCGGCCCACAATTCAAGCAGGCCATACAGAATTACGAACCACTTTGCCTTGATCGGAAACAGAAAATAAAGGTAAATGGGCTGGTTCGGAAACATCATGCCGAAGGCCAGCAGGATGCCGAAGATTCCGCCGGACGCGCCTACGGTCGGATAGATAGCGCCTTCGGAGGAAGCCACGACGAGTTGAATCAGCGCGGCCCCGACGACGCAAACGAAATAAAACACGGCGAACCGGCGGCTGCCCCAGGTGTTTTCGATCTGTACGCCAAAGAGCCACAGCGCGAACATATTGAACAACAGGTGCGTGAAGCCGCCGTGCAAAAAGGAGTACGTCGCGAGCTGCCAGGGCATAAACCCGGCAAACCCGGCAATCCTCGACGCGCCAAGCGGCCACAGCGCAAACCACTGCATAAGCGCCGAGCCCAGAACCGGGGTCATCCCGGCGAGAAAGGCCAGCCCGTTCAGAATCAGCAGATTCTTGATGACGGGGGGAAACATCGAAAATTGCGTAGGGGGGCGGTAAGAATGCTGGTACATCGTCCGATGCGTATGCAATAAAGGAGCCTTGCCGTGGCTATAGGGATATACCCCTCTCTTAGCGATAAAAGCCGGTAAAGTTGCGTTTTCCTTCGGAACGAACGCCCGAAACCCGGCATTCAAGAATATTTTACCCCTTTTTGGCGCCCATGTCGGACTCGCGATACTCCAAAGAAGAACTGGAACGCTACTTCAGCGACCCTTCCGCCCGGCGAGGCGGGCGCGGCAGACCTGCCGCCGGCGCAAAGCGAGGGTATTTACGCCGCCTTTTCCGCAACGAAAATCAGGCGCAGGCGGCGTTCCCGCTTTTCCTCGTCGGGGGCGGCTTCCTTGCCTTTGCCCTCTTCCTCGGAGGATGGGCGTTGCTGCTCTCGGACGAATTGCCGGATTTTCGACAACTGGACAATCCCGATTTGCAACTGGCCACGGTCGCCTACACCACCGACGGCAAGGAACTTGCGCGCTATGCCTTCCAGAATCGCTCCTGGACCAGCTACGACGACATTTCGCCCCATGCCGTCAACGCGCTGGTCGCTACGGAAGACCGCCGGTTCCATAACCATTGGGGCATCGATCCGCGCGGCATGGCCGCCGCCGCCGTAGACGTAATTCGGAAGGGCGAACTGCGCGGCGCCTCGACCATTACGCAACAACTGGCCCGCAACCTGTACAATCAGGATATCGGGTTCGAGGTATCCGTTTCCCGCAAACTCAAGGAAATGATTACGGCGGTGCTGCTGGAACGCCGCTACACCAAGCGGGAAATCATCGAAATGTACCTGAATACGGTGCCTTTCAGCAACAACGCCTACGGAATAGAGGCGGCGGCGCGCACCTATTTCAGCAAATCGGCGAAGGAATTGTCCGCGCTGGAGGGCGCTACGCTCGTCGGGATGCTGAAAGCGAATACGTATTACAATCCCTATCGCAATCCCGAAAACGCGCGGCGCAGACGCAACGTGGTCCTGCGCCAAATGGCGAGCCAGGGCTTCGTTTCGCAGGCGTTTTACGACGAGCGCCAGGCCGATTCGGTCCGCACCGAGTACAACCCCTCTTCGGAAGTGACCGCCGCCCTGGCGCCCTACTTCGCCGAGCAAGTACGCCTGTGGATGCGGGAATGGGCCGCGGAAAACGGGCATAATCTGTACCGGGACGGCTTGCGCGTCCACACGCCGCTGGACTCGCGGATGCAGGAAATCGCGCAACAGGCCGTGGACGAAAATATGGAGGGCCTGCAGGCCGTCGTGGATTACGAATGGAGTTACGGAGGCAGATTCTGGCGCGAACTCGAACCGTATCTGGAGCAAACCGGTTACGAACCCTGGGCCCGGTACTGGCGCAATAATCCCGCAACGCTCCGGTCCTTCGTTCGGGGCACGGAGCGCTACCGCGCGCTTCGCCGCCAGCAGGAGATATCGCCGGAGGACGCCGTAGCCCAACTCAGCGAAAACGCCGCCTTTATGGATTCGCTCAAAACGGCCAAGACGCGGCTTCAGGCGGGGCTTGTATCCATCGACCCGCATAACGGACACGTCAAAGCCTGGGTAGGCGGACGCAATCTCAAGACCGAGTGGTACGACCATGTCAACAAGGCGGCGCGGCAACCCGGCTCCACCTTCAAGCCGTTCGTCTACACGGCGGCCATCGACAACGGATGGGCGCCCTGGCATCAACTGCCGGATAGCGCGTTCTCCTATGTAGACCCGGTCACCCGCGTAGCGTGGCAGCCGCAAAATGCGGACGATCAGGCGTCGGGACGCATGATGAGCCTGGCCGAAGGGTTGGCGCAGTCGAAGAACACCATTACGGCCCGCGTCATCACCGAGCTGGTGAATCCGGAGGAGGTTGCGAAATACGCGCAGCGGATGGGCATACGAAGCGAACTGGATGCCGTCCCCGCGCTGGCGCTCGGCACCAGCGACATTACCTTGCTCGAACTGGCGACGGCGTTCGGCACGCTGGCGAGCGGCGGATTGCACCGCGAGCCGGTCCTGGTTACGCGCATCGAGGATCGCTACGGGAATATATTGTACGAGCATACCGACTCGCCAAGAGAGGCGCTCTCCCAGCAGACCGCGTACGCCGTCGTGAATATGATGCGGCGCGTGATCACCGACGGAACGGGACGGCGCATCCGGGGTCAATTCGGGCTGTACGAATACGACCTGGCGGGGAAGACGGGAACCACGCAGAACCATGCGGACGGCTGGTTCGGCATGATGCACCCGGAACTGGTTACCGGCGCATGGGTGGGCTTCAATGACCGGCGCGTGGCCTTTCGTTCGTTCTTTTGGGGACAGGGCGCGCACAATGCGCTGTTTCTGGTGGGGTCCTATTTCCGGGGCCTTGTCGATTCCGAAGAAGTTGAGATGAGCCGGGATCCGTTCCCCAGTCCGGAAGAGGCGGGCTGGACGTACGACGCGCCCGCCGGAGAACAGCAGGAAGTAAACGCCGGCGCGCGCAGCGTCGATTGGTAGCCGCGAAAAAGGCTATTCGCCGCCCCCGCGTCCCCGCCAGGTTCGGCAACCGGATCGGCGGAGGCGTTCCTCCGCTTCGGCGGCGTGCGTTTCGCCCTCGAACGCGCCGTACACCGCCGCGCCCGAACCGGACAGCGACGCATACGCGGCCCCCGCCTCTTCAAGGACGGCCTTCGCCGCAGCGATTCGAGGGTACCGGGGCAATATGACCTGCTCGAAATCGTTCGTCAGTTCTGCGCGCCAGCGGTCGGGGTCGGCGGACAAGAGCGCCGCGCGCACGTCCGGGCGACGCCGGTCGTTCGGCTCGATGAGCGCATACGCGGCGGCGGTCGAAACCTGTACGGGCGGCGCCGCCACGACAAGGATATACGGAAAAACGTACGGAGCGCCGCCCTCGCAAAGCGGCGTCAGCGCGTCGCCGCGCCCGGCGCCAAACGCCGCCGCATGGCCCGCTGCGAAGAACGCGGCGTCCGCGCCGACGGAGGCCGCAATGCGGACGAGTTCTTCCCGGGGACGGGCCAATTGCCACAATTCGTTGAGCAAATGCAGGGCCGTCGCGGCGTCGCTCGACCCGCCCCCCAGTCCGGCCCCTACGGGAATGGTTTTGCGCAAGGCGACCGACGCGCCCTTGTCCGGGTCCAGGCGGCGGGCGGCGCGCCAGACCAGGTTGTCGGGACCGGAAGGCACCTGGAGCAACGCATCGGCGGGCTTCGCGTCTTCCGCCGGGGCCACCTGCAAGGGGCCGGAAAACGGCGCCGCTTGGGCTTCCGGGCGGCGGGCGGGCGGCTGCACAGACACTTCGTCGGCCCAGCCGATCCGCAAAAAGACGGTTTCGATGTCGCGATAGCCGTCGGGGCGTTTGCGAAGCACCTGCAAACCGAGGTTGATCTTGGCGGGAGCGGCCTTGCGAAGCGTCGTAGCGCAGGAAGGATGCATCGTATTTCTACAAAATGCGCGGTGCGCGGGCGCGATGGCGGACGGGAAAAAGCGGACGGCGACGCGGAATGTCCGGGGAACCCGGCGCCGCGCCGCGGGTTGCAGTATTTTTGCGCTACCCCTTGAAACGCCCGGAAAAAAGACGTATTTTACCAAGATACGCAATTTGTTAACTTCTGCCGTCGCCCTTTCGCCTCTCCCGGTCGAGCCTGCCTGCATATCGTTACAGAATTCTCTCGTACTTCCATAATCCGAATGCTCCGAGGGCGGCTCTGCGCTTTTCGGCGTCCCGGCAGACGGCATGACAGGCCGAATCTTGTTTTTTTCGTTGCACAGGCGCTCCGCCATCTGGCGCGTTTCGGCGTGGACGATCCTCGCAATGTGCCTCTTGGCCCCAAGGACGGCGCAAGCCCAGTTCGATTCCCCGTTGGGCGACGCGGTAACCCCGGCGACCAGCGGCCCGGAAACGAACCCGCTCCAGGACCAGCTGACCCGCTTTCAGGGCGCGGGAGGCGTCATTCCCCTGGAGGGCACGGTGGACGCAGCGCAATATATCGTGGGGCCGGGGGACCTCTTCGAAATATCCGTAGGCGGTCCGCAACCCCTCATGGCGCCAACCGCCGTGTCTGCGGACGGGTATTTGATTTTGCCGGAGGCCGGCGCGGTGCAGGTGGGCGGACATTCCCTGCGCGAAGCGCGCAGCCGGGCGAAAGCAGCGTTGCAGGAATCGTTCCGAAACGTGCGCGTGGAAATCGCGCTGGCGCAACCAAGGCAGTTTTACGTGCATGTGTCGGGGGCCGTGCCCTTTCCCGGACGCTACCTGGCGACGCCCGTGGGGCGCGTGGCGGGCGTATTGAGCCTGGCGTACGCGGACACCACCCGGGCGCCGACCGGAAATATGCGGTTTCGTCCCGCCTTGCGCAATGTCCTGCTGACCCATACGGACGGAACGCAGGAAACGGTGGACCTGTTGCGGTACCATGCGACCGGCAGCACGGAACATAACCCGTACCTGCGGGACGGAGACATCGTGTCCGTGCCTGCGTTCGATCCCGATTACGGCGCGGTCTTCATATCGGGTAACGTGGCTTTTCCGGGGATATACGACCACCGGCCGGACGATACGCTTGCGGACCTGCTTGCGTTGGCCACCGGAGAAGAAACGCCCCGCCCTTCGCAACGCGTTCGCCTCTCCCGGGTACTGGCGGACGGCTCCGCGGAGGCCGAAATATACGAGGCGGACGCGCTGCAGGGCGAGGCGGGCGTTCCGGTGCTGGCGCGGGACCAGGTGCATGTGCTGGCCGAAGACATGGCGCGCGGCGTAGTCGAAATCAACGGGTGGGTGCAGTACCCCGGCGCCTATCCTATCCTGTCCGGCGAAACGACCCTGCAAGGCCTCGTAGCGCTTGCCGGCGGCCTGCGGCCGGGGGCGCTGGCGCGGGCGGCGCACCTCAAGCGGTCGCCCCTGCCCCTGCCGGAAGCGGACTACGAAGCCCGATTCGGCGCGCTCGCGGGCTTGCCCGACGCGGTTCCGGCGGACACGCTGGCGCTCATGCAAGCGACCCGCCTGGCGGACATGGACTTCTTCGGCAACGCGTACCTGAAGCATGACCTGCGGATGCATAGCAGCGTACCCATCGATTTGACCGTGGCGCTTGGCGAAGGGGCCGCTCCGATTCTTCTTCAGGACGGCGACAAGGTGTACGTGCCGCGCGACAACAACCAGGTTTTCGTTTTCGGGCAGGTGAATCGGCCGGGATACGTCCCGCACCGGCCTGGCATGTCGCTACAGGAGTATGTGCGCGCGGCAAGCGGAGCGGGAGAAAACGCCGGAAAATCCTACGTAATCAAAGCCGGGACCAATCGCTTCGCGGCGGCTTCCGAAACAACCATCGAATCGGGAGACCGCATCTTCGTGAATCGGGAAAACATGTTTGCGGACACGGAAGAACTGCAACGGCTCCTTACCGAAGGCGAGCGCCTGGACCTGGAAAACGAGCGAATGGGTCTGGAGAAACGATCCTTCACCTTCCAGACCATTCTGACGACGGTTGGAACCATCACGGGATTCGTCACCACATACTTGCTGATCCAGCAACAGCAATAAGCGTAATGACCTCCGAAACCTTGCTCCCGCCAGACGAGAAAGAACCGTCCGCGGGGTACGACGAGCAGGCGCGCCGCGAACGGGCGGAAGACGCACTCTGGACCGCGCTGGGTACGTTGTACCGGCGGAGGCGGGTGGTGCTTGGGGTGACGATCTTTGCAGGCGTAGCGTCCGTGATTATCAGTTTGCTCCTTGCCAACTGGTACCGAGGAACCGTTCGCGTACTCATTCCGGAAGGAAGCGATAGTTCGCTGGCTGCCGGTCTGCTGGGGGGACTGCCTGCAGGAGCGGCGGCCCTGTTAGGAGGCGGTCCCGCAGGAGACTACACGCGCTATCTGGCTATCCTGACCAGCCGTTCCATGATGGAAGCCGCGGTGGATTCTTTCGACCTTATCACAGTGTATAAAACAGAGGATAAGGAACACCCGCTGGAAGAAGCCCGTGCGATTCTTGAAGACAATGTGTCCTTTGAAGTAGATATGGAATATTATTTTCTATCCATCTCTGTGCTGGACAAGGAGCCCCAACGCGCTGCCGATATGGCCAACTTCCTGGTGCGTCGTCTTAATGAAATGAGCATGGGACTTTCCAGCGAGGGGGCGTTCGGTTATCGCCATTCGCTGGAAAAACGCTACGAGGAAGCCCGGACTGCCATGGATTCCGTGCTGTACGCCACGCAAAAATTCCAGGAAGAACACGGCGTATACGACCTGACCTCGCAGACAGAAAGTTTTTTCGAACAAGTGGGTACGTTACGGAGAGGCGCGCTGGAGGCGGAAATTCAATATGAAACGCTTCGATCGCAATACGGGGAGAACAATGCACAGGTTCAAACCATGCGAGAGATTGCGCTTGCCTCCGATCAGAAATATAGACAAGCGTTGGCCGGCAAGGAGCAAATACTCCCTGTGGCGCAAGAGGAGGTGCCTTCGGTCGTAAACACATACCTCGAACTGGAGCTGGAAACCATGATCCAGCGCAGCATTCTCGAAGTATTGGCGCCGTTATACGAGCAGGCCCGCTTTCAGGAAGACCGGGAGATGCTTGCCGTGCAGATTCTGGACAAGGCGATCCCGCCCACCCTCAAAGCAAAACCCAAACGGTCTATTATTTGCATCCTCGCAACAGTATCCGCCTTTCTGCTGGCCGTAGCGTATGTACTTGCGTATGACTGGTGGGGCAGGAATCACGGAAACTTTCTACGGAGACTCCAAGCGCGCATCTCGGCGTAATGATCAGCGAGAAACTGTCCCTTTCTCTTGACGCACTAACGCCTGAGCGCCTGTTCGCGTGGACACGGCCAATGCTCTATGCAGGATTGGCCTTCGGCCTTCTCCTCGTTGTATTGGGGACTTGGCTTTCTCCGCTCCTGTTAGCCGTACTGGCTATAGTCTGTCTCGGCGGCCTTGCCTTCGGATTTCTGGCGCGCAACGAAATGGCCTTGCTGTGCGCCATACTGGCTGGCTTCGTCGTTTCGGCCAACTACGAAGCCGGATTTCAAATACAGGAAATTTTCTACGGGCTACTGTATTTCGGATATCTGACCTACTGGTTCATTAGCCGTTTTCTCTTTTATCGAGATCGTGTCCTGAAAACACCCATCGACTGGGCGCTTTTTCTCTTTTTAGTCTATGTTACGCTATCCCTTGGACTTACCCCTTTGCTTGGCGGCAATATACAATTCGCTATCAGCGAATGGCTGGCCATTACAATGCTGGCTTTCTATTTTCCAATCAAGGAAATCTGCATCCGTCGCGCCGGCCTGCTTCCCCAAAAACCTATTTTGATCAGTTTGGGCTTCGTAACGCTTTTTATTGCGCTACGCAATTTCTGGTTCTACCAAGCCGACATCAACAATGCAGAATTCCTGTGGCAGATCGCAACCGGTCGTGTCGTTACAAACGAACATGTACTCTTGATGGGAGGCCTGATGGCGCTGACTATTCTTTTGTACAGTCGGAAAAAAATTCATGTTGCGGCAATTGCTGGCGTTTTCACGCTTCTCTCTGCGGGCATCGTGATCGGACAAAGTCGCGCCTTGTGGGTATCTTACATGCTGGGGATTGCTGTTATTTTCTTGTGTGTTAATCGCAAAAAGAAGTTCTGGATCGTATCTATGGCCGCTTTGGGAGGCATCGTATTCTTTGCAGTGGGAACATTGGTTTTCGATAACTTTTTTTCGCTTATTATCGCCGGGCTTACAGAACGTTTTCTCTCTCTGCAAACCGCTACGGTCAAGGACCTTTCCCTGATCAACCGTTTCTTCGAAGCGCGCGCAGCACTGGAATACATCGTCATGAACCCTATTGTAGGGTACGGTTTCGGAGTCCCAATCAAGTATTACAGTCTCGTCTATGAATGGACCCACGAAACCTCCTTCATTCATAACGGTCCGGTGGGCATATGGTACCGCCACGGCCTCATAGGACTTGGACTCCTCGGCACATTTTATATTGGAACCATCGCGCGAACCATTCGAATACTGCGCATACCCGCCAGTGCGCGCATCGACCGTATCGTGGCCATTTTTGTCATGGCCTGCCTGATTGCGGAAAGCCTCGTGGGAAACACGGAGAACCCGTTCGCTACCGGCGACAAGACCCTGTTCATCGGGGCTTTAGCCGGCTTGGCCGCTGCATCAGCCCATAACACGGCCCAACGTACCCAGGCCAAGCCTCATGTCGCCTGAATACACAGCCAGCGATACCGGCAAAAAACAGCTGCGACCCGGTTTGTTGGCGAACATATCCTGGTTGAGCATTGCTAATGCCATTGTGAAACCGCTATGGTTTCTGTTCATTACGGCGGCATGTATGCGGCTGCTGGGCGTACAGGAATTTGGGGTGCTCACAGCAGCCTTGTCGCTAACCATGATTGCCGCGGGATTCGTCGATCTCGGTATGGCGCCATACACCGTACGGGAAATATCGCGTACCCTGGATAAGGCATCGCTCTACTTCTCGAACTTCATGACATTGAGGATCGCGAATTCGTTTCTTGCCTGGGCAAGCGCACTGTTTGTTGCGATATTGCTTGATTATCGCGGGAATGCCTTGCTGGCTGTGTGCTTCGCAGGCATGTACGCCCTGACGCTAAACCTTACGAACTACTGCCGCAGTATGTACCAGGCATTTGAAAACCTGCGACAGGAAGCAATCATGCTGATCGTGGAAAAAACGTTGGTGATTGGCGGCGGCCTGCTTCTGTTATTCACTACTCGTTCGGCAGCGTGGACACTCGCAGGCATGGCGCTTGGCATGACAATAACCACAGGAATCAACATTTGGGGCATCGACAAGCGATTTGCAAAGATACGCAGATCGCTGGTCAGCCTAAATTTTCTGAAGCGATCACTCAAAATCATGATCCCATTCGGTCTGGCGGGGCTATTCACGGTAATATATTATCGTGTGGATATGGTAATGATCGAAGCCATGCTCGGCGTAATTCCTACCGGACAGTATGGAGCCGCTTATCGTATTCTGGAAGCGCTACACATAGTACCTATGATCGTAGGGTTGGCTGCTATTTATCCTCGGCTCGCCCGACTGCATCAAGATGGCGCGTATTCCGATTTCAAACGGCTGTTGCGAAACAGCCTTCTTGGCCTCGTTGGCATTAGTATACTTGTCAGCTTTGTGCTTACCGTGCTGTCTGGCGCGATAATTCGGCTACTGGATCCGGACCCTGCCTACGCTCCTGCTGCCGACGCCTTACGCATACTCGCTTGGACGTTCCCCTTCATATGCGCCAAGAGCCTTTTGTATTCGGCGATGCTCTGTATGGACCGTCAACGCCTGGTTGCCATTGTACTTGGATTCGCTGTTCTGTTTAATATAATACTGAACGCCTTCATGATTCCGGCGCAAGGAATTCAGGGTGCCGCCACGGCAACAATCTTCACGGAAGTGTTGCTTACAGCGATCTTTGTGGCACATTATGGGCGTACGCATTTCCCTCAGGAAATTTCACAGCAGGAATTTAAACTGAGCAACACTTAAAAATCGAAATCAAGCATCCTAACCACTTAATCACGAAAAAAACGTCATGGCGCTTATTATTTCCACATGGATGTACACCCTTCCAGAAGGAGATAGCGCACGTCACCCTCAAATGGGCGCGCGTAGTGATACTACCGAGGCGAAAAACGCATATTGGCGGTGTGCTTTTTGTATGTTTGCTTCTTCGCATGTACACAATCCTCAAGCTCGGCATATTCTTTTCTGCAATGAACTTCCTCCAAAATATATCGATGGGCAATCTACGAAAGAATTATCTGAGCAATTCGCTATAGAATATGTTCCATTTCCATCCATTACGCGTCCTCCCGAGGATTATTACCCGCTATGGAATACACAGTTTATCGTTCTTGATGCTTTAGACGGTTTGAAAAATATTGCACAGGGCGAAGATTCGATATTACTATTGGATGGAGATATGATTTTTACCCGTCCTTTCCCTGAACAGGCTACGGAACGTGTCCAGAAGTTGAAAGCACTAACATATAACATGAACTATCCCGCCGATCAATTAATTAATGGACTTACTCATCATGACCTTCAGAAGGTTTCACATACCTATCAGCCTCCCCCTCCGAATAATGTAATCTATTGCGGGGGAGAATTTATCTTTCTTTCTCAATCTATACTACATAAATTTCTGGCGCGCGCCCGTGATGGTTATGAGCAGTGTATTCAAAAACATAAAGCAGGAGAACAAAATTTTTGCGAAGAAGGTCATCTTTTGAGTTGGGTATACGCTACCTTAAACATTCCTGTTGGCACAGCCAATGATTTGGTTCATCGGATATGGACTGACCGGGGTGTATACTGTAACGTACCAAAAAATTTCGAATCGCTCGTTCTATGGCATTTACCCGCAGAAAAGAAAAAAGGTTTTGTTAAAGCATTTGCAAAATTGGCATCTTCCAAAGACACAATCAATATTTTCACGAATATTAATGAAATGGCAAAATGTTTTCGGCTGACTGTACCTGCATATGTGACTATACCAATGACAATACGACGTTTACTTCGTAAGATATATTATATGTTACGTGAAATTATACGTAATAAATCTTCCTGATCAAGAAATTCTACGAAATAAATAATTATGATTGTCCAAAGAATAACTTTTAAACCCAAGCCCGCATATCTTGTTTACAATTTTACGAGTATCTATTTTCGTATAGCGCTCTACGGCATGATGATGAAATTCAATAAAAATTTGCTCAAACGGCATCAATTCATTTGTATCAAGCCTTTCTAACAATTCATATTCGGCTCCTTCAATATCCAGTTTTAATATATCAACATATTCAAGTTTAAGATATTTAAGTAACACTGTCGGCGTAATTCCTCGTACTTCATAAGAAATACCTTCGTCACGTATTACATTAGCATGATCTGTCATAATTGATCCGCTCTCGTTGAGATTTGATTGAAAAAATGTTAATATCTCATCATTTGCACATACTGCAAATGGGATGTGTATAAAACGATCTCCATATGTCCGAGCAATATCCGATAATGCAGATTTATGTTTTAATGTCGGATCAACGGCAATACATTTTGCATCATATCGTTCGATCATATTTTTAGAAAATTCAGCTATAGAACCACAGCCGACATCAATTACTATGAGACGCTTTTTCTTTTCCGGGTATATAAAAATATAAAATCAGGAGGAATGTATTGAATCCCTTTGGTTCTGAACCAAATACGCCTGACGGCTTTCAACAAAATTCGATGAGCAGCGTGAAATCCCCGATGTACATAATGCATGATGATCACAGAGCTAAGGAAAAGAAACAAGGGTCGATAGCTTAATTCGCCATCGCCCTAAGGCACTTTTTTAGGAAGACATGATACGAATACACATTGTATATGATCCCAAAAAACAAATTATTTTTTGTTGATATGTTTTTGATGACGATTTCGTAGGTCAAGCTTTCCCGGTTTTCTCTGGCGATCCATTTGAGGTGGTTGCATCTTGCGCTTGAGCACACAAGCGATGCCGCGAGACGGATCGGAACAAGATCGTTTTTCTGTATTTTAAGCCAACGGGAGCTTCCGAAAGGCCGACCCATCTCTTGCATCTAAATGGACGGCAAGGGCCGCTGCTCGGGCAACGTGTACGTGGAGCGCTTCTGGCGCAGCCTCAGCAGGAGGAAGTGTGCCGGCATGCGTACGAGACGGTGGCCGAGGCCAAAAAGGGGATCGCCGCCTACCTCCGCTACTTCAACGAAGAACGCCCGCACCAAGGCCTTGACAACTTCACGCCCGATGACGTATACTACAGACGAAAGCCGCTCGCGAAGGCGGCGTAAACCACTGCAATCCTACACCTAAAAACATGTCCAGTTTTTACGGACCCCTTCTTATGTGTCCCATTTTTACTGGCGCATACCGGAAATTGGGTGGATTGTGCCGGCGTCCGGGTTTTATCCCGGCACTGGTGCGGCATGGAGTGGCTGGAGGTATAGAGCATTATGCCATGGTGAAACACCTCGCGCCGCACACCCTTATCGATGTGGGTGCTAACAAGGGGCAATTTTCGCTGGTAGTGCGCAAGCTATTCCCCGAAACTCGGATCATTGCATTCGAACCGCTCCCGGAAGCAGCGGATCGCTACGAACGGCTTTTCAATGCTGACAGACTCACCACATTACACCGCCTGGCGCTGGATACCAGTGCGGGCGAACGCACCTTCTACGTGACCGATCGCAGCGACTCTTCGTCCCTGTTTCGCCCGGGACCGGGACAAAAAACGGCTTTCGGTAACGCATTATCTCACGAAATAACCGTTAAGACCACCCGTCTTGACGAGGCGGTGAACCCGGAGGATTTGACCGCCCCGGTATTGCTGAAAATCGATGTGCAGGGTGCGGAACAACATGTTATTCGGTCCGCAGAATGCTTGCTGGACCATGTAGATCATATTTACGTAGAAGCTTCGTTTGTCGAACTGTACGATGGGCAATCCCTTTTCAGCGATGTATTCCACGAGCTGAACGCAAAGGGTTACCGTATACGCGGCGTGTTCAATCAGATAATCACCTCGGCATATAACGCCACGCAAGCCGACGTGCTGTTTACGCGTGACCGTAGCAACAGCCCGGGAAATACCGACACCCCCATTGGTTTCCTGCTCCCGGCGAAATAAACATTGCCCGTGTCTATTCTGGTTATCGGACGGTTTCCTCCCCCTTTTGACGGGGGCAGCCTCGCTACCAAGCGACTCGCAGACTTCCTGAGCGGGGAGACAGAGATACGCCGTCTGAATATAGAACCCCCTGTCGAGGCCACATCCAAAGCGAAACGGCTGGGATATTTTCTGCGGATACGTCCTCAACTCAGGAAGACACTAAAACGGTATCCGCAAGCAACGATTCTGTGGCCTTCGGTTTCTCCCGACCTGGCGGGCCACTTTCGGGACATGCTGATCACCCTGCCTGCCATCCGGCGAGATCAACGTATTGTTGCCGCGGTACATTGGGGCAACTTTCACTCCCTGTTCCAGTCAGTTATGAAGTCGGCGACCGCACGCCGCCTGGTGGACCGCGTAGACAAGTTCGTATTCCTTTCGCGGGGTCTTTCCAATCAGTGCGCCGCGGCGATTCCCGAAGAAAAACGTGTGGTCATTCCAAACACCATTGACGATGCAACGGTCTTGCCCCAACAGGAGGTCGAAGCCAAACGCCGGGAACGGACAGCGCGGGACAAACTGAACGTTTTGTTCGTGGGGCATATGATGCCTTCGAAGGGTTATCTGGACACGCTCGAAGCGGTTCGGCTTCTGGCAGCTCGTTCGGCGCCGGTGGAAGCGCATTTCGCCGGCGGCTGGATGCAACCGGCGGACCGGGAGGCTTTTCTGGCGTGGATTGCATCGCATAACCTGGAGCATATCGTGTTCCATCACGGAGCCGTGTCCGACCGCAAGGCGATGCGGACCCTCCACCGAAATGCAGATGTTCTCGTGCTTCCAACCTGGTACAAAAACGAAGCGCAACCCCTGGTCATCATTGAAGCCCTCAACGCGGGCACGCCTGTCATATCCACCCCCTACCGCGCCATTCCTGATATGGTCGAGCACGGAACGGAGGGCTACCTGGTCCCGCCCCGCAACCCCGAAGCCATTGCCAAGGCACTCGAAAACCTCTGCGAGCCGACGCGCTGGACTAATATGTCCATCCGGGCGCGACAACGGTTCGAAAACACGTTCTCGCCAGAGAGGGTGCGGGAGAAGTGGCTGAAAGCAACGGGGTGAAAATTATATATAGGATCACTTATCAAAAGACATGTCAGGTTAGCTGGACACCCTCGACAATTTTTTTTTAATACTTTAAAGTGAAGAATGGAAAAAATTTCCGACCGAACCAATTCGGCAAAGAGTCCACAGATATTCCTTCAAGACACATGTCCCTTTCCCGTCCTGCCGGCGATGTCGCAACATCCCAGATTCACCTAACCGCTTCGAGATGCATCCAGTACAGTCCCCGAAGAAGCAAATCGGCGACACCATGGAGGAATTGCGCAGACGAAACCAGTACGACTGCTCCCTCCGCTCCGGTAGGCACGAGACCAAAAAGCTATCGCCGTCTTGATTCGTTACTTAAACGCAAAATTTTCTTGCGAAGGCCTTGACAACCTCACACCCGATGGCGTACATTACAGACGAAAACTGTGGTGCCTGCCGCAAATTCTACACTTAGCCCCCCCTCAAAAACTGTCCATTTTTTTATCATGTCCAATCCGTTTGTTCAACTTGGCTTATGGAGAAAATAGATGGTGACCCCCGAAGCCCTTACTGCATGGCAATCTTTTTTAGAGACTACTCCCGCGAATACGCCAGTCATGATTCCTGGTTTGCTAACGGGATCCCTACCCATCGGCGGCGGATACCCGTTCTGGTTTGATAGCCCAAGTATCCAACTGCATTGCGAATCCGATGACGGACTGAGAAGGTTTGACCCCATCATTAAGCGTGTCAACATGGATCCGAAACCTGATAGCTACGTTTACATCACGTATCTATGCCGCGACTGTCAGATCACCCAGAAAACATTTGCCATCTTGCTTATACGCCAAGGCAATGATTATGATGTCGAGCAGCTTCTTTTGCTTTGTCGTCAACTCCAGCATGGCGTGTCCTCCTTGTCGTGGTGAAAACGTGTAAGGTTAAATTACACAGTTTTCTGGACACCCCTAGACATTAGACATTACGGGTACACTTGGTAACATGTAAACGCTCACATGAATTGGGGCTCAGAATAATCTCTCAATATTGTCATATACCGATCATTTGATAGAAAAATGATCAGCAATTAAATCTAATTTTTTAATCACTTCCGGATTAATTTCTTGCTTAGTCATCTGTTCTGCAATTTGATAATAGTCACTTTCTTTAATATTTAATTTTGCTGCACTAAATATGCCGGAGAGAATCTTTTTTGCTTTGGTTCCCTGTAGGTAATCGGATAATTCAAAAGGATCCTCGTGCAAGGCTTGTGGTAATTGCCTACGCATATACGCCACTGCATCCTCTACCATCTGGTCAGTTCCAACACTTTTCACAAAACGAATTATGGTTTGAGGGTGAATTAAATAACTTTCGATTTCATATCTCTTCCAATACAGACGTATCATACCTTCAGGAGAATGAGGTATATCACTATGATCTTTGCCATCGCTGTCACACAACTCCACACCGAAAAAGTCGGGTACAATTAGCCGCATAGCAGAAAAATGCCTGGCTGGAGGCCATTTATGTTGAGCTGTTTCCCATACAAAAGGCTTTTCCAGAAATGACAAAGTAGGATGTTGCAAGATATATGCCCATTCTCGTAATATGGGTATGTCATTTGAACCTTCAACATATAAAATTTTCGACTCATCTTTTGCGAGTAAAATATCTATGTTTTCCAAATGTAAAGTGTCTCGCAATTGTTTTTGATTGCTGATCTTTTCCAAATTAGTACCCAGCGAGCGGAGATTGTCTAATTTGGCGGCATTAATGAGCCGCTCTGAATGCGTAGCAATAATCAACTGAGATGCGTTTTCTTGAGCATGTTTCAATAAATTGTAATACATCTTATTCTGTAATAAAACATGGAGATGTGCATCCGGTTCATCAATAAGTAAAATCGACGCTTTCTTGTGCAGCAAAGCAGCGTAAACCAACAATACCTGTAGAAAGCCACTCGCCGCACTATTTAGATTATAGAAAGTGTCTTCTTTTGAATGTCGATAACCGGCTAATATTTGTGCTGTTCCACCACTTGGATGTAATAATTCGTAACCAAAAAAAGAACGAATAATCTCCTGTAAAGTCTGCCATTTTTGACTATCCTGACTGATAGCAAACAAAAGATTTCTCAATACACTACCAGCTTGTGCTTGGGCAAGTCGTATTGGAATAACCACTGGATCATATGGTGCTTCTGCAACATCTACTCCTGAGACAGGAGGAATATATATTGGTATGAGAGGTTTATTAATGTATTGCTCTATATCGTTTTCATCTACATCTTTCGCTGGCCGAATATCAGCTAATTCTTGATCTTTATAGAGAATTTCAAAGCCAATTTTCCATTTTGCAGTATGTATCCATAAGGAGGCTGGTTGATCAACATTTTTATTTTGCCATAGATGATTGAAATCTGCCAGTGGTACCGAATTAAATCTTAACAAATTAAGATTGCTTCTTGGGTAGTTTCCATCTCTTTCACGTGCCAAGTCAGGCCTATTATTTGCCCATTGGGAGGCAAATTCTGACCACGAAGAAATAGCTTGAAGAAGTGTCGTTTTACCGGAATTATTTGGACCGGCAATCACGAGATGATCTGGAAGTTCAAATTCCAGATATTCGAATTTTTTGAAATTCTTGACAACGACTTTATTGATCATGTCGGTTTACCTCAGGTATTAAAAAAGGAGGGCTTGCGGTCCATATAATACGACCTTTCCGTAGCCAGTAGTGACAACGGCAAGGCAAACCGGTCACATGGATCGAGGGTGTAAGCGAAATTTGTCCGTCCGCATGTTCTGTTATACGCCACCGTTTATCTACTTGAGATGATATATCCAAATAGACAACCTCTCGACATGCCCTACGAGGACATACAATTGCAGCATAGAAAGGATAATCACGCCCTCCAATGATGTAAACTGTGTTTTCTTGAGGATCTTCCGACAAATCCTCCACCCACTCAGTGCTATAAGGACGGAAACGAGCCCATATATTTAAAAGAAATTTAAACATGTCTGGTATTATTTTTTACGAGTAAGCTTCCGTCTCCTGTTCCCATGTATGGTTTCATCAATGGATGTGGTTTTCCCGTGTCTATGGTATTTTCATAGCATCCGTGCACTAAGCGGAACCGTTGAATTGCAAATTCGTCATTGGAGTCAAAGCGGTAAGCGTGAATACGGGCCATGAAATCGTTAAATGCCAAACAAGCCGCCTGCATGTTGACAGATATCACCGCCGGTTGTTCCTCGTCAACAGCGGCTAAATAGCCGGCTATACGCTGCTGTTGGTAATAATCAGAGTCTTTTCGTCGCCAATTCTCGACTGTCACCTGTTCTATAGTATACGCGCCACGCGATAGCAGGCTTTCTCCTTCTGGTTGGATATAATGCGACACGGCATCGGCAGCGGTGATGCCGCCTTTGCCGTCGGCTTCAAGATAAACGCCCACGTCAAAGTATGGAATCAGATAGGCGCTTGCAAGACAATCGAGATGGTACCGTCCAAAGGCGGAATCTACGCAGCCAAAGATCACGTCGCAATCTATCAAGGCGGAGACAACACCCGGTGAATCCGTCAATTCTTGATAAGCATCTACTTTGGTTCCCATACCAATCTTTTGAATAGCCTGTTTAATCGCCAACACCTTGGGCTGTTCCTTATGGGCAGCATTCATGGTGCTGTTGATGAGGCGATTCAAATTTTTCTCTTCTACTATATCATCGTCCACAATCACCAACTCACCTATACAATTACGAACAAGCAATTCAATGATTATGCTACCCGTACCCGAACAACCGATAACTCCTATCCGCATAGTACGCAACAAGTCCAAGGTTCCCTTGCCCAAAGTCTGCGCTATCTTATCTTGGTATGCTGTTTCTGCTTGAAATTTGTGACGCTTCCATATATAAATATTTTCACCGATCACAGAAACAGTTGGCATAGCCCGAAACATTCCGTGCGCGTCCACTGTGCGAGCCTTGATCTGGCCATTAGACAACATAATGGCAGATCCATTTGGTCGTCCGTCGTCAAACCAATTGCATACAGAAGAAAACAATTCCTGGTCGTTACGGTCGTCGAGTTCCGAAAATTCGCTACGTCCGTTGGGATGAGAGTGAATGGTGACAATGGACTGCCCTTTTCGATCTATATCGCAGATTTTATCTGTAGAAAAGCAGTCAGCAAAAGGCCAAGAAACAAAGTCTCCTTTTCTTTCCGACAGATGATGCGGTGGATACAAAACATCCGAGACGATAAGTCGGCGATACCTTTCTCCTCTCCCTTGGTTACACAGCAAAATGGCGGCAGATTCCAGCCCATCTCCAGGAAAAAGATGTTTATAGACCATCTCACATTGGTTCGCGGTCATGGTAAGGATAGCAGTTACCATCATCCGACTTCGGCGTTTAGTTGATTCTTTACGAATTCAATATGTGTGACGACAGAATCAAATCCCGGTTGCCATTTGTAATGACGTGACCAACGCTGCCAAGTCTGACCAAAATGAAATTCTGGGCACAAAGCGTTTATTGATGAACCATTTGATTTTGTAAGCAAAGGAAAAAAGTAAAACATATCCAAAATTGATCCAGGATAGCCGCTTGGAATGAGCACCATCAGCGTAGAATTTTCTACCGTGTAGCCCGCAGGAATGGGAAAGTCGTCAATGCATAGGCCATACTTACTGTTACCCTCAGTGACCTTTCGCCATTGGGATGGATAATGCTCATTTAGATATTGAATATCCTCGAGCGGCAGTTCGTAGAGATTGATCATACCTTGCTGCGCCTGTCGCCGAACGGTTTCAAAGCGTTCAATGCCAGGACGGGATAAATCAACCAAGTCATTCGCGCCGATCCTTTCTCTTTTACCACCATGTAATTTCTGGTTGAGTGACCATTCGTCATCGCGCTTCTCAACCAATGCCAAAATACCAATTCCAGTGATTTCCGCAGAGTCCACGTTGTGCTTTTCACCGTCTATGCGAATGCGATATTTGTGTCCTTTAGGCGGGCGACGTTCGTTCTTGCCACATTCCTCAAGGTCAATAGCATCGTCAGAGGCAGGCGGAATGACAAAATACGAATCCGCATCTTGGATGACAATCGTCATGTCATCCGTAATTTCCACATCCACGCCGTCTTCAATGTCAGCAAATAGACGGCCCTGTGGAAACTTGTCATCTTGCTCTTTGAGGGCTTTGCCAGTAATTTTTGCTTGTGGGAGAGCAATATTACGCGATCCGTTAAACTCTGGCCGCACCATATTGCGCAAGGGTGGGTTGTCCTCAATGCAGGTTTTCCCAACGACTAATCTTTCTCCTCCGTGAATGAGGATAAATTCTCCCATTAGGAGGGGAATGTCTATGTCGTCATCACGACTCAGGAAAAGTCGTTCCTCGTTGCAATCAGCGATTTTGTAAAGGTCATCGACGGAAACAAATTCCGAATGAATCGATTTTGCCTGCCCGTCAATTTGAATGGTTGTCTGCATGTCGATTCTCCATGTGTGGTGTCTTGATCTTCATAAAGATATCCGCAGGCCCAAGGGACCATGTTGCTTCCCTGCAACTTATATGATCCACGAACACCGATTTTTCTAATACGAACATCTGCATTTTGTTCCCATACCTCCAACCCGACAATTTGCCGGAATCGACCCAAGCGCAGGGCTACGGCAGATCACGCTGCACTTCGGCGGCGAATTTCACCCATAATATACGTCACCCAGCGACAGATTGCAAGGCCCGGGTGCGAAATTTTTCATTAAAATAGCTGATCCGAGCGCGCTGCCCCGGACATTCGCCCGCAAGATTCATATCGCATGCCGAATCGCCGCCTCCAGGCCGTCCACCATCCTGTCGAGCGTCAGATGTGCCCGGGCGTAGGCCAGCGCGTTCGCCGAATATCGCTCCCGGTCCGCCAATACCTCCCGAACACTCGCCGCCAATGCTGCGGAAGTATTCTCCGAACAAAGCAGCCCCGTCTCCCCGGAACGAACGTACTCGACTTCGGGACTGTGAAATTTGATCCCCCCCCCCTCAGGATAGCGAAACGACGCCACGGGCAGGCCGAACGCAAAGGCATGGTTCACGGCCAGGCCGAGATACCCCGGCATGAGCATCAGGTCCGAAGCGTACAACCAGGGGCCCGCCTCTTCCTGCAACAAGGACCCGAGGAAACGCACGCCTTGCAGCGCGCGGGCCGATACCGCCTCCTCCATGGCCGCCCGCTCCGGTCCGTCCCCGATAATCAACAGCGCGCCGGGCGCCTCCTGCGTCAGGCGACCCCAGGTTTCGAGGAGCATGTCCGTGCCCTTCTCCCGAATAAGCCGTCCTATATATACGAGTACGGGCCCCTCTGGAGGAATGGAAAGCCGCCGCCGGACCGCCGCTTTCCCTTCCGCCGCCAGCGCGTCCCGCTGCGCGAACATGGGGCCCAGATCCATCGTGTTCCGGGCGACGAACAGATTCCGCTCGGGGACGAACGGACGTAACAAATCGGCTATGTTTTCCGTATAACAGGCGCACCCTTCTACGCTCTTCGCCAGGGCAAGGCGATATTTGTCCAGAAGATGGCGGCGCGGATCGAACGCCCGGCGGTTCGACGAAAAGTGCCCCCAAAGCACCCGCCCCGCCCCAAGCGAGCGGGCGTAACGCAGCAAAAACGGCAACGTAACGGACCGCGGACTTTCCTCTGCAAGGACCGCCGCCGGGACGCCATGCCGCCTGAACGCGCGACGAAACGGCTGCGCATGGATGCGTTCCCCGAAAAGCCAGCGGTTAGGCAACGCAACCTGCGTATACTGCGGCGTACTCTCCCGAACCAGATTGCCCAGCGAGGAGGCTCCCGGCGGCGCGCCCGAACACGCGATCAGGCGTCCGTCGAATCGCTCGTTCAACTGCTCCAGCACCGGAATACGGTACCAGGGAATCACCCGGGCGAAATAATACACGGGACGGCGATCAGCTGGCATGGCGGCAACGACCAGAGGTGGTTCGGGTTGGTTATACAAGGTTATTGGGCTTTTAAGCTACAGGATTACAACCTTGTTCCGACCGAGCCAACCCAATGGAGGTATTCCATACCCAAACACACCCGCAGCCCCCCGACTTCAAGGCGAAAACAGCCCTTGCTGCGATTCGCGGCGACGGCACGATAGCCGAGTTCGCTGCCCGCTTCAAAGTGCACCCGAACCAGATACATTCGTGGAACAACCGATCAGGCAGCCTCGTTAATTGACACGAGTAGCGTCGCCATGGACAGGTGATTCGGGCAGTTGCTGCAGACGCTGCTCGAATTGGCCCCAGAGGAATTCCAAGAGCGTACCATTCTTGAATCCTTGTCGGATCATATTGCAGGCCCTCGTAGTATGACCTTCGTACGCAGACACAGACCGAACTCCAAGGCATCATGATCGCTTCGATCCGATTGGTCAACTTCAAGAATTTCGAGGACGAGACACTACATCTCGGACCATTTAGCGTTCTCGTGGGGGCAAACGCAAGTGGAAAAAGTAATATTCGAGATGCTTTTCGCTTTCTGCATGGCATAGGGAGAGGATATACCCTGGCAGAGATTATCGGCGGAAAGTACGGAGCTGGCGGTCAAGTTGAATGGGAACCAATGCGCGGCGCAACCAATGAAATAATTGGGAATCAAGGGAATTATACGGATAAGTGAACAGGCACCCCATTCCTACTTAGCCCCCTTACGTCGGTTGGCCGCCTTAGAAACCATCTGGCAGTTCTCTTCAATCGTACGCCCGCCCTTGCTCCAGGGCGTTATATGATCCGCCTCCATTTCTTTAATATCAAGTTTCTCCCCAGAAATAGCGCAAACCCCTCCCTGCTTCTCGTATACTCTCTGCTTGACGGCATCAGAGAAAATACGAAGGTTCAAAGTTCTGGGATCGCCAGTAAGAACGTAAGGATATATTCCAGACTGATTTTGTATCTCTTCGTTCAAAATCAGTTCAGATATTTTTCGTTCAAGCTCCTCTGGATCTAATAGAACGTCCTTGTATTTACTGTACAAGCCGCCCCAATCCTGACCTTGCATTAACTTCGCTCTTGTTATGGTAAATGTGCTTTTAACCCAATCAATTACAGACCTAAAATAATCCCAAAGTTCCTCGGCATTTGTATCTTTTTTATACTTTTCCTCCATATATTTCTCAATATTGTCATTGCTTATCCACTTAAGCGCAGTTTCGAGATAATCCTGCCGTATCGGAGAACCTTTTAGGTAATCTTTGCCTATTTGATATGCAACACAACCATTTTGGCTAAAATAGTGTTTAGCATCGGATAGCCACGCCCCAGCGTACACAGCATTGCGTAATTCTTGATCAAACAATTTTTTACCAGCCATATTTATAACCTTAAACCAATCTAACCTTTCATCTTCCGTTCCAGTGCAAAGATATATCATTAATTCATAATCAAGTATCTGATTCTGTATTTTATCTGGCAAGCGATGAAACGGTTTCGGATGTTTTTCAAAACCCATATGATATTTAATAGCAAATTTTCTGTGAACATATTGGGCCAAAGAAATAGTACGTTGCTGCCCATCAATAATCTCATAATCCCCATCTTCTTTGACAGACCAATACATTACGTTCAAGGGGAAGCCTTTCAAGACCGTATCAATAACAGCATTACGTTCTTTGCTTTTGTACACAAATTCTCGTTGATAAGGCGGGCGTATGTCAAGACGACCGGAGTACCCGACAACGCCGCCTTCTTTGTCGTCGTGATAGCCCTTGACGAGCTCTCGGACAGTAATGTGCTTGAGTTCGATGTCCATTGTTTTGGGGGTTTAGATTTGGGGGTTCTTGTTGCGAATGAGGATACGACGGAATGGAGTTTTCTTATTTCCATTTCCGTCAATGTAGTAAGCATCATTGGGAGAATCAGTTCCTTCGTATCCGTATCTACTATCTCCCAGTATTTCAAATTGATCTGGATTGTGTTTATCTAAAAATGTTATGGGAACGCCCATCACCCCCCCCCAATTCACAGGAATTTCACGAACAGGACATACTTCTATTGCATCGTAATTTTCATATCTTGGATATTTTTCCGGCGTGTATTCTTTGTAAAGAATCAATTTTTTGCGACGTTTTTCTATCTCCAAATTGGTAAACCACTTTGCATTTCCAAGACTGTAAAATTTATTTCCATTTTCATCCATTCTATAGCGATGCTTTTTTGGAGGATAGTATTCGGGAACCTTAAATTCCATATCTCCTTTTGCATAGCCCAACCAAACCTTATTTTGTTTAATTAATGGAAATACTTCCTTGTATGTAATAGCATTTTGATTTCCAATAATAATAAATTTTTTACCATACTTTACAAGTTGAGCAATATACTCCCTAAACAACGAAAACGGCGGATTGGTAACGACAATATCTGCCTGCTTTAACAAGTCAATACATTCTTGGCTTCTAAAATCTCCATCGCCTTTCAACGGGAACACGCCTATTTCATCAGAATCAAGTATTCGGTTGCCATCTTTGTCGCCATTATATTCCAACTGGACAGCCTGTTCTGAATCGTTCTGACTGAACATATCCCACGTCTTGCTTTTGTAGCAAGTCGTAATAAGTTTTTTAAGACCAAAATCTTCAAAGTATTCAACAAAATATCTAAAGAAATTACTTGCTTTAGGATCATCGCAGTTGCAATACACAACCTTACCCCTGAAGTGCTCTTTATAATTGGAAAGTTCTTTTTCAATATCCTTCCATTGAGTATAAAATTCGTCTTTTTTGTTTCTTTGAGCTGCGTGAAAATTTGTGTTTTTGCTTTCCATTATCATATCTTGACGATTGGTGGTTGTCCGTGATTGTTTTTGCCTTGAAGCGGTATTTATACCCTATCCCCAAATAAAATGTTCCCGACACCCCATTTTCTCTAAAAATAATACCGAAAAAACTTGACTTTCTCATATCTTTTTTGTACATTATGTATAGATAAAACAAGGACTTAAACGAACAAAAAAATGACAAACGACAAGAAGAAAAATCGCAAAGTCAGGAAGCCTGGAAGGCATTGGAGAGACGGGATTTCGTTGCTTGAACTTCACCGCCTGTTTCCCGACGAGGACCACGCCCGCAAATGGTTTGAGAACATTGTCTGGCCGGATGGCGAAAAGTACTGTCCCCGTTGCGGATGCAACGATACGCACAAAAGCACCCACAAGACTATGCCGTACCGCTGTCGCCCGTGCAGGCGATTTTTCAGCGTTCGGCTGGGCACGGTGCTTGAATCCTCCAAACTGTCGCTCCAGACTTGGGTATACGCAATCTACCTGGAAATGACGAGCCTTAAAGGACTGTCCAGTATGAAACTGCACAGGGACTTG
>JAJDWX010000025.1 GCA_022825385.1 Rhodothermales bacterium
CCAGAAGCTCTCGACCTTTCGGCGTCAATCGGGAATTTTTGTGTATTTTCATGCGGACCTACCCATGGATTGCGATTGGATGTGCCTAATAAATTCGGAAATCCGGAGATAATGAGCAACCTATTGAGAGGTCACACCTAACTGTCCAGTCGCAACGCCGTACTGTTCGCGCCTGGACGCCTTGCCACGGAAGATTCATGCAAAAGACGGGAGCGCGAGCCATTTCGATGTTGTCCCTTTGCGGCCTCCTCCTTGCGCCTTCAGGCGCGTTCGGGCAGGAAACGGTGCGCAGGGTTTCGCTTGCCGAAGCGCTGGAAGCGTTCGCCAGCAACAGCCTTGCATTGCAGATCGCCAGATCCGAAACCGCCGAAATAATGGGGGCGGCCAGGCAATCGCGCGCCTACTTCAATCCTGCGTTCTCATTCGGACGCGATGACCTGAGTCACGACAGCGAGAAAATCTGGGAAGAGACTTTCCATCTTGTACAGCAGGTGGAATGGCCGGGACGGACCGCCGCGCGGCGTCGGATCGCCGCGTACGCGATCAACGCCGGCGCCGCCCGTTTTCGCGCCGACTCGACCACGCTATCTTTCGAAGTTCGCGAGGCCTACGCGCAAACCTGGTTCGCCGAAGAGACGGAAGCCATCGCGCAACGCACGGCCTCCGTCATCCAGTCGGTGGCCGAAGATGCGGAGAACCGCCTGAAGTCAGGCGATATTTCGGCCTACGAAGCCCGGCGGCTGCGGATTGAGCGGGTACAAGCCGAACTGGAGGCAGAAGACGCGGAACTTCGCGCCCGCGACGCGCGCAGGATGCTTGCCGCCCTGATCGCTCCGGGAACGGAAACCGATGAGATCGGGCCATCGGAAGCCCTGCATGGAATCCCCCCTGCGATAACCCGAGAAGCCGCAATGGCCGCCCTCTCGCAACGACCGGACGTAGAGGCCGCCGCGCGGGAGGCGGACGCGGCGTATGCAGGCATTCGGGTCGCGCAGACCTACTGGGTGATCGATCCGACCATTGGAGTGGGGTACCGGCACCACGACGATGGATTCGGCGGCGCCAGCGTTACGTTGGATCTTCCGTTGCCGCTTTTCGACCGAGGCAGCGGCGCCAGGGAAGAAGCCTCCGCGCAGCATTCCGCAGCCGCGTATCGCCTGGACCTGACAAGGCAACTGGCCGCATATGACCTGTTGAACGCCTCGGACCGTTATAGCTCCGCGCGGGCGCGCCTTGCGACCGCGGCCCCGGGCCTCCAGGCCGATGGCGAGGCGCTGCTTGCATCCGCAGCCACGGCCTACGCCGAAAACGAAATGACCCTGCTGGATATCCTTGATGCGGCCAACGCGTTTCAGAGCGCGCAACTGAGCGTCCTCTCTCTGACAACCGAGGCATGGATATCGTACTACAACCTGCTTCGCGCCATGGGCAACGCTATGGAGAATGAACCATGAACCGGAAAATCGTACCGTTTTTGCTGGGGTGCGTGGCCATCTGCGGACTGTGGGGCTGCGGAAACGCGCCCGAAGAAGCAGCGCAAACCGAGGCGCACGATAGCCACGCGGGCGGCGGAACGTTCACGCAGGTGGCGGGCGATATGGAAATTTTCGTCGAGTACCCGCACCAGATCGAGGGCGTCGAAAGCGAGATCCCCTGGGAAATCTATCTCACCCGGCTGGAAAATTGGCGACCGATAACAGATGCAAGCGTGACGCTGGCGCTGCGCGGACCGCCTGGATCCCGGAGAGATATCGAGGCCTATGCCGAGGCGCCGGGCGTGTACGTCGCGTCGCCCGCGTTGCCGTCGGCGGGACACTGGCACGCCGAACTCGCATTGTCGGTCGACGGACGAGACTACCTGATCGAGGCGGGCGAATTCGAAGTCTTCGCAAGCGAAGAAGACGTCCATATACACACGGGACACGACCACGCAGGAGACGAGGCCGACGCCCATGCGGGACACGACCACGCAGAAGACGGATTCGATCCGCATGCGGGACATGATCACGCAGAAGACGAAGCCGACAGCCACGCGGGACATGGCCACGCAGAAAACGAAGCCGACAGCCACGCGGGACATGGCCACGCAGAAGACGAAGCCATCGGCGAATTAATCACGCTGGACAAGCGGGAGCAGTGGACATTGCCTTTCGCCGTCGCGGCGGCGGAAGAGCGCGAGATACCGACGTCCATCCCGGCCGCGGGCGAGCTGGTGGCGCCGCCCAGCGGCCTCGTTCATGTCTCTTCGCCTGTGGCCGGGCTCGTAGAAGTGCCTGGCCCCGCAATCGGGCCAGGCGATTATGTGCGCGCCGGACAAACGCTGGCGCAAATCGCGCCCGTCAGCCTGGACAATTCGTACGTTCGTACGCGCGCGGACGTCGTGGAGGCGCAACTCGAAGCCGACAGGGCGGAACGCCTCTTCGCCGCAGGCGCCATCCCGGAACGGCGACTACTGGAGTCGCAACGAAACCTTGAGGTAGCCGTGGCAGCGTTCGAAGCGATCGGCGGGGCGCTGGACAACGTCGGCGAAGACGCCCCCGACGCCAACGCATATTACCTTCGCAGCCCTATTGACGGCGTCGTTGCGGTTCGCGACGCGGCGCTGGGCGCGCAGGTAGAAATCGGAACGCATATGTTCACCATCGTGAACGCCTCCACGCTATGGTTCGTCGCGCGGGTTCCCGTACGCTACGCCGCCGAGACAAACAGTATTCGAAGCGCATGGTTCACCGTCGAGGGCAGTACGAACAATTACGCTTCGAGCAGATTCCTTTCCACAGGCAACATGATTGATCCGGTGAGCCGGACGCTCCCGGTCCGGTTCGCAGTCCGGAACCCCGGCGGAGTCCTCAAGGTGGGGATGCTGGCCGAGGGGCGTATCCTGCTCGGCGATCCAGTGCGCGGAATCGCCGTTCCGGTTTCCGCAATCCAGGACGAGAACAATCTGCCGGTAATCTACGTCATGCTCGCCGGGGACACCTTCGAGCGACGCGTCGTCGAAACGGGTCCGTCGGACGGATCCTGGACGATCGTGTCGGGCGTCGCCGCAGGCGAGCGGGTCGTGACCGCAGGCGCCTACCAGGTGAACCTCGCTGCGCTCGGAACCGTCGAACCGTCCCATGACCATGCCCACTAACAGCCCATGAAGAGCGAAGCCGATATCAACAAGCCCGAACGGCGCGGCATCCTCGACCATGTGGTGGGCGCATCCCTCAACAACCCCTTTCTGGCGCTCATTTTTGCAATGAGCCTCTTCGTGGGCGGAAGCTGGGTGGCCGCCACCTTCCCGATCGATGTATTCCCGGACCTGACCGCCCCCACAGTCGCGGTGGTGACCGATGCCCACGGACTCGCCCCCGAAGACGTCGAGACGTCAATTACCTTCCCGATCGAAACAGCCCTTAACGGCGCGCTCGGCGTCCGCCGGGTGCGCTCGAAATCCGCCCAGGGAATCAGTGTCGTCTGGGCCGATTTCGAATGGGGAACAGACATTTACCTCGCAAGGCAAATAGTGGGCGCCCGGCTCCAGGCCCAGGCGCTCGATCTTCCGGAAGGGGTAAGCCCGCCGGTTCTCGCTCCCATTACTTCGATCATGGGCGAGATTATGCTGGTCGGGATCGTCGCTCCCGAATCGCAGCTCATGGAAGCCCGCACCACGGCGGACTGGATCGTGCGTCGGCGACTGCTGGCCGTGCCGGGCGTATCGCAGGTGGTGGCGCAGGGCGGCGACGTGCGCGAGTACCAGGTCCTGGTCGATCCGCAGCGGCTACTGGCCTATCAGGTAGGTCTTGAGGATGTGCTTGCCGCCATTGAAGGGTCCAGCGAGAACGTGGCGGGGGGCATCTATTGGTCGAGCGGTCGAGAAATCCTGATTCGAGGCATGGTACGGCCCTCCAGCGTGGAGGACATCGGAGTGACTGTGGTGGCGACCCGCAACAGTATTCCGGTCCTGATCGACGATGTGGCCGAGGTGCGCGTCGGCCCCAAAATCACCTACGGAACCGGGGCGGTGAACGGAGAACCGGCGGTTATCCTGTCTATCCAGAAACAGGCGGGCGCCAACACGCTGGAGCTCACGGACAGGGTCGATGCGGAGCTGGACGAAATCGCGGCAGAACTTCCCGAAGGACTCTCGCTCGAGCGGAATATATTCCGACAAGCCGACTTCATTTCGCTGGCCATAGAAAATGTGATTCACGCCCTGCGCGACGGCGCCTTCTTTGTAATCGCTATCCTGCTGCTGTTCCTGTGGAACGTGCGCACCACGCTCATTTCCGTGGTGGCTATCCCCCTGTCGCTGGCGTTGGCGATCATCGCGATGCGCGCCTTCGGGGGTACGGTGAACACGATGACGCTGGGCGGCATGGCGATCGCTATCGGAGCCCTCGTCGACGACGCAATCATATTTGTCGAAAATGTTCACCGCCGGCTCCGCGACAACCTCCGCCGCCCACCCGGCGAGCGCCTTGCGATCCTGCCCCTGATCCAGAGCGCCGCGAGCGAAATCAGGGATCCGATTCTGAACGCAACGCTGATCATCACCATCGTCTTCGTTCCCCTCTTCTTCCTGACCGGAATCGAAGGCCGCATGCTCAAACCGCTGGGGTACGCCTACATCGTCAGTATCCTCTCGTCGCTTGTCGTCGCAGTTACGATAACGCCAGCGCTTTCCTACCTGCTATTGCCGAAAGACCGTTTGATCCGACGGAGACGCGAGCCCTGGCTGGTGCGGGGACTCGAATTCGTTTACGAACGCATTCTGAACCGGGCGCTACGGCATTCAGGAGCTATTCTGATCGGGGCGGCGCTTCTGCTTGTCGGTACGCTGGCGCTGGTCCCGACCCTGGGCCGGGAATTTCTGCCCGAGTTTCAGGAAGGATCGTTGACGATCGCCATTATCAGCGTACCGGGCACGTCGCTGGAGGAATCCAACGAAATCGGCAATCGCGTGGAGCGACGCCTGCTGGGGGTGCCTGGCGTACTCTCGACCGCGCGACGCACGGGCCGCGCCGCGCTGGACGAAGAAGCGCAAGGCGTAAATGTTTCGCACGTCGAAGCCCAACTCGACTTGACCGAACGCGAACTTGCCGACGTTCTCACCGAAGTGCGCGCGGAGCTTGCCGGCATTGCAGGGACCAGCATTACGGTGGGGCAACCGATCGGGCACCGGATCGACCATATGCTGTCTGGTACGCGCGCCGCCATCGCAATCAGCCTTTTCGGACCCGATCTGCGCGAATTACGAGGAATCGCCGGACAAATCGAGGGAATCGCGCTTGGGGTCGAGGGCCTGGTGGACGTCTCCGTGGAGCAACAGGCCGAGGTGCCCCAATTGCAGGTCCGCGCAAACCGGCGGGCCATGGCGCGCTATGGCGTGAATCCCGGGGCGCTGGCGGAAGCGGTCCATATTGCGATGCAGGGAGAGGTCGTATCCATGGTGCGCGAAGGAGAACGGACCTTCGACCTCGTCGTGCGCTATGCGGACAAGTACCGGGCCAGTCCGGAAGCCATTGGCGACGCGCTGGTGGCGACCCCCTCGGGCCCGACGGTGCCGCTCTCGCAACTCGGCTCCATCGTGCAGGCGCGCGGACCCAATATGATCACAAGAGAAAACGTATCAAGGAAGATCGTAGTCAGCGCCAATGTGGCTGGACGCGACGTGGTGGGCGCCGTGACCGAGTTGCAAGGACACATTGCCAACGAACTGAATCTCTCTCCGGAGTACCATATCGAGTACGGAGGACAGTTCGAAAGCGGACAACGCGCCACCCGCCGCATCACCATCCTGTCGCTCTTCTCCATCGGCGCCATCTTCATGATCATGTTCCGCGCTTTCGGCAGCTTCAGCACAGCCGCCTTTCTCATGGTGAATCTGCCCCTGGCCCTGACCGGCGGCGTACTCGCCGTGATGCTCATTGGCGGAACGGTGAATGTCGCTACGCTGGTCGGATTCATTACGCTTTTCGGCATCGCGGTTCGGAACGGGATGCTCCTTGTGAGCCGGTATCAGGATTTATGCGCGGAGGGGGTATCGCTTCCAGACGCCATCCGGCGCGGATCGGTAGAGCGTCTGAACCCGATCCTGATGACGGCCCTGACCGCCGGGCTCGCCCTGATCCCCCTGGCGCTCGGCATCGGAGAGCCCGGGAAGGAGATTCAAGCGCCGCTCGCCGTGGTGGTTCTGGGCGGACTGATTACATCCACTTTGCTCAATATGGTGGTCGTACCAGCCCTGTTTATGCGCTGGGGCAACATCCCGGTGGAGCAACCTGCGCGCAAGGAGTGACATCCTGGCAAGGGCGCCTCGTTTTGCCCCCTCGTCGCGCCTGCTCCCTGAGATTCCCGGCGGCGCCCCTCAACTCAGTCCCAGCATCAGGCCGCCCTGATACACAAGGAGCGAGCACAAATATCCGAGCCCGGTCATGTACAGCCACATGACGACCGGCCAGCGCCATGTGTTCGTTTCGCGGCGGGCAATGGCCAGCGTACTCATGCATTGCAGCGCAAACACGAAGAACACCAGCAGGCTCAACGCCACCAGCGGCGTAAAAACGGGACTTCCGTCGGGATACCGGTCCGCCTTGAGTTGGTCGCGCAAGGCGGGGCTGGCCTCGTCCGCGTCGCCAACGCTGTAGAGCGTGGCCAGCGTACTTACGATCACCTCCCGCGCCGCAAACGCCGCGATAATGCCCGCCGTAATCTTCCAGTCGAAGCCAAGGGGCTGCATGACGGGTTCGAGCGCGCGCCCGAATCGCCCGATGAAACTGTGCCGAATCCGGTAACTGGCTTCGGCGTCGGCCAGCGCCGCCAAACCCGCCTCGTACTCTTCGTCGGCCCGGCGCAACGTTTCGGCAATGACCACCTGTTCGGGATGCAGGTTGCGCAAAGCGTTCAGCGCCGGCGCCGCTTCGGGATCGGATGAAAGAAAACGCATCGCCTCGGCTACGGAAGGCCGGGCCAGCACGGCGGCAATGGCGTCGCCTTCCTGCGCAGCGACGCGGTCGTATGCGTCCTGCCGCTGCGTCTCGACGGCCGTCCGCCGGGCCAGCAAGTCCGGGCCAGGCGGCGTGTCGGGATAGCTGGCCAAAAACCAGAGCGCGATGCTAAGCGCAAAGATAATCTTCCCGGCGCGATACGCGAACACTTTGGAGCGCTCCATCATCCGCCAGAACAAATAGCGCGCCTTGGGCCTCCGGTACGGGGGCAATTCCATGGCGAAAAAAGAAGCCGACCCCTTGAACACGTATCGTTTCAGAATCCATGCCGCCGCGAACGCCGTCAGGGTCCCGACGAGATACATCGCGAACATCGTCAAGCCCTGATAGCCGAAGACCCCGAATAGCTTATCCGCCGGGATAAACGCCGCAATGAACAGGGTGTACACCGGCAGGCGCGCCGAGCAACTCATCAGCGGAGCCACCATAATCGTGATGATCCTGTCGCGTTCGTTGTCGAGCGTCCGGGCCGCCATGATACCGGGAATAGCGCAGGCGAAACTGCTCAAAAGCGGCACCACCGAACCGCCGCTGAGCCCTACCCTGCTCATCAACCGATCCATGATGAAAGCGGTGCGGGCCATATAGCCCGTATCCTCCATCAACCCGATAAAGAAAAACAGCAACAAAATCTGCGGCAGAAAAACCAGTACGTTGCCTACCCCGGTGATCGCTCCTTCGACCAGCAGGTCCGTCAAAACGCCCGCGGGAAGCGTGCTGCGCGCCAGCGCGCCCAGCCCGGCCACCGCGGCCTCGATCAGGTCCATGGCCGGAATGGCCCAGGAAAAGACCGCCTGAAAAACAACCGTCAGGACAGCAAGAAAGATCGGGAGTCCGAAAATGCGGTGGGTCAGCACGGCGTCGATGCGGTCCGACCAGGTCCGGCCCGAAGCCGCCTTGCGGCGGGACGTCGCCTGCGCGACGATGGGGCCAAGCCAGTCGTAGCGGCCCGTCATTTCCGCCTGCAAATACGGCGCCCGGCGCGCCGCCAGCGCCTCCCGGGCCGCCGTCGCGGCAGCATGAAACGCCGGGGCCCGCGTCGCCCAGCGCGCCAGGGCTTCGTCGTGGGCAAGGGCATGCAATACCTCGCTGAAGCGGTGCGCCTCCGGCAAGTCGGGGACATGCCTGGCAAGCGCTTCGCATAGCGGCCCTACTTGCGCCGCCACAACAGGCATCAGCGACCAGCGGCGCGCCGGGGCAGGCGCAGGCGCATCGAATATAGCCCGGCGCAAGGCACCAAGGCCCTCCTTCCGAATCGCCGCCATCGGCACGACCGGCAGGCCCAATGCAGCGGAAAGCGCATCCGCGTCGATCGCCAGATCGCGCTCCCGCGCCGAATCCATCATGTTCAGGGCCACGACCGCCGGAAGCCCCAGGTCTATCACCTGCGAAACCAGATACAGATTCCGCTCCAGGTTCGTAGCGTCCACCACGCAAACCGTCAGGTCGGGCGGCGCTTCGCCCGCAATGCGCCCGGCAAGCATATCGTAGGCGATCCGCTCGTCCAGCGACCGGGGGTTGAGGCTGTAGGTCCCCGGCAAATCCACGACTTCGACCTGTTCGGCCCCGATAAGCCGTCCGCTCTTGCGTTCGACGGTAACGCCGGGGTAATTCGCAACTTTTTGCCGCCGCCCCGTCAGCAGATTGAATACGGTCGTCTTCCCTACGTTGGGATTGCCGACGAGGGCAACCCGGCGCAAGGCGGGCGGCGCATCCGTCAACGCGGGTACGGACTCATGCGCGCTCGACACGGATCATCGCGGCTTCGTGCCTGCGGATCGAGAGGTGATATCCGCGCACTTTCAAATCGATGGGGTCGCCCAGCGGAGCGTATCGCACGATCTCCACCGGCGTACCGGACAACAGCCCCATCTCCAGCAAACGACCGGGCGGAACAGGACCTGCAAAGCCCGTCACGATCCCGCGATCGCCGGGTTCAAGTTCTTCGAGCGTCATAGCGCGACGGCCGGGCTGCCGAAAATGCACATGGCCAGTTCGCGCCGAAGGCCGATGCGGCTATCGGAAACGCGCAGGATCAGCTTGTCGGAGTTTTGCAGAATAGCCACCTGCGTACCTTCGCGCAGGCCCAGTTCGCGCATGCGCTGCGCCATAGCGGGTTCCAGGCCCAAAAAAGCCAGCTGGACATGGATGCCGTGAGCAAAACTGGTAAGAGGCGCCATAATTGCCTTTCCGTGGAGATACAAATCTTCTGGAGAACGCCGCCAATTTAGACTTAATACAAATAAATAGTGCAATAATTCCCTTTTCTTTACAAAATCTTCACAAAGCAGCGCCAAACGCCCCGGACAGAAGCAACGCCACCCTGCTTCGAACCCCCTGCGCCCCTTCAATTCAGGAAATTGTAATTCAGTTTGATCAAAAACGCATTCTCGGGGAAGGCCCCGAACGTGTCGCCGAACTGATCGCGCATGGAGCGGTCGTACGGAGACGCCGCGTCGGGAGCAAGCGGATTCAGGTTGTCTTCCGCGCTGCGTCCATGCGTCCAGACAACGAACAACGCCGAGCCGGGGCGATATTCCCAGCGCAGCACGAGATTGGAATGCAGGTTGCTGAACGCAAATTCGTCCCGCTTGGGATAGGCGGCGAAATCAAGCAGGCGGTCCCGGTCCCGATGGAGCTGGAAACGGTCGTAGCGGCCCTGCGCGGCGAAAAGCTGGCTATAGAGCTGCACAGACAATTTGGGCGTCAGGGTAAACGTGCCGCGCAGGGTAATATCCGTCGAGCGCGTATCCCGCGCGCCGAAAACGGATACGTAATACTGCTCTGGAGCGGTCGGCTCGACGCCTGCAAGCAGGGCGTTCAGGGTTCCGCGGTCGTCGAACGCCTTGAAATCCGCCGCGTCCAGGTCGTCCGGGTGGGCCGCGTCCACCCCAATGAACCAGCCAGGGCCCGCGCGCAAAAATGTTTCGTTTGCAGACCAGGCCAGCACGCCGCGTTCCCATTCGCCCTCGATTTGGGCCGACAGCGACAAGCGATTACTGGCATTCCATTGTCCCTCCAGACCCAGTTCGGTTGCGCTGCCCCCGTTGTCGTAAAACGTAATGTCCACGCCCGGCTCGACTTGCCAATTGCGCCGCTCGTCGGTTTGGTACTGCGTCTGCAAAGTGAAGCTGCCCGGTGGAGACCAGGGCAAGGAACCCCGCGTTTCGTACAAATCGTACCCGCCGAATGGATTTTCGGATTCGAACCCCAATCTAATCGCCTGAAAACCGCGGAAAGTCCACCGGGAGCTGACATCGATTCGCTGCCCGAGGTCCAGTCCTTCCCGATAGGAAAACTCCTGCACGAAGAAGACGCGCGCGCCGCCGCGCAAGAACGGGCCGAAAGGCCTTCCGCCTCGCACCGTGTACGTTCCCGACGATATAAACGCAATAAAATTGTTCTGGCGCAACTGGCCCGCATCGTTCGAATCGAAGGCGTCGTTGAACACGTCCAGCCCCGCGAACCCGTTCAGGGCGCCTTGCCGTTTGCGGAGCCACAGCTTGCTGGCGAACCCGGTCTCCCGGGCGATATCCGTATCGATCTGGTTTCTGTTCGTCAGGGCAAAGAATCCCTCGACGCCATATCTGTTCTGGAGAAACCGCAAATCCCAGTCCATGCCCGTCGCCAGGCTGCGCAAGCGATTGTCTTCCTCCCCCGCGTCAACTCCCTCGAACAAGGTGGCGATGCCGCCCACGGACGACCAGGACCCGATTTGCTGGATCACCCGTCCGACGCCATATCCCCGCGAAGGACTGAAATCGGACCCCGTAGCTGCCCCCAGCACCCCGAAAGAAAGCCCCGACGCCGTGCGCCCGGAGAGTTTCCCCGCCCCGATAATGGGCGCGTCCGCCCCGATCCGCCGGGTATACAAGAGCCGACCGGGGCCGACGGAAAAATCGTAAATATTGATCCCCTCCACGAAGAAGGGGCGTCGTTCCTGAAAAAAGGTTTCGAACGCAGTCAGGTTCAACACCGCCGGGTCCGCCTCGACCTGTCCGAAATCCGGATTGATCGTGGCGTCCAGCGTAACGTTCGTACCCAGGCCAATTTTCAGATCGCCGCCTATGTCGAAGGTGCCGCTGCTTGCGCGTTCGCCGGCGACCTCCTCGCTTTCGAGCGTGTGTACGCCCGAAACCGTATACGGTATGACTTGCACGTTCCGGCGGGGCTTCACATTCCGAATCCCCTCCAGGCGACCGAATTGGGCCACCAGATTCGTCCGCTGTACGCGGGGCACGTGGGGCCACTCGGATTGTTCGCCGAGCCGGGGAATGCGGCGCGTGAAATGAATGCCCCAGGTCTGCGCGGGCGCTTCCGAAAAACGCAACATGCTGTACGGAATGCGTATCTCTGCGGACCAACCCGATTGCGTGACGCGCACGTCCGAATACCATACGGCGTCCCAGGAAGGATCCATGCCCCGGGGCGCATTGCCGCCTCCGCCTCCGCCTCCTCCCCCGCCGCCCGGACCTCCGCCGCCGCCCGGACCTCCGCTCCCCGTCTGGAGCGCATCGAACTGCACCCCGGCGGCGTTCACGCCAAAGACATACGCGGTGCGCCGATCGAACCAGGCGTCCACGGCCACCAGAAACCAGTCCGCCCGGTTGAAATCGTCCCGCCGCCCAAGCGCCTTTTCTATCGCGCCCGGCTCCTCGTCATGGAGCAGCGCCCCGACATAGAGATGATTCGCGCCGTACAAAACGCGCACTTCCGTTTCCTGGGAAGCCTGCGCGCCCTCCACCGGCTCGTACTGCCTGAAACCGGATACGGCCGCCGCGCGCCGCCAAACGTCTTCGTCCAGCAACCCGTCGAGCGCAATCTCTTCTTCGACGAAGAGCGCCTGCATAACGCCCTCGTTATCCAGCGTCGCCGAAGGCGGCGCGCTCGTCTGCGCCACGGCGACGCAAACAGGAAACGCAAGCCAGGCGGCGAACAGGCCAAGGGCAAGCGCCCCGAATCGGGTCGGAAAATACAGTTTCACGGGGGATATCGTTTTCGTATCGGGAAAGGTATGGCAAAATACGACGCCGACATGCGATGCGCCGCGCTATGCCATGCACATGCAATATCGTAAAGGATACGCCGAAATTATTAGACTCCCGCATGCCGTCTGTACATTCCATGACCGGGTTCGTTATATTTTAGGATACTCTGATCAAAGCCGCTTCGCTCAGCGCGTCACTATTGCCCGCAAAGACTGTCATGCCCGGATCATTGAAATCAGCAAAAAACACCGTAGATTCGGTACGTTGCGTACGTGACACGCCCTTCGGGAGGCTGCGAGGGGCACGCTGGCTGTGTCATTCCTCATTATGTGGGGCCTGCCACATCGCTTCGTCATTCCTTGCCAGCGCACCCCTCGCATGCCTCTGAGCTTCG
>JAJDWX010000030.1 GCA_022825385.1 Rhodothermales bacterium
GTTCCAAACAGCGAGGAGAATACCTGTCCCAGTGGCTGCACCGATACAATTGGCATCGACCGCACGCCAGCCTCAAATACCAAACCCCCATCGAGTCCCTCAAATTGCCAATGAATAATGTAGTGGGTTTACACAGTTAGCCGCCCGCCGCTTCGCGAAGTTGCCGCCGGATAAAGGCGTATCCCTGCTCCGCAATGTCCCAGGGCTCGGAAAAGCTTCGCCACACATTGATTGCATTGGCGAAATCCGGGTCGGATCGGGTGAACGACTCGATGGTGAGCCATCCTTCGTAACCCACTTCGGAAAGCGTTTCGAAAACTTCCCGCCAGGCTACGATCCCGTCGCCCGGCGTGCCCCGGTCGTTCTCGCTAATATGCACGTGAACCAGGTGCGGCGCCGCCGTGCGGATCGCCCCGGCAAAGGATTTCTCCTCGATATTCGCATGGTGCGTGTCGAACATGACCTGAACGAACGGATGGTCCACCCTGCGCGTCAGTTCGACGAGTTGCTGCATGGTGTTGCATAAATAACATTCGAACCGGTTCAGGGCCTCCAGCGCCAGCAGTATGCCTGCCTGTTCTGCGTATTCGCCTGCTTCCCGGAGCATGTCGGCGCTCCAGCGAACCTCGTCCGGCGTCGGCGCGGCCCTGGTGAACCAGGCGAAAGCAGAATGAAACGGGCCGCAAATCACCTCTGCGCCGGTATCCGCAGCCCGGTCGATGGCCCAGCGAATTTTTTCCAGCCCCTGTTGCCGCACGGCGGCGTCGGAACTGGCCGGATTATGCTCCGGACCCAGGGCAAGGCACACGGTGGACGCCATATCCAGATCGGCCAAAAACGCCCCCAGGCGGCGATAGGCCCTCGCGTCCTGCGCCCCCATGGAACACTCTATGCCGTCGTATCCTATCTCCCGGATGCGTTCGATATGCGGGTACAGCGCTTCGGATACGGTAGCGGACCAGGGAAGCAAGTTGAATCCGATGCGATGCATGGCAATCAGAAAACGATTCGAGGGCGCGCGGCCAGGAAAAATGCGGAGCGGAGGGAAGATACGGAAACCCCGGGCATTAATTCAGCGTGTCTTTTAAACCAAGGCTCTGTTTTGTATGTGCATTAGGCATATATCCTGATCTCTCTGACGACCGAATCAGGGCATATCAAGCCTCGTTTCATCAAACGCTCCAGAACATGACAAAACCCGATTTGACCAGTCAGCCCGAACCAGATTTTAACTCGCAAGAAATTATTGCAGCGGCTATCGCAAAAACAGCCGAGATGAATCCACAGAAGACCAATGGAGAATGGCTTGAAGTCGTCACGGTGGAATCCGGCCCATGCATCAAGGAATGGGACATCAAAGCATGCTGGCGTTGGGACGAATGGCCGAATAGAGAGACGCGCTTTCCCAACACCACCAGGTTAGACGTAGGGATAGACGCCGTAGCCGTGCGTCGCAGCGATGGGGAGCACATCGCAATACAGTGCAAGTCGCGGCAGCTGAATGAGGAAGGGCATGGTTCTTCAATTAACAATAATGAAATAGCCAAGTTCGCTGCGGCGTCCGCCGCAGACTTCTGGGCCGAGCGCTGGATCGTCACGAACGGAAACAATCCACTGGCCAGCGGGGCAAAGCAGTCGGCGTCTATGCATGGAAAGCCCCTTAAACTGGTCAATATCACCTACGACCTGCACGAGCAGTGGCAGGCGGACGCCGTCCGGGAAGCGGAGGAATGCGAGCGCTGCGCGAATAAGGGTAAGGAGGATGCGATTCAGTCGAAATCCTCCATGCAGAACGAAGCCGTCGCCCACAGCGTACGCATACTCAAGGAACAGGAATCTTCCGAGAGCGGCGGACTGCCTGTGGGCGAGGCGCGCGGAAGAATCATTCTTCCCTGCGGAACGGGGAAAACCCGCATATCGCTTCGGATTATAGAAGAACTGACGCCTCCGGGAGAATTGTCCATCGTACTGTGTCCGTCTATAGCGCTGGTCGCCCAGATCAGGCGTGAATACCTGCAAAACGCCACGGTTCCGATAGACGTGCTGGCAGTCTGCTCGGACGTTACGGCAGGGTACGACCCCAAAAAAGAAGGCAAGCGCAACGCCACGCTGGACCCAACGGTCGACAACAGCAATGTCAGCGCATCCGAGGTCAAGGGCCGGGTGACGACGGACGCCGAGGAAATAGCCGACTGGATGCGCCCGCCCGCCCGCCTGCAGAGAGAGAGAGAGAGAGAGAGAGAGAGAGAGAGCGTCGTCAAGGTTCTCATTGGTACGTACCAGAGCAGCGCCAGGGTATCTGAAGCCCTCCTGAGCGCCGGCGTTAAAGCGCGCGTGGTGGTTGCGGACGAAGCGCACAGAACCGCGGGACTAAAGCGTACAAACGCGACATCCGCTGCTTCAAACGCAGCAGAAAAGCGTTTGCGCGACTTCACGGTTTGCCACGACAACGACCGGTTTCCCGCAGCCTGTCGCGTCTATCAAACGGCTACGCCACGCATATACGACGCCAAACGCGCCAGCGGCAATCCAGACTGGATAGTCCGCTCGATGGACGACGAAACCACCTTCGGAGTGGAACTTTATCGGAAGAGCTATCTGGAAGCCGTCCGCAACCGCTGGCTGTCCGATTACCGCATCATCGCCATGGGCATCAACGACCCGGATGCGTTCGAGACGGCGAACATTCTGGCGAAGCACACCCGGAGCAAGGGACGCGGCAAACTTACGACCACGGACTATCTTCGCGGCCTGGCGTTCGCGCTCACGATGGGAGGAGCCACCCAGGGCGAAGAAGTGGACATCAGGTCGTGCATCGCCTTTATGAACACGGTGGACAAGTCCAAAAACATGGCGGCGGACCTCCAGACCGAAAAGGTAAAAAAATGGGTCTCCAGGTGGCTCGAAGAGAATGCGGACGGCAGGGCGGCATCCAATTACAGCCTGGAACACCTGGACGCTTCGAGCAACGCCGCGGCGCGCGAAACCGCAAAGGAACGGCTTGCCGCCGCCGACGCAGAGAATCCGCACGGCGTCATCAATGTAGGCATCTTCGGAGAAGGCACCGATTCGCCGTCGCTGAGCGCGGTAGCCTTTCTTGAAGCCCGCAAGAGTCCCATTGACGTCGTGCAAGCCGTCGGGCGGGCGATGCGAACGGCGCCCGACAAGGAGATGGGCTACATCGTCTGCCCCATTCTGATTCCGCCGACCGCCGACCCAGAAAAATGGCTGAGCAACAGCGATTCCGAAGAGGGGTGGCAAGAACTTGGGCAGATACTGCTCGCGCTGCGCGCCCACGACCAGCGCATCGAGGAGAATCTTGAAGAACTGCTCCACCTGTACATTCCCAAGCCGCCCCGGGTCGAGCGAACATTCGTTGCGGTCGCCAAGGGCGAAGCCCGGCGCATACAGTACGGCGAAGTCGAAGGCCCTCCCGGCGCCGCGCAGGAAGCAGTCGAACAGGCATTGCAAGACAAGAGCTTCGCCAAGGCCGGGATACGACGCATTGGGGAAGCGCCTGTCAGTAATGGCACGACGGACCGGCCCCCTGGGGTTCGGTACGAAAATCCCGTGGCGCCCGGGGAAAACCTTGTCAAAGAAACGCCCGCGCCATACCGCGTGGCGGAAATAACGCAGGTCTTAACCGGAAAGAAAAACGACGACGGAAGCATTGAACTGCGCGCGGACTCCGTTGCGCGCGACAAGCCGAAAGCGGGCGAAGCCCGGGGCGTCGTGAACATCAACAAGACCAAGGCCAAAGCGAAGAAGATGATCAATACCGGCGAGGGCGGCATTCGCTTGCAGCCGGGCGGACATCGCAAAAAAGGTAAAACCGCAAAAGAGCGGGCAGAGGAAAAGGGCCAGTTAATGCTCAAATTGAGCGGCCTGGAAGACTACGGCAGCGCCATCAAAATGAACCTGCTGGCGAAGTCCGGGCTGAGCGACAATCGCGTGATGCGCGATTTGAACATACTGGAATCGAGCGTCAGCGAAGCCGCGCACCACATGCGCGCCGATGCGCTGCTGCACGTACTGAACGAGCATTTAGGCCTGGACAGACTCAAAAAGACGGACAAAAAGCAGGCAGACGGCTGCACCGTAGCCGCGCTTCTGATGATGAACGCCGCCATGCTGCACCAGCGCATTAGCAACGGCGGGTGGCTACCCGGCGTGAGCGACCTGTCGGCTATCAAGAATGAGGTCCATGTCGTTCGGAAGATAAGCCGCGAATGGGAACGCATTATGCGCCACGACTTCCGCCCGGTGCTCGAACCCGCATTGGACGCAATCTACGCAATGGAGGCGACGGGCAAGACCGGCGGGCTCGAGCGCGCTTTGCGCCACCTTGCCGCCGAAGCCGAGCGCATAGCGGAAACCTACGCCGATATGGGCGCCGACCACGCAGGCCCGCTATTCAACCGCGTCATGGGCAATCAGGCGTCGGACGGCGCCTTCTTCACCAGACCCGTCGCCGCGTCGATCGCCGCCCGGCTAACGCTGGACGCCTGCGGAGAACTGGACTGGTCCGACGAAAACGTGTGGCGCGACCACAAGACGGTGGACCTGGCGTGCGGAAGCGGCACGCTGCTTGCCGCCATGCTCTCCGACATGAAGCGCAGGGCCGCTGAGCGAGGCGCGGACACGGAGAAACTGACAGGGCTTCAGAAAGTGGCGGTCGAGGATGTCATCAAAGGGCTGGACATAAATCCGGTCTCCTTGCAACTGGCGGCGTCGCAGTTGACGGCGGGCAACCACAGGGTTATCTACCGCAGAATGGGGCTTCACAAGATGCCCTACGGTCCTGCAAGACATAATCCCGACAGGGTGTCGGCGGGAACGCTCGAACTGCTGGGACAAAAGTCGATAGTCCACCGGGGCGGCGAACTGGACCTGGGCGACGACGCCATAGCATCGCAGGCGACCTGGGCGTCAACCGACGATGCAGACCTCGAGGACGCGGTTGACGCGGCGAAGGACGCCCGGATTGTAATTATGAATCCGCCGTTCACCAACCGCGCCAAGATGGGCGAGAAGTTTCCCTCTGAAACGCAAAGGTCTCTGCGAAACCGCGCCGACTTGATGGAGCAGACGCTCATTCAGGCTGATCCTGGCCTGATGCAGTTCGCTGACAAGAACTCTATCCGACCGCTCTTTGTCGGCCTTGCAGACCACTGCATAGAGCGGGACGATGGGATTCTGACGATGATCAATCCGACCATAGCACTCACGGCGCCTTCCGGGCAGCATGAACGGCTTGCGCTTGCCCAGCGATTCCACATCCACACGGTGTTGACCTCACACCAGCCGCGCCAGATTAACATGAGTCAGCATACTTCTATCAACGAGAGTATCGTGGTGATGCGGCGACACGCCGGCCCCAAACCGCCGACGCGGTTCGTCAACCTGGACAAAATGCCGGTGAACGACGGCGATGCAGCCGATTTGCACCAATGCCTGCTGGACTGCAAGAAAGGGTTGATGGCGAATGGATGGGGCGAGGTATCCGAGTGGCCGGCGGAGCGCATTGAAGCCGGCGACTGGACGCCTGCGATATGGCGTTCACCCGTATTGGCTATGCATGCAAATTCATTTGCGAATCACCCTCACCTGAAATCAATACAGAAAGAACTTGGCCAGTCGCCTTCAGCGACTGGCCAAGTTCTGCGCGGCTCTTTCGAGCCCGCAGAACGCGGCCTTCCAGGGGCCTTCCCCATCCTGAAATCCAAAAGCGGAACAGATGGCCAAGTTACCATACAAAGCCAGCCGGACGACCACTGGATCCCCAAAAAGCGGGATGAAGAGATACTGAGGCTAAACGGAGGCGCCTATCCCGAAACGAAGAAAATGCTGGAAAAAGCCGGACATTTACTGATAACCGCTGGTCAAAGAAACACCACTGCGCGCCTTACTGCCGTCGCCGGAGATGAAAAATATGTGGGTAACGGCTGGATGCCTGTGCCCGGCTTATCATCGGAAGCAGCGAAAGCAGTAGCCGTATTCATTAACTCGACAGCGGGACGCCTGCAAATGATGTGTAACCCTGGACGCACAATAGCGTTTCCAACATATAGCGCGGCAGAAGCAGCAAACATTCACATTCCTGACATCAAAAACACCCGCATCCGGCAAACCTTGGCTGCCTGCTGGGAGCGTACAAAAAACATGATCGTTCCCCAATACCGAGACGGCGAATGTGCAGTCCGCCGCCTCTGGGACGAAGCCGTAGCCGAGGCAATGGGCTGGGACGCCGCCGAGCTAACGCGCCTGCGCCTGCTGCTCCACAACGAGCCGCACGTACGCGGTTTGGGAGTAAATCAGTTCTCGGATTAAGGCCTATTTCTCCCCATCCGGCGGGAACGCAGCGCAAAAAGGGGCTTATGCCCTTGCGCCCCTTTGCCTGGCATCCGGGAGGTTCCCCATGCCCGCAACCAGCCTCAGGAAGACGACCGCCCGCCCCCGAATGGGCATCAAGACCCCTCGGGCTGCAACGGCAAAAAATACGTTGCGCCCCCCGATTTTTGTTATCAAAAAGGCTTGACTTTTCAGCGCCGGCGCCGTATAATGCTACTGCGTTCCGGTCGCGCCTTGCCGCGCCAGAACGCCCAATCCCCCGATACGCAGACATCGGCCTAAACGGTTGTTCGCCGCCCCCCGGCAGGGCGAACCCGTTGAAAAACGGTGCAGAAACGATCCTGGCGATCTGTACGATCACAGGTGTGACAAGAACCCGAAAACCGCTGAAAGCCATGTCTGAAAACTTTTACTTCGCCGTATTGCTTGCCCCGCTTGTTGCCGTATTGATTGCAATCGTTGGCTGGTTTTATCAACGTCACCGCAACAGGAAAACGGACAGGAGAGACGACAAACGGGCTATGGAAGCACAATTCGCGGCGCTTGGAAAGAAAATCGACCACGTCAACACGAACCTGAGCAAGCGAATGGACGACGGGAACACCAGCCTGGGCCAGCGAATCGACGATGTCAACGCGAATCTGAGTAAGCGACTCGACGACACGAACGCGAAAATCGATGACGTCAACGCGAGCCTCAGCAAGCGGATCGACGAGACGAACACAAACCTCGTCACTATGCAAACGGAGCTTTCCAAGCGCATTGACGGGGTCAATACCCGTATTGACGGCCTGTACGTCTCATCAGGAAAAAAGTAGTCCGCGCCCGATCCGAAACCAACAATACGGATACGGGCGCGCTCGAAAGAAAGTCCCGTGCGGCGAGCGCCGCATGAAATTTCCCGGCGGACGTACACAACGCAAGGACACGCTGGCGCAAAGCCTGTCCCGGGAACTGTACAACCGCGCATTTTCCCATACGGCAGGGACCCAAGGGATACAAGAGGCTAATCCCCTTGTATCCCCTGGTCCGACACCCTGGAGGCTGCCCATGCCCGCAACCAGCGCCAAAAAGACGCATGACCGCCCCCGAATGGGCGGCGAGGCCCCTCGGGTCATGACCGCGGAGAAATACGTTACGCTCCCCGACCGGCAAAACGGCGTCTCCTGTGAATTGGTGCAGGACGCGCTGGTCGTACGCGATCCGGGGGTGTCCTGGACGCATTCGTCCGTACAGGGCAAATTGTACCGCTATCTCGACGAATGGATGGAAAAATTCGGACACGGCGAAGTAGGCGTAGACGTAGACTGCCTCCTCAGCGAAGCCCCGGACACCATTCGCATCCCGGACGTAGCCGTGCTGCTCCAGCCGTTCGATAAGAAAAATGCCTTCCATGGCCGTGTTCGAGGCGCGCCAGACATTGCGATCGAAGTGCTGTCCCCCTCGAACAGGCCGCAGGAAATGCGCGACAAAACAAGCGATTACTTCAATGCCGGAGCGCTCCGGGTGTGGATCGTAGATCCGGAAACCCGAACTATCGTCATGCACAGGCCGGATGGAACAAACACCCGATTCAGCAGTGCAGATCGTCTCGAAGACCCTGAAATACTGCCGGGCTTTGCGCTGGAGATGCGGAAGGTATTCGGAGTATACCACGCCCGCCCCACGCTATAACCCACCCTTGCCGCTTCTTGCCGGTTCCCCTGCCCCGGGGACAAATCAGACTTTGACCATAATCACAACCCCGCCTGGCTTTCGGGGCTGATGGCCTCAAGGTCCTCGGGCCGCAACTTGTAGCGTATTACATTGCCCTCGTGCAGGCCGCGAAACTCCTGTCCGACATAGGCGGCGACCTGTTCGCAATCCGCGTCGGGAACGCCGTCTGCGGCGGCCATGGCTATGACGTCCTCTGGGCGGAACGCCTGCCATTCCAGTACGCAGCGGCGTACGGCCTTGCGCACGAAATCCCGGTACGCCAGCGCCGCCTTCTCCGGGCTTTCGACTTCGGCGCGCAGCACCCGATAATTCTCGGCCGAGCTCAGATAGGCGTCGATATACGCCTCGCGCAACAAGGAAACGTTGTTCAGTTCGTAGACGCCGATTAGTCCGTCGATATAGTCCCTGTCGTCCATGGTCAGGAACGACATCGGCGCAAGATCGGCCTTTAGAAGCGGGATGTTCGAGGCAATGCGCGAGGTCCGCTTGTTGATATCGGCGAAAGCCTGCAAATAGGGAATATGAACGAGAAGAAAGAAGGATTGCTCAAACGGATCGGGGATCGCCGCTGCCTTGCCGATCAGGATTTCAAACTCTTCCTCAATCTGATATTGGTCGTCAAGCGGCCTGTAGCTCGAATGCGCGATGGCGACAGGCATGCGGCGCAGCCGTCCCCCCATGGCGGGATCGGCAAGAAGGCCGCCCGCGAGGAGGGCGTGAATATTGAACATATCCGGCCGGCTGATATGTATATCGTCAAGATGCTCGACGACATACTGAATCGCCTCCTTGTGGTTAAGGATCATCAGCGCTTCCTTGCGGTCCTTGCCGGATGCCTCTTCCCCGAAGCGGATGAGCCGTTCGGTCTGAAGGATATCGTAGGTGTTTCCTTCCATGCGCGACGACGCCCAGGACAAGTCCACGAGCAGCCGTTCAAGAATACGCCGCGCATAGGTCCCTGCCGGGGGCGGCGGCTCCAGGCGCCCGGCCTCGCGCAGACGCCGCCGGTCCGCCGCGGCAAGGTAGAATGTCTTTCCGGGAATATACCGGTCGAAAAAACCCTTGTCGTAGCTTGCAGGCTTGCGACGATTATAAGGCGTTTGCAGATATGCGCGCACTGCGGACGCGCCCGCCAGGCGGTAGCCGGTGGCGCGGGCGTTGCCCGATATTTCCAGCCGGCCTTCGTCGACAAGCCGCTTGAGCGCCCGCCAGACCGTCGACAAACTTACATCCGCCGCGACATGGCGGCGAATATCCTCGCGGCCGGCGCCGGGGTGGTCCGCAATGTAATCGAGTATGGCCTGGTCCGTAAGCGGCATGAAACGATTTTCCAAGTCTGTGAAACGATTATGTCTATAAAATACAAGGATTTTACCAAATTGTCAACATATCGTTTCACGATTTTTGAAACGATATAGCCTTCGCCGACCTCCCCCCCGATTCGCCGCGAGGCCTCCCGGAACAAGACGACAAAAAACAGGCTGCGCTCCCCGATTTTTATTTCCCGAGGGCTTGACTTGCGGGCGGCGAGGCCGTATATTGTTATCGTCTTTCGGGCGCCCCGGAAGCCCGGTCCTCCGATGCCAGACATCGGCTGAAATCCCCGTTCTGAACCCCCTTGGCAGGGCGAACCCGCCTAAAAACGGTGCGTACGACGCTATGAACGCAAAACCCCTTTAGAGGCAATCCACGAAGTCCCTGGAACCATGAAAAACTGGAATTGGAAACCAATCGTTGCCGGAATCGCGTTCCTTGGCGTGCTGGCTACCTTCTACGGAACGATCCGGGCGGATATGCGCGGAATCCGGACAGACATGCGAGTAGAAATGCAGCATGTGCGAACGGAAATGCAGGGCGTACGGGCAGAAGTGCAGGACGTACGAGGAGAGATTCACGCTTTGCGTTCGGACGTGCGAGCAGACATTAAAGACTTGCGGTCGGAAATTAACGCCTTGCGTTCGGACGTACGGACAGACATTCAAGGCTTGCGGGCGGAAATGCGCGCCTTGCATGCCGTTGAAGCGTCCCCGCCTGCCAAAGCAACAGGAGAACAAGCCGCGCCTGCATCAACCCCTGCGACTACTAATTCCGTGCCTGCGCCCCACGCCAAACCGGAATCTGCTGCCTTGTCCGCCGCCGCACGCGAAATGCCCTGCGTCCGTTCCCCGCACCGATTAGCCCGGGTGATCGCAGCGGTTACCTTGTGGTATTATCATGTTTGACTTATCTACCCCCGACGGACTAAAAGCCGCTTGCGAAGAGGCAGAACGCACGCAAGCACAAGATTATTCCGAATGGCGCGAACAGATATACGAGCTGTTAAAATATGTTAAGGAAGCCTCATTGGAAGAACGTGAAAGCGAGGAATTTCATGAAAAAATATGGAAGGAAAATAAAATAGCAAATCTTGCGTTGCGAGAAAATGAAGATGTTAGCCTTGCTATTACTGACCCTAATGTAAGAAAGAATATTTCAAAAAAATTGATAAAAATTTTACCAAATAATCGTCACGAAAGAATTGATTTTTTGAATAAAATTAGAGATTATATAATTCATGATGTTTTTAGAAATAAAACTTCAAAGCCTTGGGCAAATACTACTCGGACACTGGCAGCGCTTTTCCCTACAGAATTCGTTGCATTAGCCGTAGATAGAGGAAGAAATAATTATGCTCGAAAACTTCTAAACAAAATGAATGTCAAACCAGATAAAATATTTATCGGGCAACATCGACAAATTCTTGACAAAATAGAAGAGGCTTTGGGATCCATATCAGATGGCGATCTCCGTAAGTTGGCCAATCGGATGACTTTACCAAGAATGCTGCTTAATCTAATGAACGGAAATGAAGAAAAGATAGAAATGAACGATACTAAAACTTCAAAATCACACCTTGCCCCTGCAAAACCAAATGGAAAAACCTCCGAAATGAAAACCACAGACGCCCAAAACATCATTCTCTACGGTCCGCCAGGCACGGGCAAGACCTACACTATCCGACAACGGGCGATTGAATTGATTTTGGGAGAAAAAGCCCCAAAAAATCCTTCGACACAGGAACTAACGAATCTTTTTTTAGAATACCAGAAGACCGGAAACATTGAATTCGTGACTTTTCATCAATCCTATGGATACGAAGAGTTTATCGAAGGACTTCGTCCCATTTTAGAGGATGATAACAAGGAAATACGCTACGAATTACATGATGGAATATTCAAGCGTATGGCCATGAGGGCTGATGAAGAGCGAAATAAAGTGATCCACAAGAAAGAATTAAATTTCGAACAATTATGGCAACGGCTCATGGATACGATTCGGAATTCTCCAGATCGTGTTTACCCAGGTAATGGAAAAATTTCTTATCGTATGGGTATATCAGATAGGGATGGCATAAAACTTTATCCTAAAAACACCCCATATACTGTTTCTACCAGTGTTTCCAAGGAGAAAATGAAAGATATTTGGGAAAAAATATATATTGATGCTTCAAAGCCATCAAAATTAACTTCTAATTTGCTTCGAGATAATATTATTGGTCATAAAAATCATATTACAGCTCCCCGATTTGTTTATGACAGACTTATTGAATTAAATAACAAAATTGAATTAAATAACAAAATTACTCCCCCCGAAGACAAACCCACAGAGTACGTCCTCGTCATCGACGAAATAAACCGGGGCAACGTGAGCAAAATTCTGGGCGAGTTGATCACGCTGCTGGAGCCGGATAAGCGGCTCGGGGCCGAGAACGAATTGAGGCTGCCCCTGGCCTATTCGCCCGAATCGCGCTTTGGCGTACCGCCCAATCTGCATATCCTCGGCACCATGAACACGGCGGATCGCTCCATTGCGTTAATGGATGCCGCGCTACGGCGCCGCTTCACTTTCGAAGAGGTTATGCCGGACAAGGAGTGCCTCCAGAGAATGCTTAAAGAAGCGCTGGGAGACGGTTCGCCCCTTGCGCAACTGGTTGTTGACCTGTTCGAGGTCCTGAATAAACGGATCCGCTTTCTCTACGACCGCGACCACCAGATTGGCCATGCCTACTTCCTTCGCGTGAAGAGCCTGGACGATTTGCGCTTTGTTTTCGCCAAGCGGGTGATTCCCCTCCTCCAGGAATACTTCTATGGCGACTGGAACAAGATATGCATGGTTCTTGGCTGTCCATACAGCGACGCTGGAAAGTCCCTCTCCAGTAAAAATCAGCATCCGATCATCCATGCGGATACATTTTCGGAAACGGACACGCTCGGCTTCGATCACGACGACTACGAAGACCGGGTGGATTTCAGCATTGCGCCGGCATTCCAGAATACTGAAAAGGAAATGAATAAAGATGACCTCGTCCGCGCATTTCTCGGCGTATTGCAACTCAAGCAGGAGGATTTCGATGAACGCCTTAAGGAACTTATGGACAACGAGGCCCCGCCGGACAAGGAGGGCGGCGACAAAGAAACAGACGAGGAGGATTCGTGACGCGCACGTACAAACGCATCGTCATCCGGGAACACGAGCGGATCGTTCGAAGCGATCAGGACAGCGCAGGCCCGGGCGAGTATCAACGCCTCCATTCGCGCCTGTACGATCAGTTAAAGCGCTTCGACCAGCGCGAGCGCACAGCAAACGAGCAGGTATTCGCCTGGGGAGATAATCGCGCCCAGGCGCAGCAATGGGTTGGCGTCATCCAGGTGCCCGGCCTTCAGGTGGAAATCCTTCCCAAGGTGGATAGCCCGGAATCCAGCGAGGACAGCCAGGGAGAACACGAGGCGCGCCATAACCTCCTCTATATGCTTGCTATCGCAGGCGACGTACCCGTAAGAGACCGCGACGTAGCGCATCTCGCAAACCGCAAGGCCCCGCTCTCCGAACTGCTCATCGCTATCTTCGCGTACCGACTTCGCGAGGAGCTGCTGCTCGGCGCCGAACATGCCTACCTGCAACGGGAAGAAAACCTCCGACGATTCAAGGGCAAGTTAATAATCCCTGCGCAAATACTTCATAATTCGGCGCGCCGCGAACGTTTCTTTTGCCGGTTTGACGAATTTTCCAAAGACACGGCAATGAATCGCATCTTCCGATTCGCGTGCGCCACGCTGCTTAACTGGACGCATACCCCCTCCACCCAGGACAAACTCCGGCATTGCCTGCTATTGCTGGACGGCGTTGCGTATGTACCGATCCATGACGAGCTGTTCGAGCAGATACCCATTACGCGACAAAACGAGCGCTTCGCGGACGCGCTCCATTTTTGCCGGCTCATCCTCCAGGCCCGTTCGCCGACGACGAATACAGGAAAACAGCGCAGTTTTTCGCTGTTGTTCGATATGAACGAGGTTTTTGAAGCCTTCGTGGCCGCCTTTATGAGAAAATGGGTGATGCCTTTGCCTGGTTTTCCCGAACATCGGCTCTATCCCCAGGCCAAACGACGGCAACGCCATCTCATAACCCGCAACGGGAAAGGCGTACTTTCGCTTCGTCCCGACCTGCTCATAGAGGCCCCGGAAGACGACCGAAGGCTTGTTCTGGACACCAAATGGAAAAGGCTCTCTGGAAGCGGCGGACGCGGCGGCGCAGGAGCCGCCGATATTTACCAACTCTATGCCTATACCCAGCGATATGGCTGCAAGCGCAGCATGCTTCTCTACCCCCATGTATCGGGAGCCGAGGAACGCGATTTCGAGATTATTGATCGCTCCAACGAGCCTGCCGGGCAACAGATTCTCGTACGGTATGTCGATCTTCATCGCAACCTGCGCGCAAACCGGGAATCCCTTGCCAGGGAACTGAAGCAGATCGTAACAGAAGGCCTCGCCGCCAAATCGCAACCTGTTTCGTTGTCCGCATAGTCCGCCGCGCCACGCCCCCGCACCCCTCCTATATCCCGCGCCGCACCGCCTCCATGGTCCCAAGCACCCGGTTCCACGTCTCCGGGCGCTCCAGCACGGCGTTGGGAAACATACATCCGTCCCAGCAAATATGCCGGATGCCTTCCCGCAGTTCGCCGCGGTCGTCCAGCAACCACTGCCGACTGCACCATACCGGGTCCAGTTTGCCTTCGGGGGCGTCGACCGGGCAATGCCTGCCCGTCTTGTCGTGCGAACCGCCCCCGAACACGGACCCGTCCGTCTGCGCCACATGAAAATCGAACAGATAGGGCGCAAGAGAGGCGGTCATGGTTCGGTACGCCTCCCGGAACGCTTCTTCCGCGTACCCGTCCTCCAGTAAAGCGGCTTCGGGCGCATTGTATCCAAGCAAATACAAGTACGTGTGGGCCAGATCGGCCTGAAAACCCAGCGAGGCGGGACGATCCACCTCTTCCAGCAAGCGCAGCATCTCCACCCAGGAATGCATGGCCGCCCAGCAAATCTCCCCTTCTGCGGCAATGCGTTCCCCGTACTCTTCCGCAACAAGCGCCGCCTCGCGAAAGGTATCTGCAATCTTCGTCGTATTCTCGACGGGATGCGCGGCCCATTCGACCGGGCTTGCCGCCGAATCGATCCGAATCACGCCGCAGGACCGAACGCCGTGCGCATTCAGCGCGGACGCATATTCGCACGCAGCCCGGACCGCCTCCACGAAGCGGCGCCGGTCGTTGCGGCTGCCCATCGCGCTGCCCCCAAGCATGTCGGGGTACACGGGAGCCACGACGGACCCTACCCCCAGGCCCAGCGCGGCGATGCGATCCGCAAGGGCGCGGATTTCGTCCGGCGAAGCATGAATATCGATATGGGGTTCGTACAAAAACAGGTCCACGCCATCGAAGCGAATGGACGGGTCCGCTTCGATCCGGGCATCCGCCGTAAGTCGAAGCATCCGCTCCAGCCCGATAGCGGGTTCGGACGCGCCCGCCCCCTTCCCCACCAGCCCAGGCCACATGGCGTTATGAAGCAATAATCGCCGCATTTTTTACGGAGAATAGATAATGAAGAGAAATAATCGCCGCATTTTCTGCGTAGAATAGATTTTGTGAGGTAATAATCACCGCATTTTCTGCGTAGAATAGGGAGCGTCCGCCGCAAAAGGTCAGCGCCCGCGCCGCCGCGCGATGTCTTCCGCCTCCGCTTTCAACTGCCGGTAGACCTCGCGGGCCTCTTCGAATTGCCCGTAGACATGGTCTTTTTCCCGTTGCGAGCGCCAGCCGGGCCACTGCTCGGCCAGGGCGTGGAGCTTGTCGATCCAGGCTATTCCGTACTCGGCAGCCGCTATCGACCGAACCGGAACGCCGTCCGCAATCACCCAAACCGGATTCGTCAAGGCGAACGCATACGCAATGTCCAGCGGCAAGCGCTCTTCGGGCGCGCCGCTTATCCGCAGATGATACCACCCCGACTGATCGGGACGGAATGCGTCCTCGAAGGTCATGGACCTACGGTCGCCCTCGAACAGCATTTCCCGGACCACTTCTCCGTTGAACACCAGTTCGGCTTTCTCCAGCGGCGTAATCGACGTAACCTCGAAACGCACCGTTACCTCCGCCCCCGCGTCGATAGCGACCGTTTCGCCCGGAATGCGCCCGTCCACCGTAAAATCCACGAGGGGGCCGCTCGTAACGAACGCATGTCCGGCGGCCATGCCCTCGAACCAGCTCCGCATGCCCAGCGCGCCGTCCGCCGGCTTGACGTACGTCCGCACCGACCCGACAAGCGGCGTTCGCTGCAGGTTGCTTATGGAATCCTCCCCGCCCACCAGCGCGGTCCGGATGCCGTTGTTCCACACGGCGTACAACGGCGGATAGCCGTCCTGGGCCGTAGACCACTCCAGCGCATCCGTAGTCCCCAGCGCCGCGTCCACCATAAACCCGCGCGCATGGCTCAGGTCGTCTTCCAGCGGATCGCCAACAAAGAAGGAATGCACATACGCTGTCCAGGCGCCTTGCTCCTTCGCTTTTCTGAATATGTCCGTATTCGAGGGGTAGAGGCTCTCGATGGCCGTGCCCTCGTACCCGGTCACGTACGGGGAAATGAGGTGGTCCCGCATCCCGAACAGGAACACATGGCCATAAAACGGCGGACGATATTCCTGTCCGACCACCAGCGCCATATCCGGGGTGGACAAGGGATGCGCGCCCCCGCCCGGCACGAAAAATTGCTGATCCAGTATCCGATTGTCCTTGTTCGCCACTTGTTCGAGCACCAGATCCTGGTCCTCCGCGGCAGACATCATCATCAGGTTCTCCAGCGTATTGTGCAAATTGCCCCCGTAGTTCATATGCACGTGCGTAGAGGCCCCGTACCATCCTTTCGCCTCCATATCGATCGCCGGTTCAAGCGTCATCTCATGCCGAAGCGTTTCCCCCGCCGCGATATGCAGCGTATCCGTTACCGGAACGTATTCGAGTCCCTTGACGGCCCGGACCACCGCCTGCCCTTCCGGCAATTCCAGTTCGAACGTGCCCGTATGATGAAACGCCCACTGGGCGGCGCGCGGCGCAATGCGCGCATAGGCGTCCGTGGGCGCATAGAATTTTCCGTCCGACGCGACCAGATGAATCCGGCTCCCCGCAGGCAATCCGCCCGCCCCCGTCGTGGTAACGGACAACCGGCCCACGGGATGCTTCCAGCGGCGCTCCGTAATTTCCACGTCCACGATTTTTCCGCCGTAGGTTTCAAGCAGTTTCAACTGGGGCAAACCATCCCGGTTGTCGATATACGCGATCCATTCCCCGTCCGGCGACCAGCGCGGATGAAAGGCGTCGTGCTCGAAAAACGTGAGTTTGTACGGCTCGCCGCCCGCCGTCGGCTGCACGTAGAGGTTGTTGAACTGATCCGCTGCGCCGCGCGTAGACGAAAACACGAACCGCTTGCCGTCCAGCGACACGTCTGGCTGCGCGCGATACAAGGTTTGCTCTGCCAGTACGAGCGCGCGGTCCGCAAACCCGTCCTCGCGGGCCGGTACGCGAAAGACGTTCCCGCTTCCGAGGGCCACGTCGCGATTCGCCACCAGCAACAATTCTTCCCCGGAAGGCAACCAGGCCGGACTGGTGTGGATGTCCTGCGGCCCGAAATACAGCCGATCCCGCCCAAAATCGTTGTCCCGCGTGACCGGCACGGGCTCCCCGGCCCACGCCCCTTCCGAAACAGCCCGGATATACACGTTGAAATATCCGTTCGGCTCGGTCGAAACGTAGGCGATGCGGGTTCCGTCCGGGCTGAACCGGGGGTCCGCAACAAGGTGCTGCCCGCCGGGACCCAGCGCATGGGTTTCCCCGGTCTCGACATTCAGCATTTCCAGTCCGATGGCCGCGCCGTGGTCGTCGGCGGCGTAGACCAGCCAGCGTCCGTCGGGCGAATAATTCGGGGACGAATAATAGCGCGGCCCCGCCACCAGCTGCGTCGCGACGCCGGTAGCCGCCTCCACGCGCCAGATCGTCCCCTGCATGGCTACGGCGATGTGCTTCCCGTCCGGATGCCAGCTCGGATACCAGGGCGTGGACGAAGGGGCGGGCGGGAGGTAGAAGTTCTGCATGTACATGCCGCCGGCGCGGGCGCCCGGATACCCCTCGAATATCCGCGTGACGGGCGCGGCGGCGGACTGCGCCCGCGCAGCGTCGGCGCCTGTCGGACCCAACCCTGCCGCGCAGAGAAAAAGGGCTGCGCAGGGCGTTCGGGCGAACGCCTTCCGCCAGGAGCGGCGGATGGAAACCCCGGCTTGCCGCATCATAAGCGCCTCCCTATTCTATCCATTCGGATGCTTCTTCGGCGGTCATGTCCAGGTCCGCCGGATACACCCCGACGGCATGGGACCCAAACCCGTAGAACGTAGGGTCGTAGCGCCCTACGTAGCGCACGTCGGCTTCTTCCGGGATGCTGTCCTCCATGCCCAGGCCCCAGAATACCGCATTCGCCAGCAACCGGCGAACCCCCTCGCTTTCCAGGTCCACGGAAGCGCCCAGCGTCGTAGCGAAAACGCGCGTGGCGTTGCCGGTCTCCCCCGTCCAGAGGCGGCGCCAGGCAACGGGCACGATAGACGTTTCGTATTCGGGCGGGGCGTACGGGTCCAGGCCCTTCAGCGTCAATCCGTACAGCAGGACCTCTGTGCCCTCCGGCAAGTCGGTAAGTCCGTACACATCCGTATCGCCGTATACGTTGTCCCCGATCCCGTTCAAGATCGGATCCTCTTCGTACGCGTAATTCACAAGGCCCCGCGTCCCTTCCACGGCATGCCGGCCATGGTGGTTAATCCAGGTTTCCCCCAGCACCTGCCTGCCCCATCCCCCTTCCCAGCCGGGGACTTCGCTCCACGTATCGTAGCGTATGAACGGGTGGTCCGGGTCCTCGAAACGGAAGGCGTGCGTAGCGGTGCGCAGTCCGATAATGGGCTTGCCGGAATTGGTGAACGCCTCGATATGCCGCATCTGCTCTTCCGGCAGATCGCGAAAGCGCGTAAACATAACCATCAGGTCCGCTTCTTCAAGGAGATGCAGCCCGGAAATATTATGCGGATATTCCGGGTCGATCGCGCCGGTTTCCGGGTCGATGGCGTACAGGACGGTGGTTTTGAACCCATGCCGGAACGCCAGGATGCGGGCCAGCTGGGTCAGCGCTTCTTCGGAGCGATATTCTTCGTCTCCGGTTACGAGCGCGATATGCTTGCCCGCGCCAGGCCCGCCCGAGCCTTCGTAGACCACCCAGGGCGTATCGTCCTGCGCCTGCGCAAGCGCGAAAGGCGGCGTCGCGAGCGCCAACGCGGCGCACAAGGCGAAAAACGCGGCGCAAAACCCGGCGGCAAACGGAAAAAGTCGTGGATTCATGATGCAAAATGCGATTCGGGAAACAGGGGGCATAAACAATTTCGGGGGCATAATGCAAGAATAAACATACTACGCCACGGAATCAACGAACGCAACCCGTAGCAAATCAGTCTGCGGGCACAGTATGCACGGTAAGATAAATGGCTTCCTGCAGGACGCCTCCCTCGGCGGACGGAACCTGCATGCGCACCAGCATCTGGTCTGCGGGCTGCATATCCGCGAGCGCAAGGCGTACGCGACGCCCATCGACATGCGCCGCCTCCACGGGCACGACGTCGCGGCCTTCCCGTTCGGGGTCTTCTACAGACCAGTCTTCCGAACCGTACTGGCGTTCCCAGCGATAATTCCAGCGGCTTACCTCGTAACGAGCAGGGTCCGAAGCCGCCGCGTCCACCGGAAAGTTAAAGGCGAATTCGAGGCCGTCGGAGGTTACGCGGGTTTCCGTTACGTGGCGACCGGCCCCGCCCGTATGCCGGATGCGGTCCAGATGCGCGTAGCGCGTGGCGAATCCGTCGTCCCAGCCGGTCAGGCCCGTCAGGTAAATCTGCCCGTCCGCCGGGTTGACGCGGACGCGCTGCGTACCGGCGTCGAACTGGAAAGGCAGCGCCGCGGCGGCGGCCTGCGTCACGCCGTCCACTTCGTCGAACATCAAATAATACGCCCAGCCCTTGCCAAAACTGGTGTGCAGCATGCGATCGCCGAGCGGGCCCCAGGCGGGGTCCGTCCAGACGCCCCCGCCCGGCGAATTGTCGAATTCCTGCGGCAGCCAGAGCGCCGGCTCGGCGAACGCATCCGGCACGGCCGCCGTATCAATGACGGCGTACCATTCCCCTTCGGGAATTTCCACGTCCAATCCGTCGGGAGACCATCCGCGCTCGGCGAAATTATTCACATATCCGTAGAACTTGCCGGGCTCGACCAGGCTGATTTTGTTTGCGGGGGTCCAGTTCCCCTGATTGTCCGTGACGAATACGCGCCCGTCCGGGGCTACGGTAAGCCCGTTCGGCGTACGGAACCCGGTCGCGATCGTGCCGCCGGTCCCGTCCGGGGCCACGCGCACCAGGTCGCCGGGCAAGGCGTTGTTCGTATACTGCCCGGACTTGGCGTAATAGAAATTACCCGCGGCGTCCGTCTGAAGGCCAAAGGAGAACGAATGGAAAAAATCCGACACGTCCTGGTCCGCGTAAAACGTTTCGTAATAGTCTGTTTCCATATCTCCGTCGAGGTCCCGTAGCCGCAGAATCCGGTCGCGGGCCGTCACATAAATGGCCCCATCCGCCACCTCGACCCCCATCGGCTCGTAGAGGCCCGTAGCGATGCGGCGCCACTGGACCGCATCGAGGGCGCCGTCCAGCCCGTCGGCAATCCATACGTCGCCGGGATACGTGGCGAGCGCAAGGCGTCCGTCCGGGAAAAAGGCAAGCGCCGTGGGGCGTATCCAGCTGTTCCACGGATTCGCAAACGGCAAGCCGATCCGATCCACCGTGTAGGGATAATCTTCCGGCAACGCAACCAGTTTCTCCGGGATGTCCCGGTCCTCGTCTTCGTAATACAGCGGGTCGTAATGGGCGCGGGGCGCGTCCAGCTCGCCCGACGTCGCAACCGTCTCTTCCCATTGCGGCGGACCGCCCTGGATCATCGCGGAGAGGTCGGGCGCTTCTCCCGCGAACAGCGCTATCGCCCCCTCGCCCGGCGCGCCCGCCCGGCGACGAATCTCGACGGCGCGCACCCTGTCGCTGGCGGGAATATGCAAAAAAACATCGCCCGCCTCCCGCGACGACGTCATCCCATCGACGTCCCCGGTCGCCTCCACAAGCACATCCCGCCCCGCCAGCAAGCGAAGCGCCTCCTCCGAAGGACCGATGCGGAGCGCATGCACAAGCACCAGGTCGTCTCCGTCCCGCCGCGCGGCAGGCCATTCCAGCACCTCCCGACCCAGAATCGAATAGGACAATACGGCCTCCTTGCCGTACCGGTAGTGCCCATGGAACGTCATCATGTCCGGCGGAAGCGGCGCGCGCCGCGAGGTTTGCGCGTCGCGCGCGGCGTAGGCTTCGGGAAATTCCCAGCCCCAGACAGCCAGTCCGCCCAGTTCCTCGCCCGCAACGACCGGCTGGCCTTCGCCCCGGTACTGCTCGAACTTCGTTTCGGAAAGGTCCAGCCCGCCTCGCCAGGCGGCGGCGAGACGCATGCGCAACACATTGTAGCTCAAATGGATTCCCTCGTCCAGTTTCAGGGTAAGCGCCGCGCTGGCCCGGTCAGCCAACTGGGAATACATCGCATATCCGTAGTCTCCCGGATACTGGCGCGCCCACCGCATCCCGGCCGCCTGCAGTCCGTCCGCCGCCGCAGCGACCACATCCAGCCCGGCCTCCTCCACGGCAGGCAGTCCCGCAAGGTATTCCTCGGTGATCTCGAAATACTGGCCGGGGTTCTTCGGCTTGACGAGTTCTTCCCGAATGTACTGAATGACGTAGTAGCGCTCTTCCGGCGTAAGCCAGTTCTGGGCGGTCATCTGCCCCTTTCCGTACGTAACCGTCTGCCACATGGCGTACGGATCGTTGCCGTACCGTAACGTATCCGCATCGAACGACCGGGCGGACGGCAATAGCGCGCCGCCCTCCGCGCCATGGCAGGCCACGCAAGCCCGTTCGTAAATCTCCCGGCCCGCCGCCAGCGTTTCGGCGTCGAGGCTGCGCAAAATAGCGGCGTGATCGTCGTTTTCGTCGGCGCGTTCGACGCCCGCTGCCATAAAACCGCCCCACGCCGACGCAAACAGCGCGAACAGGGCAAGCAGCGCGACGAACGATACCTTTGGGGAACGAACGAAACGAGACGACAGCATGAAAAAACCGGGGGCGTTATTTCAAATTGGGAATAACGGGGACCCTGGAGACAGAACCCAAGGGGCAATCCGTTACTCGTCGTAGGCGACCACCTCCATGACCCCCTTCATCGTAATCCAGTGGGCGGGAAAGGTGCAGATGTACGGATAATTCCCTTCGCGTTCGGGCGCGGCGAACTGGAGCCGAACGGATTCGCCCGCCTGGAGCATCCGCGTAGCGTGCAGCACCGCCGGCGTATCGGGAATGAATTCTTTCGCAAACGCGTCCGGGTCCGTCGCCATGGCGTCCGCCGCCCGGCCCACCAGTTCGCCGGCGCCCGGCCGCACGACGACCAGGTTATGCGGAAGCACGTCCTCGTTCCGGAAAACGATCTCGACCTGCTGTCCGGGCGCCACCCGGAACGTCGTAACGTCATAAGCCATTTGCGCCTCGACCGTCGCTATTTCCACGACCCGGGTCTGCAAAGCCCGAAGGGCCTCCGTCAGCGAGGCGGGATCGTCCAGGCGGGCCGCCGCTTTCTCCGCAAGGGAAACCCGTTGCCGAAACGCAGCCCCATGCCGATCCGCTGCGGGAACCTGGCTCGCCGCGTCGATGAGCCGCTGCGCCATGGTTGCGTAATCATGCGCGCCCCAGGCCGCTTCGGGCAGGGCGTCCGCCGCCGCGACCAGCGCGGAGTCGATTCGCCCCGCCTCGATATGTCCGGCGAAAAACGCAAACGTTTCGGCGGCGCCAACGCCCAGTCCGCTCAGCGTTTCCAGCGCGTCGTCCCGCCACGCCGCATCGTCCCAGGCGTCCATCCGCTGCAAAATCGCCCGATGCAATTGCAGGCGCAAGTCGTCCGAAGGAATGCGAAGGCCGCCTCGCAAGGCGGATATCATAAATGCAGGGTATTCTTCGGGAGCAATGCCAACATCGTCCGGATACGCCATGTCAGCGAGCACTTGCTCGGGACCTTCCAGTCGCATCCATCCGGCGAACCCTGTTTCCCTGACAATCTCCGTATCTCCTTCCAGCGCCATCAAGCCCAAACCAAACTCAAGGCCAAAAAAAGCGAGGCTGTCCTCAAACGCATCAACCGGCTCCGCCAGCAAAAGCGCGCTCAATGCCTCTGCGGCGTCTTCGGAAAGATTCTCCTCTGCAAATGCATCCATAATGGCCTCCGCACGGGCCCCCTCGTCCGCAAACAGCGGGGCATCGGACGAAATATCCGGCGGCGACGAAACATCCTCTACAAGCCGCGCCAGCGCCTGGGCCCGGTGCGCTTCCTCGAACCCCTCCTCCCGCAGCACGGATTCGTATACGTCCCGGGAGAATACGGGCCGCCCCATCAGAGACGGGTCGGCTCGCCGCAACAAGTATAAGACGCCTTCCGTAGAAACGGGCGGCGCCGTGTGCGCTATCGTCGGCTCCCACCTTGGCTTCAGGGCCCGAATGGTCTCGTTGAGGCCGTAGTCAAGGTAATAATCCATGTCGCTGTCCAGCGCCCCCAGCGCAAGAAAGGCCGCCTCCGCCGAATCCATGTAACTCAGCGCCACGACCGCCTCCAGCCGCACCAGCGGGTGCGCATCCCGAATCTGCCGGGCAAACAACGCCAGCGGATCGTCGATATCCCGCCGCCAGTGCCGCAATACGCGGGTGGCGGCGGCGCGGGCGCGGTGATCGTCCGCCGCAAGCAACCGTTCAAGCGCCGCCGAATCGATCAGGCGATGCCCCTGGCGCACCCACAGCGCCTCCAGCAAGAGATGTTCGTACTGCTCGTCCTCCGGGTCGAGTCCGGCGACCCAGGTTTCAAGCGCTTCCCGAACCGCTTCCGCGTCGCGCGAACGCAATTCGCGGCGGGCGCGATAACGCGCCTGGTCCTCGTAGACCTTCAGTACATCCAGCAACGCGGAGATCGGACGGCCCGCAATATCCGGCGGCGCAAGCAATGGGCTTCCTTCGCGCGTAATCCGCCAGATGCGTCCATGCGTCTTGTCGCGGCGGGCGTCCCGAAGGGAATACTGCATGTGTCCCACCAGCGGATTGAACCAGTCCGCAATATACAGCGCCCCGTCCGGCCCGAACTGCATATCGACCGGGCGAAAATTGATATCGACGGACGTAAGCAGCGGCTCGATTTCTTCGCCTGTGAAACCGGACCCTTCCGGGCGAACGCGGTGCTGCTTGATTCCGTGAAACCCGATCACATTATTGTACAGAAAATTCCCCTGGGCTTCCTCGGGAAAATGCCGGCTGCTTACGAACTCCGATCCGGCGGTAGGCCGCACAACGGTCGTAAAGACCTTCATTCGGGGGTGCTTTTCGGGATACGGCAGATACCCCGTCAGCGGAAGCCCGAAATAATTGTTGCCGTTGGAGGCGTCCGAAATGAAATTCTGTCCCCACCGGTCGAATTCGTGGCCCCAGGGATTTGCGAAGCGGTAGCTCACGTAGCGCTCCAGAAAATGCCTGCCGGGTTCGTACCGGAACACGCCGGCGTACTGCATGCGGACGGGTCCGTACGGCGTTTCCACCTGCGAATGATGGAAGGTGCCCTCCTGAAAATAGAGCGCCCCGCCCGGTCCCCATACGAAACTGTGGATGGCGTGATGGCTGTCTTCCGTGCCGAAACCGTGCAATAACACCCGCCGCTCGTCGGCCACGTCGTCTCCGTCCGTATCCCGCAAAAAAAGCAGGTCGGGGGGCTGGGACACGTACGCGCCGCCGTGCCCCAGTTCGAACCCTACGGGCTGGTACAAGCCGTCGGCGAAAACGGTATGCTTGTCCGCCCGCCCGTCGCCATCCGTATCTTCCAGAATAATCAGCTTGTCGTCGGGCGCCACGCCGGGCTCCTGGTGCGGATACGTGGGTATGGAACTGACCCAGAGCCGCCCTTGCGCGTCAAAGGTCATGGCGACCGGATTGCCGATGGGAAAATCTTCTTCCGAGGCGAAAAGGTTCACGGCGTAGCCTTCCGCTGTCGTCAGGCGCTGCAAGGCCACGTCCGTATTCGTGGAGGACATATCCATGACGCCGCCCCGATTGGGTTCGTCGGCCTCCACGGAACGATTGATTTCCGAACGTTCCTGGCCATAGGCGCCACAGACAAGCGCCAGGCTGCAAACCAGCGCAAACCACGCAACCGGCGAGCGGCGCGAAACGAAACGGAGAAACGCAAGGCGATTTTTTTCGATCATGGTATCCTGAACTGCTTATCTGCCTTCGGCAGGCGGAAAAATCCGGGGGCGAACGTTGCGGGCGAATGCATGAATCTGCTCTTCGGCGCGGGCTACGATCTCGTCCAGCGCAGCCATTTCGGAGGGGAAATTCGCAACGCCGAACGGACGGCGACGGCGGCCATATACATATTCGCCGTTCACCGGGCGGTATCGGTAAAAAAACCGCTCGTTTTTGTCGATAACCATGGACCGCAAGCGTTCGAAGTCGCTATCGTCCGGCAGCGATCCCAGCGCGTTGGCAGACGCCTCCATCAACGCGACGTCAGACAGGTCCGCCACCCCGAAGCCCCGGAGCAGCAACCCGGCCAGGACCAGATTCCCGTAGGCGTTGAAGTGCATCCCGTTGAATGTCAGGGGGCGATCCGACGCCTCCATGATGGCGCGGGTCGGCGCGAACAGATCCGTAAACCCTACGGACAACTCCCCGGCGACTTCCTGCATGACGGCGACATACGAGGCCAGATCCTGGTTTCGCTGCGCAATATCCACCGCCACGCCCGGCGCTTCTTCCTGCGCCGTCGGGGAAATCAGCATAACCCGGGGCGGCGCCACGGCATTGAACCGCTGCGCCCGGATCCTGGCTGTCAAATCGCGCAACGCCTCCCGGTACGAGGCCAGCCCCTTGGCGCCCGCAAACGATTCGTTCGTCCCGAAAAACATCAGGACGACGTCCGGCTGCTGATGCGCAAGGTTCACCTCCAGCGAACCGAAATTGAGCGGGCGCGGGCGCAACGACACTTCGTCGCCGCTCCATGCAAGGTTTCTGAACGTCAGGGCGCTGTCGGGGTACTCGGCGGTAAGCAAGGCTTCGAAATACCCGAACCGCTGCATGCGCTCCGCGGAAGCGCTCCCCACCATGACAATATGGTCCCCCTCGGCGAACCAGGTCTCGCCATCCATAAGCGGCTGCCCGGAAAGCGGCGGAGACAGCAAAGCCGCGGCCAGCGCGAAAACCCCCGCGCAAATCCCGGGTCCGCAGGGCGGCAAAAGAAAAACCTGTGAAAAAAGGCGGAAACGCAAAGTCATGACTGCGAATGATTCATCGAAATGTCGGCGCAGCGGGGGCGATCCCGGCATAAACGCGCTGGCCTCCGCATAGTCGCTTACGCCTCTTCGCGCAGCGCTACGTACGCCCTGCTGCGAATCATCGGCAGGGCCTCCGGCCCATAGTTGAACAGCAGGTCCAGCGCAGACATGCCCGGAAAAAATCCTTGGAAGTTTTGCCGGTATACAAGTTCCCGCAAATGCACGACCGCATCCACGCGCACAAGTTTTCTGTCCGCCGCCTCCGTATCCCGGGCCGAAAGAAAATCTCCGCCAGCCAGCCGGTGCGCATCGGGCACCGAAGCAGGCGCGCCTTCCATCCCGGACGCGCGCGCAAGCGGCGTTTCGATTTGGAATAATTCAGCGATTTTTTGCACGGACGCGCACGTTATCTCGCCAAGCCACGCCCATTCCCGGTCGAAAAAAGACGCCAGTTCCGGCTCGTACAGCTCGAAAAAGGGCGTCGCGCGGTAGTTGTATGCGAGCGCCCGCCAGTGCTTGCGTATCCAGCGGTTCGACCCTTCGATGCGGGCTTCCCGAATCGCGCGCCCCTTCTTGCCTGCCGCAAGCGGCACGCTCAACCATTGCGCGCCCGCAGGATTGCGGACCCGGGCCCGGTTCTGGTGGGACTGTCGGCTATACGGCAACGTATCCGCCAGCACCATCCTGTCGGCGACGTCCATCAACGCCAGAAAAATCGGACGCGGCCAGTATTCAGGGGGGCGGACAGCAACCAGCGAACCCATGGCGGCTATTTCAACAGCACCATGCTTTGCGTTTCGCGCCAGTCTTCCGTCGCCAGACGATAGAAGTACACGCCGCTCCGCACGGGCGCGCCCTGCGCGTCCGTGCCGTCCCAGCGCACCTGATAGCGTCCCGCGGGCTGCGACGCGCTAACCAGACGATCCACTTCCCGGCCCGCCGTGTCGTACACCGTCAGGGTCACATGGGCTTGCCGCGGCAACGAATACGCGATTTCCGTAAACGGATTGAACGGGTTCGGATAATTTTCTTCCAGCGCAAAGTCCGACGGCAGCGTATCCTCCGCGTCTTCCGCGCTCGTGACCGTGCCCGTATCGTTGACGACCACCGTAAGATCGGCGACCTGCACATCGCCGTACCCGCCGTCTGCCGCCTTGTGCGTAATCGTGGCCGTATCGGCGTTCGAATCGGCGTCCCGCAAGGCCTTGAGCACGATCTCCTGCGGCTCGTTCCAGTTCGCCGTCGTGAATCGCAAGGACGACGGCGTGACGGAAACCTTGTCCGGAACACTGCTTGTCGGCGTAACGACCACCGTGCTCAGAGGAAGCGAGCCCAGCACGACCGTATAGCCTGCTTCTTTTCCTTCGTCCATGACCAGGGCAAGTTCCGACAGCGTCACGCTGCGGGCTTCGTCGTCCCATACCTTCACAACAACGCTGGAAATGACGAGGCCGGCATAATCGCCGCTCGCGACGACGGTGTGATTGATCGTAACCTCCTCAGAGAACGCATTGGGATCGTCCGGCGCCTGTACCGTAACCACATGCGGCGTCGACCAGTGCGTATCGACATTATTCGTCGTAAGGGCGCCCCCCGAAAATTGCAGCGTCACAGGAAGGCCATGCGCAGCCGCGTTATTCGACGATTGCGCCAGTATGACGACCGGGTTCACCGGATCCGTATCGAGCGTGAGCGTATACGTTGTCGATTGCCCCTCGTGCAGTTCCAGTTTCGACTCCGAAACCGTGACGCCCGGAACCGGAATGGCTGGATCGAGGTCAATAACGCGCACCTTCAGATCGGGAATGCTTACCGCGTCGTACCCGCCTCCAGTCGCCTTGTGGCTTATCGTAACGTTTTCCTCCGCGCCGTCGGCGTCGTCTACGGGCGCCACGGCAACCGTCTGGGGGACAAACCAGTTATCCTCGGTAAATGTCAACTTTTTGGGCGTCGCATCCGCCGCCGCCGCGTCGCTGCTCTTGATCTCGACCGCTACGTCGCCCGAAGGATAGGAGGCAAGGCTCAACGTATACTCGCCAGCGATGGGGTTGGTCGTTGCGCTGGCCTCCGCAAGAATGAGTTCCGTCTTGCTGACCGTGACGCCCGGAACCGGCGGCCCGCTATCGGTAACCGTAACGGTCACGGTTCCCCCCTCCGATTCGCAGCCGGTGAACAACACCGCATGGTTAATCTCTACCGTCCCCCCAACCGCGTCGTCGTCCGGCCGCACCCCCACGCTGAATTTCTTCATGGGAACGCCGCCGCCCTGGGGAAAATCGGCATCGGTGAATTGCATCTGCTTCGGCGAAAGAGATAGCTCGACGGAGGCGCTGGATTGCGCCACGGTAGGCACCACGTACACGGTTTCTCCTGCCTGCAGCGACGTCTTCAGAAGCGTAACTTCATATTCTCCAGGCAAACTGCTTTCCGCCAGAGACAGGGTTACAGGGGTCAAGCTCACGCACTTCGTAAGCGCTGGCTGCTGTCCGCTCGCCGTTTGCGGCGAAAACGACGCAAACGCGCCAACAAGCAGGCAGAATGCAAGGCAATACGACGAGCAATGCGCGCGCAATGCGTCAATATGCGAAATGCGGTTGTTCATAATGTTTTCCGTAAGATGGCCGAATATGCCCGTGTGAGTACGACGAACGGATATCCCGGTCGCAAGGCAGGCCGCCCCGCAAGGACGCAAAGCCCGGCGTTTAACCGAAAAATCCGTATGGCGCAAAATGGCTTGAAACCAATATAATGACCTTAAAAAATGCGCGAAAACGATGCCCGAAAACCGACAGAGCGCGTTGCAGCCATGCCGCTGCGCTTGCCGGGCTTCGAATGTATTTTTGAGAATATACGAACGAAGAAGCAAAAAAGCAGGACGAATTTACGGAAAGAAACGCAGCTTTATGCGTATGTTCACGCTTTCCGGCAACGCCGGAACCCCGCATTTCCCGCAAGAAAGACCTTCCCGACAGCGTGAAACCCCTTCCCCTCGAACCGGGCGATACGATCGGCGTGGTCGCGCCGGCCAGCGCGCCCGCCAGCCTGGCCCGGTTCCGCGCCGGGATCGTGCAGCTGGAGCGACGGGGCTATCGGGTAGAAGCAGGCCGGTCCGTCTTCGCCGAGAAGGGCTATCTTTCCGGAACCGACGACGAGCGGCTCGACGAATTGAACGGGTTTTTGCGCCGGGACGACGTAAAAATGGTTATTGCAGCGCGGGGCGGATACGGCTGCCTGCGCTTGTTGCCGCGCCTCGATTACGCGGCGGCGCGGGCCTGCCCCAAGCTGCTTGTGGGATACAGCGACGTCACCGCGCTGCATCTTGCGCTATGGCGCCACGCTGCGCTCCCGGGCATTTCGGGCCCGATGGTCGCCGTCGACTGGCCGGATCTGGACCCCGCTTCGGAAGCGCAGTTCTGGTCGATCGCCCGCGGAGAAACCTGCGACGCCCTGACCGGACCCTCCGGAGAGCCGCTCCGTCCGCTTCGCGAAGGCGTAGCCGAGGGCCCCTTGCTGGGCGGCAACCTGTCCACGATCGCCCGGCTCGTCGGAACGCCGTACCTGCCCTCGTTCGAACAAGCGATCCTGTTCGTGGAAGACGTCGGCGAAGCCCCCTATCGCATCGACGCCCTGCTGGCGCAATTACGCCTCGCAGGCGCGTTCGACAAACTGGGCGGGCTGGTCGTTGGGGCCTTCACGCGATGGCGGGCGGATACCGAGCCGGACCCCGCCGCGCCTTCGCCGGACGACATTTTTCGCGCGTATTTCGGCGACGCCCGTTTCCCCGTCGCCCGCGGACTGGTCTACGGCCATTTTCCGGTGAAAAGTTCGCTGCCTGTTGGCGTCCGCGCCCGCTTGCGGGTAACTTCCGCCATGGCGCAACTGAGCCTCCTCGAACCGGTTGCGCACCCTCCCCTGTAACCTTCTGCACCATCATGCACACGCAGGTCGTATGACGCGCTCCCGCCTCAGCGTAGCTGTTTTCGCTTCCGGACGCGGCTCGAACTTCAAGGCCATTCTGGACCATGCAGACAAGCCGGACCCGGACTTCAGGGTGGTTTGCTGCATATCGGACCGGCGCAACGCGGGCGCGCTCGACCTGGCCGCCGAGCGCAACCTCCCTGCGGTGGTCCTGCATCCGCGAGATTTCGCGACGGAAGAAGACTACAGCCGGATTCTTCTCGAAAAACTGCGCGCGTACGGCGCCGACTTCATCGCGCTGGCCGGATTTCTTAAAAAGATTCCGACGCATGTCATTGAGCCGTTCAAGGGGCGCATCGTGAATGTGCATCCGTCGCTCTTGCCTGCCTTCGGCGGGCCGGGCATGTACGGACGACGCGTGCACGAAGCCGTCGTGGAATACGGCGTTCACTGGACCGGCGCGACGGTTCATGTCGTAGAGGATGCGTACGATACCGGCCCTGTCGTTTTGCAGGAAGCCGTGCCCGTGTTTCCCGAAGACGATCCGGACGAGGTCGCGGCCCGCGTGCTTGCCGTGGAGCACCGGCTTTTGCCCGAAGCGTTGCGGCTATTCGCGCAGGGCCGGATATCCTTCGAGGGGCGCCGCGTACGCATTGCCGCCGCGCACACCCGCTGATTCCACCGAAACCCAACGATCTGCCCGAAATTCAATGATTTCCGCCAAGCGCCTGCCGCCGCCCGCCGATATCTTGCCCGTGCGCCGGGCCCTGCTCTCCGTATTCGACAAAACAGGCCTCGTTCCCTTTGCGCAACGCTTGCGAGAACACGGCGTCGAACTGATTTCCACGGGCGGCACGGCGCGCGCCTTGCGGGAAGCCGGTTTGCCGGTTATCGATGTGTCCGAACGCACGGGATATCCTGAAATACTGGACGGGCGCGTCAAAACGCTGCACCCCGCCGTGCATGGCGGCCTGCTCGCCCGCCGCAACGACGCAGAGGACATGGAAGCCCTCGAAGCGCTTTCCATTACTCCCATCGAACTCGTCGTGGCGAATCTGTACCCCTTCGAAAAAGCCGTATCCGAGGAAGTTTCGGAAGCGGAAGCCATCGAAAATATCGACATCGGCGGGCCGGCCATGATTCGCGCGGCGGCCAAAAATTATTTTTTCGCGGGGGTGGTTACTTCGCCTGCGCAGTACGAGGGCCTCGCGGACGAACTGGCCGAACGAAACGGCGGCCTGACCATGGCGACGCGGCGGGCGCTTGCCAGGGAAGCCTTCCGGCGAACCGGAACGTACGACCAGGCGATCGCCGCCTGGTTCGGGGACGGCGGGGCGGCGAACGACGACCGCAGCGCATCGGGCCTGCCGCCAAACCTCCAGATCCGGGGGCCTCGGCAACGGTCGCTTCGCTATGGCGAGAATCCGCACCAGCAGGCAGCGGTATATGGCGACGCCCGCAATGGCTGGACGCAAATCCATGGCAAGGAATTGTCCTTCAATAACCTGATAGACCTCGACGCCGCGCGGCGCCTCATTGGCGAATTCGGCGCGGACGAACCGGCCTGCGCCATCCTGAAGCACACCAATCCGTGCGGCGCGGCGGTCGCCGATACGCTGGAAAACGCCTGGGCCGGCGCATTCGCCACCGACCGCCAATCCCCGTTTGGCGGCGTGGTCGTCGTCAACCGCCCGCTGGACCAGGCCACTGCCGAAGCCATCGACAGCATTTTTACGGAAATCGTCATCGCGCCGGAATTCGAACCAGGCGCAGCGGCCTTGCTGAAGCAGAAAAAAAACCGACGGCTGATCCGCCTGGACGCCGCCGCAAGCGAAACGCCGGCGCTCGACCTGCGCAGCCTGTCCGGAAATATACTCGCGCAAACGATGGACGCGCCGCTTCCCGATCCGGAAACGATGCGCGCCCGCCTGCAGGTCGTAACCGAACGCGCGCCCGGCGAACGCGAGTGGCAAGACCTGGATTTCGCCTGGCGGATCGTCAAGCATGTCAAGAGCAATGCGATCGTATACGCCCGCGATCGGCGTACGCTTGGAATCGGGGCAGGCCAGATGAGCCGCGTCGACGCATCCGAAATCGCCGTAACGAAAGGCGAAAAATCGGAACTCGACTTCAAAAATTCCGTGATAGCGTCGGATGCCTTTTTCCCGTTCGCAGACGGGGTGATCACCGCGGCCCAAAGCGGCGCCAGCGCGGTCATTCAGCCTGGCGGCTCTGTGCGAGACAAGGAAGTTACCGCCGCAGCGAACGAAAACGGCATGGCGATGGTACATACGGGGATACGCCATTTTCGCCATTAGCCGCCTTGCGCAAAACGGGCCCCCGAACGCCCCCGTTTCGCCGCGCCGGGCAATACTGCGCGCAAGGCGCCCGGCGACCTCTTTTTGGACAGGACAAGCGTTATGGGCTTTTTTAATTTTTCTTCGGATATCGCCATCGACCTCGGTACGGCGAACACCCTGATTTATATAAAGGAACAGGGGATCGTGCTCGACGAGCCCAGCATCGTGGCCGTGCATCGAAACACGCGCAAGACCGTAGCCATCGGATACGACGCGCAAAAAATGCATGAGCGCACCCACAAGGACATAGAAACCATCCTTCCGCTCAAGGACGGGGTCATCGCCGATTTCGAGATAGCCGAGGAGCTGATCCGGGGCTTGATACGCAAGGTGCGCAAAGGTTTCCTGTCGTCCATTCAGAACATGGTCGTCTGCGTGCCCAGCGGCATTACCGAAGTGGAAAAACGGGCGGTGCGCGACTCGGCGGAGCACTCGGGCGCCCGCAAGGTCTATCTCATCGACGAACCGATCGCCGCGGCCATCGGGATCGGCCTGAACGTGAACGAGCCCATCGGCAACATGATCGTGGACATCGGGGGGGGGACCTCGGAAATCGCGGTGATTACGCTTTCGGGCATCGTGGTGAACGAATCCATACGCGTCGGCGGCAACGAATTCGATAGCGCCATCGTGCAGTATTTCAAGCGGAACCACTCTTTCCTTATCGGCCAGCGCACCGCCGAACGCATGAAGTGCGAAGTAGGAAGCGCCTCCGCGCTGGACCCGGAGCTGGAAATTGCGGTGCGGGGCCGCGATCTGGTAAGAGGAATTCCCAAAGTGCGCAACATTTCGTCGGAAGAAATACGCGAGGCGTTGCGCGAACGGATCGACTTGATCGTGGCCGCCATTCTGCGCTGCCTGGAACGTACGCCCCCGGAACTTGGCGCCGACATCCTGGAACGCGGCATTATGCTGACCGGCGGGGGAGCCAAGCTGAAAGGGCTCGACAATTTAATACGCAACCATATCGAACTGCCCGTGCATCAATCGGAAAATCCATTGCTCGCCGTGGCGGAGGGCACCGGAAAAGTGCTCGAAAACCTGAAGGAATACCAGAATGTCCTTACATGAACACCCGTCTGACGCATATTCGGGATGGCTTATTGCTCGGCGGCCTCCTTTTCGTCGCCGGGTTCGCGATGCTGACGGCCAATCGGGGCGTCGTGCGCACCCTGCAGATCGGCGCGATGGAGGTCACGTCGCGGGTGGAAGCGCTATACGCGCGGGCGGTTCAGAATTTTAATGCAGTTTCTGAAAACAATGTCCTGCGCGAGGAAAACATCCGGCTTTCCAGCGAAATTGCGCGCGCTCGGGGGGCGCTGCTCGAAAACGAACGGCTCCAGCGGCTTATCGGGTATCGCGCCGAAACGCCGTACGCGCTGCTCCCCGCGCGCATCGTCAACAAGGACATCACCGGGCAATGGAACCATTTTACGCTCAACGTAGGCGAAGCGGACAGCGTAAAAAACCATATGGCCGTCGTCAACGAGCATGGCGTCCTCGGATATACCGCGCTGGTGGGCAAGCAGTACTCGAAAGCCATCTCGTATATCAATACAGAAGTATATATCCCGGCCAAGATTCTTCCTTCGCAAGCCTACGGAATCGTTCGATGGGACGGCGTCCGAACAGACCGATTGCATATCGAATCGGTGGTCAAGACAGAACCCGTGGAAACAGGGCAGCTGGTCGTCACGGCGGGATACAGCGGCATATTTCCGCCGGGCCTCCCGATCGGCGCTATAGATTCTATCGCCGTCCGGCCCGGACGATACGACCTGAACATATTCGTCCGCCCCGCCGCATCCATATCGACGGCGCGGCATGTGTTTGTCGTGCAGGAGCGACCGGACCCGGAGCGCATGGAATTCGAACGGCGGCCCATTCGTTAAAACCGGCGCGCTGGCGTCCTTTCCCTTCCCTCCCTCCCGAACCCGGATACCCATGGCCTTGAAACGCTTCCTCGTCCTGCTGCTATTGTGCGGCGGCGCAAGCAGCCCTGCGGCGGCGCAAGAACGCGAGGGGCCTCGCCGTCTCCGCAACGACATAAATCGGCTGCTGGACGCAGAAAGGTTCGAGCGCGGATTCTGGGGCGTGCATGTCCTGGACGTCGAAAGCGGACGCACCCTGTACGCCCGCAACGCCGGCAAATCTTTTGTCCCGGCCTCGAACGCCAAACTGTACTCGACGGCGGCGGCCCTGGACTTGCTGGGCCCGGACTACCGCTTCGAAACCCGCGTGTATATCGACGGCGTCGTGGACGAAGACGGCGCGCTCCAGGGCAATGTCATCGTGCGCGGCGGAGCCGACCCCACGCTGGGCGGACATTATCTTGCCGATTCCGGCGACTGGGACGAGGACATCGACGCGCTCGCCGTCTTTCGCGCCTGGGCGGATTCGCTGCGCGCCGCCGGCGTACGCCGCATTGCAGGCGACGTCATAGGGGACGACGACGTAATCGACGACATACCGCTGGGCGCAAACTGGGCCTGGGACGACGAAACCTGGTACTATTCCGCGCAACTCGGGGGACTAACCTTCCACGACAACGTCATTCACCTGTATGTGAACGGGCAATCGCCGGGCATGCCCGCCGCGCTGAGCTGGGAACCGCTCAATACGGGGTACGTGCAGGTCGTCAACCGGACGCGCACGACCGAAGCGGGAACGCGGCTGAACGAAAGGTACCGTCGCCTGCGCGGCGGCAACATCGTCGAGGTCTCCGTCACGCTCCCGCCCGGGGCCAGCGAACTCGAAGAAATCACCGTCGAAAACCCCACGGCCTATACGGTATACGTGTTCCGGGAAGCCTTGCTGGCGTCGGGCATTGCCGTGGCGGGCGATCCCGTGGACGCAGACGACTTGTCCATCAAGCCTTCGTACGAAACGCCCGCGTACCGGCTGGTGGCGACCCATCGTTCCGCGCCCCTGCCGGACGTGGCCGCCATGGTCAACAAGCCCAGTCAGAATCTGTACGCCGACCTGATCATGAAAATGATCGGCGCAGCGTTGCCGCAAGAAGACAGCGACCTTGCGCCGGGGTCGGCGGCCATGGGCCTCCAGACCGCCATGGGAACCTTTGCGCGCGCAGGCGTCGACACAAGCGCCATCCGGCTGGTGGACGGATCCGGGCTGTCCCGACTGAATCTGATTGCCCCCGAGATGACCACGTCGCTGCTGTCCTTCATGTGGACGCACCCGAACGAAAGGGTACGCGACGCCTTTTACGATTCGCTTCCGGTGGCGGGCGAAAGCGGTTCGCTCAAACGCCGCATGCGACAAGGGGCCGCGGCGGGAAACATGCGCGGCAAGACGGGCACGCTGACGTTTGCAAGCAGTTTGAGCGGGTACGTGCGGGCGCAGAGCGGGCGCATGCTCGCTTTTTCCATCATGTCCAACCATCATATACGAGGATCAGGAGACGTTCGCAGAGCGCAGGACGCCATCGTGGAACGGCTGGCGCAATTCGAATAATCTCCCGAAAGCGAAAATAAACTGCATCCGCACGCAATTTAAACAGAACTTTTTTTCCCTTTTCCCGTCTAACGAAGGAATAGCGCGACGTATATCAAGGGTGAGTCAGATACTAAAAGAGCATTGTTTCGAGAATCGACCGACAAAGGGCCTGAATGACATCCGCCAGCGATTCCGTATACCCTCCCCTGCATGGCACAACGGTTCTGGGGCTTCGTCACCGCGGAAAAGTCGTGCTTGGCTCCGATGGGCAGGCTACCATGAGCAATGTCGTCGTGAAGCATCGCGCGCAGAAGGTGCGTACGCTCTACGAAGGCAAAATTCTTGCAGGATTCGCAGGCGCCACCGCCGATGCATTCACGCTGTTCGAGCGCTTCGAGGAAAAACTGCATCAGTATGGCGGCAACGTAACCCGCTCGGCGGTAGAACTGGCCAAGGACTGGCGTACGGATCGCTATCTCCGACGACTTGAAGCGCTGCTTGCCGTCGGCGCCCCGGAACGCTTGTTGCTCGTAAGCGGCACGGGAGACGTCATCGAACCAGACGACGAAGTGGTCGCTATCGGGTCGGGCGGAGCCTATGCGCTGGCCGCCGCCCGGGCTACCCTGCTCCACGCGGACCATCTCGACGCCCGAGACATTGTCGAACAAGCGCTGCGCATCGCCGCCGGCATTTGCATATACACGAACGATCGCCTGTCCGTGCTCGAAATAGACGCAACGGACGCAGGCTAAAGGCGCGGGAGCGAACCGCGCCGGACGCCACCCGAAATTCCCCCATAAATATCTTTTATAACCAGCACACTGATGATACCATGACCAGTACGAACAAAGCAAACCAGCCCGCCGGAAGCACCGCGCTTTTTGTCGATTACGACGATCTGCACCGGAATCTGGCCCGCCTTACCCGCAACGAAAGCGCCTCCGTAAAGGTGGTCGCGGAAATGATCGACACGCTCCGGAACAACGTAGCCGTGGAGCATAGCCCGCTCGCGGAAACGCGCGCGTACGGCGATTTCGCGTCCCTCCGCGCTGGAGACCAGGCCAAAAACATGCTCTACATGAAGGGCATCGAAACCCGCTATGCGCCGAGCGCAAACCGGGAAAGCACCATCGAGTTGCAAATTGGCGTAGACGCCATGGACCTGCTCCACAAGCGCCCGGACATCGCCCGGCTCGTGCTGCTCAGCGGGCAACGCCTGTACCTTCCGCTTGTGCAGGCTTTTCGAAAATACGGACGCAACATTCTCGTCGCCGGGCTTGCCGATCCCGCTTCCCCGGAGCATGGTTTTTCCGGCGGCGACGACTGGTTTATGCCGGCCCGCGAACTGCTGAGCGCGTCCGCGCAAGAATTCCTGAACGCGCCTTTTTCCGCGTCGCCCGTCCGCAGCGCCGCGCCGCCCGCGCAACGCAGGGCGCGCATGGCCCCGCCGCCTCCCGTCGAACGCAAGCCCCGGCCCGCGCCGCCCCCCGCCATGGGACCCGTCGAAGAGCTGGACGACCCGATCCTCGTTCGCACCCTGGAGATCATCGACGATCATTTCGGGCAATACGACGAAGTATACCTGACGCCGCTGCTTCGGAAACTCTCCGATCTCGTGGACGAGCGCCGGTACGACCCGAAAAACCTCGTCAGCGACCTTGAGGCGCGGCAAGCGGTGCGGCTTGAAAAACGCAGCGGTTTCCCGCACGATTACACCGTGCTCATCCTGGACGAACGGCATCCGACCGTGGCGCGCATTTTGTCCGGCAAGCCACGCAGCGCAAGCCAACCGGACGCTTTCGCCGCCTCTTCGTCCTGGGACTACGACGAGGACGCCTCCGACGACGCCGAAGACAATGGCCGCATCGAGAACGACCAGGACGGCGATTCCGGGGACGACTACGACGATGCGTTCGGTTTCGACGAGTACGACGAATACGACCGGGACCTCGGCGCCAGCGCCTGACGCCCGAAAAACCTGCGAACGGACCTTTGTTTATGCATAGCGCGACCACAACGATCTCGAAGCCCGAGGAGATGACGCCCCGGGAAATCGTGACGGAACTCGACAAGTATATCGTCGGGCAGCAAGACGCCAAGAAAAACGTGGCGATCGCGCTGAGGAATCGCTGGAGGAGACGGAATGCGGCAGAGGAGATACGCGACGAGATCATTCCGAACAATATTCTGATGATCGGTCCGACCGGCGTTGGGAAAACGGAGATCGCGCGGCGGCTCGCCAAGCTGTCCGGGGCCCCCTTCATCAAGGTAGAGGCCACCAAATTTACGGAGGTCGGCTACGTAGGGCGCGACGTAGACAGCATGATCCGGGACCTTGTCGATATCGCCATCAATATGGTGCGCGAGGAACAGACCGAGACGCTCAGGGAGCGCGCGCAGGAACTGGCAGAGGAACGCATTCTGGATATGCTCGTCCCCATGCCGCGCACGTCGGGAACGACGGCAATCCAGGGCGCTTTTCCCATGCAGCAGTCCGAAAGCAATGGAGAAAACCCCGACGAAAGCGAAGACGATTCGGTACGCCGAACGCGGGAAAAATTCCGCAAAAAACTGGCGGCAGGCGAACTGGAAGACCGGGAAATAGAGATAGAAGCCACCTCGGACAATACGCCCATGGTGCAGGTCTTCGGCCCTATGGGCATGGAAGAGATGGGGATGAATCTCCAGGATATTTTCGGGGAAATGGGCAACCGGAAGCGGAAAAGGCGCCGGGTAAAAATTTCCGAGGCCCGCGCGATCCTGTCGAAAGAAGAAGCGCAAAAGCTGATCGACATGGACAAGGCGAAGCGGGAGGCGATCGAACGCGTGGAAAATTCCGGCATTGTCTTCATCGACGAAATAGACAAGGTGGCGGGGCGCAGCGGGAAAAGGAGCGGCCCGGACGTGTCCCGGGAAGGCGTGCAGCGGGACTTGCTCCCCATGGTGGAAGGGTCCAATGTGACCACGAAGCACGGGATGGTGAAAACGGACCACATCCTCTTTATTGCGGGCGGCGCCTTTCACGTTTCGAAACCCAGCGACCTGATCCCGGAAATGCAGGGCCGCTTTCCGATCCGGGTCGAACTGCAAAGCCTGGACGAGGAAGATTTCTACCGAATCCTCACGGAACCGAGGAACGCGCTCCTCAAACAGTACGCCGCTCTGCTTGCTTCCGAAAACGTCCGCATCGAATTCACGGACGACGCGGTGCGGCGCATCGCCGCCGTAGCCGCCGAGGTCAACGCCGACGTGGAAAATATAGGCGCGCGGCGGCTGCACACGATCCTGACCACCTTGCTCGAAGACATTCTCTTCGAGACGCCCGACGCGCAGCGGACCGAAATCCTGGTCGATGAGGAGATGGTGAACGACACGCTGAATGCCGTGGTCGAGAACCGGGACCTGAGTCAATATATTTTGTAAAGAAGCCTGTAAAGCATCCGTTGCATACTTCAGGCGCTACGCGTCGCCGTCCGGCGCAGGCAACATAATCTCCAGCCTATTCCATGACCCGCGTCTGCCCGGACCATGCCCCGCCTGCGCAGGACGCCGAGGCGGTACGCTGGAACGCATTGCATCAGGCCGCCGCCGTGCGTACGCCGTTCGCGCGCCTCGACTACGTGCGCGCCGTCGCCGCCGCAGCGAAATGGCGTCTCGGCGTGCACATCGTTCCCGGCGAACAGCAGGATCTGGCGGGCGCAGCGGTTACATGGAAGCGCCGCGGTCCCTGGCGCGAAGCCATGCCGCCGCCGTTTACGCCATTCTCGGCGGCGCTTCTTCGCGCGCTCCCGGACGCTTCCGACGTCCATGCGCGGACAACGCCGCTGGAATCCCTGCTGGCCGAACTGGAAACCGGATACGACCGCGTGCACATGCACCTGAGCCCGGAATACGCGGACGTCCGCCCCGCCCAGTGGCGCGGATGGACCGTCCGCCCGCTGTATACGTACCGGCTGCGCGCCGCCGACGGGCCGGAAACATGGTCGAAAGGCGCTGCGCGAACCTTTCGGACCGGACAAGACGCCTACGATCTGCTCGAAGGAGACGAAACCGGCCAGGACGCCGTCCGGCTCGCCGCAGCAAGCTACGCGCGGCAGCGCCGGAACATGCCCCTCGGCAGCGACGCGCTGGCTACGCTCGTGCAACGCGCCGAGCGCCTTGGACTCGCTTCTTCCTTCGCCGTACGCCATCGGGACAGCGGCGCAATCCATGCCGCCGTGGTAGCCCTCCGGTCGGATCGCCAGGCCTACTACTGGGTGGTAGGCAGCGTCCCCGGACCCTCCATGACCGTACTGCTTGGGAAAATGCTCCCTCGTCTGCACGCTTCCGGCGTCGATGCGTTCGACCTGATGGGCGCCAATACGCCCGGCGTCGCCGAATTCAAACGGCGCTTCGGAGCCAGGCTCACGCCATACTACCGCATCGGGTTCTGCAAAAAACCTATGTTGCAGTGGCTTGCCGGGCTTCGGGAACAAAGCGGATAGCACGGCGCGCGCAGGCGCCCGTCCGAGAGGCGCGCAGATAATCAGAGCATCCTTACTTGACCACGGGAACGATATGCAGAAGTTGCAGGCGCGGATCGCACAGATGTATACGAAAGAAGGGTCCCGGGGGCCGGTCGTTACCCTGCTTTCCGGTACGGCGGTTACGCTCGTCATTTCGTACCTGGCCCTCCCCGTGCTTACCCGACTGTTCACGGACGAAGCCTTTGGCGTTTCGGATTATTTCGTGACCATCGTGAGCATCCTCGCCGCGTTCGCCGCCTTCCGGTACGACGACGCGGTCATGCTGCCCGACGACGACAGGAAAGCGTACGCCGTCCTGTGGCTGACCGGCGCGCTTTCGATGGGCACGGTGGCGCTCGTGGCGATCACCTCGATATGGAGCGAAGAAATCGCCGCCCTGCTGGGACTTCCCGAAATCGCGCCCTGGCTGTGGCTGGTGGCTCCCGTTTTGCTGCTCATCCGGTTCGCGCGGCTTGCCGAATCATGGCTTACCCGTAAACGGGCCTTTCGCACGATTACCGGCGCGGAAGCCACCAACAAACTGGGTATTCTGGCCAGCCGCATCGGGCTTGGGGCTACCACGAACCTTGGGGCAGGCGGACTGATTGGCGGATTCATTGCCGGACAGGCGGCGTGGGCGGGCTGGTTCGCGGCGGCGCTTCTGCGTCGCGCCGAAGCGGCAAGAGCATGGCGGCCTTCGATACGCGAACTCCGATCCGTAGCCGGACGCTACCGACGGTTTCCGCTGTACGCCACCCCTTCCTCGTTGCTGAACACCGTCCTCGGACGGCTCCCGGTGCTGCTCTTGCCCGTATATTTCGGATGGGACGCGACAGGCTTGTACGGACGCGCCTTCGCCGCGCTGGCGATCCCGCTAAGTTTCATCGGAACGGCGGTGGCGCAGGTTTTTTTCGTGGACGGCGCGCAAGCTTACCGGGAAAATCGACTGGCCGGTTTTACGAAAAACGTACATGCCCGACTGGTCATGGTCGGAATGTTTCCCTGCATGCTGCTTATCGCCGCGGGGCCGGAATTGTTCGCTTTCGTCTTCGGGGCCAACTGGCGCGCAGCCGGCGTCTACGAACAATATCTTGCCTGCTGGTTCTTCCTGAGCGCCGTCGCCTCTCCGCTCACGCGGCTCTTCGACATCCTCGAACTTCAGCGGGCGGAACTGGCGATCAGCATTGGATCGTTCCTGCTGCTCGGCGCCGCGCTCGTCTGGGGAGGAGCCACCGGCAATATCCTGTTTGCGATGGGCCTGATGGCTATCGCCGGATCGGCGGGGCGTATTTTCCAACTGGGCGCCATGCTGAAATACGCCGGGGTCTCCTTGCGAGACGCTGCAAGCGCCTACGTACGCTATGCGCTGATTGCGCTGCCGCTCGTAGCGTGCGTTTGGCTCGCCCGCGGCATATGGCCGACCTGGGCTGTGGGGCTCGCAGCCATGACCGCGGGGGCGGTTTACTTCGGCTTCGTCGCATGGCGGGAAAAAATATGGCCCGGCGCAAACATGCCCCCGCCAGCAAGCGAACGGAGCGAAACCAGCGAATAATTTCAGATACGCTGATCCGGGGCCGTTGCGATCCGCTACAAGATGGAGCGAAACGTCGGCGGCAATCCGTTCTCCGCGGCAGCCGGCTCCGAAGCCTCGGCAGACGCCTCTTCCGCCCCGCAATGCGCGTCGAACGCATGGACCAGGTCGGTGGCGATCGCGCTGGCGCTGCGCCCCTCGATATGGCGACGCTCCAGGACATGCACCGGTTCGCCTTCCTTCAGCAACGCCACGAAAGGCGACGAGGGCGGAATGCCCGCAAGATATTCGCGCAAACGCGCCGTGGCGTCCAGGTCCTGACCGGCGAACACCGTGACTTTTCGGTCGGGCTGCACGGGATGGCGAAGCGCCATGGCGATGGCCGGGCGGGCGCTGGACGCCGCGCAGCCGCATACCGTGTTGATAACGACCAGCGTGGTTCCCTGCTTGCTTTCGTCAAGCGCTTTCTCGACCGCCTCCGCGTCGAGCAATTCTTCGACGCCCAGTTGCGCGAGTTCGCGCCGCATGGGCGTTACAAGGGCTTCGGGATAGGGCATGAATATACCAGGAAAGTGGCGAAAGAAAGATCCGGAGCAATGCGGAAGCGCAATGCAAAACCAGCGCAGCCTTGCGGCATAAGATACCGGAAGCCCCCCGGTTTGATCCCGCCGCCGCGCAAAAAGACGCAGCGAAGCGACAGGTCCGAACGCTTGCTGCGCCGGACAACGCCCGCGGGCGAAGCGCGGAACTGACCAGGCTTTGGATACGTTAATACGTTTCTTTTTTGAGGTTATCGTCCGGGCAACGCCCCGTCAGGGCCCGTCCGAATCGTTGTTTCGCCACCCGCTACCCCCTGAAAACCCATCGCTGCGCAGAACGGAAATATCGTATACCTGACCCGGGAAGGACTCGACCGGCTCAAGGAAGAACTGCGCTTCCTGAAAACGAAAGAGCGTACCCGTATTTCCAGGTCGATCCAGGAGGCGCGGGAAAAAGGCGACCTGTCCGAAAATGCGGAGTACGACGCCGCCAAGGAAGCCCAGGGCCTGCTCGAAGCCCGCATCGCCAAGATGGAAGCGACCGTGGCGCAAGCCCGCCTCGTGGACGAAAAACAGGTGAACCCGGATAAGGCGTATATCTTGTCGAACGTCCGCGTCAAAAATCACGGGACGGGCGCCGAGCAAACGTTCCAGCTCGTTTCCGCGGCGGAAGCAGACATTCGCGCCGGAAAAATCTCCGTTACCAGTCCGGTAGGGAAAGCCTTGCTTGGCAAAGCCCCGGGAGACATCGTCGAGGTGGAGGTGCCCGCGGGCCAGGTCAAAATGGAAGTCCTCGAAATAAGCCGGTGAGCGCCGCGCGCAGGATTCACAGCCGCCGCGCAGTCACCGCCAGTTCCTGCAAATCCGTTCCGGTCGCCACCAGCCGGTCGCCGTCTTCCACAGGCCCGACGCCTTCCGGCGTTCCCGTATAAATCAGGTCGCCCGGGAGCAAGGTGAAAATGGACGAAGCGTACGCGACGAGTTCGTCTACGCCAAACAGCATGCGCGCAACCGCCCCCTGCTGCCTAAGGACGCCGTTCGCATGGAGGGCAATCCGCAGGCGGCGGGGATCGGGAATGTCGCAGGCGGGCGTAAAGGCGCCCAGCGGAGCGAACGTATCGAACCCCTTGGCCACCGACCAGGGCAACCCGCCTCGCTTGGCGCGGGCCTGCAGATCCCGGGCCGTCACATCGATCCCGAGCGCGTACCCGTCCACGTACGCCAGCGCGTCGGATACAGGAATATGCTTGCCCGGCTTGCCGATCGCCGCCACCAGTTCGACTTCGTAGTGCACCTCGCGCGAGGCGGACGGCAGCAACACGTCGCCCCCGTCGCCAACCAGCGCGGTCGAAGGTTTCAGGAAAATGACGGGAGATTCGGGCAGGTCGCTCTGCATTTCGGCGGCGTGCGCGGCGTAATTGCGCCCAATGCACAGCACTTTTCCCGGACAAACCTCCAGCCCCGACGAGGGCAAGCGTATCTTCATCGCTTCCTCGTCGTCTTTCGCTGCGGGAAAGGATTGCGCTGCGTGGCCGCAGGGAACATGGCGTTTTCTGTGCGGTTATATTTTGCTGTGCATTCGATGCCGCGGCGCGAAAATGCGCCTGCGCAAGCGCGGACAGGCTCCGAAAGCGCCTTTAACGCCGCAAGCGCGAATCCGTTGTCCGGAAAAATACCCTCTCGCGTCGGTACCCAATCCGGCGCCCAAAAGAAGAGATACAGACTATGTACGCCATCGTAGACATCGCCGGAAAGCAATTTTCGGTTCGCGAAAAAGACCAGCTGGTCGTTCCCCGACTCAAAGGGAACGCAAAAGACGCCGTTACGCTCGACCGCGTATTGCTGGTTGCCGGAAACGGCGACGTGCATATCGGAACGCCTGTAGTGCCCGACGCTTCGGTCGAGGCCACGATCCTCGAACACGTGAAGGGCGACAAAATTCTCGTCTTTCGCAAAAAAAGGCGCAAGCGTTTCAAGGTAAAACGCGGGCACCGTCAGCCCTGGACGCGCATCGAAATCAACGCGCTGTCCATAGGAGACCAGAAAGCGGACAAGAAAAAGGGCGCGAAAAAGGGCAAAAAACAAACGGCGGCCGCCGCCGGGAAAGCGGAAGGCAAGACGGACGAAAGCGCCGTCCCCGAGGCGCCGCCCGCCGCAGAAGCCCCGCACCCCGAAAGCGAAGCCGCTTCGTAAAAAATCCGGCGCCCTCGACAACCCATTGCCAAACCAATCCGGTAAACCGTCATGGCCCATAAAAAAGGCGTAGGCTCCACAAAGAATGGCCGCGATTCGAACCCTAAAATGCTGGGCGTCAAAGTCTATGCGGGCCAATCCATCCAGGCAGGCGGCATTATCGTCCGCCAGCGCGGAACCCGGTTTCATCCCGGACAAAACGTTGGACACGGCGGGGACGACACCCTCTTCGCCAAAGCGCGCGGCACCGTGCGTTTTTCGCGAGGCCGCGCAGGAAAACGGTTCGTGCACGTGGACCTTGCCGAGGCATAGCCGCGGCGCAGGCTACGTCCTCCAGGCCAGCGGATCGATCCGGAAAATATTTCTGAGCGCCGCAAACAATTCCGGGTGCCGCTCCGCCATGCGGTCGGGCCGCTCGAAAAAATTCTCCACGGCTACAGCGAATAATTCCGCCGGGTCTCGCGCTGCATAGCGGCGCAGCATTGAGCGTCCTATGCGTATGCGCCGGATTTCCCTGCGCACCAGTTCCCGCCATGCCGCGAGGGACTCCGAGGCCACCAGCGACGGCGCCCCATCGGCGAAAGCGCTTTCGTAATCCAGCAGGTGGGCCATCTCGTGCAGCACGACGTTGTGCCCGTCCGCGGGATGTTTCCAACCCTGCCAAACGGATTCCGCAACGAAAATCACGGGGCCCTGCGCATGCGCCATGCCGTCGAACTCCCCTTCCTCTCCGGCGGCGTACGTATCGTCGAAGCAATCCGGGTAGAACAGGATCGCATGGCGCGCGGGCCATTCCCAGTCGGGGCGGCCATGCAACAACAAGGCGGCGCCCGCCGCAACCGCCGTCTTCAATTCGTCGGTAACCTCCACGTCCGCAACGCCTTCGAAAGTCCATTCGGCGAGAAGAATTTTTATATCGCGCTCAAGCCGCGCTTGCTCCAGGAAGCGATAAAACGGAAACTCCGCCCGAAGCCATCGGGCCGCTTCGGGCGACAACGGCCGGCGAACCGCCAGAAAGCGGCGTATCGGAGACCGGGCGCCCCACCCCGCCGCCAACAAAAACGCAGCCCCGCCGAACGCCCACCCCGCCGAGGTGGACGGCTCGGTCGCCACGCCGACGCCCGCGCCCGTCAACAGCGCCAGCGTCAGCGAAAACGTCGCGGTTTTTCGATTCCATATGCGCACGGCGCCGCTGTTTTCCCGAAACGGTTTTTTGAACAAAAGGGCTATCCGGTAGTGTAAGAAAGTTTGTAACGCCGAATTAAAGGATACGCTGGCCAAACGGTATGCATGGACCACATTTTCAACACCGTATTTTCAACGAGGTGACCTGATGGGCACAATGAACAAAATGCGCGAGAATACGCACCTTGTCCTGTGGATTCTGGTGTTCGCGTTCGGAATAATCTGGGTGCTCCAGGATTCTGGCGGGCTGGACGCCGTGGGCATTGGCAGCGGCGTAGACATTGCGGTGGTGGACGGGGATCCCGTGCCCTATCAGACCTATGCGCAAACCGTACAGCAGCAGGCGCAGCAATATCAGCAGCAGACAGGCGAATCCATGTCCCCGCAAATGATGGAGCAGCAGCGGGAATTCGTCTTCCAGTCTCTGGTAGAAGACAAATTGCTTGAGCACGAGATGGACCGCCTGGGAATTTCCGTGACCGCCGGCGAAATCTACGAAATGGTTACCGGCGACAATCCGCATGCGATTATCCGGGCCTATTTCAGCGACGAACAAGGCAATGTAGACCGCGATCTTCTTCAAAATTTCATCGAAAACCCGGACGCCAGCGAGGACTGGATTGAGATAGAGGACTATCTCCGCACGGAACGACGCCGCCAGAAAATGGATAACCTCATCGCGGCCACGGTCCATGTCACGGACCGCAACGTACAGGAAGAATACCGGCGGCGCAACCTGAACGTGTCCGTGGAGTGGGCCGGCTTGTCGTACGCATCCCTTCCGAATGACTCCGTAGCCGTATCGGAGCGCGACATCAGAGATTTTTACAACGATCACCGGGAGGAATACGCCCGCAGTCGCGCGTACGACATCGCCTACGTATCGCGGTCCAAACTGCCCTCCGCGGAAGATTCCGTCGCAATATTCAACGAACTGGAGCGCATGAAGGATAATTTTGCGGCGGCGGAGGACGACTCCCTGTTCCTCGCCCGCAACGTATCCCGGCGCCCTTTCTCCGACGCCTGGTTTAGCGCAAGCGACCTGGATACGGAAATCGCCTCCCTGATTTTCGGCGATCCGGCGGCGGAAGCGGGCGCCGTGCTGGGACCGGTCGCGGTAGGGGACGAAGCGCACCTGATCAAAATCAGGGACCTGCAAGCGGCCGACGACCTGAGCGTACGCGCGGCGCATATCTTGCTGCGCTCGCCCGAGGAAAACGAGGACATGCGCAACCAGCTGATCGATATTCGCGAGCGCATTCGTTCCGGCGAAGCCGATTTTGCGGACATGGCGAGGCAATATTCCGAGGACGGCTCGGCGTCGGAAGGCGGCGATCTGGGCTGGTTCGGTCCGGGGCAAATGGTGGCCCCCTTTGAAAACGCCGCCTTCGCCGCAGACATAAACGAGATCGCAGGCCCCGTGAAAAGCCAGTTCGGCTACCACTTGATTCAGGTGACGGCCCGCGCGGAAAACGAGGTCCGCATAGCCGATCTCGCGCTGGAAATCGACGCGAACGTCTCCACGCTCAATCAGATTCAGGAAGAACTGGACGACCTTCGGTACTTTGCGGAAGAAACCGGCGATTTCGACCAGGAGGCCGGGCGCATGAGCATGGACATCCAGCGGGTTCGCGTGGAAGAGGAACAGACGAACATTCCAGGGATCGGAACCGGCTACGCCGTGCTGGACTTTCTCGAAACGGCAAGCGCAGGCGACATAAGCGAAATCATCGAACTCGACGAAGCGTTTATCGTGGCGCGCGTCGAGGAAATTATCCCCGAAGGCTACCAGCCTTTCGAAGAGGTGCAGGCCGAGATCGAACCCCGGACGTACATCGAAAAGAAAAAGGAAGCGCTTGCCGAACGCCTCGAACAGGCCTACGAGGCCGGGGGCTTCGACAATCTTTCCAGCGTACCCGGCGTCCGCGTGCAAAACGCCTCCGTAACCTTCGGGTCAAGCGTAGTGCCCGGACTTGGCGCCGAACCCCTGTTCGCCGGCACGGCGCTGGGGCTCGCCGAAGGCGCCGCTTCAAGCGTTATCGCCGGGGACAACGCGGTCTTTGCGTTGCGGGCGACCCAGGTCAACGAGCCTGCGCCGATCTCGGAAAACGAACAGGAAAATATCCGCGGGCAACTCCTGCAACAGCGCCAAAACGCCCTGCGTACGCAATGGCTCGCCTCCCTGCGCGAACATGCGGACATAAAAGATTTCCGCAGGCGTTTCAGGCAACAGCAGTAGCGATCCGCCGCGTTACGCCTCGAAAGTTCCTCTGAACGCAGCCTCGGCGGGGCCTTCCAGATAGATATCCCGTATGTCGCTGTCCGCGGGCGGAAAACCAACCGTGAGGCGCCCGCCGGGCATGTCTACGCATATGCGGTCGGATGTCGCGCGCCCCAGCAGGCGGGCCACGGCGGCGGACGCGATCGCCCCGGTGCCGCACGCCAGCGTTTCCGCCTCTACGCCTTTTTCGTAGGTGCGCGCCAGCAGGCGGTCCGCGCTCGCCACTTCGACAAAGTCGATGTTGGCGCCGGCCGGCGCAAGCGCTTCGTCCCATCGAAGAAGAGAACCCCATTGCGTTGCGGGCACGTCCGCCACGCAATCCACAAAACACACCAAGTGCTCGGTGCCCGTCCAGATATAATGCGCATCGGCAATATCCATATTCGCCAGGCTGGCAAGCGCTTCCTGCGGCGCGTAATCGGCCAGCGCATCCTGGTATATCCGCACCAGCCCGGGGCTCGGCGATTCCGCCCTGAAAACGCCCGCGTCCGTCTCGAATCGCAGCGAGGGCGCGTCCATGCCGGCGCGGCGGGCGAAAAGCGCAAGACACCGGGCGCCGTTTCCGCACATCGTGCCGAACGCGCCGTCCGCATTCACGTAACGCATCCGAAAATCGGATTCGGCCTCGTTCGGCGGATTGAACGCAAGCAAACCGTCCGCCCCAATGCCCGTCCTGCGCGGACACAAGCGCTGCGCGAAACCGCTCAGCTCCTCGTCGGAAAAACGATAAAATCGATTGTCGATCACGATAAAATCGTTCCCGGCCCCATTCATTTTCGTAAATTCCACAACGAGTTGCATAGCAAGCTAAGGTGACCTCTTGACGGAAAAGACAGTAACGATCGACAACGTCGAACCGCTCCTGATATACGGATTCAACGACGCATATCTACGCAAGATCGAACAGGTCTTTCCCGAAACGCGCATCACGGCGCGAGGAAACGCGCTCATACTCCAGGGCGAGCAAACCGCCGTGGAGGAAATCGAGCGCATCGTTGCGGAGTTCGCGCGCGTGGTCGCGCGCAACGGGGGCCTGACCGAAAACGACGTAGACACCATACTGGCCCTCTTCACCGCAAGCAACGGCGCGGGTTCCCTGTCTCTGGATGCGCACCAGGTTATTCTGTTTCCGCCCTCGGGCAAAGCGATCCGGGCCGCCATGCGCGGCCAGATTCGTTTGGTGGAGGCCGCCCGCTCGAACGACATCGTTTTCGCCATCGGGCCCGCGGGAACGGGGAAAACCTACACCGCCGTGGCCCTGGCGGTATCCGCGCTCAAATCGCAGCGCGTAAAGCGCATCGTGCTTTCGCGGCCGGCGGTGGAAGCCGGCGAGCGCCTCGGTTTTCTGCCGGGGGATTTTCGGGAAAAAGTCGATCCGTACCTGCGCCCGCTCTACGACGCCCTCGAAGACATGCTTTCCAGCGAAAAATTGCGGGAGCTTATGGAAAAGAAGGTGGTGGAAATCGTCCCGCTGGCCTACATGCGGGGGCGTACGCTGAACAATGCGTTCGTCATTCTGGACGAGGCCCAGAACGCCACCTCGTTGCAAATGAAAATGTTTCTGACCCGCCTCGGCGTCAACAGTCAGGCGATCGCGACCGGAGACATTACGCAAACGGACTTGCCCGCCCGCGAAGAAAGCGGCCTCGCGAACGTCCGGGACGTGCTCTGTGGCATAGACGGCATCGAGTTCGTGTATTTCGACCGCCATGACGTGATGCGGCATCGCCTGGTGCAAAACATCATCGACGCCTACGAAAGCCGCAAGCCGGACCCTGCGGAGCGCGCCCCGGATCAGGACGCGGCGTCGTAGTCGTAAAAGCCGCGCCCGGACTTGCGACCCAGCCGGCCCGCGTCCACCATCTCCCTGAGGAGCGGACAGGGGCGATACCGCTCGTCGGCCAGTCCCTTGTGCAGGACCTCCATAATGGACAGGCACACGTCCAGTCCGATAAAATCCGCCAGCGCAAGCGGCCCCATCGGGTGGCGCATGCCAAGCGTCATCACCTGATCCACGCTCTCCGGCGGCGCCACGCCTTCCATCACGCACCGGCACGCCTCGTTGATCATCGGCATCAACACCCGGTTGGAAACGAAGCCTGGCGCGTCCCGCACCGCAACCGGCTCTTTCCCCAGGTCGCGCGCCAGCTGAAGCACTCGTTCGAAGACCGCTTCGCTCGTCGTCGGAGACCGCGCGACTTCCACCAGCTTCATCACGGGAACGGGATTGAAAAAATGCATCCCGACGACCCGTTCCGGGCGGGCGGTCGCCGAAGCAAGCGCCGCAATGGACAGGGAAGACGTATTGCTCGCCAGAATCGCGTCGGCTGGCGCAAAAGCGTCCAGTTCCGCGAACACCTTTTGCTTGAGCGCCAGGTCCTCCGGCACGGCTTCAATCACGAGATCGGCCTGCGCCACGGCGGCGGGCGTCCCGGAAACGCACGTTATGCGGCCCAGCGCATCCTCCGGATGGGCCACGCCCTGCCGATCCAGATTTCGCCGAATAGCAACGCGGGCTTGCTCAAGCGCGGCGGGCGACGAATCGACCAAATGCACGGAATGCCCTTTGAGGGCGAAAACATGGGCAATCCCGCGCCCCATTGCGCCGGCTCCCACGACACATGTCTTGCACCGGCTCATAACCTGGCAACAGTGTAGGAAACCTTCAGAGGGCGAGCAGGCGTTCCGCTGCCTCTGCCGAAAGGTCTTTTATCTCCGTCACGCGGTTCGCCTCGTCCGCCAGCACCAGGCGGGGACGGTGTCGGCGGCCTTCCTCGGGCGTCATATCCGCATAGGCAATCACAATGACTTCGTCCCCGGGCGCCGCGGAACGGGCAGCCGGGCCGTTCATCTTGACGACGCCGCTGCCGGAAGGTCCCGGAATGGCGTAGGTTTCCAGGCGGGAACCGTTATTTACGTTCACCACCTGCACCTTTTCGTAGGGCAGAATCCCGCTCGCCTCGAGCAGCGCTTCGTCCAGCGTAATGGAGCCTTCGTAATACAAATCGGCTTCGGTAACCCGAAGGCGCTGCAACTTCGCTTTGAACATCGTAACGGTCATGCCTGATACGGCTATACGGTGATTTGTCTGCCTTGTTGCATACCCGGCTTGCGGCGCCGGCGTAGCGCATAGCAGAAAATTTCGTCAAGGTTTGCGGGGCGACGCCGAATCTGCGGCGGGGGCTTGCGTAAACACGCTGTCGATAAGCCGGGTGTTTCCGAAATACGCGGCGACGGCGGCCAGTACGCGCTGTCCAGGCGCTATGGCCTCCATGGGCTGCAACGTGTCCGCATCCACCACCTCGGCGTACTCGACGCGCGCATCGGCGGCGCGGCGCAATATCGAACGCATGGCTTCAACCAGCGCCGCCCGGCGCTGTTCCCCCCTGCCAATAGCCTCCTGGGCGGCGCGCACGGCCTGCGGGACTGCGACGGCGGCCTTGCGCTCGGCGGGAGACAGATACGCGTTGCGAGACGAAAACGCGAGCCCGTCCGCCTCGCGAACCGTCGGGACGCCCATCACCCGGATACCCAGCAGCATGTCTTGCGCCAGCCTGCGCAGAATGACGAACTGTTGCGCGTCCTTCAACCCGAAAACAGCCACGTCCGGGCGGCACGCATGGAAGAGCTTCAGCACGACCGTAGCGACGCCGTCGAAGTGGCCCGGACGAAACGCGCCGCACAGACGCCGCCCCAGCGCGCCCGCGGAAACAGACAGGCGGTCTGCCTGTACGCCTTCCGGGTACATCTCCCCCGCCTCGGGCGCGAACGCGACTGCGTCGGGAGACCACGCGCCAAGCAATTTCACGTCCTTTTCGAAGGGCCGCGGATAGATATCGAAATCTTCTCCGGGACCAAACTGCGTCGGGTTCACGAAAATGGATACGACCGCATCGTCCGCCGAGGACGTCGCCGCCCGAACCAGCGCCTCGTGTCCTGCGTGCAAGGCTCCCATCGTGGGCACGAGCGCAATGCGGCGTCCGGCGGCGCGGCGTTTGCTGGCCCAGGCCTGCATCTTCCGTACAGAAGTGATTATCTTCATGGCGTACGCCGTATATTTATTCCTTTGATCGTGGAGGTATCCATGCCTGAATATCGTATTGAAACCGATTCGCTCGGCGAAGTTCGCGTACCGATCGGCGCGCGCTATGGCGCGCAAACGCAACGCGCCGCCGAAAATTTTCCGATCAGCGGCCTGCGTTTCCCGCGGGCCTTCATCCAGGCCCTCGGCATGGTAAAATACGCCGCGGCGCGGGCAAACGGGGCGCTAAATACGCTTTCGAAAGAAAAGGCGGACGCCATTGCAAGCGCGGCGAAGCGCGTCATGGACGGACAGTGCGACGAGGAGTTCGTGCTGGATATTTTTCAGACTGGCAGCGGCACGTCCACCAACATGAACGCCAACGAGGTCATCGCCTCGCTGGCGAGCGAAGCGCTCAGCGGAAAGCCTGTGCATCCCAACGACGACGTAAACAAATCGCAGTCCTCGAACGACGTCATTCCGACCGCCATGCACGTGGCCGCGCGCATGACCATCGGGCGCGCGCTGATCCCGGCGCTGGAGCGGCTGGAAACATCGCTTGCGAACAAGGCCGCCTCGTTCGACGACATTGTCAAAAGCGGACGCACCCACCTGATGGACGCCACCCCCGTACGGCTTGGGCAGGAATTCGGAGGCTACGCATACCAGGTCGCGCAGGGCGTTCGCCGGCTGCGCAACGCTTGCGCGGAACTGGAAGAACTGGCGCTGGGCGGTACGGCGACCGGCACCGGAATCAACCGGCCCGAAGCGTTCCCGGAACAAGCCATCGCCACGATTTCCGAACTGACCGGCTTGCCGTTTCGCGAAGCGGAAAACCACTTCGAAGCGCAATCCGCACGGGACGCCTACGTGAGCGCCTCGGGCGCGCTCAATACGCTGGCCGTCTCGTTGATGAAAATAGCCAACGACCTGCGCTATCTGGGCGCGGGGCCCACGAGCGGGGCCGCCGAAATCCGGCTCCCCGCGGTGCAGCCCGGGTCGTCCATCATGCCGGGCAAAGTCAACCCCGTGCTGAGCGAAGCCATGATGATGACCTGCGCCCGCGTCATGGGCAACCATGCGACCATCTCCATCGGCGGACAGCACGGGAACCTCGAACTGAACGTGATGATGCCTGTGATGACGCACTGCATGCTGGAGAGCGTCTTGATCCTCGCGGGCGCGTGCGACGCATTCCGAACGCGATGCATAGACGGCGTCGAGGCGGATCGCGCGCGCTGCCGCGAATTGCTGGAACTGAATCCGTCGATCGCTACGGCGCTCAACGCCGCCATCGGGTACGACAAAGCGTCGCAGGTCGCCAAAAAGGCGGCGCGCGAACGGCGCTCGGTCCGGGACGTTCTCGAGGAAATGAATCTGCTCCCGGAAGCAGATATCGACGCCATCCTGGACGTACGACCGATGACGGAACCCGGCATACCCGGCGCGTAAACCAAACGATGGACGGCGCCATACCCTCCTTGCAATAATTTCGCGGCTGGCGCGTTTTTTCGGCGCAGGGCGACAGGGCGCCGCGCGCCCGTTGCAGCAGCCCTCGCGCGATTCCATCATTCCCCCTCAATGCCCATTCGAAACATGCGCATCGAAAAAAATCGTTTCGTTTCGCTGGCCGCCCTGGCGGCCGTATTCCTTTCCGGCGGACTTTTCGTGGCGATGGGAGCCAACGTATTCGGCTTCGGAAGCGCCGCCGACGCAGAAACCCGGGCCGCCGATACCGCGCCGCTTTCCGATGCGCCGTCCGGCGCCGCAACGCTTGAAGACGCCTTCACGCAAGTCGTCGAGCGCGTCAATCCGGCGGTGGTGCAGATACGGACCGAAAACATTCCCCAGGACCGGGATTCGGACGAACCCCGGGAGAATCCTTTCGAGAATACGCCCTTCGGGGATTTCTTCGGGGATTTTGAATTCCGGATGCCGCCCATGCCGCGCACCGGGCTGGGGTCGGGCGTAATCATCCGCCCGGACGGACACATTCTGACGAACAACCATGTCGTCGAGAACATGGACGAATTGGCCGTAATCGCCATGGACGGCACGGAATACGAGGCGCAGGTCGTCGGGGCGGACCCGGTAAGCGACGTGGCCGTGATCAAGATCGAGGCGGACGCATTGCCGTTCGTCGAAATGGGCGACTCGGACGACGTCAAGGTCGGGCAATGGGTAATGGCGTTTGGATCGCCTATCGAAGCCTCGCTGGGGAATACCGTTACGGCGGGCATTGTCAGCGCCACCGGACGGATTCGGGGCGGCAACGACATGCCGGGCAACGACGCAGGCGGAGGCCCGTCGCCCACGTATAATTTCATTCAGACGGACGCCGCCATCAATCCGGGAAATTCCGGCGGTCCGCTGGTTAATCTGCGCGGCGAACTGGTGGGCGTCAATACGGCGATCATTACGCGCACCGGCGGATATCAGGGAATCGGTTTCGCCATTCCGGTCAATACGGCGCGGAACATAGCCGACCAATTGATGGCTACCGGGCGCGTACGGCGCGGGAAACTGGGCGTAAGCTACGGTCCCGCCAGCGAAGCCCTGATCGAAACCCTGGACTTGCCGCAGGGCGCCGCCGTGGTCGGATCCGTAATGGAAGGCTCCGCAGCCGAGAAAGCAGGCATTCGTCCGGGAGACGTTATTGTCCGCCTGGACGGGAAGGCCTTGCGAAATCACCAGCAACTTTCGTTGTGGATCGGGGCCATGAAGCCCGGCGAGCGGGCAGAGATAGAAGTAAACCGGGAGGGCGAATCGAAAACCTTCCGCGTGGAGCTGGGCGGTTGGGAAAACGAGGAAAGCGCGCGGGCCGACAACGACGACGCGCCGCAGGCGATCGAGGAGCGCCTGACAGACGAACTCGGCGTCACGCTGGCCGACCTGACCCCGGACCTGGCCCGCGAGGCGGGATTCGAGGAGGAATCGCCCGAGGGCGTGATCGTTACGGGAGTAGACCCCGCCAGCTACGCGGCGCGCGAAGCCAACCTTCGGCGCGGCGCCGTCATCTCGGAAATCGACCGGAAAAAAGTCCGCGACATGAAGGAATTCGAGGCGGTCTACAAGAATATAGAACCCGGAAAGGCCTTCATTGTCCGGCTGAATATGCCGAACGGAGGGGCGGGAATCACCGCGCTGAAAAAACCGGCGGCTTCCGACGAATAACCCGGAATCGAAACGCCGGGGGAGCGCTACTCCCGAATCAGCATGGTGAGGCCATACTCATGGTCCTCGATGCGCATGGGGTATTCGGAGAAGGGAATCTGGTATACCTCGTCCTTGCGCGGGAGGGTACGCGCATCGTAGGTTTCCCCGTCGGCGGAACGGCTGCTCCAGAATCCCATACGAGCCTGGTCCCCTTCCGACGTGGCGGAAATGCCTATTTCGTACTTGCGAATCTCCTTGCCCCGCTGGAATAGCGTAACTTCGCGCGTTCCGTAGCTGCGATACAAGCGAAGGGTCCGGGGAACGGGGCCGGCGTCCTTGCCATCGACAAGCACGTATACGGCCTTGCCGTACAGGAGCGAATCCGGCGTGGCGTCTTCCCCCTCGGCGGCCATGTCTTTCGACGCGCTGCACCCGCCGACAAGGGCGCCCAGAACGGTTAACGTTACGACAAATCTTGCGATGGCCATGCGACGCCTCAGTGTGTTGCGTTCAATCCGTTCCTACATTACGACGTATGTTTCTTATGGCTCCGGCGGGGCGCGGTTCCCCCTGACCCGTTACATTTCTTATATTTCTTCAACACGCTCCGACGGCCATGCCTGTACCTGTCTCTTTCGCTCCGCTCGACACGCTGCCCCGGCTCATGCGCTCCAGGGGCGTCGAGGCCGGGCGGTGCCTCGTCGTCACGGACGAGCGCGTAGCGGCCCTGTACGGCGACGCCGTATGCAAAGGTCTCGCATCCGAACAGATCCGGCCGCGCCTCCTCGCACTGCCGCCTGGCGAAGCAACCAAGTCGCACGACCGCCTCGTTGAAATCTACGACCAGGCGCTGGCATGGGGCATGGAGCGCGGCGTCCCTGTCGTAGCGCTGGGCGGGGGCGTCGTGGGCGATTTGGCCGGTTTCGCCGCGGCCACGCTGCTGCGCGGGGTTCCGCTTTTTCAGGTTCCCACCACGCTCGTCGCGCAAGTCGATAGCTCCATCGGAGGCAAGACGGGCATTAACCACGCCACAGGCAAAAACCTGATCGGGGCCTTCTATCGACCTGCCGGCGTCCTGACGGATACGGCCGTGCTGACATCGCTCCCCGCCCGGGAATGGACCAGCGGCCTTGCGGAGGTATTCAAACATGGCCTCATTGCAGACGAGGCGCTGTTCGCGGAACTGGAAGCGGCGGCGGACGCCTTGTTCGAGCGCGACGAGGATACGGCGGGACGCATCGTGCCGCGCGCAGCCGACGTCAAAATGCGGATCGTACGGGAAGACGAATTCGAAACCGGGCGGCGGGCTATCCTGAATTTCGGCCATACGTTCGCGCACGCGATCGAAAAGGTCGCCGGATACGGCGCGTATACGCATGGCGAAGCGGTGGCGGCAGGCATGCGGGCCGCCTTGTATCTTTCCGCGCAGGTCTCGACGGATTTCGACCGCGCCCGCGCTGATCGGCTGGTCCGGCGCATCCCGATCCCTCCGGGGCTTGCCTCCCTCGCTATACCAGACCTCATGGAGGCAATGAAGCAGGACAAAAAAGTGCGCGGCGGCGGCGCGCGGCTCGTCCTGCTCGACCGGATCGGGCGGGCCTTCGTGGACGGAAGCGTACCGCCCCGCCTGGTGGAAAAAGCCTGGGCGTTCGCGCAGGAAGTCGTCGGCTGATCGTAAGGGCGCCCTAACCAAAACCGTACCTGCGCAGGCACTATTTCGAGACAAGAGCGTACCTGTCTTATCAAACTTCTCTGCGCCTTGCCCTCCAGCCACATCATACGCACCCTGGGCCGTCTCGCGCGGTTCGCCTTGTACGCGGGGCTGTTCGGGGTTCTGGCCTTCTTCGCCCTGGCCCGCACGGAGCAAGGCCGGGAAACGCTCCGCATGGGAACCGAGCGCCTGGTGAACAGCGCGCTGTCGGGACATTTGGAGATCGGCGAACTGTCGGGGAGCGTCCCCGGACGGCTTACCGCGCAGCATGTCGTCGTGCGCGACGCCGAAGGCGCCGCAGTCGCCCGCATCGATTCGGTGATTCTGCATCCGACCTGGCGTTCGCTGATTAACCGCACCGTGTCGATCGGGCGCGTTACGCTCGTGCGGCCCCGTTTCAGCCTGGAGCGAAACGCGTCGGGCGACTGGAATATCGCCGACGTTTTCCGGGCCGCCGCCGATACGTCCCGGTCGAATCCGAATCCCTGGTCGTTCCGGTCCAGCGTGGTGCATATCGCGGACGGCAGCATCCGAACGCAATCGGATCGGCCGGCCGCTTCCGACAATCGGTTCGACTGGAGCAACGCGTCCCTCGAAGAGGTGAACGCCCGCTTCGCGATCGACCTGGCGCCGGAAGCCAAAACCGTCGAGGCGCTCGATTTCAGCGCCCGGCTTGTCGAACCGGATATGGAAATCGCCCGCGCGCGCGGGCGGCTGACCGCGCAGGAAGGCCATATCGCCCTTCGCGACATACAGGTGCGCACAGCCCGGAGCGATCTGCGCCTGGACGGCTCGATATCCCCTGCGGACGCGCTTTCCGGCGCGGCGACGTCTCGCGCGCTGGAGGTCCGCATGGATCGCAGTATGATCGACTTCGACGAAATGCGGCGGGCGTTTCCGGGCCTGCCCCCGCTCGAAACCGTTACGGTGGCTGCAAGCGTCCGGGGGCCGGTCGAAGCCCTGGTCGTGGACCGAATCGACCTGGAACGAAACGCTTCCGCGCTGGCCATCGAAGGAACGCTGCTGGGCCTGCCGGATTCGCTGGACTACGAATTGGCCATTCGGGAAAGCCGCTTGTACGAGCGGGACATACGCTCCTTGCGGCGCGCCATGGACATCCCCTCCTTCGAACATCTGGACCGCATCGATTTCACAGGCTATGCCCGCGGCGCGGCGCATTTCCGCGACGGGGAAACGGCGGCGCGCTGGCGAGGCGTCCACGAATTCATGATCGAAACCGAAGCCGGACGCGTTACAGGCGACGCCCGGATCGCCTTGGGCGAAGAAGGCATTTCCATAGAAAGCGCGCTGGACCTGGAGCATGTGGATCCCGGCCGCATCCTCAGAAAACCGGGCCTGACAAGCGACCTCACAGGACAATTGGCCTTGCAAGGATCGGGCGCGACGTTTTCGCAGCTGAGCGGGCAAGCCGAACTGTCGTTAATCCGATCCCATGCGGCTTTCCGCCGCCTCGATACGCTTCATGCCGTGGTAACCGGGACGCCCCGGGCCTTTCGGGGCGCGGTTATGGCCGCGGAGGGCGACGGCTTGCTGGAAGCGAATCTCGAAGCAGACCGGACAGCAACCCTTGCCCGATACCGCGCGGAAGGCGCAACGACCCGGCTGGACATAGGCAATATCCTGCGCAACGATTCGCTGTTCTCCGCGCTCGACACGCGGTTCGAACTGGAAGGAAGCGGCGTATCGCGGACGAATTTCGAGGCGGCCGCGGAGATTGCATTCGAGCCGTCCGTCCTCGCTTCGGGAACAATCCGGAGGACGATTCCGGCCCATCGTTCCGCTTTGTCGATCCGGCAAAACAGCGCGGGCGACGGCGCAGAATCGCGAATCGCGCTGACGGGCGATATGGCGGACGTGCACATCGCAGGCGACGTGGCGCTGGAGCCGGTCGCGCAGCTTGCCCGGCGCTGGGGCAAAGCCATTGCCCGCGAAGCCGCGCGCGAAATATCGAAACCGTATCGCCCGACGGCGACGAACATACCTGCCCCGCCCTCCGGGCCACGCGCCGGAAGCCTTGCAGCGGACCCTTTGCAAGCAAGGCGACTCGAAGTACGCGCGCAGATGCTGCGCTCGGATATTCTGGCCGCGTTGTGGCCAGGCCTGCCCGTCGTGCACACGGATCTCCGCGCCGAAGGCCGCCTCCTGCTGGCCCCCGACCGATTCGATCTCGACATGCAGCTGCACGCCGATTCGCTACGGATCGACGATATCCTGATCGAGGGCATGGCAAGCGCCTTGTCCGCCGAAAGCAACGATGCAAACGCCATCGCGCGCACCTTGCAATCCGCCCTGTCCGCCACCGTTCGGGATATGCGCATCCGGGGGCGGCGCCTCGGACAGACCTCCCTGGAGAGCGATTTTCAGAACAGGACCCTCGGCATTGCGGCAGAGGCAAGCATGCCCGGAGCCACGGAACCATGGCAATTGCGCGCCCGCATGGATATGCTGCCGGATCGCAATCGCCTGTTTATCGAGCAGCTTCGGATCGCCGCCAAAAATCAGGTGTGGACCGCAACCGAGAACCGGGGCGTCGATTTCTACAAGGAAGCGATTCGCATTGCCGACATCCGCATTGTCCGGGAGGGCAACCGCCTTTCGGAGGCGGAGGGACTGCATATTACCGGTACGCTCTCCGCAGCGCCGCAGGACACGCTGTTCGTCCATGCAGAAGCGATTCGGATGCAAGACGCGGGCGAACTGATCGGCCTGCGCAATGCCATCGATGGGCGGCTCGGGGGCCGGGTGGCCTTTACCGGCTGGGGGCGACAACCTGAACTCACGGGCCAGGTTTTCGTGGACGCCCTGACGTACCAAGGACGTCCGCTGGGCTACCTGACGCTGGACAGCCGCTATATTCCCGGTTCGCCCAACATTGCCCTGCAAGCCCGCCTCGCGCCCTCGGCGACGAGCGACGGCGAACTCCTGCCCGACGAGAACGATCTGGCCGTGAACGGCTCCTTCCGGCTTCCCGGGCCGCAAAACGCTTCCCCGACCAGAGACCCGGGCGCCCTGGACCTGAACGCGCGCATCCGGCAAGCGAATGCTTTTTTCTTCGAACGCCTGTTCGGCAAAGCCATTGCGAACGTAACCGGATACGTCAACGGAAGCGGGCATATCGGGGGAGATTTTTCAAGGCCGGTTTTCAGCGCGGACCTCGCTTTGCATGCAGTGCGATTTCGCGTTCCGGAATTTCAGCTCGCCTACGAAGCAAGCGGCCCCCTGGTCGTCGACAGGCGGGGCGTACACCTCGCCAACCTGAACCTGTCCGACACCCGCAACGGAACCGCTGTCGTAGGCGGATCCATCCTGTTCAACGACTACCAGTTTTTCTCCTTCGACCTTGAAGGAACGCTCGACCGGCTCAATGTGATGAACGTGCGCCATTCGCGGGAATTGCCTTTCTACGGACGCATCTGGGCCTCCGGCGACATTTCGCTCCAGGGGGCCGCCTCCAGCGCGCTGCTGGCCTCCAGCGAATTAAGGACGACCTCGGGAAGCCAACTCTACATTCCGGTCGCCGAAACAGCCCAAAACACGGATACCGGATTTATCGTATTCGCAGACTCGACCGAGTACGCCCCGCTTGGGGGCGATCCTGCGCAACAGGGCCGGCGCCCGGAAGGCCTCTCCCAGGGGCGGCCCTTCGTGGACGGCCTCAGCATGGACGTAAACATCCTGAGCCCGGAAGGCACCACCGTACACCTGGTCATCGATCCGCTCCTCGGCGACGTTATCGTCGCGCGAGGAAACGGCCGCGTACAGCTGGGACGCACCCAGGGCGAATTCTATACGTTCGGCTCCTTCAACGTAACCTCCGGAGACTACCTGTTTACGGCAGCCGAACTGTTCTCCCGCCGATTCGCCATAGATAGCGGCGACATCTCCTGGGACGGCGATCCGCTCAACGCCCGCATGGATATCGTGGCCTCCTACCGCACGCGCGCTTCCCCCGAAGGACTGGGATACGGTTCGCAACAGCGCCAGCTCATTCCGCTCGTCATAGAACTGGACGTAAGCGGCCGCGTGACAACCCCTGTCGTCGATCTGAGGCTCTCCGTGGACCGGGAGAAACGCGGCTACATAGGCAATTACGAAGGGCTGGAAGCGCTCCTCAACCAGCCGGAGCGGGCGGCCGAGTACGCCACCAGCGTACTTCTTACGAATTCGTTCATACTGGTCGAGGAAAGACCGCTGACGGGAAAAAGCGGCGGGACCCTGGTGGCCCACAGTTTGTCGCAACTGGTCTCCGGACAAATCAACCGGTATATCAACAACGCCTTTCCGGGCGTGGAACTGGACCTGAACGTATATGGCGAAGACGCCCGGGACATTGGCCTGGCCCTTGGCGTGGCGCTTCAGTTGCTCGACGAGCGGCTCATCATCCGGGGAGAGGGCGTGGTGCACAACGACCAGACCCGACACCGAAACGGGCTGGAAGAATTCGTGGTGGAGGTGCGCCTGGGGCCGCACGTATCCATGGATGTGTTCTACCGGAAGGAAGACGGCCTCCTGCTGGGCGCAGAGGCGGACAACAGCGCGAATACAACCGGAGCGGGCCTTTCGTACACCACGGGATTCTCGACCTGGCGGCGCCTGTTCGTCCGCCTTTTCGGACGACGAAACGAAGCGCAGGAAGACGAAGACGCAGCCGCAGCGGAAGACATGGCCCTCGGCGAACCGGAAATTCCCGAGTAGTCAGCGTATCCTTGCACAAGGTTGCAAACCGCGGCGCGGATTGACCGAAGGCGTCCGGCAACCTGTCGTCGCCCCGGCCTTACAATTCGAAGGTCGTGACGTACGCCTCGGCCGCGTAAAATTCGGGCAAGCCCAGTTTGTTCAGGGCGCGGGCCGTATTCGTATTCCGATCCCGCGCGCGCTGCCAGAACTCGCGCTCGTCGTACGCGCCCGGAAACATGGCGCGGTCTTTCTGGCTCTCGTGCTTGTAAATGGCTTCCACCTTGCGGTCCAGGTCCGCCTTGGAAAGCGGCAGGAAAACATCGGCCATGTGAATGTCCCATTCCTGCCAGGCGCCACGGTACAGCCAGATGAGCGGCTGGCGGAAATCGTTCTCCTCCGCATAGCGGGCCACATACGCCCGATAAGCGGCCCCGATCGCTTCGTAGCACATGCGATGCGTTCCGTGCGGATCGGACAAGTCTCCCGCTACGAACACATGATCCGGGCGAACTTCCTCCAGCAAACGCAACACGACCTGCTCGTCCGCCGGCCCGACCGGGTCCTTCCGCACCCGTCCGGTCTTGTAAAACGGCATATCGAGGAAGCGCGCGTTATCCTTGCCAAGCCCCATCACTTCGATGGCCTCGATGGCTTCGGCGTACCGAATGTTCGCCTTGATGGCGCGCACGTCCTCGGTGTCCACTTCGCCCGGGGCCTTGTTTTCCAGAAACGCCATGATGGCGTCGCATCGTTTTTCGAAATCCGGGCAAACCCCGTCCTCCAGGCCCAGCGTATCCCGGCTGAATTCGAGAAACTGAAGATAGCGCCGCACGTCCGCGTCGAAAACGGCCACGGAACCGTTCGTCATGTAGGCCACGACGACGTCGTTCATGTTGTCCACCAGTTTGTCCAGCATGCCGCCCATGGAAATCACGTCGTCGTCCGGATGCGGGCTAAAAACGAGGGTCGACTGGCCTGATACGAGGTAGTCCGGGTAGGTGATGCGCTTGCGCAAATCCTCGAAAATCGTACGGCACAGATTGTCGATGTTGTCGTACGCATAGACCAGTTCGTGCAGGTTATGCCGGTAGAAATCCGATTGGTCCAGCGTAAGAATCGCCTTCCCCAACTTCTCGCTCAGCCAGATCACCGCCCGCTTCGCCATCTGCCGATCCCAGGATACGGAACCGGCAAGCCAGGGCGTTTTCGTCCGAACAAGCGCCCCGGCGGCGGCGCTGTCCAGATAAAAAACGGCGTTCGGGTGTTCCTGCAAATAACTGGCGGTGACTTGCAGGTCGGGCGCTTCTTCCACCGCGCGGCGGACAATGGGGGCCTTGTGCTCTCCGGTCGCAAGCAGGACGATTTCGCGGGCGGCAAGGAGCGAGCGGACGCCTATCGTAATGGCTTGTCGAGGCACGTTTTCTTCCCCGAAAAAATCGGAGGCGGCGTCCTTGCGGGTAATTTCGTCGATCACGATGAGGCGAGCGGCGGTCCGGGGACCGGAACCGGGTTCGTTAAACCCGATATGCCCGCTTCGCCCAATGCCCAAAAGGAGAAAATCGAACCCGCCCGCTGCTTCTATCGCGTCTTCGTAGCGTTGGCAAAAGGCGATCGCCTCGTCTTCGGGAAGCGAACTGTCCGGCGCGTGCGTATGCTCGTCCGGGATGTTCACATGGTCGAAGAAATTCTCCCGCATGAACCGGTAATAACTCTGCACGCTATCCCGCTCGATGGGATAATATTCGTCGAGGCTAAAGGTCTCCACGCCCGAAAAATCCAGTCCTTCCTCGCGGTGCATCCGGATCAATTCCTGGTATACGCCGATGGGCGTGGAACCGCTGGGCAGCCCAAGCACGAATTTTTTACCGGCGGCATGGTGTTCCCGGATCAGGCGGGCGATGCGCTCGGCTACCTTCCGCGTCAGCGACACAGGGTTGTCGAAAATTTCGACAGGGACGCGCTCGATGGAAGCGCCCGAACTCGAAATACCAGGTTCCTGCGGCATAATCGTTCGTTAAAGTCAAGCGTGAATTTCCGCAAGCGCTTCGCGCTGAGCCGCAAGCGTTTGCTCGATTTCGTCGTCGCCATGCGCCGACGACAGAAAAAAGGCTTCGAACTGAGACGGAGGCAGGTAAATGCCCCGTTTCAGCATGGCGTGAAAATACTGCGCGTACCGCGCCATGTCGCAGGACCGGGCCCCTTCGTAATCCGTAACGCGGCGATCCGTAAAGAAAAGCGTTCCCATAGATCCAACGCGCGCGAAGCAATAAGGCAGGTTCCGGTCCCGGAGGTTCTTGCGGACGCCCTCTTCCAGTTTCTGCCCCAGCGCTTCCAGTCGGTCGTAGAGCGCAGCGTCTTTCAGAATGCGCGTCAGGGCAGCCTTTCCCGCAGCCATGGCCAGCGGGTTGCCAGAAAGCGTACCTGCCTGGTATACGGGACCGGACGGCGCAAGATGCGCCATGATTTCGCGCCGTCCGCCATAGGCGCCCGCAGGCAACCCGCCGCCCAGCACCTTGCCCAGCGCGGTCAAATCCGGGAGGACCCCATAGCGCGCCTGGGCGCCTCCCGAAGCGACGCGAAACCCGGTCATGACCTCGTCGAACAACAGCAAGGCGCCCCGGTCCGAGCACAGGCTCCGAAGCGCTTCGAGAAACCCCGGTTCCGGCGGCACGCACCCCATGTTGCCCGCGACGGGTTCCACGATGACGCAAGCGATATCGTCTCCGTGCGCTTCGAACAGCCGGTCTACGCTTGCCGCGTCGTTGTAGCGGGCCAGCAGCGTATCCCGAATCGCAGACAGGGGCACGCCGGGCGAACCGGGACGTCCAAAGGTAGCGACGCCGCTGCCTGCCGCCGCAAGGAAAAAATCGGCGTGCCCATGATAATTGCCCTCGAACTTCACAATCTTGCCGCGCCCCGTAAAGCCCCGCGCAAGCCGAACGGCGCTCATGGCGGCTTCCGTGCCGGAATTCACCATGCGAACCATTTCGACGGAAGGCACCATCTCCGTAACCAGTTCGGCCATTTCGACTTCGAGCCGGACGGGCGCGCCAAAAGAGGTCGAGCGTTGGGCCGTGTCCGCCACGGCCTCCACGATCGACGGCTCTGCATGGCCAAAAAGCATGGGCCCCCACGACCCTACGTAATCGACGTAGCGGCGCCCGTCCTCGTCCTCGACCCACGCCCCCGAAGCGCTGCGCAAAAAAAGCGGGGTCCCCCCCACGGCGCCAAAAGCCCGCACCGGCGAATTTACGCCGCCCGGAATAACGCGCCGCGCGCGCTCGTATAGCGCCATACTGGACTTGGACATCGCAACCTGCGCTCTGGCTTTTGGGCAAAAAAGAAAAAGGGGGCTTACGCGGATGTTTTCGGGGCCAGCGGGGGCGCGGAAGCAAGCGCGGGCGCAGCCCATCTCCTGGCCTCGGCGATCACTTCGCATTGCTTGCACCGCGTGCGCCGCTCGGCGGGCCGGGGCGGCACGTGCAAAGGGCATAACGCATGGGCCTTGCGCGAAACATCCCCTGTCCCGGAAAGCAAGTCGGGCGCCCGCGCCGAACGCGACGCCTCCTTCTGAGGAGCAAAGGAAAGTTGCGAAACCACGGCTTCCGACAGCGCCTCCACGAACAGCGAGTGACAATTCAGGCCCGACATGACCTCGAACCGATGGATGCCTACCGCCTCGGCCCGCTCGCGCAACTCCACGTCCAGTTCGAAGGCCGTCTCTATATGATCGGTCACAAAAGCGATCGGGACCACGACAAGCGCGGGAACGCCTTTCTGGCCAAGTTCCTCCACTTTGTCGATCGTACTCGGCGTCAACCACTCCATGGGGCCTACCTTGCTCTGGAACGAAACATGATAGGGATAATCGAAGTTGCGGTGCGCCATCACCCGGTCCACCGACGAATGGATCAGGCAGCAATAGGGGTCGCGGCGCTCCTTCATTTCCCGCACCGGCGTGCCATGCGCGCTGAAAAGCAACTGTACGCTGGGGCGCTCGGAGCGGTGAAAACGCTGAAGGGCCTCGTCGATGCGTTCGGAAACGGCCTGCACGTACGCCGGGTGCGCCGCGTACTCGAACACCGACGTGGTTTCCCAGTCCGGTATTTCCCCGGCTTCCTTCAGCGCGTGCCAGTAGGCCAGCGAAGCCCCGGTGGTGGTCTTGGAATACTGCGGATACAGCGGCAGCAACACGACTTTGTTCACGCCGTCCCGCTGCATTTTTTCGGCGGCCTCCTCGCTGAAGGGACGCCAGTAACGCATGGCCGGATAGGTTCGGAACACGACGCCTTCCGCCCGACCGTAATCCCGCATCAGGCGTTCTTCGAGCGCGCTCGCCTGCTCGCGCGTCAATCGGTTGATGGGCGAACCGCCCCCTATCGCCTCGTAGTCCTTGCCTACCGCCTTCGAGCGACGCCGGGCGATAAGACGACACAACCCGTGTCGCAACACCCCCCCAACCGGGATATCGATAATGGCGGGATCCATGAAGAGGTTGTACAAAAACGGCGCGATATCTTCTGTTTTGTCTGGTCCGCCCAGATTAAACAGTACGACGCCCACCGTATCGCCCCGCTCGACGCGCAGCGAATCGGAAGGGAAAAACGCGCCGGTTACAAGACGGCGGTCCCAGGAATATCTTTTCAGAAATTCTCGCGGGGTCATAAGGGGAAGCAGGGTGCGAAAGCGGGGGCGCTACAATTATTTCGGGGATACTATAGATAAAATACTATTGCGTTTTCTTTTGGACGTTGAAGTTTCCAATAAGGATGACGCTAAGGATACTCTGATTAAATCCGGGAAGCTCAGAGGCTGCGAGGGGTGCGCTGGCAAGGAATGACGAAGCGATGTGGCAGGCCCCCACATAATGAGGAATGACACAGCCAGCGTGCCCCTCGCAGCCTCCCGAAGGGCGCGTCACATCCCCAACGAACCGAATCTACGATTTTTTCTGCTGATTTCATCGATACAAGCATGACGACTTGTCAGGCAAACGTGACGCGCTGAGCGAAGTGGATTTAATCAGAGTATCCTTTAAGATACGCTGATTACGTACGTCCGGCGGCGTTCCGCGGCGGCGGACTGTCGGGAGCAAGGGCAAGCCAGTCCCTCGGGCGCAAAAACCATTGCAAACGGCCCTCGACCGTCTCGGGGTCGGGCGTCCAGGCGTATTCCCAGCGGGCCCTGGGCGGCAAACTCATCAAAATGCTTTCCGTGCGCCCGCCGGTGTCTATGCCGAATTTCGTACCGCGATCATGCAGCAGGTTGAATTCGACATACCGCGCGCGGCGCAGGGCCTGAAACGCCCGTTCCCGCTCGCCGAACGGCGCGGCGCGGCGGCACTCCGCAAGCGGAAGCCAGGACCCCAGAAACGCCTCGCCCGCCGCGCGCACGAAGGCAAACGTTTCCTCCGGGGCGTCCCGCAAGCCATCGAAAAAGACGCCGCCGACGCCCCGCGCCTCCTCCCGGTGCGGCAAATAGAAATACGCGTCGCACTGCTGCTTGAACGCCTCGTAATCGGCTATGTCGTGCGCGTCGCACACCGCCTTCCAGGTCCGGTGAAAATGCTGCACGTCCTCAAGAAAAGGATAGTACGGGGTCAGGTCGGCGCCGCCTCCGAACCATTGATCCACCGGCCGGGAGCGATCCTCCCCCAGGGCAAAATACCGGAAATTGGCGTGGACGGAAGGGATGTAAGGATTGACCGGATGGAACACCAGCGAAATGCCCGTCGCGAAAAACGAGCGGGTCGTCGCGTCGGACCGACCGCCCAGAAGGTCTGCCAGCACGGCTTCGGGGAGTTCGCCATGCACGACGGACGTATTGACGCCCGCTTTTTCCAGCACGGCGCCGCCGGAAAGCGCCGCCGATAGCCCGCCGCCGCCTCCGGGACGGTCCCAGGCGTCCTCCCGAAACGTCGCCTGCCCGTCCAGCGCCTCGACCGCGCTGCGGATCGTTCGCTGAAGTTCCTGCACGAACGCCTGCATGCGCCCGGCAATGGAAGCTTCGTTATGAACGGGGGACATAGACATACGCGCGGATACGCTATCGGGTACGCAAATCTCCAATGCTGCGGGGCGGCCCTGGCAAGGCCAGGACCTTCGCGACGGCTCCGGCGAACCGCGCCTCCCAGACTGAAGGCGGCGGCGCGCAAAAAGATATGCGCTCGCGGGTCACCGGGTGCGTTACCGTGAGCCGGAAGGCATGCAACGCAAGATTGCGCCCGTCCAGTTCCCGCGCGGCGCCATAGCGGAAATCCCCGAGGACGGGATGCCCTTCCGTCGCCAACTGAAGGCGAATCTGGTGTTTGCGCCCCGTTTCCAGCCATATCCGGAGCAAACTCGTCGCATTGTCCTGCACGGCAAGCGAACGCCACCGGAGCCGCGCTTCCTTCCCGGCGGGGTCTCCGGGGGGCGCGAGGCGGGCGCCGCCTCCCGGACGGGCGGCCAGCGCATGCCGAAGCGTCCCGCCTCCCCGCAACGCGCCTTCCACGAGGGCGACATATTCCTTGTCGGGCGCCCGGCGGCGGAACTGCTCCGAAAGGCGGGCGGCGGCTTTCGAGGTGCGGGCCAGCAGAAGCACCCCCGAGGCGGGCCGATCCAGACGATGCACCAGGCCAAGAAACGCCTCGCCCGGCTTGGCGAATGTTTTCTTCAGATAGCGCTTGCCGAGGCGGAGCAGATCCGGGTCGTTCGTTTCGTCCTGCTGCACGAGCAAGCCGGGCGGCTTGTCGACCGCCAGCAGATGGTTGTCCATGTACAGGACGGGAATATCGGCCTGGCCCGGAGCAGGTATATGCGCGGCGGGAGCATTCATTCCGCCTTGCGCAGCGTTTCGGAAAATTCATGCACGGCGTCTACGAAAACGGCGGCGCGCGCCGGGTCGTGATCGGGATGCATGCCATGGCCCAGGTTCGCGATATGCCGCCTCGGGCCGAAGGCCTCCAGCATGCGGCGGACGGCGGCGCGAAGCGTCGCGGGGTCCGCAAACAGCGCGGCGGGGTCCAGATTCCCCTGCAACGTCTTTGGGCCGGTTTGCCTGCGGGCGGCGGCGGGGTCCATCGTCCAGTCGAGTCCAATGACGTCGTACGCCGTATCGGCAAGCGCCTGCAGGGCATGATGCGCGCCGCGCGCAAACACAATGCACGGCACGTCCGGATGCGCTTGCTTGAACCGCTCGGCCAGGTCGCGCAAACAGGGCAGCGCAAACGCCTCGAATTCCCGAGGTCCGAGCAAGCCGGCCCAGGAATCGAACACCTGCACGGCCTGGGCGCCCGCCTCCACCTGGCGAACAAGATATTCTGCAAGCGTCTCCGCAAGCCTGCCCAGGAGTTCCCTCGACGCGTCCGGGTACCGGTGCAGCCAGGAACGCGCCCGGGCGAACTGTTTGCTCCCCGCCCCCTCGACCATATACGCCATGAGCGTCCAGGGCGCGCCGCAAAAACCGATCAGGGGCGCCCGGCCCGCAAGCGCATGGCGCGTAACGGTAAGCGCCTCGAACACATAGCCCAGTTCGGCGGGTACGTCGGGCGCGGCGAGGCGACGCAGGTCGTCCGGATGGCGCAGCGGGTCGGGCAGCGACGGCCCGATCCCCTTTTCCATGCGCACCTCCAGTCCCATGGCCTGGGGAACCACCAGGATATCGGAGAAAATAATCGCGGCGTCCAGATCGAACCGTTCGAGCGGCTGCAACGTGATTTCGGCGACCAGCGCAGGAGTGCGGCACGCCTCGAAAAACGACGACGAAGCCCGCAAGGCCCGGTATTCGGGGAGATAGCGCCCGGCCTGGCGCATCATCCAGACCGGCGCGCGGGGCGTGTCCTCGCCGCGGGCGGCGCGCAACAGCAGGTCGTTTTGCAGCGGGGGAAAAGGGTCCATGTTCGGAAGGCTTCGGTAAACAGGCGGTGGCGCGAAAGCGAAGCGGTTGCGACGCGATCGGCGGGGTTTTGCATGGAATGAATATCTTCTAACGACGCAGGAAAGGCGCCTGCTCCCGGATGTTCCGCATACAGGGCGGAGAATACGGGATTTCGGGAAAAATTATTGCGGGCGATCCGGGCGGACGGGATCGAGGGGCGCGCCGAAAAGTATGATTCCCGTATCATGGCGGGGGCGCTTGCATGCCAGGCCGGGCGTTTGGCTTCCGCGAAGCATCGCCGGGCGGGAGCCTTGTTCCTGCATCCGGACGGACGTCCGCGAACCCGCCGCCTGCCGTCCTGCTGCCGCCCCGCCGCCTTGCGCCATGCCTTCGCCGCTTCGCCCGTTCCGAAACGAACTGCTGCGAAAAATACTGCACCTGCTTGCGCTCGTCGTCCCCGCGGGAATATACGCGCTGGATAAACCCCTTGCGCTTTTCGTTCTGATCCCCCTGTCGGCGACGGCCGCGGGGGCCGATGCGCTTCGGGCGAAATCCGCGCGCTTCGCCGCGTTCATTGGCCGCGCGTTCGGATACATGATGCGGCCCGGCGAAACGCCGCCGGTCGGGGGCAGCATCGTCCTGAACGGGGCTACGTGGATAGCGCTTTCCGCCACCTTGCTTACGCTCCTTTTTCCCGTCGATCTGGCGGCGCCGGGGCTGGCCTCCTTCATGGTTGCGGACGCCGCCGCCGCCATGGCGGGAATGCGGTTCGGGCGTACGCGCTGGCCCGGCACGCGGCGCACCGTGCAGGGGTCGGTCGTCTTTGCCTGCGCAGCCTGGGCCATACTGGCGCCGTTCGGGCATATTGCCTGGGGAACCGCTGCCCTTGCGGCGCTGGCGGGCGCGGCGGTCGAAGCAGCGAACCTGCCCGGCAACGACAATATCCGGGGCCCCTTGGCGATGACGGCTGTTTTGTGGCTTGCGGCGGGGTGAAAAGCGCGGCGGAAGGCAAGGCTGCGTCCGGGAAACCGCGGGGCAAAACAGGTCCGGTTAAAAAAGTAAGGCTGGAAATTTTGGACTTAAAAAAATAAGGTTTGGCCGCACAGGCCCAGGAAACCAAAAAATATTTCGCCAGAACCTGAAAATACCCTTGCCAGTCATTATTTCAATTGTTAACTTGTATGACATGTTATACATTCCCCGAAACCCCCTGGCGCGCGTATCCCCGCCCCCAATGCCGTTTTCCCGTCTCCTGATCGTCCTGCTGGCCATCGTTCCGGGGCTTGCAATAGCCCCGCCTGCCACCGCGCAGACGGGAAAAATAACCGGCGTCGTTACGGAAGCGGATACTGGCGCGCCGCTCCCCAACGTCAACGTAATTATCGAAGGAACCACGCGAGGCGCCTCGACCGACGAAGACGGGCGATACTTCATTCTCAACATTGAACCCGGGATTTACAATCTCGTCACCTCCTTCATTGGCTTTCGCGTTGTGACAACCACCGGCGTCGTCGTCAACATCAACCGCACGACGACCGTAGATTTCGCGCTGGTCGAAACCGCCATCGAGGGAGACGAGGTTGTCGTCGTAGCCGAACGTCCCGATGTGGAAGTAGACCAGACGGCAACGCTGGAAATTATTCGTCTGGAGGACGTGGAGCAAATTCCCGGCGTCACGGATCTTGGCGGCGTATTGAGTTTGCAGGCCGAGGTGAACGACGGGCATTTCCGGGGCGGACGATCAAACGAAGAACTGTACGTCCTGGCCGGCATGGGCATTGTCAACCCGCTTCACTCGTCCCGATCCTTCACGCCCATGATGAGCGCGGTCGAGGAAATCGAGGTCATAACCAGCGGGTTTTCCGCCGAGTACGGCAACGCCATGAGCGGGGTCGTCAACATCTCTACCAAAGAAGGCGGGACCTCCTGGAAAAGCCGCAGCGAATTCCGTACGCGCATTCCCGACTACAAGCATTTTGGCGGCAGCGTGTACGACCCGGAGGCCAACCCCTATATCCGACTGCTGGACAATCTGGCGTGGTGGCAATCCCCGGATCCGGAAAACGACGACCGCCCTCGCTGGCAGGGCGCCGTCGGGCGCGGCTTTGGCTCCCGGGTAGATCCGGAGACAGGCGCTCAGCTGGCCTACGACCTGTGGCGCCAAACGCACCGCGACATCGGATACGAGTACGACAACCAGTGGGACGCCCTTGTGGATTTCACGACCGGAGGGCCGCTTTCGGACAAAAGCAAGCTGTTCCTCGCCACGCAAATTAACCGCGTATGGCCCATGTTGCCCGCCCCGGAGCCGAACAGGGAGTATCAAGTCATGGGCAATTACGTATACAAACCGACTCCGGGGGTCAAGTTCAAGGTCAACGGCCTGTACGGCAATGCCTATCAGCAGGAATTCAGTTACTCTTCCGGCGGGTTCTATCGGTGGATATACGACCGGGTAATCGGGGCGAACAAGGTGCTGGATCGGTCCGCGGGCCTGGGGCTCAATTTCTCCCAAATCGTTAGCGACCGCACATTCTACGAGATCAATCTCAACGGAATGCATACGCGCCTGAAAGAAGGCGTGGACGTAATCGACCCGGATCGCTTTCGAGACGACATTTACGACCGCGCGGTCTGGGAACGGCTGTACTGGGACGACGGATTCCGGACGGGCGTCATGGACGACGATTTCTTCGACGAAAATTCATGGACCTGGTCGCTGACGGGATCGATCACCAGCCAGGCGACCAACAATCATCAAATCAAGGCGGGCGTCCAGGGCAACCTGTACGACATCAACGTAGAGAATCGCCTGAACCATTCGTCCCGCTCCAGCGCGGTGCGCGAATTTTACGCCGCCAAACCCTACGAAGGCGCCCTCTACGTGCAGGACAAGATGGAATTCGAGGGCATGATCGCCAACCTCGGGCTGCGCCTGGATTTCTACGATCAGAACGTAAAATACTATATCGATACGTTCTCCCCCTTTCGCGATCCTGACAACCCCGCGCTAATCGACGAACAAGCGGCGGCCACGGCGAAAACCCCGCTGGTCGCGCGGTTGCAACCGAGGCTCGGCTTCTCTTTCCCGATCAACGAACGGGCGGTTTTTCACCTGAATTACGGAAATTATCTCAAACGACCCGGCCTCGAACACCTGATTGGCCAGCGCACCACATTGTTCAACGAAAACCTGGGAACCGTGGAGCCAAGAAGACTGGGCAACCCTCGCCTGGAGCCGGAAGAAACGAAAAGCTACGACGTAGGGCTGGTGTTTGGATTCGCAAGGGGTTTTACGCTGGACGTAAGCGGGTACTACAAAGACGTCAAGAACCTGATTCAGCGCATCGTTTATATCGACGCCAACGACAACTTGTACGAAACGACGGGAAACCGGGACTACGCCGACATCCGGGGATTCAGTTTGCGGCTGAATAAAAAACGCGGATTCCTGTCGGGCTCCGTCCGCTATCATTTTTCTGTGGCCACAGGAAAAAATTCCTCGCCGACGGGGCGTAGCCCGATTGTCGACGAGGATAACGACCGGACGCAAACACCCTCCGCGCGAGATATTCTGCTGAATTACGACCGGCGCCACGCGCTGGTCCTCGTCGCCGGGCTAAACACGCCAAACGCTTGGGGACCAACGATTGCGGGTAAACGCCCCCTCGGCGCAATTCGGGTGAATATACTTCATAACAGCCGAAGCGGACGACCCTACACGCCCAGCGAACTCCTTGGCGACAACTTCGCCAAACTCAATACGGAACGAACGCCGGCGGAACACAACACCGATCTCAAAATAACCAAAAGCTTCCGCTTGCCGCGGCAAGGAACGCGCCTCTCCATCTTCGCCGAGGTATTCAACCTGTTCAACAAAAGGATATACAACTACAACCGGGTTTTCCTCGACGCAGAGACGCTGCGGCGCTACGAAAACGGAGAAGACATCGAATACGCGCTGCCGGACAGCAACAATCCCAACCTGGCCGCCGTGCAAACCTTCCGCATCTACAATAACCTGCCTCGCTCTACTCGCCTGGGACTGGTCGTGGAACTGTGAAAAAAGTCGAACGAAAAAACATATTCGCCATAACGGAGCGCATCGTCCTGCTGCTTGCGGCGCTTTGCCTGGCGTTTGCCGGAACGGCCCAGGCGCAGCAACTCCGCGAAGCGCGTACGCACACGCGCGGCATGTTGCACGAAACCATTTACAACACGGGCGAAATCGGGCGCAAGTGGCACTACCGCGACCACGACATTACGCTCGATCCCCTGATGGAATGGCCCGGCAACTCCGCGACGATAATCGACGGACTCCAGTACAGCGGGCAGCATAACATCATAGGCGGCGGCATTTCCATCGCTGCCTCCTACGAAGACGCGAATCCGTTCGATATTACGCAGCGATTATACTCGTTCGGGGGCTCTTCCGGCCAGCATATCCCGATCACCGTTGCGGGCGTCTATTCGTTTCCCCTCTCCATCGAACGAATCGAGAATTATCCCTTGCTGGAGGACGGCGCGCTCAATCCTGATTACGATCCGGACGAGGCGGAAGAAATTATCGTATCCAAATGGGCGACAAACACGGGCGTCACCGTTACCCGCACCACGCGCGCCTGGAGCTACCCGGACTACGACGACCTGATTATTTTCGAATACGTTTTCGAAAATACGGGGGATACGGACGGCGACGGCGCGGCGGATACCGACGAAACGCTATACGAGGTGCTTATCGGCTTTCATTACGGCGTGGCGCCTTCCATGCTGGGTTTCCAGCGATGGTACGGGACATGGGAATACGACTTCATGTACAAAAACGACCTGCGCGGGTATTTCGACCGCCACCGCTGGTTACGCTATGTGCTCAACACCGGCAACGGCCTGGATTCCGACTTTTCCGAGGGCGGCAAGCCTGAGCCGAAGTATTTCCCGACATTCGCCGAATCGGGACGGCAGGGAGGCGGGCTGATGTCGCCGCAAGCGCCTGGCGTCCAGATGCTGTTCTACGATACGAACCACCTCGCCAAAGAGGGCGAAACGTTTGCGCTCGACCCACGCGTCGCCAACGAGCGAATGATCGACGACGACGGTACGCTCAAACAACCGTTTATGAACAAGGTGGAAAGCGGCAACTCGCGGGAAGACAAGATGAAGCCCAAACTGGTCCCGTACACCCGCTGGAGCGGCACCTACACGCCCTATCGGGAAACGGTCTGGGCGCCGCCGGAGGGAACGGAAGATCCGGATTCGCTCCGCTGGACCGGACGAGGCGCATTCAATTTCAGACAGTCGTACAAAGCCGTCGGACATCATATCGTTTTCGGCCCCTACATCCTCGAAAAAGGAGAAAAAGTCGAGTTTTCTTACGCGGAAGTCGTTGGATACGGCGCCACCGAAGACCCCAACGAATGGGACGAAGGCGGCGGGCTTGGCGAAGTCATCGACGAACAACTGCCCTGGCATCTCGTTCCGCGATGGAACGACCCAGTGAAAGACCCGGCCTCCGGGCAGATTCTTACGCAAGATTACCTCGGCGATTACGGGTATCCCGACTATGTAAATTCGGACGTGCGAACGGTGAAGGACGTAGCGGACATGGCCTACAACGCCTATACGGGCAAGCCCCCCGTTCTTCCCCTCTGGCCCGAAGACAATCCCAGAGACGGCGTGTACCAGATTCCCAGTCCGCCGCCCGCCCCCGTCGCCACCATAAGCAATAACGAATTCGCGCACTCCGTGATTCGCTGGGGAAGGGCGCAAGAAGGATTTGCGCACCCCCGGCTAACAGGCTCCGTAGCAACGTACCGCGTATATAAATCGAGCGCCGCTATTGGACCATGGACCTTGCTGGCCGAAGTGCCGACAGGCAGCGCAGAACATCTTGCGGACGAAAACACGTACGAAGTAATAGATCGGGAAACGGTCGTCGGAGAATCGCAGTGGTACGCCGTAACGTCGGTGGACGCCGCGGGCAACGCCAGCGGAAAAACGAATCTGACGCAAGCCACGGCCGGACTTGGACCTGCCGAAACGCTCGCCGAGGTCCATGCCGTGCCCAACCCGTTCTATCTGAACAGCGGATTCACCGGCGGCGGAACGGGAAACGATTCGCCGGGCAACCAGATCGGTTTCTATGGGCTTCCGGAGCAAGCCACGATCGAAATCTATTCGTACAGCGGCCAACTGGTGGAAATGATCGAGCATAACGCGGCGCAATATTCCACGCCCTGGTTTCAGATAAGCCGGAACGATCAGGAAATCGCTTCCGGGGTGTATTTCTTCGTCGTGCATTCGGCGGACGGACAAATATACCGGGGCAAATTCGTGATCGTCAAATGAGCGGCATGATAAAAATAGCCTTGCGCTGCAGCGCGGCGCTTCTGCTTTGCCTTGCGGCGACGACGAGCCGGGCCCAGAAGGTGGGCACCTCTTCCATGCAATTTCTCAAGGTAACCCCCAACGCGCATGCGGCGGGGCTGGGCACGGCCTATGTCGCCCTGGGCTCCGGCGCGGACGCGCTCTACTGGAATCCGGCGGGTCTGGCGCGCGCCTCCGGGCACGCTCTTTCGATTGACCAGGTGGACTGGTTTCTCGACGCAACCCACTATGCCATGGCGTACGGCGTTTCGCTGGGCCGATTCGGACACGCTGGCTTCCATGTCCATTTCGCGGACATGGGCGAATTCCAGGAAACCCGGGTGGATCGGCTTGGCTTCGTGGAACAGGGCGGAACGCAGGTCTACAATCCGGGCCTTACCGGCCAGTCGTTTTCCCTGCGAAGCTGGGTGTCTGGCCTCACCTACGCCCGCAACTTTACCGACCGCTTTGCGGCGGGATTCACCGTCAAGATTGCGCGCGAAGACCTGTGGCTTGCTTCGAGCCAGACGCTGTTGTTCGACTTCGGGATGAACTATGAAACGGGCTTTCGCTCGTTGCGCGTCGGGGCGTCCGTCATCAACTTCGGTTCGCCGGTCTCCTTTGCAGAAGAAGATTATCCAGCGCCTTTGATGTTTCGCATCGGAGGAGCCGTAGATATGATCGGAGCCAACGGATTGCTTGCCCATTCGGGCATCGGTCGCCTGACCACTACGTTCGACCTTATTCAACCCAACGACTACGACCAGCAGTGGGCAACGGGTCTGGAATATGTTTTCCTGCGGCGGTTCATGCTGCGCGGCGGCTACCAGCACAATTTCGACACGGCCTCGCTGAATTTTGGAGGAGGCCTGAAACAATCGATCAGATCCCTGGACCTGGGACTGGATTATGCCTACAGCGATATGGGCGATGCTTTCGCAGGCGTCCACCGCATCGGCCTTTCGTTCTCTTTCGAGTAAGTACAGGCCCATGCGAATCCGACTCCTTTTGCTGAACCTCCTGCTTGTCCCGGCCGTCCAGGCCCAGGGCGTTATGCAGCCCCTCGCAATACAAGGCATACAGCAACAGGATCCTTCCGCAACGCGGGCGCGGGCCATGGGCGGCGCATTCGCAGCGTCCGGCGGCAACAACCCGGAGGCCATGTTGCTAAATCCGGCTGGCCTGGCCGACATGGCGCGCCCCGCTCTTTCCGTCGCCGGCCTGTGGCAATCCCGCAACTGGGCGGAAACCCAGCACTGGAACCCCAATCGATACTACGCCGGCATCTCGCTATACTTTTCCGATCCTGCAACGTATCGATCCGACGCGCTTTCCGAGCCAGACTGGTCTCACGCCCAGAGCGCATTCTATCCTGCCTTTGCAGGAGGCGCTTTTCCGTTTTCCCTGGGCGACCGCGCGGTTACGGTTGGCGTGGCGTGGCGCCTCGTCGCGGACCTGAGCGATTATGATCGGAACGACAATGTGCTGGCCCCCTACATTGGCCAGTTTCGTCCTGTCCCCGTGGATCGACCCAACCCGGGCGAAGAGATAGACGTAGCGTGGTCGTCTTTCGAACGCCGACGAGAAGGCGCCATCCGGGCGCTGTCCCCTGCTGTCGCAATGCAAATCTTGCCGCATGTTCATCTGGGATTTCGTTTTTCCTGGTGGAACGGCTCTTCGGACGATATCCAGCGACACAGCAGCCGGGGACACTTTCTCCTGCGGGAGGACGCGCACGATTACTCGTTTACCGCGCTGGACGGCTCCATCGAATGGAATGGGTCCTCGGATTATAGCGGCTGGACTGCAGCTGGAGGCGTACACTGGAAAACAGACGTGCTGGGCCTCGGCGCGGTCTACCAACTGCCCATTCGGCTCACGCGCAGCGTTCGTTACGAGGGAGCCTACGTAGACCTGGACGGGAATGCGTCCAGGCACACGCTTGAGGAAGAGGAAGAAATCACCTTGCCGTTCAAGTTCACCGCCGGCGCGTCGTTTCGGCCAGCCCCCACGCTCATGTTGACGGTGGATTATTTCATACGCCACTACGAAGAACTGGAAGTCCGAACGCCGGCGGGCGAAGAATTGCTTCGGCGGGACTCGCCAGCCGATCCGGAAACCCTTTCGTATCTTCGACTCGACTGGGGCCCCGTCCGGGGAACGCGCATAGGACTGGAATGGGAAATAAGAAACCACTGGTTTGTTCGGGCAGGATTCCGGCAGGATCCGCAACCCTTCCGAATCGAAGGATTCGGCCTCCTCGGACAAACGGCGCGCGGAAACGCTTTCAGCGCCGGCCTCGGTTTGCCCATAGGCCCCGCCCTGTTCGATCTGGCGTACGACTTTCAGCGATTGCTTTATCAGGATCGATGGGAATCCAACGTGGACTACAATCGCATTCGCAAGCACAACCTCCTCTTTGGCGCAACATATCGGTTTTGACAGGGCCTGCGACGCCCAGGCCGCCGATGGGGCGCGTAATGCATCGAGCATCGCCAGGTTTCCCTTCATGAAACGCATTGCCTGCCTTCTGCCCTTCCTCTTCCCGACCCTGCTTTGGGCGCAGCATCCGAAGTACGATACGTACAGCGGTTTCGCGGTGGATAGCGCGCCGGTGCTTCCAGCGAACGAAATACATCCATCGCTGTATTTCGCTGCAAGCGACGTCCCCCTGCTCCGGGCGCGAAAAACGCAAACCTCCTCCCGATACTATACGCTATGGGTGCGCTTCAGGGCCGACGCGCTCAAATACATTACGAAAAACGCTGGAGACCTTGACGAAAACGACCGCCCGCGCGCCGCGAAAACCCTTGCCTTCTGGTGGCTGATCGAAGAAGAGGAACAGGCGCTGCAGAAAGCCATCGAAATGCTTCTGTCCGCGTGGGAAGACGTTCCCCAGACAGGCGAAAAACCGTACGACGAGATTTACCGCGCAACCTGGTTGCAAAACTACGCGGCGGCCTACGACTGGGTGTTCGATCAATTGAGCGCAGCGCAAAACGCCGAGATTCGCCGCCGCATTTCCGAAGAGGTTCAATATCTGCGCGACAACCTGACCGAGGGCAGCCGACTCGCTCCGCGTCCGCATAATCATCGCTCCAAACCGGCCTGGGCCATCGGGACGGCCGCGCTGGCCCTGTCGGAGCACCCGAACGCCCGGGATTGGCTCCAGTACGCGCTCGAAGCCGCCAACTCTGTCACGCGCTATCAGTTCAGTTCGGACGGGGTCTACCGGGAAGGGGGACATTACTGGATGTATAACGCCGTGAATTTCATCCCTTTTCTGTGGCACTATAAAAACGTCTCCGGCGTCAACCTGTTCGAGGACTACAAACCGGCGTTCGAGTGGCCCATCAAAATACGCACCGGTCGGGGGTGGATTCCTAACGTGGAGGATTCTTACATCAAACCCGCGCCTACGCACATGGTGGCGGGAGCGTACCGCGGAAGCCCCACCGATCTCAATCCCGACGCAGATTTCGCCGCCCTGTGTCAGTGGAATTACGAAAACACCCATATCTTCAACGAGGACTACACCGGAGCCACCGTAGACGTAACCTGGGAAATCGACGAATACATCCTGTTCGACGACCGTATTCCGTCGGCCCCGCCCGCGGACTCGCCCACGCAGGTTCTCGAAAGCGGACAGGTCGTCTTCCGTAACCAGTGGACCAGCGGGCCGAATGATCGCTATCTGCTGTTCCACGGCGTAGCCGAGGCCGACAACCATAACCACCCCGATCAGCTTTCCTTCTTTCTCGGAGGCCGCGACGCCATCCTCGCACCCGACGCAGGGTACGGCCCAAACGGCTTCTCGGACGACCGGCGCGCTTCCTGGTACACCGCGGCCAAGGCGCACAACATCGTCACTGCGGACGGGTTTCCACCCTTGACGGACAGCTTGTTCTTCCCGCCCTACGCGTACAACGTCACCCCGTTAACGCATCATTACATCGAATCGTCCTTCTTCGATTTCGCAGAAAAACAAAGCAGTTATCTACGCCCGAACGACGCCAATCTTTTTCGGGCGGTCGGCTTTGTCGGCGAAGATTATTTCATTGTGGCGGACCTGCTGACGGGCAGTACAAGCCATACGTACCGCTCCTATCTGCACGGACGCGGCCGGTTCGATCACAACGGACGGCGCGCCTCATGGGAACCCTTCCCCAATCGATACGGGGAAGCCGCCCGCCTGGACGCTTTCTTCTTTCCGGCAACCGCATCCGTGACCAGCGCCGCCGGGTATATCAGCCTGTTCAAGGACGAGCGGCGCGAACAGTACGTAGAGGTTTCGCAAACGGCGCAAAACGCAGCGTTCCTTCAACTCCTGATCCCGAATGCGGCGGGCGATCCGCAACCCGTCGCCGCCGACCTCAGTACGGACGCCTACGTCGCAGCCTCGCTCGAAAAAAACGACACCGTCGATGTTTTCATGCTTCAGCACGATCCGGCGCCGCAAACGCTTGCCGCCTTTGCGACGGACGCCACCCTTGCGTGGGCGCGAACGACGGACGGCGATCTTTCGCATTTCGCCTTCCGGGACGCCACCGCGTTCAGCAGCGGCCCGTTAACGCTCAAGACGGAGCGCCCTGCGACGCTTGCGCTGGATATCGGGGCGCCGGGCTCGCTCGTCATCGAGCCAAGCATAACGACGAAAGCGTTCCGACTGGAGGTATCCTGGCCGGGAGCGGCCAACGTAACGCAGGTGAAGGTGCGCGGCGAACAGGTCCCGTTCGACCGAAGCGCGGACCGGATCTCGCTCGCGATCGGAACCCATGCGCTGGGAGCGAAAAACGAACTCCCTGCTTCGCCCGGCTTGGCGGTGCATAACTATCCCAACCCGTTCCGTAACGCCACTTCCTTCGTCATAGACCTGGAACAGGCCGGAACCTACCGAATGGAGGTGTTCAACCTGCTCGGCCAGAAGGTGCTAACCCTCGCCGAAGGAAACGGCGTCCCGGGCAAACAACAAGTGCATTGGGATGGACGCAATGCCGACGGCGCGCACGTCCCGCCCGGCATCTACCTGGTACGGCTGACGCACGCCGAGCGGCATATCGTCGCGCGCAAAATCGTGCGCGTTCAATAAAAACGCCCGCAGCCTTGTAAATAAAATCCCTTTGGTTTAAGTTTAATTATGTAACTTGTCATACAACATACATGTTATGCGTCATAACATGCTGAGTGCAGGAAACGCGCTCCCGTCATGAACGAAACCATACGCGAACCCAACGCCATGAACCGACTTGCTACGCATTTCCGAACGCTTGCCGCCCTTTTCGCGCTTGCGCTATGGGCCTCTTCGCCCGCCCTCGCCCAGGTCGAAATCCAGGTTGCAGCAGGGCAAAACACGATTCTCGACGCGGTGGCCGCGGCGTCTCCCGGAGACATCCTTGTGCTCACTACCGACGGCGGGGCATACCCCAACGACGACGAGATCAAGCCGGACATGCCTCTCACCATCATGGCCGCGCCCGGCCTGGCGAAGCGCCCCGTATTGACGAACAACGGGACCGACGGCACGAAGGACATTATCCGGCTATACAGCGACCTGACCCTTACAGGGCTGGAATTCGACGGGCTTAACGAAGCGAAATACGGCATCCGCACCGGCTCAGGATCCGGGGACGCCGCCAACGTGAAGAATGGCTATGTGCTGAAAATCGAGAACTGCTATTTTCGCGATATCGTGAGCGGCAGCGACGGCAACGCCTTCCGCGCCTACGGCTCCACCTGGGCCGACTCTATCGTTGTGAAAAATAGTCTGTTCGAAAATATGGGCAAGGAAGGGGTCCGGGTACGCGACGAGGACAGCGACCGGCGCGGTTTCGGTTTCTACAACGTGAAGTATTTCGAGGTATCGCATTCCACCTTCTGGGATATCAAGAACGACGCCATCAGCGTCTACGGCGGCGACGAAGACCCCAACACGGACGGGCCTGAGGTGAAGATCGACCATGTTACGATTTACAACGCCGGACATTACGTCATCAACCTGAAAGACGTGGAAGACGCCGAGATCACCAATTCAATCCTGGTGGGCAACTACGATCTGGTCAATGCAACCGGCAAGACCCTGGGAGCGCCCTGGCTCGTGACCGGCGCGCGCATCGCCTTCACCGACACGCTCAATGTCAGCGACGACGGCCTCTGGACAGGTCCGGCCGAACGGGCGATGCCCACGGTCGAATCGCTTTACGCCGTCGATCCCATGTTCACCGACGCAGCCAACGGGGACTTTACCCTGGCCAGCGCTTCGCCCGTCCTTGGCAAGGGCGAAGACGGTTCGAATCTGGGCGACATGCGCTGGTGGCCCGCCGGAGGCGGCGGCGGAGGAGGCGCCGTGCACAAGGTTGCCGCCGGACAGAATACGCTGCTGGACGCCGTAGGAGCCGCAGCGGCGGGCGACGTCATCGAACTCACCACAAGCGGCGGGGAATACCTCAACGACAACAATATCAACATCGTGGCGCCGCTTACGATTCGGGCCGCGGCCGGCCTGGAAAAGAAGCCGGTCATCAAAAACAACGAACCGGACGAGAGCACCCGCGTCGTCTTCGACATATTCGACGACTTCACCCTGCACGGCATAGAGATCGACGGGCAGGCCGGAACCGATTTCAATGCGAAGTACCTGCTCCGCATCCGCAACAGCAGCGACATGGACGTGGTGGACGACATGAAACTGAAGGTGATCGACAGCTACCTGCATGACGTGGTGGTGGGCGGCGACGGCAATTTCCTCCGTCAATACGCAGAAACCCTTGCAGGCGAAGTCATTTTCGAGAATGTGGTGCTGAACAACAGCGGCAAGGAGGGCATCCGGATCAAGGACGAGTCGAGCGACCGCAAGGCGATGGGAATTCACAACGTCAAGGTCTTCAAGGTCCTGAATTCGACCATCGCGAATACGAAAGCGGACGGCATTTACGTGGATGGCGGCGACGAGGACGCAAATACGCCCGAACCGGCCTTCGAGGTGGATGGCCTGACGTGTTACAATTGCGGTTTCGGCAACGGACGCGCCATCTTTCCCCGCAACATCCTGAACGCCACGATAACCAACAGCATCCTTTCCCATAGCAATAAGGATACGGAAGGCTCGGTCCTGATCGAGGGCAACTCAAGCATCACCTATTCGAACTTGTTCGAAGTATCCCCCATCAAACTGTCCAGCGGGGCGACGATGTCGAATATAACCGAGGTTGACCCCATGTTCGCGGATCCGGCAAACCTCGACTTTACGCTTCCCGCCAACTCTCCCTTGTTGACGGCGAGCAGTACGGGAGGCGCGATTGGCGATCCGCAATGGTCCATGGGGACCACTTCGAGCGAAGAAGATATCGTTTTGCCCACACAGATAACGCTGGGGCAAAACTATCCGAACCCTTTCAATGGACAGACTACCATCCCGTACCGCATCGACGAGCCGGGACTGGCTACGCTGGAGGTGTACGATATGTTAGGTCGCCGGGTAATGAGCGTGGTGAGCGCGCACCATGCGGTGGGCGAATATGCCGCGGATATTTCGCTGGACGGCCATGCGACAGGCCTGTACGTCTACCGGCTTCGCGTGAACGACCAGGTCCAGCATCGTACGCTTACGTACTTGAAATAGGATAAACCGGGGCAGGAAGCGAGCAGTCGTTTCCTGCCCCAAACGCCCTTGCAGACACTGTCCATCTTCCGGTTGGGCTGCCTGGCCGCCACGGCGGCTTTCGCCGCGCTGTCGTGGACGCCCGAAACGTTCGCTCAGCAAGAACGGTATGTCCGAACCCCGGCGGAGCTTGCCCGCGCCATCTCGAATTCGGATCCGGGGGACGCCATTGTCATGGCGAACGGCGTGTGGACGGATACGAACATTGCTTTCTACGCCCAGGGCGCTGCGGGAGACACGATCACGTTACGCGCGGAAACCCCGGGCAAGGTCATTCTGACAGGAACGTCCAGGCTCCGTATTGGAGGAAGTTACCTGAAAGTAGAGGGATTGTGGTTCCACCAGGGCGCGCTGCAAGACGGGCATGTGATCGCCTTCCGGACGAACCAGGACCGACCGGCGCATCACAGCCGCCTTACCCAGTGCGCCGTCACAGCGTACAACCCGCCCAACTGGCTAACCGGCTACAAGTGGGTCTCCGTCTACGGCACGCATAATCGCGTGGACCATAATTATTTCGCCGGGAAAACACACGACGCCGCCACCCTCGTCGTATGGCTCGAAGATCCGCCGGATCACAAGCCGAACCACCACCGCATAGATCATAATCATTTCGGGCCTCGCCCCCCGCTCGGCAAAAACGGAGGGGAAACCATTCGCATAGGCACAAGCCACCGCTCGATGCAGGACTCGCGCACGGTCGTCGAATACAATCTGTTCGAGCGAGCCAGTGGAGAGCACGAAATCATTTCCAACAAATCCGGAGAAAACATCTACCGTCGCAACACATTTCTCGAATCCGAGGGGACGCTTACGCTGCGCCACGGCAACCGGGCCGTGGTGAAGCAGAACTTTTTTCTTGGAAACGGCCGCGACGGCACCGGCGGCGTACGAATCATCGGAGAGGACCACCTTGTCCAGGATAATTATTTCGCAGGCTTGCGGGGAGATTCCTCTCGGGCCGCGCTCCCGATCATGAACGGCGTGCCCGATTCGCCGCTGAATCGATATTTCCAGGTCAAGAACGCCCGCATCGCGGGCAATACGTTCGTAGATACCCGCGTTACGATTTTGTACGGCATGGGAATGGACCAGGAAAAGTCCCTCCCGCCGCAAGGCGTTTCCTTTACGGACAATATCGTATACGCAGACAGCCCCGTCCCGGTGATCTTTGCCAGGGTATCTCCTCAAAACATAACATGGCGCGGCAATGTGTTCTACGGTTCCGATCCCGGCATGCCCCTGCCCCAGGGCATACAATGGGAAAATCCGAAGCTCCTCGCTGGGAAAGACGGCCTCTGGCGACCCGATCCCGCGGGCCCGGCGGCAGGCAAGGGCGCTACGCTTGCGCGCGGGCCGCTGACGCCGGCCGACGTGGGGCCCGCATGGTTCTCCCTTGCCTCCCGCGCCGCATACGTACATTGAGGCTATTCTCCGGTCCAGGCAGCGTGGCCGCGGATCGAAAACAAACGGGGCCCCTTGGGCTATACGCAATCCTGGGGCGAAAGTTACGGCGCGCTGACTACCAGCGGTTCTTCCTGCGGCGCGGCAGCGACGTCGGCGGCCTCAACCTCCATGACCTGCCGGACATGATCTTCCGACACGTCCAGATGCCGCGCCATGCAAAGGCGGGCCTCCTCGGCGACGCCGTCCGCAATCGCTTGCAAAATCTTTCCGTGCCACGCGATGGCCGATTCCCTCGCATCCATAACCACCTGATGAACGGATGTCTTGATCCGGGGCATCAGGGTGTGAATGGGCTGAACGAGCAACGGGACCACGGGATTGCCGGACGCCTCGGCGATATGCAGGTGAAAAGCCATATCCAGCGCGGTAAGGTCGCCGCTCCCGCTCCGGCAATCTTGTAATTCCCGGAAATCCTGCTCCAGCCGGTCAAGGTCTTCGCTTGTACGGTGCAGGGCCGCCTCGGCGGCGATGGCAGGTTCGATAATCTGGCGAGCGCGAATCACGTTCAACCAATACAGCGGGCCCAGTTTCTGGTGAAGATACAATTCCAGGGGGGTCGTCACCGTTTCGGTCGTGAGCTCGCTCACAAAAATCCCGCGGCCTTTTTCGATCCGAAGCAGGCCCCTGCCGCTAAGCATGCGAAGCGCTTCGCGAAGAACGGTCCTGCTCACCCCAAACTGTTCGCATAACTGGAACTCGGGCGGCATTCTCATGCCTGGAGCCAATTGCCCCTGCCGGATTGAATCTTCGACAGCTCGCTCTACGGCATGGCTCAATAGCTGACTTTTTCCAACAGGCTTGAAGGGCTTCTGCATCGATAAGCGATCTTGGGGGAATAATCTATTCTTGGACACGTTGCGCGCCGCCTTGTTTCGTTGGAAGAAAATCTGCCGAACGCCCCAAGCCTGAAAGCGCCCGGATACGACCCTCCTCCCTGCATGGCTTTGCTGCCGCTGCCCTCCGCGGATCTAAGCAGCGCATCCCTAAAGCCCGAATACCCTCGGCAAGAACAGGGTAATTTCCGGAACAAAGGTGATGACAAGCAGGGCAAGCAACATGGCCGCATACAACGGCAGCAACGGCCGAACCACATCCGTCACCGGCACTTTTGCGATACCCGCTCCTGCAAAAAGCACCGTCCCGACCGGCGGGGTGCAAAGGCCAATACACAGGTTAAAGACCATCAGAATGCCGAAATGCAAGGGGTCGATCCCCAGCGTAACGACAATAGGCAAAAAGATGGGCGTAAAAATCAGGATTGCCGGGGTCATGTCCATGAACGTCCCCACTGCAAGCAATAATACATTAATGACGAGCAGAAGGACAATCTTGTTGTCGCTTAACGCAATGAGGGCATTGGCGGCGTCTTGCGGAATGTTTTCGAACGAAAGCACCCAGGACAGCGCCAGCGAAGTACCTATAAGCAGCATCACGACGGCGGTCGTCACAACGGAGTTGAGCAAAATAGCGGGCAACGCCCGGGGGCGTACTTCGCGATAGAGCAAAACGAGCAGCAGCGCGTACAGAACCGCAATGGCGGCGGCCTCCGTGGCTGTGAAAATACCCGCCACAATACCCCCGATGACCACCACGATAAGCGTCAAACTGGGCAAGGCGTCCACAAAACGCTTGAATACTTCCCGGACGGGAACGCGTTCGTCCTTTCCGAATCCTTTACGATAGGCTACGATGGCCGCCACCGCCATGAGCATGCCCCCAAGCAGCAGGCCGGGTAAATATCCGGCGACGAACAAGGCCGCCACGGAAACGCCGCCGCTGGCCAGCGAATAAACGATCAGCACATTGCTTGGCGGGATAATGAGTCCCGTCGTGGCCGACGAAACATTTACGGCCGTACTAAAACTCGGCGCATACCCGTTTTCGACCATCTTCGGGTGCATAACCGAGCCGATCGCGGCGGCGGCGGCTATGCCCGAACCCGAAATAGCGCCAAAAAGCATGCATGCAATAATATTCACGAAAGCCAGGCCGCCTGGAAGCGCGCCAACAAGCGCCCGCGCAAAAGCGATAAGGCGGCGAGCAATCCCGCCGCGCCCCATGAGGTTGCCCGCCAGTATAAAGAAAGGAATCGCCAGCAAGGTAAAACTGTCGAGCCCGGTAGCGATCCGCTGGGCCGTCGTGCTTGCCGCAGGCGTAAAATCAACGGTGACCAGCATCGTGAGCAACGTCGCCATGCCGATGGAGTAGGCCACAGGCACGTCCAGCAGAAGCAGCGCCAGAAAAACAACGACCAGTATGACGATAGCGAAACTCATGTTGTCAGGATTTCAAGCGCATGGCCGACATGAAACAGGGCAGGTTGCAATACGCATCGCGATCAGGCAACGGGCTGGGGGCAAGACGCTTCTTCGTCGCTCGCCTCCCCGCTTTTTTCTCCCTGAATCTCGCGCAGCGCGACGACGGAATAGTATAGGGTGATCAGTCCGCTGAGCGGAAGCACCGTATACACATATCCTATGGGAAACTGAAAAGCCGCCGAAAGCTGATTCAGGTCAAGCGTAACGTAGACAAGCCACCCGCCGCCGAAAATCAATCCGACCAGCGAAAAAACGATAATCGTTCCGTACGCGAACCGTTGCGCGGCGCGCCGACGCCGACGACGAAAACGCCGCACCAGAATATCGATGCCGAGATGCGCCTGCAGCCGAAGCGCATAGGCCGCGCCCAGCAGGCTAATCCAGATCAACAGGTAACTCGCCAGTTCTTCGGTGTACGAACTGGGACTGTTAAGCAGGTATCGCGTCGCCACTTGCCACGAAACAGTCGCGACCATGGCGACCATCAGGGCGACGAGGAACCAGGACAGAATGGCGTCGACGATGCGGGTTAATTTTTGCATACGCTCTTCAAGGCAACGTTTGCGTTTCGTCTACGGCGTCCGGCGGCGGCGGGGACAGCGCATGAATCCGTTCGACCCATGCGCCCAACGCTGTGCCGCGAATCGATTCGTACAGGGGGCGAACCGCTTCCTGAAAGGGATCTTTGTCCGGCCGAACCACCGTTACGCCGGCCTCTTCGACGGCGCGCAACGCCGCCTCGGTGGCTTCCCGCCAACGTTCCCGCTGATACGCGACAGACTCCGCTACGGCCTGCTCCACCCAGCCTTGCTGCCGATCCGTAAGTTTGTTCCAGGCGCGCGTTCCGATGAGCAAAACATCCGGCGGCGCAGCATGTTCGTCAAGAGTATAATAACGCGCCTGTTCGTAATGCCGGGACCCATAAAAATTGGGAGGATTATTTTCCGCGCCGTCCACGACCCCCTGCTGAAGCGCAGTGTACAGTTCCCCATAGGCCATGGGCGTGGCGTTCGCTCCAAGCATATTGATCGTCTGGATCGAAAGATTGCTTCGCATCACGCGAATTTTTAGCCCGGCCAGGTCGTCGGGCGATTCGACACGACGATCATGGATGTAAAAACTTCTGAAACCGGCGTCGTAATAGCACAGGCCGCGAATGCGGTACGGCTCGCCTTGCAACAAAATGGCTCGCCCCGCTTCGCCCTCAAGAATTTCCCAAAGATGCGCCTCGTCGCGAAACAAGTAAGGCAAACTGTACACCCCCATCGCCGGCACGAAATTCTCTATCACGCTCGACGCCACTTTGGCCATATCAAGCGTACCGAGCTGCAGCAATTCAACCGACTCGCGCTCGTTGCCCAACTGACCGCTCGGATATATTTTCACCCGCATGGCGCCATCGGACAACGCATGGAGACGATCCCCCATATAGGCCATCCCCTGGTGCACAGGATGCGTCGCATCGAGGATATGCGCCAAACGCAGTTCGACAACATCCTGCCGTTCGCGGCAACCGGTCCCGAAAAGCAACAAAAAAACCGCCATCCCGAAAATCTTCAGGGAAGCCGCGTATCCGGGATATATGTTCTTCGACCGGCGAGCCATGCAGCGCGGCGACGCTCCTTGCGCCGTTATATCTGTTGGTTGGTAAAGCATCAAGGCAACGCGACGGGGAACCGGGACCATGTTGCGTCCATGGCGTCTACGTCCCTTCGAGAAAGCTTTCGCGAGCAGGCGCAAACACGTCGATCAGGCATCCCGCTTCGAGGGCCAACGCGCCGTGCCGAACGTCGGGCGGAATAAAAAAGCAGTCTCCTTTTGCGAGTACTTGCTTTTTCCCTCCTATTTCGACTTCAAAAGAACCCGATTCGACATAGGAAACCTGACGGTGAGGATGGTTATGCAGCATCCCCACGGCGCCCTGCTCGAAACGCACCCGAACGAGCATGAGCTGATCGTCGTACCCCAGAATTTGCCGGGTAATGCCTTTATCCGGAGATTCCCACGCCACATCAGCGCTTTCTATGAAGCAACGAGTGGACGGCGCGTTCGAATCTGTCATGTGAAAAGGGTTTGTATGCGCGTTGAAAGAACCAACGATCCGCAAGCGTACTTTCGGGGAGCGCGGTCAGGTAAAATACAGCCCGCCATTGATCTCCACCGATTCGCCGTTGATATACGCAGAGGCCTCGGAGGCCAGGAAAACGACGGCGTTGGCCACGTCCGCCGATTCGCCTTCGCGCCCCGCAGCCGTTTTGCCCGCCACGTTTTTACGAACCGCATCGGGGGTAAACGTATCGTGAAACGTGGTGTTGATAAGTCCCGGCGAAACACAGTTGACCCTGACGCCGCGGGGACTCAATTCCTTGGCCAGTCCCCGGGTCATCGTAAGCACGGCCCCCTTCGATGCAGCGTAGGCGACCGACCCGCCGCCACCGCCGTCTCGCGCAGCCAGCGACGACAGGTTGACAATAACGCCCCCATCCGCCATACGGGGCAAGATGGCCCGCGTCGCCAGAAAAACGCTCTTCAGGTTTACGGCCATTACCGCGTCCCAGAACGCTTCGTCCATTTCGGCCACCTTTTTCCGGGCAAGCAATCCCCCTGCATTATTAACCAGAATGTGAATGGGGTCTCCGAGGGCGCCGGCGGTCTCTGCGACAAGGCGTTCGACCTCGGCGGCCCGGGTAACATCCGCCTGGATAGCCACGGCCCGACCGCCCCGCTCCACGATGGCTGCAACGGTAGCCTCCGCTTCCTTTGCGCTGGATCGATAATTGACCGCGACGGCAACGCCGCTTTCGGCAAGTTTCCGGGCGATCGCCTGGCCTATATCGCGGCCGCCGCCCGTTACAAGGGCTACTTTGCCCTTCAGATCATCGTACATGAAAGACCTCCTTTCTTATCCATGACATGTCATAGCGTCTATGCTTCGCAGGCATACCGACCTCCTTCCTGTTGTTTGCAATGAAAACCGCTGAGCGCAACATGGCGAACAAGCGTTATTCGTCCGGCGCCCCGGCGGATGTATCGATGAACTCGATCTTGAAATTACCCGTCCACGCGTACGTTTTTCCGTCAAAAGAAACGGTGTGCTCCGTCGTCTTGGACGGCGGCCCATTGTTCGCCATCACGCGCCAGAAAAGCCCCCCCTCGCCTTCGATCTCAACGACGCTCCCCCTGTCGTCGTGTCCCACCACCCGCACCTCCTTGATCCGGGGGCGAGCCTGCGCAGACCGCTCCCGGGCTTCGTTAAAATAACCGTGCGGCTCAATGACCGAGGCGAACAAATGGTCGCTGGCCTGTCGGCGGACGATCAGCACAGGCTCGGACCGCAGGTTAAAATTCGGATCGTTGGCGCCCGTACGCCCGAGGAAGGCTTCCGTGCCGGGCGCCCCGGCCGACACGATAGAGTAATACCGATGGCCGTCCAGCCAGGTAAAGCGGATGGTTTCGTCGGTTGCGGCGCGCGCCGTCTCCCAAATATGCTGATACCCGGAATCTTCGCCGAGCGGATGGAGCATTCCCGCGCGCGTCTGGAAATCGAGATTGTACGCAATAGGCTGGCCCGAATAATGAATCGGATAATCGTACTGACGCGACGCGTCGCTTGCCAACCGGAAAAGATCGATAACCACCGGGTACGATAGCCTCTCGTCCCGAACCAGCAGCATGGTGCGCTGCATCGCAACGCCTTCGTAATGCGTGTCCGCGCGCGCGCTCATTGCTTTCGCCTGCGCCCCCTCGGCCTCGAAAAAATGGCGCTGGCCGGACGTCGCCTCGGCAGCGTCCTCGTCGCCAAGATTCTGCGTCGAACCATCTACCGCCACGGTGTTATGCGCAATGGTCTGCATCGCCCAGGATTCGTTCTCCGGCAGGTAGCGGCCCCCGTATTTGGGTTCGACATTAATCCAGCGGCCAAAACCATAATCCTTGATCGCCTCGCGCCCCTGATCGAAAAAGATAAAATGCAACTTGTCGAAATGGCCGTGCCCGCCGCCATGTACGCCGTATTTCATCAGCAACATGGATTCGTCCTGTCCTGTCCCCATGCGCAAAATGCCAAGCCCCCCCTGCTCGCCGTCATGGCCGTCGGTGAATTCGATAGACGGCCAGTTCATGTCGGGCGGGGCGTCGAGGGCGGCATAGTCATGGGCTATTTTCAATCCCGCACCGTTCAGGATCGCCCGATTCTGAATTCGGGCGACGCCAAGCAAACTTTCGTCCGCCCCGTACTGGCCATAGGTGAGCGCATTGGCCAGAATCACTTCCGGCGCCGCCACGTCCATGGTCCGCGAAGCGTCGTTGATGGGCGGAAAAACGCCGTTGGGAAAAGCGGTCTGCACCGCCGAATAGTGGGCTTTGCCAAGAATCCGGTCACGGTAATCATAGATGCCTACTTCGGGCTGCATGCGGTGCACCGCCTCGGCGAAATAAAAGAAAGGCATAAGCGCATAGCGGATATAGTAGGGCCCTTCCATATAATATCCGTCGGGCGAAAACAACAGGTCGAGCTGCGCGAGGAAGCCGCCCGCTCCGTCCAGTTCCGTGCCGTGCAACGCCTTTTCGACGAGCGACTGGTCGCCCATCACGTACGCGATCATGCCCACGGCGGCGACGGCCCAGGTGCCGTGGTTATGAATCCGGTTAAATTCCTCCTTATTGCGCACGGAGAACCATTCCGCCATCGGGCGAAAAATACGGGCCTCGAAGCGCGCGCGCTCTTCCTCCGAAAGCCACTCGTAGATGCAATCGTACGCAATGCTGACGTGGACGAGCCACACCTCCTCGTTGAGCGTCTGGTGAAATATTTTGCCGGGTTTTTGATTCCGCGCCAGCGGATGCGGTCCGAGGGTCGGGTACAAAACAGCGTATTCCTCAAGCATGTCGCGCGCAAACGCCGCGTACTTCTCCTCCCCGGTAATGCTGTAGAGCAATCCGGCGTAGCGCATCTCCCGGTAATTCTGCTTGTGTCGCTCGTGTTCGTAGCCGCCCGCCTCGCCCGGCTGCGGCACTTCGATGGGCTTCGAAAACGCGGCCTCCATCGTCTCCTCCGCCAGCGCAACCGCATTGTCGAGCAACGCGTACTTGCCCAGCGCACCCCGTATTTCAGCGGCCTCCTCCTTGTTAATAAAGATGCCGGCATGTTGCGCTACGCCCTGCTCCGCGGCGAACAAAAGCAAGAAACCGGCGAGAAGAAATCGATGCATTGCGGGTCGGGGGTGGTCTGGGCTGAACGGCATGGTCTGGATCATGTATCCTATAATACATCATACATATCAATAAAGCCAACGCCTGGCGTGAATTGCGCGACAAAATGCCGTCTCGGGCGGGCTTCCCCTGGAAAAACGCCTCCGCGGCGGCAAACGCGCAGGCCGGTTAAAAAAATAAGGCTGGAAATTTTGGACTTAAAAAATTTAGGTTTGGGCGAAATTTCTCGACAGAAAGGACCAGATTTTTCGGATTATTTTTTGTAAAATGGGGAACCTGTAGCGCGGGAAGCGTATGAATTTCGTGATTACGCCATCTCGCTACTAAAGCCCCGAAGTCATGGAAAACAGAGATTTTTCTCTTGCCGACGTAGCCACAAAGGATTTCGTCGAAGCAAAGTTCAACGCCCTGCGGGCCGAAATCAAGGCTTCCGAAGCACACATGTTACGCTGGGGGATCGCAACAGCCATCGCGGCGGTAATGACGATCACCGCGCTCGTTTCCGCCATCATGATTCTTTTTCAGGGGGTATAGGGGTTCGAGTACGCGTAGCGCCTAAAGACGGACCCGACCCCTGGGCCCCGCAGCAGCGGACAGCGGTGGTTCGGGTTTGCTGCACAGGATTTTTGGGCTTTTAAGGTATAGGATTGCGACCTTGTTCCGAAGCCAGCGTTTCGCCTCGCAAACGATTTCAGGTCCGCTCATAGATAATTTTTCCCTCGCGAAGCGCCGAGCGCAACACGGTTCCTGCAACATGGCCCCGACGGGCTATTTCTTCGGGCGTGGCCACCAAAATGTCCTTGCAAACCGGAAGGTCTCCCAGAACCTGGCGGATATGCACTGCGGCGGCCCGTTTGTCGCTCACCTCCGGCAACACGACCAGCAAATCCACGTCGCTCCATGGGTTCGCCGCGCCGCGCGCATGCGAACCGAACAAAACGACTTGCAACGGCTGGAATCGCCCCACGATACGATCCACCATGGTCGATATAAACCCTTCCGAGGCCGGGATATTCATTATGCTTGCCTGGTGAGGAATTTAAGGATACGGCGGTTCCGACCGCAGCGCGGCCCCGCCCTGTGCACGTTACACGAAGCTATTTGCGCCTTTGTTCGCTCCGCCGCCGACCGCAACCCCCAATCATTCCCAGTTCCCCAGGGCCTGCGCCAGGCCCATTATGCAGGCTTCGCGCCGCCTTGCTTCGTCCAGCGTCGCCAAAAAGTGGCGTTTCCATCCCGGAAAGTCGATCTCGTCCCCCAGGACGGGGTGCCACAACCCGACGAACGCGCCCCCGTACCGACGGCAGGTCTCCATCAACTCGAAAGTGGAACGGATCGCCGCCGACACATCCAGTTTCCGGTAGCCGAACAGGGTGGAATCCATGACCGCAAGCGGCATCTCCCATATATCCAGCGGGCGGTCCGCCTCCAGATCGTACAGTGGAAACGGCAGGCACGTGCCGCGGCGAAACCCCTCCTGCTCCGAAAAGCCCAGCGTACTGTCTATGCGAAAACCGCTGGCCGCCTGAAGCCGGGGCGTGGCCGCCGGATCGAACCGAAGGTAATGCTGCCGAACCGATACGGGCGGCGGCGCGCCTACCCGTTCCAGCGCGCGCCCGAGCCGCCTTGCTTCGCGGGCGAAGCGCTCCGGCTCGTCAATGGCCCGGTACGAGGGATGCAATCCGATCTCGAAATCCTGCGCGGCGATCCGGTCCATCCAGTTTTTCAAAAAGGGCGAACCCAGCCGATACGGGGTGTCCCGGGGGTGCCCCGCCCCCGCTTTCGCGAAGAACGTTGCGGTCCCGTCTCGCAAGGCCACTTCGCGCGGAATCTCCCGCATTGCCCGCCGAAACGGATCCCCCGACAGCATTTGACGGCCCACGCGCCCAAAACGCCCGCATCGCTCGCGCCAAGACGCGCCCAGATGGTTCTGCGCGAAATAGTGCATGCCCTCCCGGTACAAAATGCCGGGACGCCATTTACGCCCGTAATCCACGTCGTGGGTGGAGCAAAAAGCCCAGTCGCGGCCGGCCCAGCGGCGCGGCGAAACCGGCGCCCCGCCCGCCCGAAGCTGCTCGGCCAACGCGTCGCGGTACGCGTCTGCCACGGGAAATCGTACCGTACCCAACTGCGCCGCCAGCGAATCCGCGAAGGGAACGCGCCCGTGCATATCCCGTTTCGCTACGGCCCGCTCCTGCCACCCGCTCAGCCACAAAAACGCGGAAGCAACCAGGTCCGGGCGGCCCTGCTCGTCGGCGAAGCACACCGGAACGCGCCGCCCCCCCATCTCGCGCGTCGAGGCCTGCTCCGGGCGAAAGGGCGCGTCCCCCGCCAGAAACATCGCGGCGGCGGGCGCATGCGCAAGGGAAATCAGGCGCGGATGCGGCGGCGCTGCCGCAGGCGGGCCGTAATACGCAAGCGGCGCGTCGGGGGGCGCCGCGTCGGCGAGCGCGGCGCGCGGCGCCCAGCGCGGGGCGAGGCCAAGCGGGGTCAGGAGCGTGCGCAGGGCGTATTTCGCCCTCGGCGCAAAGTCTGGCGCCGTATCGACGAGGCAAGCGATAGGAGTCCCTTCGGCAACGATCATATGCGGACGCAGACGGAAAAAGGCGCGGGCGAATATCCGTAACAATACATAGGGAAAGAGACCGTAAGGATACGCTGATTAAGTCCACGAAGCGCAGAGGCTGCGAGGGGTGCGCTGGCAAGGAATGACGAAGCAGCGTGGCAGGCCCCACGTAATGAGGAATGACACAGCCAGCGTGCTCCTCGCAGCCTCCCGAAGGGCGCGTCGCGTCCCCGACATACAGAACCTGCGGTGGTTTCTGCTGGTTTCAATGATACAGGCATGACCTTCTTTGGCAGCGATAGCGACGCGCTGAGCGAAGTGGTTTTAATCAGCGTATCCTTAAAAATGTAACAATGTTGCAACGCCCGCCAAAATGCGGAGCCGACGCGCCCAATAGACGTTCTTATCGGGGACGTTCCTGTCGCAAACGTCCCGTTCGCAATGCATTCTGATCAAGCCCTTCATGGCCAGTCGATTCAAAATATTCTGCGATCCGGTGCACGGATTCATTTCCGTTCCGAAAAACATCCTGATGGACCTGATCGGAACGCCCGAAGTGCAACGCCTGCGGCGCATTCGCCAGCTGGGCGTCGGGCATCTTGTGTTCCCCGGCGCCGAGCATACGCGGTTCGGCCATGCGCTGGGCGCCATGGCGCTGATGCAGGACGCGCTTTCGAGCCTTGCGGACAAGGGTACGCCCATCTCGTCCGAAGAATCCGTGGCGGCGCAGGCGGCAGCCTTGTTGCACGACATCGGGCACGGACCGTTTTCTCATGTGCTGGAACATACGTTCGTAGCGGGTTACCGCCATGAAAACATGAGCCGGGAGCTGATGGTTTCGCTCAACAAGCGATTTGGCGGCGGACTGGAACTCGCCCTGAAGATATTCGACGGCACGTACGAGCGCCCTTTCTTTCATCAACTGGTGTCCAGCCAGCTGGATATGGACCGCCTTGATTTCCTGCGCCGGGATTCCTTTTACACCGGCGTAGTCGAGGGTGACGTGGGCGTCGAACGCATCATCAAGACCATGCGGACGCATCCGCAGGAAGGCGGCCCGGATTCCCGCATCGCCATCGAAGCCAAAGGGGTCTACGCCATTGAAAATTACATTATTTCCCGGCGGCTCATGTACTGGCAGGTGTACCTGCACAAAACCGTCGTGGCGGGCGACCGCCTCCTGCGGACTGCGTTCGAACGGATACGCGAACATCTTGCGCGGGACGCCAGGAGCCTGGACGGACGCTGCTCGCCCTCCCTCCTCTTTTTCCTCAGGAATGCCCTGACGCTCGAGGACATACGCCGGAACGAAGTCCGCGAGCATTTTTGCCGGATAGACGACGTGGACGTGATGCACTGCATGAAAGCGTGCATGCAGCACCCGGATCGCATTCTGGCGGATATTTGCCGCCGGTTCATCGAACGGGATTTCTTTCGGGTTACGTTCCTCTCCGAGGCGCCCTCCGAAGCGCAGGCGGCGGCATGGACGGACCGGGTGGCGGCGTGGCTCGTCCGGCAAGGACTGAGCGCCCCCGCCGACGCCCGGAAGGACGCCGCGTGTTACCTGATCCAGGACGATACCCGCCACCTCGCCTACGCAAATGTCCGGGATTCGGTGCATGTGCTCGGCCGCAACGGCAACGTCCGCGAACTTTCCCAAACCGCCGAAGCCACAACGGTTTCCTCCCTCGGCGAAGTGGTGGTGAAGCCGTTCGTATGCTACCCGAAAGAAGTGGAACTGGATCCGGGAGGATAAAGAGGATCGATATGAAACTGGAAGATATCCGGGCCGGGCTTGTCCTGAACGGGGTCGCGCCGAACGAACCGGTTACGGCGCTGCATGTCGAGCCGCACGGATCGGAAGCGTTGACGCTCGTCTATCGAACGGCCTCGGGCAACGTCGATAATACGCTGCTGTATCGGGACAGCGAGGCGGGGCTTCAGGTCGTCGAGCAAGGCCGTCCCTGGAGTTTCGAAGCGGACGGAGCCTTGTTCCGCCTGGCGTCCGAAGCGCAGCGCATTCGCCTGGCCTGCCTTTTCGATTCGATGCTGGCGGTGCACACGTCCCGCGTGGAGCCGCTCCCCCATCAGATTACGGCGGTCTACGAATCCATGCTGCCCCGGCAGCCGCTGCGGTTCCTCTTGGCCGACGATCCGGGCGCCGGAAAAACGATCATGGCGGGGCTGCTGATCCGGGAACTGATCGCCCGCGGCGACCTGGAGCGGTGCCTGATCGTCTGTCCGGGAAGCCTGGTGGAACAATGGCAGGGCGAATTGCACGACCGGTTCCAGCTGCCTTTCGAAATCCTGACCCGCGACAAGGCCGAGGCGAGCCGGACAGGCAACTGGTTTCTGGAGAACGACCTGGCCATCGCCCGGCTCGACATGCTGGCGCGCAGCGAAGACGACCTGCTCCCGAAACTCGGCGCGAAGGATTGCCGATGGGACCTGGTGGTGTGCGACGAAGCCCACAAAATGTCCGCCTCGTTTTCGGGCGGCGAAATCAAATACACGAAACGCTACAAACTGGGACAATTGCTGTCCGCCGCGACGCGGCACTTCCTGCTCATGTCGGCCACGCCGCACAACGGCAAGGACGAGGATTTTCAACTTTTCCTGGGCCTGCTGGACGAAGACCGGTTCGCCGGGCGCTTTCGGGAAGGAACGCACAAGGCAGACGCATCCGACCTGATGCGGCGCATGGTGAAGGAAAAACTCCTGAAGATGGACGGCGCCCCCCTGTTCCCCGAACGCATCGCCCATACGCTTCCTTACAAACTGTCTCCGCAGGAAGCAGCGCTCTATGAAGCAGTAACCCGCTACGTCCGCGAGGAGTTCAACCGGGCCGAGCGGCAGGCGAGCGGCAAGCGGCGCACCGTAGGATTCGCCCTCACCATTCTGCAACGGCGGCTGGCTTCGTCCCCCGCGGCCATTCGGCGATCCTTGCAGCGACGACGCGAAAAACTGGAAGAACGCCTGCAGGATATCGAACGGGGCGTACAGGCCCCCGCCTCCGCTTCCCACCCTTCCCTCGCCTCCCTGTCCGAAGAAGCCTGGCGCGAAACGATGGAGGACGCGCCGGACGATGAGGTCAAGCAACTCGAAGAAGAAATCCTTGGACTCGGCACAGCGGCGCAAAACGTCGAGGAGTTGCAAACCGAAATCGTCATGCTCAAGGACCTGGAGGAGCGCGCAACCCGGGTCGCGCGAAGCGGCGAGGATATGAAGTGGCGCGAACTCTCCGGCCTCCTTCAGAAAATTCGGGTGGGGACGCTGCCGAGCGGGGGCAACGCGGGGGACGACGCAGGCATGGGGGCGCCCGGCGCGCCCGACGCGACGGCTCCCGGAAAAAAGATTATCGTTTTCACCGAACACCTCGACACGCTGCATTATCTCCGGCGGCGCATCGCCACGCTGTTCGGACGCGAAGAAGCCATTGTCTGCATTCACGGAGGCATGAAACGCGAAGAACGGCTTGGGGCGCAGGAAGCCTTCCTGCACGACCCGAAGGCGCTGGCGCTGCTTGCGACGGACGCCGCCGGAGAGGGCATTAACCTGCAACGGGCGCACCTGATGGTGAATTACGACTTGCCCTGGAACCCCAACCGGCTGGAGCAACGCTTCGGGCGCATCCACCGGATCGGGCAATCGGAGGTATGTCATCTGTGGAATCTGGTGGCCGCCGATACGCGCGAAGGCGACGTATACCAAACCCTGCTCGCCAAACTGGACACGGCGCGAGAAGCCCTCGGCGGGCAGGTGTTCGACGTGCTTGGTCGGCTGCATTTTGGCGGAAAATCCCTGAGCGACCTGCTGATCGAGGCCGTCCGGTACGGAGAGCGCCCGGACATCCGCAAGCGGCAAACCACGGCGATCGACCAGGCGCTCGACCGCGAGCGAATCCGGGACTTGCTGGAAGACCATGCGCTGGCCCCCGCCGCGATGGACGACCGGGAAGTGCGCCGCATCAGCGCAGACATGGAGCGGGCCGAAGTGCGCCGCCTGCAACCCCATTTCGTCAAGGCATTCTTCGAAGAAGCGTTCGAGCGGTTCGGCGGCGCGATGAAAGAGCGCGAACCAAAACGATACCAGATTCCCCGCGTACCCCGCGACGTCCGGCGACGCAATCCCCGCACCGGCGTCGGCAAGCCCGTGGCCCCGGCATACGAGCGCATCGCGTTCGACAAATCCCTTGCGGAGATACCAGGAAAACTCCCGGCGGCCTTTGTTTGCCCGGGCCATCCGCTGCTTGACGCCGTCGTCGACCTGACGCTCGAACGCTACGGAGGCTTGCTCAAACAGGGGGCCGTGCTCGTGGACGAAAACGACGACGGCCTTGAGCCCCGCCTGCTGTTTTACCTGGAGCACGCCATTCGCAACCAGGGCCTCGACCGGACGGGCGCGTATCGAACGATCTCGAAACGCATGCTCCATGTGGAAATGGACGCCCGCGGACGCCCCCTGAACATGGGCTACGCGCCATATCTGGACTATCGCCCCCTCGCCGAAGACGAACCTTCATGGCGACGCATTCTGGACCGACCGGAATGCGCATGGCTCCAGGACAATCCGGAGGAAAAAGCGATAACCTATGCAATCCGGGAAATCGTTCCGGGGCATCTGGAGGAAATCCGGGAGGCCCGCCTTGCGCTGATTGCAAAAACGCGGGCGGCAGTGCAGGATCGGCTTACCAAGGAAATAGCGCACTGGGACCGCCGCGCCGAAGAGCTCAAGGCGCAGGAGCAAGCCGGAAAACAGGGCGCCCGGCTCAATTCGGGAGAAGCCCGCCGCCGGGCGGACGATATGCGGGCGCGGCTCGACAGGCGAGTTGAGGAGCTGAACCTGGAGGCGGTCATCTCGCCGCTTCCGCCCATCGTTCGGGGCGGCGTACTCGTCGCGCCAAAGGGCTTGCTGGACCGGATGCAGGGCCGCGCGACCGAAACGAGCGATCCAAAGCAAGACAAGATGGCCATTGCCGCGAAGGGCCGCGAGATCGTCATGGATATCGAACGGAAGAAAGGCTACGACCCAACCGACCGGGAATTCGACAAACTCGGCTACGATATCGAGAGTCGCATGCCGGATACGGGGCAGCTCCGGTTCATCGAGGTAAAGGCGCGGGAAGCGCAGGCCGACACGATCACCGTTACCCGAAACGAAATTCTGTATTCCCGAAACAAGCCGGATCGGTATATCCTGGCCCTCGTGCTGTACGAAGGCGACATCGGAAGCGGCGCGCATACGGTGCATTACGTCCGGCGGCCCTTCGAACGGGACCCGGACAGCAACGCATGCAGCGTGAATTACTCCATGGCGGCCCTCCTCGCGCTGGGGGAAAAGGTTTCGTAGGGGCATTTTGTCAAGGGATTTGTCAAGGGAAATTTCAAGCGTTTTGTCAAGCAGGGAAAGCGGCTATGGCGTATGGAGACGCGGCGGGGAACCCGGAAGTCCGCGCCATGGACATAACCGAGGAAGTTACCGGGGAAGTCACCGAGGAAGTCGCCGGGGAAGTCACCGAGGAAGTTACACGGGTCGCTCCTGTAGATCGCTTGTTGCAGGAGATGTCTGGCGAAATGACCCGGCGACAAATCCAGGACGCCGTAGGCATAAAGCACGAGAATCATTTCCGAAAGGCGTACCTCGTTCCTGCGCTCCAGGCGGGCTGGATCGAAATGACCATCCCGGACAAGCCGCGCAGCAGCAAGCAGCGATATCGGCTCACGCCCGCCGGCGCCGAGCGGCGGAAACAGGGGAGAAAAAACAGGACGAACCCGGCCGGTTAAAAAACTTAGGCGGCGAAATTTCGAACCTTACTTATTTAACCGGGCTGTTTTTTGGCTATTCTCAAGAGGATTCGGGCCTGCACGGGGAAGCGGGGTGCTTCGTGCGAAGAACAGGCGAAAAGGGGACAAAAAGCAACGCCCCTTTCGGGGCGACGGGCCGAAGATGCTATCTCCGGCAGGGTTATATGGCAATAATAACGTATTATCGGGAGATAATTAGCGCAAAAGCCGTTTCCGATGCTGGGACCGCAATGATTTACCACCTGCCGACCGTAAGGAGCAACCGACAAGGCTTCGAGTGCCTCGGGGAACTCGCCAAGGCCACCAAGGGTCTATTTGCCGACCGGCTCGAACTCGACATGTCCCGGGTTTCGTTTTTAGACGCCAACATGGCCGCCCCTCTGGGGGCAGTGCTTACCCGGGCTACCGACGAATTCAATATTGTAGAAATCGTCGCTGTTCCTCGCGGAGTGGAACGCGTCCTCTGTAAAAACGAGTTTCTAACCGGTTTTGGGTACGATTCGCTCGAGGATACCAATAATACGACAATGCCTTTTCGTCGCTTGCGCCTCAGGGACGAAGGCGCGTTCGAAAAATACATCCATTGGGAAATGAGCGGTAAAGGCATCCCGAAAATGTCCAAGAGGGCAAGTTGGATATTCAAGAAAAAAGTTTTTGAGGTCTATCAGAATGCCGTCGTTCATTCCGAATCGGAACTCGGCGTTTTCGTCTGCGGTCAATTCTTCCCGCAACAGCATCGCCTCGACTTCACCCTCGCCGACGCGGGTATCGGAATCCGCGATGCCGTCCGCCGCTATTTCAATGACTCCCGCATCGGTTCTGTCCCGGCTCTCAAGTGGGCGCTCAAGCCATATCACACGACGAAACGCGGCCCCCACCCCGGCGGACTGGGCCTTGATTTCCTTCAAAGATTCGCCCGCCTCAATGGAGGCAAGATTCAAATCGCTTCCCGATTCGGTTTTTACGAATTTCACGACGGCAACGAAACCTTTGCGAAGATGGCGACAGACTTCCCCGGAACGGCCGTAACGATTGAGATCAATACGAGGGACGATAGCGTATATTACCTGGAAAGCGAGATCAACGCAAACGACCTTTTTAAGCCATGAATCAACCTGTCACGGTCCGAGTATTCGACATCGTCGGCGGCCCCCTCTGCGTATCCGCCAACGACGGTCAGCTTCTGCACGACAAGATCGCTCCGCTTTTGAAAGCAGGAATGCCGGTTGTCCTTTCTTTTGGGCGGGTGGAAATCCTTATCTCTGCGTTTCTGAACGCGGCGATAGGCCAACTATACGGCGATCTTTCCGAGAATCGCATCCGCGATTTGCTGTCCGTTCGCGATTTGGCCACGGACGACCTCGACATGCTTGAGCATGTCGTCGAAAACGCCAAGCGGTATTTCAGCCGGCCTGAGGATTTTGACCGGGCATGGCGCGAGGAACTGGGAGATGAAGAAGAATAAGGCGCATCGTCTGACGGCCTATTCGTTCAGCAAGAGCGAAACGTTCTTGCTTGACGCCAACGTATGGCTCTACCTGTATCCACCGCCATCTGGAAGGAAACGTCCTTTCGTGCAACAATACAGCGATGGCCTGAAGTCCATGCGTATTGCTGGCGCACAATTGATCATGGACGTTATGGTGCTCAGTGAGTACCTGAATACCTATGCTCGCATTGAATGGAGGGCGCTGCATCAGACTCGGTATCCTCAATTTAAATCATTCCGCAAATCAGCGGCTTTCAAAACGGTTGGCAACGGCGCAGCCTCTTCCGTACGCTCCATGCTCAAGCTCTGCACCTGTCGCGACCACCCTTTTGCTGGGGTCGATATCAAACAAGTACTGGATGGTTTCGCAGCGGGAACAACTGACTTCAACGATAGCCTGCTTGCCGAAACGTGCCGACGCCATGGCTGGAAACTGGTTACGAATGATAGCGACTTTACTTTCGGCGGCATTGAGGTTCTGACGACAAACCCGAAACTTCTGGCCGCTTGCCCATGACAGCGCCCCCCAAAAAACTCATCGAAGTAGCCCTGCCGCTGGACGCGATCAACAAGGCGTCGGCGCGGGAGAAATCCATTCGGCACGGGCATCCGAGTACGCTGCATTTGTGGTGGGCGCGGCGGCCCCTTGCGGCGGCGCGGGCCGTGATCTTTGCGCAGATGGCGGACGACCCGTCCGAATATGCGGACGAACTGCTTGCGGACCCGGCGACGCGGCGCAAGGCGGAGGAGGCGCTCCAAGAACGCCTTGCGGCGTGGCAAGCAAAGCAGACGCGGACGGACGATGCGGCAGATACGGAATCGTTGGTTGGCGATGCGGCAGATACGGAATCGTTGGTTGGCGAAGCGGCAGGTACGGAACCCTCGGTTGGCGAAGCGGCAGATACCGAACCCGCGATGGGCGAGGCGGCGGGAGCGAAACCGACGCTCGAAGAGGCGGCGGCGGACGTCGAGCGGGCGCGGTTGTTCGGTCTGCTGGAGGAACTGGTTACGTGGGAGAACACGACGAACGAAGCCGTGCTTGCGCGGGCGCGGAAGGAGATTCGGCGGAGTTGGCGGCGGACGTGCCAGCGCCATGCGGACGACGCGCCCGCCGCTACGCTTTTCGACCCGGATCGGCTGCCTGCTTTTCACGATCCCTTCGCGGGGGGGGGGGCTATTCCGCTTGAAGCGCAGCGCCTTGGACTGGAGGCCCACGCCAGCGATTTGAACCCGGTGGCAGTCTTGATCAACAAGGCGATGATCGAGATTCCGCCGAGGTTTGCGGATCGCGCGCCGGCGAACCCGCAGGCGCGGGCGGACGGCTCGCTGCTCGGGCGGACCTGGAAAGGGGCGCAAGGGCTGGCGGAGGACGTGCGCTACTATGGCGAGTGGATGCGCGAGGAGGCGGCGCGGCGCATCGGGCACTTGTATCCGAAGGTTGAGGTTACGGCGAAGACGGTTCTTCGGCGCCCGGATTTGAAGCGGTACGAGGGACGCAAGTTGACGGTGATCGCATGGCTCTGGGCGCGGACGGTGAAGAGCCCCAATCCGGCGTTCGCGGAGGTGGAAGTGCCGCTTTGTTCGACGTTCATGCTATCTACGAAGAAGGGTAAGGAGGCGTACGTGGAGCCGGTAATAGAGGGACGCGGGTATCGTTTCGAGGCGCGGACGGGGGCGCCAGAGGATCTGGAGGCGGCGAAAAAGGGGACGAAGCTGGCGCGGGGAGCGAATTTCAAGTGTTTGATGAGCGAGATGCCGATGGCGGGAGATTATATCAAGGCGGAAGGCAAAGCCGGGCGAATGGGCGCGCGCTTGATGGCCATTGTCGCCGAGGGAGACCGCGGGCGCGTGTATCTGAGTCCAACGAAGGAGCATGAGGCGGTTGCGAGTCAAGCGACGCCGGAATGGGAGCCGGATGTAGCAATACCGCCAGATCGACGTTCAATGTTTACGCCGCTTTACGGGCTTACCCACTTCAAGCACCTTTTCACCTCCCGCCAGTTGACCGCTTTGACGACGTTTTCGGACCTGGTGGCGGAGGCGGCGGAGCGGGCGCGGGAGGATTTTCTTGCCAGCGAAAGGGACGCGGCCGCTGCGCTCAGCGGAAAGCAGGATGGCCCGGGCGCAGGGGATGTTTCCTTTCCCGCGGGCGCTTCCCCGGCGGCGAATGCAATGCCTCCTTTCGGTTCGTACGCAGGCAATCCGCAAAGCGAGGCCAACGCACGCCCCCTGCGCGAGGGCGGCAACGGCGCAAGAGCCTATGCCGAGGCGGTGGGGGTGTATTTGGCGTTTGCCATATCGAAAGTCGCAAATATAGGCTCATCGATTACTTCTTGGATGAATGATCGCAGTGCTTTTCGGGAGACGTTTGCCCGACAAGCGATACCAATGGTGTGGGATTACGCCGAGGCGAATCCGTTTACAAATGCTGGTGGCAGTTTAGACACAGCCCTTGAAAAAGGCTCCATGGTGATCAATGAGTTTCCCGCACTAAACGCTGGATCGGTGAAACAATTGGATGCAGCAGACCAAACAATCAGCACCGACAAAATGATTTCCACCGATCCGCCCTACTATGACAACATTGGCTACGCAGACCTGTCCGATTTTTTCTATGTCTGGATGCGACGCTCGTTGAAATCGACATTTCCCGATCTGTTCTCTACGCTGGCCGTCCCTAAAGCCCAAGAACTGGTCGCTACGCCCTACCGGCACGGCAGCAAGGACCAAGCGGAGACCTTCTTCCTGGACGGAATGACCCACGCGATGCGTCGCCTCACCGAACAGGCGCATCCCGCCTTTCCCGTAACCATTTACTACGCCTTCAAACAAGCGGAACGGAAGGGCAAATCGGGAACGGCCAGCACGGGCTGGGAAACCTTTCTGGATGCCGTCATTCGGTCGGGTTTCTCTGTAACAGGCACTTGGCCTGTTCGAACAGAAAGTAGTGGTCGTATTCTCGGACAGGGCACCAATGCCCTCGCCTCCTCCATCGTGCTCGTGTGCCGCCGGCGGCCCCAGGACGCTCCGCTGGGCGCCCGCCGCGAATTCAGCGACGCCTTGCGCAAGGAACTGCCCGCCGCGCTCGCCCATCTGCAATCCGGCAACATTGCCCCCGTAGACCTGGCCCAGGCCGCCATCGGACCCGGCATGGCCGTATTCACCCGCTACGCGAGGGTGCTCCACACCTCCGGCGAAACCATGACCGTACGCGAAGCGCTGGCCATGATCAACGAAGTGCTCGACGAAGCGCTCAGGGAGCAGGAAGGCGACTTCGACCGGGACAGCCGCTGGGCGCTTGCCTGGTTCGAGCAGCACGGCTTCGCCGAAGGGGCGTACGGCGCCGCCGAAACCCTTTCCAAAGCCAAGAACACGAGCATTGCGGGCATCGTGGAGGGCGGCATCCTGGTCGCGAAAGAAGGCAAGGCGCGCCTTTTGCGCCCGGACGAACTGAGCGAACGCTGGGACCCGCTCGCCGACGAGCGGCTCTCGGTATGGGAGGCGGCGCATCACCTGGTGCGCGCGCTGGAGACGGGCGGCGAGATGGCGGCGGCGGAGATCGTCCGTCGCCTCGGCGGCGTAAGGGACGCGGCCCGCGAACTGGCCTACCGGCTCTACGCGCTGTGCGAACGCAAAAAACGCCCGGCGGAAGCCCTCTCCTACAACGCCCTCGTCCAAAGCTGGCCGGAAATCGCCCGCCTCGCCCGCCAGGACCCCACCGCAGAGCAAGGCGACATGTTCGGGGAAAGGGAAACATAATGCCCCTGTAACAATTGCATTCGGAAAGACCATCCGCCGCCATGTCCCCGGAAAAAACGCATAGCCCCCTGCATCTCCCGAGCCTCTCGATCAAAGGCTTTCGGGGGATCAACGACCTGTCTATCTCAAGACTGGGCCGCGTAACGTTGCTGGCCGGAAAAAACAGCGTGGGCAAAACAACGGTGCTGGATGCCGTCCGGGTGTATGCGGCGCGGGGTCGCCGCGCTGCCCTGTCCGAGGTGCTGGAACGTCACGGGGAAATTGCCGAATTGACGGACAGCCAAGGGGGAAAAACGGTCGGTCCGCATATAGAAGCCATCTTCCACGGACGCAACGCCTCGGAAAAAGCCTCCTTTTCCATAGGCTCGAACGGCAATTCGGATCAACTCGCCTGCGAAGCGATTCCCCCGGAAAATAACACAGCCGAGGTGTACGGATCGTACCCGGCCGACTTTTTCGAGGCTCCGGTACGAATGCTCAGGCTTGCCTTGCAAAACGAGGAATACGCCATTCCCTGGTATTTTTCTCCCCTCGCGCTCAGCTTCAACATCGCGCGAAATCGTCGGATATACCAATATGTATACGGCGCATCCATGGAGCACAAAATGCCTGCGCAAATATTGTGCGAATCCGTGGGGCCGGAACGGTTGGAAAATGATCGAGTCGTAGCGCTATGGGATGCGATCGCCTTGACCGACGTGGAAAAAAAGGTGGTGGACGCGATACAGCCTGTGGTCGATAAGGAAATAGAGCGCATTGCAATAATTGGAAATGTGGACCACGAACGGCGAGTATGGATCAAAATTCGAGGACAAGCCTTTCCTGTCCCTCTCACCAGTTTTGGCGACGGGGCCTTGCGCTTTTTTGGCGTCGCTTTGCTGCTATTAAACAGCTCAGACGGCTTTTTGCTCATTGACGAAGCGGAAAACGGCATACATCATTCCGTGCAACGCCACTTCTGGCGTATGGTCCTGAATGCAGCCATCGAGAACAACGTGCAAGTGCTGGCGACGACGCACAGTTTCGACTGCATACGCGGCTTTGCGCAAGCCGTGGCCGAACGCGAAGACGACCACGGCGCGCTCGTCCGCATCGAACGGAAAGACGACGAGATATGGGCGGTGGAATATTCGGAAAAGAATCTCAAAGCCATAGCCAATAAACAAATGGAGTTCGAAGTGAGGTAGATGTTATGCCTGACAAAAATTATATCCTTCTCGTTGAAGGACAGGATGACAAGCACGTCGTCCGGCACCTGTGCGATTCCGATAAAGCCATGCCCAAACTCTGGATTCGGGACAAGGGCGGAATAGAGGAGGTACTTGAGGACATCGGCTTGGCGATTTTGACGCCGGGCTGCAAAGCCATAGGCATACTGGTAGACGCAAATGACAATCCAGACAATCGTTGGGATGCCGTGAAAAACAGGCTCCGGGAAGAGGGGGTCATAGCGCCTTCCCAACCTGATCCAACCGGTACTATTATCGAGCATCAGCCGCGCATCGGCGTCTGGCTCATGCCCAACAATGAGCATCCCGGCGAACTGGAGAATTTCGTTGCGGAAATGATTCCGGGAGACGATCCGGTATGGCCGTTAGCCGAAGGCTATATCAACAGCATCCCTGAGCAGGATCGGAAATTTACCGAAAAGAAAAAGCCGCGAGCAAAGGTTCATGCCTGGCTCGCAACCAGGGAAGAACCCCGGCGAATGGGCGTCGCCATCCGCGCCGGAGACCTCGACGCAACCGGCCCGCTCTGCACGGCGTTTTTGACATGGTTGCGGCGCCTCTTCCAGCCGTCAGATTGACCGCATCCATCCAGTTACGCGCCAAAACCCTTCCAAGAGACCCGGCATGAGCAATCAGGAGTTCCAGGAACGCAGCCAAAGCCGCATGATACGGTTCGACGAGCTTCCGACGCCAAACACGGAGCCGGGCGACCTTGACCATGCGCTGACGCGCCGCTTTCTGCGCGAGGAAATCGTCGAGGAAGAAGGCGTAACGGGCCATGCCGCCCGCAAACTTCGCCTCCTGGCCGAGGACGACGAAGGAAAAACGCGGCTTACCCTCTCGGGCGTTCTCTTGTGTACGCGCAACCCCCAGGAGTGGCTGCCGCACGCCTACATACAAGCCGTCAGTTACGTGAGCGAACGCACCGACGCAAACTATCAGGTAGACGCCCGCGACATCGGCGGGCCGCTGGACGAACAAGTCGCCAACGCGCTTCATTTCTTGCGCAGGAACATGTTCATCCGCGCGACAAAAGAACTTGAGCGCCTGGAAATTCCGCAATTCAGCGAGCGCGCCGTGTTCGAAGCGCTGGTCAATGCAGTCGCCCACAGAGATTATTCCATGGCGGGTTCGCGCATACGCATGCACATGTTCACGAATCGCCTCGAACTGTACGTGCCCGGCGCGCTGGCCAATACCCTCACCCCCGACGCCTTGCACTTGCGACAGGCCAATCGCAACGAACTGATTGTGTCGCTTCTGGCGCGATGCCCTGCCCCGGCGGGCGTCGGAAGAAAATACCTGATGGATCGCCGGGGCGACGGCGTACCGATCATTCTGCGGGAAAGCCGGGAATTATCGGGCCATTCTCCCGAATATTCGTTGCTTGGCGAAAGCGAACTCCGCCTTGTCATCCCGTCTGCGCAGTAGCCTTGCGGCGCCGTACGCGCCCAAAATCAACCCGAAAAACGCCTGTTCCGGCAAATGCGCCATCCGAACATACGCGCCCCGCGCTCCATGTAACGGCCGCGTAACGAAAAACATTTTATAGAGATCATCGCACCGAATATATGGCCATTACGAACCGCGAACGAGTAGACAAGGCGATGGAACTGCTTCGGCAGGGACTCGCCCCGTATGTGGCGCGCGAATTTCTTAGCGAAAAAGGCAAGGCCATCCCCCCGGAAAATTTCGAACGCCTTGCGAGGGACCGGAATCTTGCGGACCGGCCCGTCGACGAATGGGACGTCGCGGCGCTCCTGAAACTGATGATGTCTACCTGGCGGGAAGTGTTTCGCATGACGCTGGGCCATGCCGAACGAAGCATGGTTTCGGAGTTGCTCGAATGGCGCAACCGATGGGCGCATCAACGGCCTTTCTCCAGCGACGATACGGATCGCATGCTGGATTCGGCGGTCCGGCTCCTCACCGCCGTCTCCGCCACGCAGCAAGCGGACGAAATCGAGCGCATGAAGAAAGAGCTGCGGCGCACGATCTACGACGAACAGGTGCGCTCCGAAAAACGCAAGGCGGGGCGCTCCCTGATCGAAACCGCCGCCGCCCGGGGACCGCTCAAGCCATGGCGAGAAATCGTAACGCCGCACAAGGACGTGGCGAGCGGGCGATACCAGCAGGCGGAATTCGCCGCCGACCTGTGGCAAACCCACCTTGGCGAAGGCCCGGACGAATACCGCGACCCGAAGGAATTCTTCCGCCGCACCTTCCTTACCGAAAGCCTGACGCGCCTGCTTACGCAATCCGTAAAGCGCATCGCGCAGGGCGACGGCGATCCGGTGGTGCAACTCCAGACCAACTTTGGCGGCGGCAAAACGCACGCCATGCTGGCGCTGTACCACCTGTTCTCCGGCGCGGCTTCCGGGGAACTTCCGGGCGTGGACGACTTGCTGAGAGAAGCCGGCCTCCCGGACCTGACCGAGGCAAAACGCGTCGTGCTGGTAGGCAACAAAATATCCCCCGGCAACCCGTACCCGAAAGCTGACGGAACCGTGGTGCGCACGCTGTGGGGCGAACTGGCCTGGCAACTGGGCGGCAAGGAAGCCTACGAACGCATCCGGGCCGACGACGAAAACGCCACCAATCCCGGGGATCGGCTCCGCGAATTGTTCAACGCATACGGCCCATGCATCGTGCTGATCGACGAATGGGTCGCGTATGCGCGCCAGCTCCACGACGAGAATAACCTGCCCGGCGGCGACTTCGAAACCCAGTTCACGTTTGCGCAAGCGCTCACGGAATCCGCCAAACTCGCGGACCGTTGCCTGCTCGTCATATCCCTCCCGGCGTCGGATACGGGAAGTTCTGCCCACGCCGAAGCGGACGACATCGAGGTGGGCGGGGTGCGGGGCCGGACGGCGCTGGACCGACTGGGCAGCGCCATAGGCCGCGTGGCGGCGGTATGGCGCCCGGCCAGCGCCGAAGAAAGTTTTGAGATCGTGCGCCGCCGCCTGTTCGAACCGCCAAGCGACGCGGAAGCCTTCAAGCAGCGGGACGTAACGGCGCGGGCCTTTGCAGACCTGTACGGCAGCCAGCGCGGCGAATTTCCGTCCGAATGCAGCGAAGCGGAGTACGAAAAACGGATCCAGGCCGCGTACCCCATCCACCCCGAAATTTTCGACCGGCTCTACGGCGACTGGTCCACCCTGCTGAAATTCCAGCGTACCCGCGGCGTATTGCGCCTCATGGCCACGGTCATCCACTCTCTGTGGGAATCGGGAGACAGGAACCCGCTTATTTTGCCGTCCATGATTCCTATGGGCGACCTTCGCGTACGCCCCGAACTGACCCGCTACCTGACGGATAACTGGGTTCCGATCATCGAAACGGATATAGACGGAGCGAATGCGCTGCCGCTCAGGATCGACGCCGACAACCCGAACCTCGGCAAACTGAACGCTGCGCGGCGCGTGGCCCGCACGATTTTCCTCGGGTCGGCTCCCGTAACGCATGCGTCGCAACGAGGGCTCGAAGACCGCCGGATCAAACTTGGCTGCGTGACGCCCGGAGAATCGCCCGCCGTTTTCGGGGACGCCCTGCGCCATCTTACGAAAGAAGCCACATACCTGTATCAGGACGGTTCACGGGTATGGTATTCGACCCAGCCTACGGTGACCAAACTGGCGAAGGACCGCGCCGCCGAACTGGAGCGCAACCCGGACAAGGTCCACGCCGAGCTGGAAAAACGCTTGCGCGGCGCATTGCGAGACCAGGGGGGATTTTCCCGCATACACGCCTTGCCGCGCACACCATCGGACGTACCGGAAGACGCGGCGAGCCGCCTGGTCGTGCTGTCCGCAGAAGATCCGCACAACAAAACGCCCGAAAGCGAGGCGATAGGGAAGGCCCGCGCCCTCCTCGAAATGCGGGGCAACGCCCCCCGGCTTTACCGGAATACGCTCGTCTTTCTTGCCGCAGACCGGGTGCGCCTTCAGGATCTGTACGGCGCCGTCTGCCGGTATCTTGCCTGGGAATCCATCCTGAACGAACGGGAGGAACTCAACCTGGACCCGCGCCAGACGAAGCAGGCCGAAGCCCAGAAGGCATCCGACGACGAAAGCGTACGCATGCAACTGCCCGAAACGTGGCAATGGCTGTTGGTCCCCACGCAAAACGCCCCCGACGCGGCGGTCGAATGGAAGGCCCTGTCGCTGAAGAGCGCCGCCGGGCTGGCGAAGCGGGCATACAAGCGGCTTGTAAGCGAAGATATGCTGGTGGGCGCGCTGGGCCCCGCCATTCTGCGCAAGCATATGGACGAAGTGCCCTTGTGGCGGGGGAACCATGTCGAGGCCCGGCAACTTGCGGAGGATTTCGCGCAATACATTTATCTGCCCCGGCTGCATGACGTTTCGGTGTTGCTGGAAGCGATAGGCAAAGGGCCGGGCCGCCTTACCTGGATGCAGGACGCCTTCGCCGTCGCGGAGCGCTACGACGAGGAAGCCGGGCGCTACGAGGGACTTTGCGCGGGCGAGCATGTCGCCATAACGGAAGGAAGCGGCAGCCTCCTCGTGAAGCCGGAGGTCGCCCTGCGGCAACTGGAAGAGGAAAAAGCGCCGCAGCCGCCCACGGGGCCAACAGAAGCAAACGGCGACGCGGGAGCAGGAGAAAAAGGAAATGGACTCCCGCCAAAGGGGCCTCCGCCCGATCCGCGCCCCACTCGCTACTACGGCTCCGTGCAACTGGACGCCCACCGGGTGGGCCGGGACGCCGGGCAAATCGCCGAAGAAGTGATTGCCCACCTTGCGGGCATCGTCGGCGCCCGCGTCAAAATCACGCTGGACATCGAGGCGGACATTCCTTCGGGCGCCTCGGAACAAATCGTGCGCACCGTAACCGAAAACGGCCATGCGCTGAAGTTCCGGGATCAGGGATTCGAGCCGGAGTAGGGACGGCAACAGGGTTTTAAGGCAGAATAGGGGGGCAGCGCTTCTTCGCCCTTAGCGGAACGGTCGATACGGAATGATTCGTTCGGACAGGAATGTTTTCGCTATGCTCGGCCCAAATTGCGCAATAGCCGCCGCTGCGGCAGCGGGCAAGGCTGTCTTTGCGCGAACGGAATACTTTCTTTACATTTTTACATTTTTATTCTATTTTTGTAAATCTTCGCCCAAAACAGACGCCTACCCTTGATCGGAAAACGACTCAAAATCGCCCGCGCCGCCTCGGGGCTTTCCCTGCGCGCCCTGTCGGACAAAATCGGCAACCTCGTGAGCGCGCAGTCCATCAGCTACTATGAGCGCGACATGGCCACGCCCGGTTCGGACGTGCTCCTTGCCCTTGCCGACGAACTCGACGTTTCTCTGAATTATCTCGTCGGCGACCAGGACATGACGGTGGAGCGCATCGATTTTCGCAAAAAGAAAATCACCCGAAGACGCGAAGTGGCGCGCGTCGAGGCCACCATCCTGCACGACCTGGAACGCTACCTTGCCGTCGAAAGCATCCTCGGCATGCCGGGCTTCGACTGGGACAAGCCGCGCGAAGCCCCCTACCCTGTCGCCAGCGATCTGCGGGAAGCCGATCGGGCCGCGCACCTTTTGCGCAACGCCTGGAACCTTGGACTGGACCCTGTCCCGAACCTCACGGGAATTCTGGAGGAGCACGGAATCAAGGCGCTGTCGATAGACCTTACGAACAATATCGCCGGGCTGACGGCGCGCGTACGGCGGGCAAACGAAGACATCGTATCCGTGATGATCGTAAACGGCAAAGAGCGCGGCGAGCGGCAACGCTTTACCATCGCGCACGAACTCGGCCACCTGATGCTGGACGTAGCCCCTGATATAGACGAAGAAAAGGCTGCGCATCGCTTCGCAGGGGCCTTCCTCATGCCGGCAGAAATGGTATGGACCGCCGTAGGCAAACATCGCCACGCCATCGGCTACAGCGAACTTTTCGCCCTCAAGAAGCTTTTTGGCGTAAGCGTGCAGGCCCTTGCGTACCGATGCAAGGACCTCGGCGTCTTTAACGACGCGTTGTTCCGCAACCTCTTGCGGGATTTTTCCCGCCGAGGCTGGCGCAGCCCCCCTTACGAGGAGCCATTCCCCTTGCCCGCGGAAAAGCCGCAACGCTTCGAACGCCTGTGCTTTCGCGCCTTGTCCGAAAACGCGGTTTCGGAACCCAGGGCCGCCGAACTGCTGGGTATATCGGTGCACGAATTGCACTGCCAAATGGCGGAACCGCCATGACAGCAATCAAGCATCCGAAACGGATCCGTCTATATCCTGATCGGGAAGAATAGCATCGCCGCGAGATTTCAGTTCCTGGTTCAGGCGAGCCAGCGGTTCCGAGAACGCCCCCTCCAGTTTTACAATATGCTCGCACAGCCATTCGATTCTCGACGGCCAATTTTCTTCGTTGAACCCGTCGCAGGATTGCAAATAGCTGATTCGGCTTGCTTTCTTTGCATAGTAGGATTGCCAATTCATTTCAGCACCAAAACGCTTTTCAATTTCCTTTCTATTCCGTTTGAGCCGATCAAATATCCATTTGTTCTCATTCTTCGACCGAGTAAGATAAAGGTCCACGCACACCGCTCCCTTGGAAGAGCTCATCCTGTACTCGCAGTCGGCCATCACATCGGTCCCCCTGACCAGCAGGGATCTTGTGGACGGACTAATGTTCGCATACCGCGCTACGCCTCGCCTTTGGAGCTCCTCCAGGGTCCTCGTCCAGAATTTGATTCGCCTTCCCTCAATGCCCTTCTGCGTGTCCTTTGACGATTTTTCCTCGGATTCCTTTTTCACCATCCCGATCATGTAATCCGCCGCTTCGGGCACCGGAATAATCTGCTGCAAATCGACCAGAATCTCCTCGCCCAAACTGTAAGGCGACGTGCGAAAGCACTGCACCCGGATTCCGTGTCCAATCAGCCAAAGCACGGTCGCCGTAACCTCCTTGCGAAAGTTCGCCGCAACCAGTATTAGCCGCTGATTATTGCCCTCGTTCAGCACCATGTCGTCGATATCTTCGGCCCCAAGAAAATCGCACAGATTCACCACGGCGTTCTCTCGGTCAGACCACTTGTCGAGATAATCCTGATAAATTTTGACGATCTCTGCCTTCTTCAGGGTGGAGCAGTAGGCCACATACTTGAGCCCCTGCCATACGACGTCGCGGCCCGAATCGTCAAGTTTGTTCTCAATGACCACCAGTTGGCCGTCCTTATCCATAGCAAGGAGGTCAAGGCGCTCGTTCGTATCCGCAAAGCCGGCAAACTCCTTCTGGACGATGAGCAACTTTTCGCCCAGCGCATCCGGCTTATCAGCGATCCATTCCTGGAGATGGTCCCTTTCGCGAAGATTCAAATCGGCAAAGCGGCGTTTTTCAAGGGGAACGAGCCGATTCTCGGAGACTTCTACTTTGAACATCCTGCTTGTCCTTTTACCGTGTGGTGATTCTTGTGGTGCGTTATTGCGTCCGAGCCGGCATGCGTCCATGTCCGGCTGCCGCAAGTTCTCGCGAGACAGCGCGGGGCGCAAGCGTGGAATCCGATTTCACAGGGACGGGCGGCGCATGAATGCCAAGCCGATCTTCGACCACGGCCAAGCGCTTGTCTATGTTGGCCAACTTGTCGTTAACTTCCTTGAATTGCTCGTTCACCGTCTGGAATTGTGTGTTCACCGTCTCGAATTGCCTGTCCATGGATTCTTCCAGCCGGTTCAGGTCGCCATGCAGCAAAACGTATGGGAAATACGCGATAGCCATCACGGCGGCCAACGCGCCAACGGCTTGCCATATCCCTTTCCAAGGCCATGCGTTTATGTTTTTCATTGCGCGCTTCCGTTTGGACTTCGTGAATGGCTTGCAATGCTTGTCGCGTCTATTCCCTACGCGCCGCCGCCCGGATCGTTTCCGCGCAGGAGACGCCGCACGGGCGATTTTCTCCCGTATCGCGGTCAAGGCAAACCGTTAATCTGCCCCCATAGACACGCGAACACCCCAAATATAACCTCCGCAGCAAAATTTATTTCCTCCATAGAGCCATTGGCAAGCATCGCCACGCCATCGGCTACAGCGAACTTACGGATCGCTGCTGGAGGCCGCTTCTCAAATACCGTTCGATTTTGTCGTCCCTGACGTGCTTTATGAACTTGAATTGAAGGCGTACAACGGTCCGACGTTGCTTGAACTTGGGCTTATCGTAGCCAAAATGGATGGAGACGGAGCCGCCCGAGGCATAAGATCCAAACGACAAAAACCGGCCCTTTCCCTACCCGACGCGTTTGCGCTGGCACTGGCCGCTGCCCAGATCGATGCCGTTGCGGTCCAGCCTGTCACGCCACGCGTGACGATGCCGGTCCGCGAACCACAGGAACAGCCGCTTGACCTTGACGCTGCGACATTCCCGCAGAAGCCGGGACATCCGCTGGCGACATAACGGCTCCGCAACGAGCTCGAATAACCCGCCGCCGTTTACGCTATGCCCGATTTGTCCGACGCGTCCGGTTCGCCAAGGATTCCCTAAAGCGCATTCCAGTCCCTTGTCCGTGGCTTGATCGATCCAGAAATAAATTTTGCGGCGGAGGTTATATTGGAGGCATTCTCGTGTCTATAGGGGCAGTTTAACGGCTTGCCTTGACTGCGATACGGGAGAAAATCGCCCGCATGGCGTCTTCAATGTGGAAACGATCCAGGCGGCGGCGCGTAGGGAACAGACGCGACAAGCATTGCAAGCTATGCACGAAGTCCAAACGGAGCGTACGCAATGAAAAACATAAACGCATGGCCCTGGAAAGGAATATGGCAAGCCGTGGGCGCCTTGGCCGCCGTGATGGCTATCGCATACTTCCCGTACATTTTGCTGCATGGCGACCTGAACCGGCTGGAAGAATCCATGGACAGGCAATTCCAGGCGGTAAACGAGCAATTTCAGGAAGTTAACGGCAATCTGGCCAACATAGACAAGCGCTTGGCCGTTGTCGAGGATCGGCTTGGCATTCATGCTCCGCCCGTATCCGTGAAAGCGGACTCCACGCTTGCGTCCCGCGCAGGATCGGAGTCCGTGGCATTGTCCGTCCTCGAATCGGAGTAACCCGCTTTCTGCGTAGAAAGGGCCCGGGCGGCGAACAATACGAAACAGACGCTACAACCCTTGCGAGCCATGAAAAAGGGAACGAAAAATCTAATAATGATTGCAGGAACGGGCATTGCGATTATAGGCGTCGTCGTTACGCTGCATCTTTTTACGATGTCACATCTTTTCGACATTAAGAAACGTTTGGCGCGGATAGAGACCCGCCTTGACGTTTCCGCGCCTGTGCCTGAAGCGCCTGAAACTCCAACATCCGCGCCGGATTCCACGCTTGCGTCCCGCGCAGGATCGGAGTCCGTAGCGTTGTCCGTCCTCGAATCGGAGTAACCCGCTTTATGACCGCCCCTGTGTTTTTGGCGTCTTAGCCTTGTGCGGCCGCCCCTATTCCGCCTCAAACCCCTGTTGCCGGAACTTCGGTGATCGAAAAAGCGGCGGAAAAGAAATAGATATTTACAAAAACCCCATTTCACTCCTTTTTTGTAAACCAAAGCCGAAGCGCCTCCGGGGAATCTTCCCGAATGCGCGCCTCTTCGGAAATGCGCAGCGGAAGCACCCATACGATCCGCCCCGCCGACTCCACCACCTGAACGCTGCGTTTCCGGTGCGGCGGGACGCGCTCGTCCGTCAGGAAATCGCTAACTTTCTTGCGCTGCGACATGCCAAGCGGCGCAAACCGGTCCCCCGCCGCCCACGGACGCACCCGCAAGGGAAACCGCGCCGCGCGGGCGTCCAGGTACACCTCGTCGGGCGCCCCGGCGGACAGGTCGTCGGGCGGCGCTTTCAGGCGCTCGGCGTGCAGATAGCCTCCGGAAATTTCAAGAACCCCTTCCCCGGCAAGGCAACGCGACGAATCCGGGGCGTCCGAATCGCCGGATTCCGCAGGCGCGAAAACGATCCGCCCGCGCTCCCGCCAGGCGACCGTATCGCCAAACGCAAGCCGCCTGCCCGGCTGCATGGCCCAAAGCCCCTCAAGGCGTTCGGCGGCGCGCGCGTCCGCCTCGAATCCGGGCGCCCAGCGACGCAGCGCCTCGATAAACACGCGGCGCCGCAAAACAGGCGGCAAAGCGCGCGCGGCGGCTTCGTCCACGGCGCGCTCCCGGGCCAGCGCCGCCTCGAACGCCTCCGAAAGCGCATCCTGCAACACCTCGTCCACATAATCCCGAACCAACTCCCCCGACCGGGCAATGTTTTCCGCCGCGGCCTCTCCGAAATGCTGTTCGACGAGGGGCATAATGTGTTTCCGCAACGCGCCGCGTCGGTATCTGGAAAGCGTATTCGAAGCGTCTTCCCGCCACGCAAGGCCGCGGACGCGGGCATACGTCACAATGTCCCGCCGCCGTGCGCACAAGAGCGGGCGCACCACTTCCACGGAGGATTCGGGCGCGATCTTCCGCCGCACGGGCATCCCCGCCAATCCTTCGGGTCCCGCTCCCCTGAACAAATTCAGCAGCACGGTTTCCGCCTGATCGTCGCGATGATGCCCCACCGCCACCTTGTCGCAGGGAACAGCCCGCGCCGCCTCCTCGAAAACGGCGTACCGGACATCGCGCGCGGCCTGCTGCACGGACGCTTCGGACGGCCACGGCCCTTCGAACGTACGCGCGACCAGATCAATCTCCCGCGCTGCGCACCAGGCGCGTACGAAGGCCTCGTCCGCATCCGACGCTTCCCCGCGCAGCCGGTAGTTGATATGCACGGCGCGCACGGGAACGCCCAGCGCAAGCAGCACGGAGGCCAGGACGATAGAATCCACGCCGCCGCTCAGGCCCACCGCCACCGGCTCGCCGACCTCCAGCAAGCCATGGCTGCGAAGAAACGTGTCGATGCGTCGCTCGAAAGAATCCATGTCAATGCCCGAAGCGCTTCTGCAACTCCTCCAGGGGCAGCCGAATGACCGTAGCGCGCCCTCCCGGAGACGCATAGGGGGTTTTGCAAGCGAAGAGCTGGTCGATCAGGGAGCGCATTTCCGCAGGACTCAGGGTCATGCCCGCCGGAATAGCCCCGCGCCGCGCCAGACTCTTTGCCAGGCGTTCCGCCCGGTCCGTTCCGCCTTGCCCCGGGTCCTGGCGGTATTGATTCAGCATATCTTCCAGCAACGCCTTGCGGTCGCCCGAATGTATTTCCGAGGGCACGCCCCGAACCGTTATGGTCCGCTCGCCGGACAAATCAATATCGAATCCCAGCGCGCTCAGGTCCGGCAGCAGTTCCTCGAACAAGGCGAAATCCGCGGGAGAAAACGCGACGGCGTAGGGAAACAGCAATTGCTGGGCCAGCCCCTGCCCCTGCCGAAGGCAGCCCAGCGCCCGCTCGTACAAAATGCGTTCGTGCGCGGCATGCTGGTCTATAATCATCAGGCCCGACTTGATTTGCGTAAGAATGTAACGGCCATGCAGTTGCCAAAGCAGCATATCCGCGTCTCCGGAGTCCGGGTCGGGGATCGGAAGGGACGCCGCGCCGCGATACAACGCTTCGGATTGCTCGCCTGCATCCGGTTCGTTCCGGCGCCAGGACGCCCACTCGTCGGATACTCGCGTCGGATACGCCGCAGACGACCCGGAAGCATCCGGGGAGCGCGGCGCGCCGGGAACCACGAATTCCGCGGCGGGCGAGCGCAGCACCCACGGCTCCGAAGGGTCCGGGGCCGGATCGGCGGACGAAGAAGCGGCAGGGTCCGAGGCGGAAAGCGACGGCATAAACAGCATGGCGCCAAGCCCCTTTCGCGCAACCGCATGCATGAATCCGTACGCGCCCCGCTCGTCGTCGAATCGCACTTCGGCCTTCGCCGGATGCACATTGACGTCGACGCGAGCAGGGTCCGCCGACAGGAAAACGCAAAAAAACGGCCAGGTCCCCTCTGGCAGCAGCCCCTCGTACGCCGACCGTATCGCATGCCCCAGCGAACGGCTCCTGACCATCCGCCCGTTGACGAACAAAAACTGCTCGCTGCGGTGTTTGCGGCGCAATTCGGGCATGCCCAGAAATCCGTGGGCGCGCAGATAACTCGACGCTTCTTCCACGGGAATAAGCATTTCGGGATACGCGTCGCCGAACAAGGCGCCAATGCGGGCGCGCAGCGCTTCTTCGGGCGAGCCGGACTCCGCAGGAAGCCGGTGCATTTCCGCCTCGTCGTGGATCATCGAGAAGGCGATATCGGGCCGCGACAGGGCAAGCGCCTGGAACGTCTCCACGATATGGCGGAGTTCGGTGGCCGGGGTTTTGAGAAAATTCCGGCGGGCGGGTACATTGAAGAACAGATTGCGCGCGGCGATGGACGTGCCGTCCGACAGGGCGCGCGGCTCGGACGAAAGAATGCGTCCGCCCTCGTTGCGAATGCATAGTCCGGCCTTGTCCGAAGCCCGTTTCGTACGCAACTCGACTTGCGCCACCGCCGCGATGGAGGCAAGGGCTTCGCCCCGAAAGCCCAGGGTCCGAATGCAGTTCAGATCCTCCGCGGAAAAAAGTTTGCTCGTGGCGTGCCGCCGAAAACAGGCGGCGGCGTCTTCCGGGCCCATGCCGCGCCCGTCGTCCACGACCTGGATCAATTCCGCCCCTGCCTTTTTCAGAACGAGCGTAATGGCCCCGGCCCCGGCGTCCACGGCGTTTTCCAGCAATTCCTTCGCCGCCGAGGCGGGGCGTTGCACCACTTCGCCCGCGGCGATTTTATTGGCGAGCGCCTCCGGCATGACCCGGATGCTTCCTTCCCTATCCATGGCTACGTCGCGCGCCATACGGTCATAAGAAACGGCGTGTGCAAAACATAACGAATCAGCCCAGTTGGAGGTATGCGAACAAGGCCATCGCCAGCAAAATAACAAACAGGATGATGCCCGCCGGGTTTCGGCGCTTGCGCCGCGAAAGGCTCTTGATGCGCATGCGATGGCGCAAGTCCTGATCCTTTTTGGGATCGTAGAATCGCGGCTCGTAGGAAAACCGACGATGTTTCGCCCGAGAACCCGGTAAAAAAATACCCATACTGCTCCCCTATTGATTTTCCGATCAAAGTACAGGCCCATTACGCAGGCCCATTGCGCAAGGGCGTAGCCTGCGCCGCTTGCCCTTCCTGCCCGGCGCGTCCCTCGAAGCCTCTCCTCTTCGTGGACTGAATCAGCGTATCCTTACGCTCCGTCCTATACACGGGACGGCGCAACCCGTTCCGAAATCCGCCGCCGCGCCATGCGCAAAACGGCGCCGGAGCGCCCCCCTCCCCGCCTACAAAACGCCCATGCCAAAACGCAGATACAAATATATCGCCGCCGCAACCGGCAGCATGGCGTCGAAGCGGTCCAGCACCCCGCCATGCCCCGGCAACAGCGAGCCGGAGTCCTTGGCGCCGGCCAACCGCTTCAGCCGACTGGCCGCAAGGTCGCCCAACTGCCCCAGCGCCCCGCCGATCCCGCCCAGAACCAGCATGTGCCCCCAGGAAATCGCCTCGTATGCAAACGCCTGAAACAGCGCCGCCGCCGCAACGCCCCCGACGACGCCCCCGACCGCGCCCGCCCATGTTTTTTTGGGAGATACTTCGGGCGCCAGCGGATGCCGCCCGAAAAGACGCCCGGCGACGTACGCCAGCGTGTCGGCCGTCCAGACGATCACGAAGACCGCCAGCGTCAGCCAGAAGGCCGAACGGTCGTCGATCCCCAACCCGTTAGCGAAACGCAATTCAACGAGAAAGGCCCACAGCGTACTCGGATATACAATCCCCAGCAACGTAGCCCCAAGGCGGCGCGTACCCGGCGAGCCGGACGCAGCCCCGCCCTTGCCCGACAGGCCGGAATAAAAAGGAAAACAGGCCACGACCCCCACGACCACGGCCGCCGCCACGTACAGCGCGGGCCGCCAGGCTGCTTGCAGCACGAACAGCGCGCCGATGAGCAAGCCCGGAACGCGGTGCGGATGCAGGCCGCCCTCCTCCAGCAGGCGATACACCTCGTGCTGGCATATCAGGGCCAGCGCCAGCACAAAGAGGGCGAACGGCCACGGGCCAAGGTAAAGCAGGCCCACGATAGCCGGAATGCCCACCAGGGCCGTTAGCAAGCGAAGAAAAATACTTTTGTACACAGGCGAAAAATACTATAAAGGGGCAAATGCGCGGCGAACGATTTATTCACGCAGAAAACCCGGAAGCGTTTCGGGAACGACCGTATTCCCGCCGCGCTCGGCCGCCGCGCGCTCCATGGCCAGTATGCACAGAATAAACAAAAACGCGCCAAGAAAAATCAGATACCAGGGCAAGCCAATCTGTTCGATATCTTCGATTTCCAGTTCGGGACGGCGGGCGACATACGCCCCCGCCGCCACGGCCAGGGCATTGTTCGCGAAATGCGCGAGCGCGGCGGGCCAGATGCTTCCGGTGCGCCATGTGAGATAGGCCATGAACGCGCCCAGCGCCGCCAGCGGCAACACCTGCGAAAAACGCAGATGGTACAGGCCGAACACAATGCCCGAAAACAGGATGCCGCCTGCGACGCCCAGGCCGCGCTCGGCCTGCCGCTGCACATAGCCCCGGAAAAAGATTTCCTCGCACAAGGCGGGCGTAAGCGCCAGTACGCCCAACTGAAACGCAAGGTTCGTATCGACGTGGAGCACTTGCCGAATGAGTTCCATCTGCGAATCTTCGAATTCCCGAATGAATTCCGGGAGGGGAATCGCGTCGTTCGCCACGCTCAGCCACTGCACCACGGGCAACAGCGCGATAAACGCCGCCGCGGCAGGCAACGCAAAGGACCTGTCCACCCGCCGCAGGCGAAGGAAAGCAAGGGGACGCCGCGTATGCATGCGCGCCAGCCACCATGCGGGCAAACACAGGCCCAATACCTGCCCGATCGTATTCGCCACGAGAAAAAGGTTCGCATGCGCTGCTACGATAGCGCCCGGATCGGCGGCGAGCGCCTCCAGGCCGACGCCCCGCATGGCCAGAAGCGCCGACAGAGCGAGCGGGGTAACAACGAGCTGAAACAGAACGAACGCCCCGACAAGGGCGCCGCACATTGTCCACAGCGTCGAAAAGCCGCGGCGCTCGAAATATCCGTCCAGCGGCAGCAGCCCCTGCGCGTCCGTTGGGGCCGCCGGGGAGGCGGAATCCCCGGGCGGGCTACCCGTAGAAAGCGTTTCGGAAGATTCGTCCATACGGCGTACGGCAAGAAAGAAAACGATGGAAAAAGCAAGGGATCATGGCGGCGAGGGAACCTGACGGCGGCGAATCGTTATGTATGACGCGGCAACCGCATGCGCCCGTAGCTCAGTTGGATAGAGCGTTGGATTCCGGTTCCAAAGGCCGGGGGTTCGAATCCTCCCGGGCGCGCCATTTCGCCATGCCATGCAGAGATTGTCTAATGTCTTGAGAGGCATTAAGAAACATGGCGCGTTCCCCAGACTTCCCGCCATGCCCGATACTCCGACAGGCGTATCCGGTACCGCGCGAAATTGCCTTCGTGCAGGCTCAAAATCTCTGTTTCGGCCATTTCGCGAAAAGCCTCGCGGTCCTCGGCCACAATGTAATCGTCCGCCCATTTGGCAATGTGGACAATCGCGTCCGCGCGTCCCATGGTTCCGAGGACGATACTGGCGATAACCTCCCGCAGCGGATCGCGGTAACGAAGCTTCACAGGATCGGGTTCGCCAAGCGACTGCCGGACAGCAATATAACGCGCCGCCGAACGCCCGTAAGCCCAAATAAAGACATCCTTGAGCAACGCGATCTCCCTGCATTCGTAAACCCCAAGAACCGCCTGCGTATACGCGTCCTTCGGCACGTCCCGGAATGAAAGCGGAGAGAGGTTGGCCTTGATAAGCGGAATGTTTGCGGACAAGCGAGAGACCCGCTTGTTGACGTCGTCGAAGGGCTGCAAATACGGAATCTGGACCATAACGAAAAAGGCCTGCTCGAAAGGGTCCTCGATCGCCCTGGCCGAAGCAAGCGCCTGGTCGAAACATTCTTCAATCCTTTGCGGGATTTCGAGCGGATGGAAAACGGACCCGCCAATACCGACTGCAATCCGCCTGAGCCTGCCTGGCGCATCCGGGTCGGGAAGCAGGTTGTTGGCAAGCATCCCGTGCAGGTTCAGGATCGTCTGCCGATCAAATCCGATTTCGCTGGCTTCGGCGACCAGTAATTCTATGGCGTCCTTATGGTTCAGAATCATCTGCGTTTCGCGCCGATCCGCGCCTTCGGCGGCCTGGCCGAAATCAATCAGGCGCCGGGTGTCGAGCAGGGAATAGGTATTGCCCTCCAAACGGCTCGAATTCCAGGAAAGGTCAATCAGCAGATGGCCAAGTAGCTGTTTTGCATAAGTACCGGCGGGCTGTTCCCCGACCCGGGGCTTGCCGATCTCGCGCAAGCGCGCGCGTTCCTCCGCCGAAAGATAGAACGTTTCGTTGGGACGATAGGAATCCAGGAAGCTGCGGTCATAGCCAACTGGCTTGCGGCTTTCCAGCGGCTGGCGGACATATTTCCGAATCGCCGCGCCGGCTTCCGATATTGGAACAGACCGATTGTCGGGCGTTTCGACGGCGCCCGCCGTTCCCCCCCCTGCGGGAATGCGATACCTGGTAGCCCTTGCCTTGCCTTCCCGTACAATCTGGCCCGTTTCGACAAGATGATTGAGGCGGTATCGCAGGGTAGTTAGGGAAATGGCCTGGCCCAACCCTTCATGGATCTGCTTTACGGACAATCCATCGCGATGGCCCGTCACCGCAGCGATAATCGCTTGCAAGTCCTTTTCGGCGATGCGTCTGCCCATAATGCGCCCTGGTTATACAATTAAGACCCGAAATCGAACAAGAATACGTGGAATCGGACAAAAATAAGCCGAATCGGACAAAAATACACGGAATCGAACAAGAATTAATTGCGCAATACTTTCTTTTTTGCGCGATTCGCGCGATTCGCGCGTTGCGCAAGACATCCAACCTAAAACCTCCACGTTACGCTTGCGGACAGTTCCGGCGCTCGCCGCGTTCCGTATCCTGCATACCCCACGGCCATGCGCGTTTCGAGGCGCCGATTGTGGAGGCGGGCCGCAATGGCTGCGTCGAAGGCGGCCAGCACATGGTTCAACACCAGAAACGCCGAGACGCGCGAGGCGCGACGAAGCAGCGTGTTGGCGTGCGCATGGTCCTCGGCGTAGTCCAGGAAACGGCCCTGTACGTTCGGCTTGGAACCGTTTGCGCCCGTCCGCTCCGGGTCGATGGCGTCGGTAAATTCCTCGCCGCTCCTCCAGGCGGGGTAATCCACCCATCCCGGCGCGAACTGGTAATATTTCCCAATCAGTTCGTAGTACTGCTGCTCTCCGAAGTACGGGATTTCGTGCGAAAAAGCCGCCCCGGTTTCCGGGTGCCATATCTCGTTCTCGACCGTGCGCATGGCGTCGAAAAACGCCCGAACAACCTGGCGGTCGGCTTCCGTCCAGTTCGCCGGCGCCCCGAAATCGATCCCGGAAGGCGGAGTGATCGTAGCCAGCTGCAACGTTCTGTCCTCCGGCTCCACGCCCGCCTCCAGCCACACGGCGTACTCGTTCAGCCAGGAGGCATACTGACGCGGGTCCCAAAACTGGTGCGCGTAGGCCTGATAGGCCCTTTCGCCTTCGCGCCCCTCGTCCCTCCAGGAGAAATAGGCGATAAGCAAGCCGCCTTCCAGCGCCGCCGCCGCCGCGGAGCGGATCCAGTTTCGGTTATAGGCTTGCCCCAGCCCCGGCAGCGCCAGCGACATCCCGAACGCCATGGGGACGCTCCGCGACGCGTTGGCGGCGAGCGGCGCCGGCATTTCCTGATGCAAGATGCCGGACCGAAGTTGCGCCGCCGAAGCAATATGTCCGGCAATATCCTGCGCCGCGAGGGGCGCAATCGGGACAGCAAGGGCGGCAAGCGCCGCAAATATCCGTGCGATTCGTTTCATGGCGTCCTCATTCCGATGAAGCGGACTGCTTGATCCAGGGAGCGACCATCCGCTCGAACGCCGCCACGCTCTGCGCCCCCAGCACAAAATCGCGGATCACGCCGTCCCGGTCGATAGCGTAGGTGGTGGGACGAATCTGGAGCGTGCGGCGAAACGGATCGGGAAGGGTTTCGAGGTATTCGTCCTGTACGTATCCCGCGACCGTGCGGAGCGGCAACGCTTCGTTGAAATCCGCCAGCGTAGCCCGGGACTCGTCCGAAATCGTAAGCACGACGAGGCCCTCGTCCGCATAGCGATCCTGAAGCCCGTTCAGCGCAGGCAATTCTTCCAGGCACGGCGCGCACCAGGTAGCCCACCAGTTCAGCAAGACCACCTTGCCGCGGTAATCGGAGAGCCGCATCTCCTCTTCCGAATTCAGCGCCACGAACGCAAAGTCCGGCGCCGGGGCGCCCAGTTCCGTGCTTTCCAGCCGGGGATCGCCGGATTGAACGAACCCGCCCCCTCCCGAATCGACCCGGTATGTAACGTACAACAAAAGGAAGGCGGTCGCAATGAGCGCCATGGACATAAGCGCCCCCAGCCGCTCTACGGCGTCCGACGGAAGCAACGTACCCGTCTTGCGGTACAGAATAACCAGAAAAACCGTTGCGGCGGCAATCATGCCGACGCCTGCGAAATAGGAAAGTGCGAAACTCATGCGCAAAAAGGGTGCAATACGCCGTTAACGATGATAAGGATCGAGCGCCCCCGTTACAGATCGAAGTCGAAGAGCAGCCCGACGTGCCACAGCAATTCGTGTCCGTAGCGAACAAAGCGGCTTCCATCCGCCGTCAGGAAATCCTCGTCCGGCTCGAACGCGAAGGTATCCAGGCCATACGTGGCGCTGACGAAAAAGGCCGCCGGCAAAAGATAAAAAGAACCCAGCCCCACGCGCAGTTCCATGCCTATGTCGCGCCGCATGTCCGCAATGCGCGGGGCGCCTTCGCTCCAGGCAAGGGCCGCATCCGCGTAAATGCGACCATACACCTTGTCCAAATAGGCGAAAAGCGCCTGCCTGGACGCATAAGGCCATATCGGGAAATGATAGGCCGCCTGGAGCCATAAGGTTTCGTTGCCGCCCAGCGAATAAAACGGATATCCCCGCGCGCGAAGCAGGCCGCCCGCGTAGTCGTTATAAAAATCGTCTACTTCCCCGCCAAGAATGCCGCTGGCGCGCAACCGGAACCCCAGGCCATGGCTCCGGGATTCATGCAAGCCCGGAAGCCGGAAGCCCGCCCGCGCATCGAACGTGAGCCGGTGGTTGCGCCCGCCTTCGTACGAAGGCACAAGTACGCCGTCGTCCACGTCGAAGCGCTGCAACAGCCGCCCCGACTCCATCTCGTAATGCAATTCGGCGCGCAGCTGCCTCGGAAGCACGTCGCTGTGGCGATGAAGCTTGCGGGTCTGGAATCGCGCGCTCGCCATAAACGCCCGGCCTATAAAATAGCGGGAACCGGAACCGGGCACATAGCCATTTTCTTCTTTGGAGAAAAACCGTTCGGTGGATACGCGATAGGGGCTGTACCGATATCCGACCTCAAGCAACAAGGCCTTGTTCACTTTGCTTCGCGCGTAGATATCGCCCTCCCACAAGCTGTAGGCAATATCCACGTGCGTCGTATCCGGATAACAGGCCGTACAGGGAAATTCCTCGATCCGCAGCCCATTCTCCACGTTTCGGCGGATGTTGTATAACTCGATGGAAAATTGCGGCGCCCAGCGCTTGGGCAAAAACCGGAATCCGCGTTCGTACGCGATGGTAACGAACGCGTCCCGCTCCATATTCAGCAGATTGGAAGGGGCCAGAAAACCGCCCGCGCCGCTGGCCTCGCTGGACCCCGGTCCCACCATAATCCCCCCGAAAAAGGACATCTCCTCAAGAACCTCGCGCGAACTCACGTACACCCCCAGTTTGGCCGTGCGCCAGAGGTGCCCCCCGATGGAGCGTTGCGGTACGCGCGCGCCAAGCGTACGGCCTCGGCGGGATATGTAATTGTCGATGCGCAGCACCGGAAAAAATCCGAGCGGCGTAAACGCATTGCGGTATTTCTCCACCCGTTCCGGCAAGGCGGCTTCCGCTTCGTCTTCCGGCGCGGCGTTCCCCGCGCTTCGGTTGCCGCGCGCCCGCGCTATGGTTTCCCCGTCGAACGGGCGAATGTGCGCGTCGGCATGCGCATGCGGCGCGGGCGGCGAGACGGTTGCCGCCGGCTTGCCGGTTATGTCAGGGGGGACGTACGCAGCCGGTTCCGGAAGGGCCGCGGGGCGCTCCAGCATCGCAATGCGATACCCCCCCGCGTCGTAGCGCGCAAACGCCATGGCGCCGTCCGGCGCAAGGCGGGGCATGAACGCGCCGCCGGTCACGTTGGTGAGCGCCTCTGGCGAAGCGCCGGAAACGCCCCCTGCCTCGTCAAGGCGAATCCGGTAGATATTGAAAATTCCCGACCGATCCGAAGCGTAGTACAGCCACCTGCCGTCGGCGTCGAGCGCAGGCGAACGTTCGTCCGCATCCGAAGCAAGCACCGCTTCCGGCCCGCCGCCGCGCCCATCCGCCGCCACCCGGTAGATGTCCCGCCCGCCGCCGCGCGAAAGCGTCAGGTAAATCCATTCGCCGCGCGGCCCCCAAACCGGCTCGGCCGCCTGCGTGCCGTCGTCGTACCCGGTGAGCCGCCGCGCCTGGCCGCTCGCCACGTCCAGCGCATACAGGTTCGCGCTGCCGTCGGATTGCCCCAAAAACGCGATCTGCGACCCGTCCGGACTGTAGGCCGGCGCGGATGCGCGCAAGTCGTAGGTCAACCGCTCCGTTTCCTTCGTTTCCGGATCGAACCGGTACAAATCCGAAAACAGATGCCCCTCCGCATTGGTTTTCGCGCGAGCGTACGCCAGATGATCCCCTTCGGGATGCCAGGTTACGACCCCGCCCACCCCGGCTTTCGTTTTCTGCGCATAGCCCAGCGAGCATATGCGCTCGCCCGGATGCTCGCCCGCCGTCGCCGCCGCAGACAGGCCGCCCAGCCCCTCCAGCCGATGCGCCATGGTTTCGCCCGTCTCCCGATCCAGAATGTACAGGGACGAAAGATTGTAGTGCTCGCCCTTGTTCGATACGTACGCGAGATGGCGCCCGTCTGGCGAAAAACGAGGATAAAAATTGCTGAACCCCTCCTCCTCGATCAGGCGCCCCTCGACCAGGCGATCCCGAACCGCCGCCGTCCGCGCCTCGTATTCGCGGCGAAGCGTCCCCATCCAGTCCGCGTACACGTCCGCGGCGGGGCGGCCCGTAGCCTTTTCGAGCGCTTTTTCGACATTCCACGTATTCCATCGGCCCAGTTCGGACGTCAACCGGCGCAATATGTCCTCTCCGTACGTGGCAGCGAGGTACAGCGTGAAGGCGAACCCCTGATTGTACACCGTTTCGCGCAACAAACTGGAATGGGAATAAAATCCGCCCATTTCGGTCAGCGTCAGTTCGGCGCCCGCCAGCACCCGCGTCCGCAGCACCATATCCCGGTGGCTATCCCAGCGGTCGTAGTGCATGAATTCGCGCTGATACTGCGCCGTCCCCTCCGCCAGCCAGGCCGGGTTGTTGAGCGTCGTCATGGGCCAGGTAACGATCGCGTCGGGATAGCCGTACAGCACGTCCGGTCGTTTGACGTCTTCGTAGCCCAGATACTGGAAATACAGGAACGGCACCCCCCGACCCGCCTTCATGGCCGCCTGCACCTGCACGATGTGCGTAAATTCGTGCGTAATCACATTTCGCAACCAGTTGTGATCCCCGCGCAGCGGAGAATCGAGCGCGGGCGCCCATATTTCGATCTTGTTGTCGAAGAACCAGGCGGCGCCGTTGGAATAATCCTCGAAATCCTTGAGGACGAACGTCACCTTGCCTTCGGGCTCGCGCTGGTACAACGACGTGATCGGCTCATAAATTTCTTCTGCGATGCGGGCGACGACCCGGGCCGTTCGGCTGCTTCCCCAATCTTCCCCGTCATGATGGAAAAGCACCCTGAAATGCTCGGTCTCCATCGTATACCAGTCAAGTCCGGGGCGCGTAAAATCGTGCAGGTCTACCAGGCTTTGCGCCTGCGCCGCCGCGCCGCCCAGGCACAGCGCGCCTGCCAGCCCCGCGGCCCGAACGATCCGCGCCAATGCCTCCAGCGCCTCGCCATATGTTCGCAGCCCGATGCGCATCTTTATTTTAGCGAATAACCGCCATCTTGATCAGTTTGGTGGCCCGGGCTCCGTCCGCCGCCCGGGCGCTAAAACGCGCAAAATACAGACCGCTTTGCACATCGGCCCGCCAAACGGCTTCCGCAGGCACGCCCCCAACCACATTCCCCATGTCTACGTCGCCCACGCGGGCGCCGCCTGCATCCAGAATGGTTACGCGCACCTCGGCGTCGCGAGACGTACGAATGCGCAGGTGCGTCAAGCCCCCTTCGATCGGATTGGGCCAGTTGTACGTCTCTTCGGCATCGATGAGTTCGTCCGCCGCAGGCGCGTCGGACGGCGCCGCCAGCGAAACGAAACTGTGCCGCGCCCCGGAGCCGTGCAGCGTCCCCCACCATATTTCCGGGGCGGCGGACAATCGCCACGCTTTCGCGAAGCCGGTCGAAGAAACGGCGACGAGGCGGTCGCCCAAGAGGAGCGGCGTCGCCTGGACGGACCCGCCCGCCTCCAGCGGGAAAGGCGCCGTCGGTCCTCCGTCTGCGCGGGCAGCGTACAGATACCCGTCCTCGGCGGCCGCCAGCACCGTCCACGCCGCGTCCCCTTCGAACCGGAACACCAGCGGCTGCGACGCAACGCGGGCAGGAAACGTAACGGGAAATCCAACGGCCAGCGCGCCGGATTGCGTAAAGACGAATACCGTAGAATCCATGGCCGCCAGCACATCAAGGCGGTGGTCTCCATCCATATCCGCAAGCACAGGGTAGCGCGAAAGCGCGCCCGCGCCGGATCGTCCGGTAGCCGCCGCCGCGGCCCGCACGTCGATCCGCCGCGTTGCGCCGCCCGGCGCAAGCAGCAATATCTCTCCCGATTCGACGAGCGCAAGCGCCGCCATGCTGCCCGCGTCCTCCCGGCCCACCACCGGAACGCCCACGTCCGCCCCGGAATCTACCGTATAACGCCAGGCCGTCCCCCCGATCTCGACGCCTTCGGTTTCGAACGCCACAGGCGTCGCCCCGTCCGCGCCGCGCCATGCAGCAAGCCCCAGCGTCGCCCCGGAAGAAACCGCCTGCGTCCCGGAAGCCGACGCCGCTACATGCACTCCGCCTTCCAGCAGCACGTGCCACGTCTCGCCGCCCGGCCCCGACGCATGGACAATAGGCGAAACCGGACGCGCCGCGCCCACGTCGGGCGGCATTTCGAAAACGGATTCGGGCGCGTCCAAGGGCTGCGCAAGGTTTCGCACGACGATAGCGCAGCGTTCGTCCTGGCCGTCCGGGCCGCACTCGAACGTGGCCATGCGGCCATCCGGCGCCGCGGCAGGCGGCGCAGCGGAAGGAACGCGCCCCGCAAGCGTCGCGCTTCCCCAGGCCGCCACCGCCACGCTATCCTGCCCGTACAGCAACAAATGCTCCGCTGTGCTCAATAGCCCGGACCCTTCCGGAAGCGTCTCGAAGGCGCCCTGCAAGGCCCGCAACGCCGGCTCGTCCAGGGGCGCGGCGCCAGATACGGCCTCCCGGCGGTATACGAACGACATGTCTGCGGAAGGCGCAGAAAACGACTCCAGAACCACGAAACTCGGGCCGCCCGCGTTCGTCTCGCTGCCCGGGTACGTATCCGGCCCAAACCGATTCCGGTACAGTTCCGTATAGGGCGTTTCCTCGGCGAAATCCCGCGCGTAGAAAAAGTCGTAGGGCGTACCCAGATGTCGCCTGTGGCCAAATAGCCCGACGGACGGGTAGCCAATATCCTGCGGGCCGTCCGCCTCTTCCAGGTCGATGGCGCGGCGCCCGCCCGCATTCGCCGCCCGATTCCCCAGCGCGGCGCGCAGCCGCCGCTCGTCCACATGCCAGATCAAAACGCCGCCATTCAGGTCTTTCCCCTCGCTGTCCACGCCCCCCGGAAGCGCCCAATCGTATCCGTCCGCCCCGGCCACCACGCCCCCCGCAAAGCCGCGCAAGCTCGTATGGTTGAAAAGCGAATCGCCGTTCTCGACATGCTGTTCGATCGTCCGGCCGTCCTTGAACACGCGCAATCTCAGGCCGTCTCCTTCCGGGTCCCGAAACCGGTTCTCCACCAGAAAATATTCGGCGTCCGAAACCGGCGCGCGGACCGCGTCGGAAGCACCCGGCAGCGAGGCGGCGCGGAGCCGGACGGTTTCCGGGCCGTCCCCGACCAGGTCCACCGGCTCCGCCCAGCCCAGAAAATACTTGGTCCAGGCCATCGGTTCGGGCGGAAAAAGCCCGCCGTACGCAAAAATGCCCAGTCCGTCCATCAAACCGAACGGCCCGATGGCGCTTTGGCCCGTTTCCGTATCGAACAGGTCCGGCGCGCCCAGGAAATTGAAAAAAGTAGCCGCCAGCAGCCCGTTTATCGAAAGTTCGAGCAGATACCGCTCGTTGGAAAACGGATCCGTCCCAAGGCGCGTCTCGGTGCGCGGAAGGATGAGGGCGTGATCCACGGGAAACCCGCGAAACGCGACCCCGCCCGCCCCAAGCCGACGCAGCGCGTCCGCATCGAAGAAAATGGAGGGTAAATCTTCCGGCGTTCGGTCCAGCGTCGTGCCGGAAAGTTCCGTATCTCGCCCCACGCCGGCATGAAACAGGAGCAGCGCCGTGCGCCCCGGCGTAAACCGGCTCATGTCGAAATCGATCATTTCCCCGGCCAGCGTCCAGGCTTCGTGCGCCATGCGGGCCAGTTTGGCGCGCTCGGCGTCGCTATCGGCGTCCAGGCCCACCGGCGCATAGGCCCCCATGGGCCGGGGCAACCGCACCACGTCGGGGATCAGGTGCGTACGCACGACCGTTTGGCCATCCGAAACCCGCGCCACATAATCTTCCAGAAAGGCCAGATGGGCCTCGAAGTAGGCCGCGTCGTGGGGCAAGGGGTCTATCAACGGCGCAAGCCCCTCGTACAGATCGCCCGCAAACGTACCGTCGCCGGTGGAAAAACGGGTCGTGTCCGGCTGAAACTCCACCCGAAGCGCCACCACGTCGTACTCGGGCGCGGCGGGCCGCCGAAGCGGCTCGGACAGCGCTTGCGCATGCCCCGGCGCAGACCATCCGATCCCCGCCCAGGCCCACGCAAACAACAGGAGCCGCATCGTATCGCGGGCGATCATGCGCATCTTCGCCTTCTGCGGCTCACCTGAAACAGACGCCAACCGCGCTTAGCGAAGGAAATTCACAAGCAGCGAAAACCGCATCGTGTTCGCCAGCGGATGGTTCTCCTCTATGGCATAGATATACGAAAAGTCGGCCCCGATGATGTTCCACCGGACGCCCGAGCCAAACGTCAAAAACTTCCTGTTCCCGAAATACGGATTTTCGTAAAAATATCCGAAGCGGATAGCGAACAGACTCCGGTACCAGTATTCGAACCCCGAACTGATCGTCATTTGATCCAGCGCGTTGAGGGTCTTGCACGTGGCTTCGCCCTCGCTATTGGTGGCGTTGGTCCGCACCTTGATGGACTGCCATCCGGAGAAGAGCGCCTTGTAGAACGGGTCTGCCTCCGCAGTGGACAACGCGCCGCACGCCGTGGATTCCGGCTGAACGCGAATCAGCGTTTTATTGAAATCCTGCGTAAGCGTCAGCTTGTTGTATTCGTCGAAATCGAACGTAACGGCGTATCCCATCCGAAGATTCTGGGGAATCGGATCGGCCTGCCCCTGATCCGAATACTGAATTTTCGGACCCATGTTGGCAAGGTTGAAGCCGACGTTAACGCCTATCTCGGTGTTGCCGGCCTGGAAACGGGGCGCGGCGTACAAGGCGGCGAGGTCGAACCCGAGCGTTACCCCCGCCCGCGTTTCCTGCGCCCCCACGCTTTGCCCCGGCGCCAGGTTGGAATAGATGAGGCGTACGCCCGTGCCCAGGGACAAGTTTTTCAACACATTCGTCCCGTAGGAAATCCCCGTCGCGAGGTCGTAGGACGTGAACGTGCCCGTGGGCTGGTTTTGCGCGTCGCGGCCTTCGTGTTCGCCAAGGTTAAGAAAAGTCACATGCGCCCCGAAGGTGCCTATGTCTTCTATGCGATGCTTGGCGGTCAAATATTCGTAGTAAAGCCCTGCGTTGAATTCGGGAAGCCACGTAGAATGGGTTAGCGAAATTTCCGTGCCCTCCTGCCGGGCCAACCCCGCCGGATTCCAGAAAATCGCATTGACATTGTCCGCAATGGCCACGCCGGCGTTGCCCATGCCCGCCGAACGGCTATCCGGCTCGATCTGCAAAAAAACCACTGCGGCGCCGCCCACCTGCGCATGGGCCGCCTGCCCGGCGGCCAGCGCCAAAAAGGCCATGACCGCCGCCGCGGCAAGCCCGTTCCGGTGTATGCGCATGTTTTCGTTAAATGACTGCATGGTTTGTTTCCTGACAGGAAAGGTTTTGTTTGAAAAAGGCTTTGGCTATCGAATAACGGCCAACTTCTCTATACGTTCGGATACGGAACGCCCGCCATCCGGGTTGTCCACGCGCACGCGCACCTTGTACAGGTAAATTCCGGAGGCCAGAAGATTCATGTCCTCGTCCCGCCCGTCCCATAGCACTTGCACGGGCCCGGCGGCCAAGACCCCGGAAGGCAACGCTTCTTCCGTATCGATGGTTCGCACCGGGCGCCCGGACAAGGCGTAGACGCGCACCTGCACCGAGGCGACCGTGCCCGGCGGTTGATTATGCTCGAATACGAACCGCGTCTGCCCGCTCGTAGGATTCGGATAATTGTACACATTGTCGAGCACGATATCTTCCGTAGAGGCAACCACGAAATCCAGCGTGGCCGCGTTCGAATTATTAAGCACGTCCCAGGCGCGCACCGACAAGGAATGCGGCCCGTCCGCCAGCGCATTCGGGTAGTCCCGAAACGAATACTCGACGCGCCCGCTCCGAAACGAACCGGGGTCGCTTTCAAAGCGGCTGCCTATGTTCACGGCGTCCCGCTCGTCCCCATCGACCACCAGCAGCATTTCGTGCCCCACGCCCGTCCCTACCGTGTTGACGCCGCTATCGTCGCGCAGCTTCACGATAAGCCGGGGATTCGCCGGCGTCAGTCCGCCGGAAACGAATGTGGTGTCGTTCAAAAAGAGGGAAATATCCGGTCCGGCCTGGTCGTTGGGCAAGGTGGCGGCCGTCCCGCCAACCACCACCTGCTCCGTAAATCCGGTGGCGTGCCGGGACGCGTTGCGCGCATAAACGCTCAGGCGCCCGGGTTCGTTGCTGTAGGAAATATCTTTCGGCGCCACGAACGTAGCGCTAAACCGCCCGGCAGTAACAGGCACGCCCCCTCGCCAGAGCAAATCCTCCCGAACCGTATAATAATCCCGGGGCATGGCGACGCGCTCCGGCACCCGTACGCGCCGCGCCGCGTCGAACGCCACAAGGTGCGCCTGTCCTTCGAAACCCGAATCCACCGCGCCGTCCGGCCCCCGCACATACCCCTCGACGGTTATTTCGTCCAGGGCGCGAATGGCGGGCATGTCCGCGACGGGCGTTCCGTTCACGCGCTCGACCACCACCCCGTGCGCCGGATAGCCAAGGCGCAGCGTCGGATCGCCCAGCAGATTGAACTTTCGATTGTTGGCCTGCAAACCGGCCCGCGAATTTTTGGCTTCGAGCAGGGCGTCGCCCAGCCGGCGCGCGCCCCCATCCTCCGCAGGCTTGAACAAGGCCCGGTTCAAGGCCCGGTTCAGCCCCACGTTCAGGTCGTCGATCGAACGACTCGTCAGGACCAGGCGCACCGTCGTCATCAACGCGATCGCGCCGCCGGCCTCGTTGAGCAGCAACTCTTCCGCCGCGCTCTGGGACTTGGACAAATCCCACCACCCGTACGAACAGGTCGCCGTAATGAACACCGGCAGGCGATCGTAATTGCGCAGTTCCCGGGCGTCTTCCAGCGTAAAAATGTTTTCCTGCGCCAGCCCGTCTTCCTTGCCGTGGCCGCTGTAATTCATCACCAGCACGCCGTCCTCCAGCGCGCTCCGGATGTCGCTTTCCACGCCGGGAAGCCGCCAATTGCTCAAAAATTCCCGTTTATACGAAATACCGTATACCTTGACCAGATCGATCTGCGGATACTCCCCGCCGAGCAACTCGGCCACCACGTCCGCATTCTGCGTATGCAAATCCGGCGCGTTCTCTTGCACGGCCCCCGTCCCGTTGTACCCGTCGTCCGCCACGAAAAGATACCGATTGCGCCAGGCGCCGTAGGTCGCGGCGTCCTCGTAATGTTTGATCTTGGCCACCATGACGGCGGCTTCTTCCGGAGTCTGCACGGGCAAGCGCCCAATGCCGATATCCATGCGCTCCCGACTCACGGTCCTCGAATCGGAGGGCCAGGACCATACCCCTTCGTCCGAATCCAGCAAGCCGAAATAATCGTCGCTGGCGTAGGATTCAAGGGGAAGGAACGAATTCTCCGTTTCGTACGGCGGAATCCAGTTTTCGAGGACCAGGTTATTATCGCTCGGGTTGAGGCTGCGATAATTGAAGTGTCCGTCCCCAAATAAGAGGGCGTACCGCAAGGGCTGGCCCGCCGCGCTCCCCCGGTCGTACAAAAAACGCAGGTAATCGCGGAGGCCCCGCACATCCATGAGGCCCCCGGAGAATTCATTGTATATCGCGCGAATATCCGACACCAGCACGTCGAGGCCCTCCTTGCGGCGATGTTCCGCCAACGCTTCGGCGGCGGAGCGAAACGCATCGGGCGCGATAATCACGAAATCCGGGTATCCGGCGACGCCATGCAGGTTCTGCGGCGCCACGCGCTGCGCGCTTTCCGCGAGAAGCGACCGGGCGGCGGACGGACGAAACGCCGTCAATTCAAGCGGAGCGGACGCATCGGCGACCCGCACCCGAACGCGCCAGGCGCCCCCGGCCTCGCGCGCCTCCAGGCGCCGAACCTGTCCGGGACGCGTAACGTCCCACACCAGGGGCGCGGCGGTAAACCCTTCCAGCGCGAATTCGTAGTTGCCCGCCTGTCCCCCTGGCGTACTGAAATGCAGCGAATCCCCGGAAGCCCTGAGCCGTTGCGGGTAAAATATCCGCAGCCAGTCCACGGCGGCCAGCGTCACGCCCGCAGGGCCTCCCAGAAGGCGCATCGAAAGGTTCACGGGGTCGTTCGCCGGCCGCTGGCGTTCGAACGCGGCCACGCCGGGCACGGCGATAGCGTGCACTTCTTCATTAAACGACACCGCTTCCGACGCCCTGAGCGAGCCCATGTACGCGCCATCCGATTCGAAGCGCACCGAATCCACAGGATTGGAGCGGATGGCTGCGCGCACCTGGTAACGCACGACGCCCTCTGCGCGCCCGGGCAACGCAAGGTCCTCGACCAGTACGCGCGACGCGCCGCTGCCCACCGTAGCGCTCACCCAGGTATGTCCCGTTCCGTTCAATTTGCTCCACATAAATTCGTCGAAATCCACCATGTACCGCCCTTCCGCCTCGGAAATTGGCGCGAAATTCCCCTGCGCGAGGAAGGGTTCCACGACGGGCCTGGCGGCGTCTTCCTCCAGTATCTTGACGAAATAATAGTTTTCGTTGGAAAAAGGATGCACGTAATGCGCCCACTCCCCGTCTTCGTACGTCCAGCCGTACGGCCCTTTTCCGTAGAAAATCACCGCGTCGCCCGCGTCGAAACGCCCGTCCCCGCCGCCCGCGCGGTAGGCGGGCTGCTCCACGAGGTCCGCGATCCGGGGCGCCGAATTGCGCGCCGGCGCCGGCGCCCCGCCATTGCCGTAAATCGCCACGCGGTCCGGGTCGATGGCGTCCGGCGAGGGGAAATCCGGCAGCGCGGCCAGAAAATCCCGGTCAATGCGATACAATCCGGTTTTGTACACGGGAATCTTGTAGACGACGCCGTCCGCCAGCACGCTTTCCGTCACGGCAAGGTGCGGGTTGTCGTTTCGACTGGATGCAGCGAGGCGGGCGTCCAGGCCCTGTCCGCCGCCCGAACGTGCATAGCGGACGGCGATGCGCGCCTGCCGAACCCGCCGCACGGCGCCCCCCTCGTACGCAAGCAGGCGCACGTTCAGGTTAATCAGGGCGCGTCCGCCGCTCATGCCCAGTCCGTCCACCCACGCCACGGGGCCGCTCGCCTCTTGCGCCGCCAGCGTATCCCCGGGGGGAAGGTCCAGTTCGTCGTAGGCGGACGCCAAGAGCGAAACAGAAGGCGCGGCGCGGGAAGGCAGTTCCAGCGTTTCCGAAATCACCGGCAACCCGAACGACAAGGCGCGGCCCGAAGCAATCGTAAAGGATTCGAGGGCCAGCGAGTCGGCAAGGGCCTGCATCGAGGCGGGCCAATCCACCGAGACCTCCACCACCACGCCTTCCGCAGACGACGCCACCGTGCGGACGTCCACCTTCTGCGCCGAGGACGCATGGGTCCAAACGCAACACAGCAAAACCGTCAGGAACGCAAGCCGAACGTTCATAATATCGCGCTTTCCTCGCCGAATCGCTTGCGCGGCGCAGAAAAGCATACTGTTACGAAAAAGGAAAAAGCAAAGGGGAGGGACAAGGGCGAAAAGCAGCCCGGTTTCGTAACAGTCGCAGGTCGATAGGCGTGTGAAGCGATAAATGCAGCGTAACGGAAAAGGGAGCGGCGCGAACCGACGCGACAAGCCGAAACAGGGCGCCGCTTCGAAAACGCGTTTGGGCTGGCCCAGACCATTTAGGCGCGAGACCAAAAGCCCCCCTTATCCAAATAAATACGACCGCCGCCGGACAAGGTTCCCGTCCGGCGCGCCCGCCCGCGAAGTTTTGGCGAAACCGCTACAAGTCTTCGAGCGAGCGGCCCTCGGCAAGCACAATGCCTTCGGGCGTACGCACGGGCGTCCCCACCGCAATCTCCGGATCGTGTTCGAAAAACAAGTCCCATCCCCCCTCTGCGGCGTCCTCCAGAAAACGCGCTTTCTCTTCCAGCGTCACCAGCGGACGCACGTCGTACGCCGTAGACCAGACCGCCTTCATATGCGCCGCCGTGGGAAACAAGTCCGCCACGAAAACGAGCGTCCGTTCCTCGTCGGAAATTTTCACCAGTTGCTGCGCCTCCGTATGGCCATGCGCAACCAGCGCCTCCACGCCCGGAAAAAGCGCCCCCGGCCCATCCGCCAGGCACAGCTGCCCGGACTGCGCCAGCGGTTCTATGTTATCCGCCATGAACGAGGCGGCTTCGCGGGCGTTCGGCTGCCGCGCCCAGGCCCAATGCGCCCGCTGTACATGGTAGCGGGCATTTTCGAACGCCGGCGCCGCGCCGCGCGGGCCCTGCTCCGTGCCGCCGCCGCAATGGTCGAAATGCAGGTGGGTATACACCACGTCCGTCACGTCCGCCGCGCAGAACCCCGCCTCCCGAAGCGAGCGGTGCAACTCGGAATGCGCGTAATCAAGGGCGTAGATGCCCGCAAACTTCTCGTCGCCCTTCGCGCCGACGCCGCTGTCGATAAGGATCAGGCGCCCCTCCCCCTCCAGCAACAAACAGCGCGCGGCCAGCCGAATCCGGTTCTTTTCGTCCGGGCGAATATGGCGCGCCCACAACGCCCGCGGCACCACGCCGAACATGGCGCCCCCGTCCAGGCCAAACCGCCCGGTCTCGATCGTATGCAATTCCCAAGGACCGATGCGCGCCATCGCCTTACCGATCCTGCGGATTGGGCGAACGCCCGCCGCCGAAAGCAACCTTCCCGACACGCTGCGACGCCCTCATGTCCCCACGCCCTCGCTCATTTCCAGCATCCGCTCGATGGGGCGAAGCGCCGCCCGCCGCAAGGTCTCTTCCATATGAATCTCCGGCTCCTCGAACCGCAAGCAGAGATAAAGTTTTTCGATGGTGTTCAGCCGCATGTGGGGGCACCGGCTGCACGAGCATCCGCTTTCCGGGGGGGCCGGCACGAACGTCTTGTCGGGGCAATCCTTGCGCATCTGGTGCAGAATGCCTTCTTCCGTCGCCACGATAAACGCAGGGCGGGCGCTTTCCCGGGCAAAGCGGAGCATGGACGTGGTGGAGCCGATATGGTCCGCATGGCGCAGCACCGCCTCTTCGCATTCGGGATGGGCGAGGACCAGCGCCTCCGGGTGGCGCGCCTTCAGCCGCAGCAACTTGCGTTCGCTGAACGTTTCGTGGACAATGCAGGTCCCTTCCCACAATACCATGTCCCGGCCCGTTTCGTTCGCAAGGTGCCGCCCCAGATTGCGGTCCGGCGCGAACAGGATCGGCTTCTCCTTCGGGATGGACGACACGATATGGGCAGCGTTCGACGAGGTGCAGATAATGTCGCTAAGCGCCTTCACGCCCACCGTGCAATTAATGTAGGACACGACGAGGTGGTCGGGGTGGCGCTCCTTGAAGGCGGCCAGTTCGGGCGCCGGGCACGAATCCGCCAGCGAACACCCGGCGTTCAGGTCCGGCAACAGCACTTTGCGTTCGGGATTCAGGATTTTCGCCGTTTCCGCCATGAAATGCACCCCGGCGAAGACGATGAGGTCCGCGTCCGTCGCGGCGGCTTGCCGGGCCAGGCCCAGCGAGTCCCCTATGTAGTCGGCGATGTCCTGGATGTCCGGCTCCTGATAGTAATGCGCGAGGAGCACGGCGTTCTTTTCCCGTTTCATCCGCTCGATCTCTTCGAACAGATTCAGCAGGGGATCGACCGGCGCGTCGATAAAGCCGACCGTCTCGTCCAGTACCGGAATGTCCGCCATCATGGGCAGAAGCGTAAGGTTAACCGTGCGGCAAAGCCCGCCACAGCGCGGGCCAAGGTATAACGCCCCGGCGCGGCGGGCGTTCTCCGGGAGGAGAAGGTTTTTTTGATTGGGGCTTGCTTTTGAAGAAATTGTTAAGTATGGTGTAGGCGGTCGGGCGGTTTTGGGCGCCCGACGCTATCCTGTGCAGTTTACGCTTATTGGACGTATGGGCCTGTTTTCTTCGGCATTTCGTTACGCCCTGGTTTTGGCGATCAGTCTGGTGTTGTTGCATTTCGGCGGGGCCTCTGCCCGCGCCGGGACGTGCGGCGGCGACGAGGCGGATGGTTTCTCCTTGTCTGCGTCTTTTTCGGGAGCGACCCCGATAGCCGTAGGGACGATCCCCGACAAAAAGATCGCGGCGGGCGCTTCGTTCGTACGCTTCAGCGCCCGCTTCTACTTCAAGGAGACCACGGGGAGCGCGCTTGCCTACTCTGCCGTGTCGTCGCATCATACCTGCAAAACGAGGAACAGATAATCAAGGATCTCTTGTTGCGGCCACAAGTTTAAGCGAAGTTAACGAGAGTATTCCTGAAACTTATGCCCTGCGCGAGAATTTCGCCAATCCTTTTAATCCGTCCACCGAAATTCTTTTTGACCTTCCCGAAGTCGCCATGGTTTCCCTCACCGTACACGATGTATTGGGCCGCGAGGTAGTCCGCCTTGTTGAAAAAGAACTTCCAGCCGGATGGCATCGCGCTCGTTTTGATGCAGGAAACTTATCGAGTGGTGTCTATCTATACCGGATACAGGCAGGCGATTTCCAGGACACAGGCCGAATGATACTCCTTAAATAGCGAGGCGAACAATGCACGCGTTATTATCATCATGTCCCTACCGCTTTTTCATCTATACTTGGCGGCTTTCTATCGTTCTTGTTATTATACTTGCGGGAACGAACACCGTGGCAGCCCAGATCGAACCATCAATGTCGGACGAAGTTGTAACAGCAGAAAAAAATTACTATTGGCGACTTGGAATTCATTTTTCAGCGTATGGTGCTTTAACCAGTGCTGGTTGTCAACTTGATTATGAATGTTATGATCATCTACCTTATCCCATTAGTAATATGAGCGTCAATTATAAAGATTTCGAAATTGTTTCAGGTTGGAGTAGTGATGAAAATGAATTTATATTTAACTTTGGGAATTATACGGATAAGTGAACAGGCGCCCCAAAGCCCCCAGGCCTCTCTGATTTCCGGCTCGCGGCTCGTCAAAAATTCTTGCTTCTTGTATAAATACAACAAATCACAATAACATTCATAAACACATCAAAAAATAAACCTATGAAACAACAAAATGAAAATGGTCTGTATAGAGGTCATTACACATATAGCAACCGTCTATCCGATAATGAAATAAATTTTTTTAATATTTATGCAGAATCCCCGGAGGATGCTGAACAACGGCTTAAAGACATAGCTCAAACGGGCGTTATTGATAAACGTTTGCAGTTTACAAGATCTGATGATGATGATAATATATTATATGAACAGGATATTGTTAGCGTAACGCTTGATGACGAAGAAATTTTTCAAAAAAACGAATTAGATTTGGATAAATAGGAAAGAGAAAAAAGACACATATTAGCGTGATAAACATCACGCTTCTATACGTATGCTTCTCCATTTTTGTCCACCGTCATCCTTAACAATTCTATATTTTTGTATTTTCACCCATCGTACTTCTCCTTCTTCTGCTATAAGGATATAGGATCCTCTCTTACGTGACGGAGCTTTAAGTTTTTCAGGGCTTATCTTTGCTTCTTTCCTAGGCATCGTGCTGTCAGTTTGATGATTGTGCCGGTTTTGGTTAGACAGAACGATAAAGACCCCGACAATTCGTGTCAAGTGAATATCCCGTGAATCTCAAGCCACCAGATCCTTGTACATCAGCCGCTTCCCGACCATTCCGGCCACTACGTGCTCCATCTGTTCCATCGTGTCCATTTCCCGCATATTGTGCTTCTCGGCGAACTGGCTCACGTAGCGGTGCAGGTGCTTCGGAGAGACCTGGTGAAACACGCCGTGATACGCCCGCTTGAAAACGGCCCAGAAACTCTCCATCCCGTTGACGTGAGCCTGATCCTTGACGTACTCCGACACCCCGTGCTTCACGGCTTCGTGCTCGTAGTACTCTTTCAGCCCGCCGTACGAACGATGCTCGTCTGTGTAGACCGTAGCCCCTGAAGCCGTATGGTCCATCACAAAACTTTGCAAAGTTTCCCGTGTCGTGTCTCCGACCACCTGCGCCGTGATCCGGTTCGTCTCCCTGTCCTTGATTCCCACGACGATTGCCTTGCCCTGCACCCCTCGGTCAAACGTTTTCTCCGAGTTGCGGCGGTTCTTCTCCTTGCCGCCTACGTAGGTTTCGTCTACTTCCACAGGGCCTGTGAACTCTCCGAACTCCTGAAAGAACGCCTTGCGGATACGGTGCTGGAGAAACCAGGCCGTATCCTGACGGATTCCCAAGTCCCTGTGCAGTTTCATACTGGAC
>JAJDWX010000013.1 GCA_022825385.1 Rhodothermales bacterium
TCTCTCGTTTTCTTTATATTCATTGTACTGATAGAGAGAGAGAGAGAGAGAGAGAGAGAGAGAGAGAGAGAGAGAGAGAGAGAGAGAGAGAGAGAGAGAGAGAGAGAGAGAGAGAGAGAGACCTACCAGGACATCCCCGGCTTTTGCAAGAGCGCCATGCTTGAAGACGTGCGTAAACACGACCATGTGCTGACGCCCGGACGGTACGTAGGCGTGGAGCCTGAGCCCGAGGACAGCGAGCCGTTCGAGGAGAAAATGCAGCGCCTCGCAGCCCAATTGCGCGAACAGCAAGCGGAAGGCGCCCGCCTGGACGCCGCCATTGCGGAGAACCTGAAATCGCTGGGCTTTGGGCCGGCAGATGGGGCAAATGATTGGGAATAACCTTATTATTTTACAATAAACGACAGGCTATTTCAAAATCAGAATTGAGATTAGCCTTATTCAGCAGCTGATACAAGCAGCATAGCCTTGGCGATGATTACAAAAACCGCCCCGCCGCTCGACATGAACATCGACACAGCCTATATGAGGCGTTGCATCGATATGCTGGAATCCATGGTCGATGCGCTCCAGCACAGTAGCCTGAAGGAGAATGGCCTTGATCTGTACGGGGATATCTGTATTGAAAAATTCGACCTGGCACTGGAACAGAGCGGCAAACTGCTGAAGAAGCGTTTGCGTCCGTGGTTCGCCAGCAACCGGCAGGCTGATCGCTTGACATTCAGGGATACTTTTCGGTATGCTGCCAAGCATAGCCTGATTTCCGCCGACGCCTGCGAACGCTGGCTGGAATATCGAGACCACCGAAACCATGCGGAAAACGACGCTGGGCGAGCATTTGCGGAATCTACATTGGGGCTTCTTCCGACCTTTATCGAGGACGCAAGGACGCTGGCCACGACTATCGAGGAATTGAACGATGACTGATTCGGACGGCGGACAAACCCCCGCGACCGGTCGGGAAAGCCGGCTGCATGTATCGCCAAGGCATCGAGCCATGCTGGAAGCGCTGATCCGTGAGCGCCTTCCCGGAATCGAGGTCTGGGCTTACGGCAGCCGGGTGAACGGCCTGGCCCATGACGGGAGCGACCTGGACCTTGCCCTCCGGGGACCTGGGTTAAAAAAGATTCCAGCCGAATCATTGGAAAATTTCACCGAAGCAGTGCACGATTCGACGATTCCGTTCCTGGTCGAAGCGCGAGACTGGGCCCGGTTGCCGGAGCGTTTTCATCGGGAGATTGAAAAGGAGTATGTGGTGCTAGTGGGGGCGGAAAGGATGGAAAAAAACTGGCGCGAAACGGTTTATGGCATTTTTGCATTAAATTTTTCCGCGGATAATCTTGAGAATCTCTGCAGTGAATCTGATGGAATTCAAACCGGTCCCTTTGGAAGCCAGCTTCATAAAAAAGATTATGTTAGATTTGGTACTCCAATAATTACAGTAGAACATCTCGGTGAAAACCGTATTTTGCATCATGCGAATACTCCTAAAGTATCTGAATATGATAAACATCGATTAGCTAAATACAGTTTGCGCAAAGGCGATATAGTTTTTAGCCGTGTTGGATCAGTAGATCGTCGTGCAATCGTCAGGCAAGCCGAAGAAGGGTGGCTCTTCTCTGGTCGATGTTTAAGAATAAGGCCCAACCCTCACAAAATTGACCCTCTTTATTTATCTTATTTTTTTGGCCTTCCATCCTTTCAAGAGTATATTCGCGCAATTGCCGTAGGCGCGACAATGCCATCACTCAACACACAATTACTAAGCAATGTAACAGTTCTTTATCCTCACTCTCTCTCCGAACAACGCGCCATTGCCCACATCCTTGGCACCCTCGACGACAAAATCGAACTGAACCGCCGCATGAACGAGACGCTGGAAGAAATGGCGCGGGCGCTTTTCAAATACTGGTTCGTGGATTTCGGGCCGGTGCGGGCGAAAATGGAAAGCCGCTGGCGCCGGGGCGAATCGTTACCCGGACTTCCGGCGGAGCTGTATGATCTTTTTCCGGATCGGCTGGTGGAGTCGGAACTGGGGGAGGTGCCGGAGGGGTGGGAGGTGAAGGCGTTGGGAGACCTATGCCAGAAGCCGCAATACGGCTTCACCGCATCCGCTCAGGTTAAACCGGTCGGGCCGAAATTTCTGAGAATCACCGACATAAACAAGGACTCGTGGGTATCTTGGTCGCGTGTTCCTTATTGTATGGCAACACACGAGGAATTTTCGAAGTATCAGCTCAGCAAAGGCGATATACTGATCGCTCGGATGGCAGACCCAGGCCATGGAATAATGGTCGAAAATGAATTGAAAGCAGTATTCGCTTCATACTTGATTCGATTCAGGCCCATTGAGAGCCGCACCGAACGTTTCTTGCAGTATTGGCTGAGATCGGATGCCTATTGGCAACTCGCAAGGGGGCGGGCAGCCGGAACGACACGTCGAAGCTTAAATGCAAAAGTGTTGAGCCAATTTCCGATCATAGCTCCGTCCACGTCTGTTACAGTTGCCTTCGCGGATGTGGTGGATACTTGGCGGAGTCGGTTAGTAAAGAATGTTGAAGAAACAGAGAATTTCACCGCCCTCCGGAATACTCTTCTCCCTAAACTCATCTCCGGTAAAATTCGCATCCGCAAGGCAGAAAAAAGTTGGAGGATATAGCATGAGTTCGCTGACGGACATAGAAAAAAGATATTTTGAAAAATTATTGGCCATGAGCAGTGGCCTTGTCCTCGATTTCAACGATGCCACGTTTGGCGAATTCTTCGGAAGGCATGGTATCAATATCCACGGGCATAAATATCAAATTTATGGAACATCCAAAGCCAAAAAACTTCGTGCTTTCTGGATATCTGAATCAGATGAGTTAGTGGGGACCATACTTTCGGAGATGCTAGATTCCTATGAAGCGTGTTGTGAACTCAGTGGTACACACGCAGAAACAACTGTCCTTCAAAAAGCACGGAAAATTGTCAGACGCTTAACTGGCCAGCCTATTACACTCGCATTTTCTCAAGCAGAAAATAAATCTCTTGATCTTGAATTCATTATTCCACATATCCCAAAGCTCCCAATCAATCCACAAGTCGGAAAAATCATTGAGAAGCGACTAAATGAAGCACATGTAGCACTCGCTGCTGGTGCACATTTGTCGGTCATTTTACTCTGCGGTAGCGTATTAGAGGCCGTTTTGCTTGGAACAGCTGAGGCAAATCCAACCAAATTCAACCAAGCAAAAGCAACACCAAAAGCAAGGAACGGTAAGCCAAAAGAATTTCACCAATGGAATCTTGCCCAATTAATCGATGTTGCTTGCGAGATCGGAATCTTAAAAATAGACATTAAAAAATTTAGTCACGGGCTACGTGATTTCCGAAATTACATCCACCCCTATGAGCAAATGATATCGAAGTTCACACCAGATGAACACACTGCCAAAGTTTGCTTCCATGTTCTGAAAGCGGCACTTGCCAGCGTAGCAGGAGAAAGATAAAATACTATGCCTTATATTCAAACATATTTATCAAGTTCTTTGAGATGAGGAATGAGTATTTCTATTTTATTTAATTTCGTTTTTCTTTCGCCTAAATCCTTACGAAGTGCAAGTAATAGGCCACCCCAACAATCTATGAGCATTTTTTCTTGCTCTGCTCCATTTTTTTGTTTGGGTAATTTTTCTGCATAAAGCCTCATTTTATTTAATGCCTTAATGGCTTCATCACTACCATTTATACAAAATTCATAAATAGTATTTGCATATTTTTCAGATTGTAATTTTTCTATGGTTTTTGATTTATTGTCCGAATCAGAAATATTAACAAAAAGTGATATATATGGTGAAATAAGTTCCATATAAATATCATGTCTAATTGCTTTCATTCTTCTCCGCTCTTCCATTAACTCTTTATTATCTGTCTTTAATTTCCAAATCCACAAACTAAGTAAAGATGGAACGACTACGGCAAGCAGAGCAATTATTTCATTCACTATTTCAAACATGGCTCAAGGTGTTTATGGGGATGATAGTGTAAGCTTCAAGATACTTGCGAAGGCACTTCAGCAGGTTGATTAGTCTCGCCAACCGGTGCTCCGGTCGCTCGCATCGGAGCCTCCAAAGCCGGCCACACGATATCTGGATACTCCTGCCACTGCTATCCGTCCAGCGTCTTGCCACCTAATTTGGGCGTACGCCCTCCTCATTGCTTGAAGGCAAAGGAGCCCTCTGTACCCGACCCTGATCCCTCAGGGAACGCGCCCTGCCCGGATTCCAGGTGCTGTTCGTCCATTCGATGGCGCTTTTCAGAGACATAGGGTTCCGTGAGGGCTTGTTCGGTGGAGAAACGGACAGGCTTGAACAGGAATATATGTATTTTGAACATATAATGCAAGCCAAGCAGAAAAAAATCGCGCCCGCATCCAAATGGACCGTCCTGCGCCTTCTCCTGCCAGACGAACGAGACAGGAACAAGATCGCAACCCGTCGCCTTCAATGCCGGGAAAATCCGTCCGGGCGATCCGAACCATCGCCTCATGTCCAGGGAGGGCTATTTGCATGATGCAGGACATCCAGCGATTGCTTGACGATTACCATGTCTGGCTGAAGAGCAAGGTCGCTTTGCGGCAACTCGACCAGTGGGTGGAAATCACGACGCCCTATCTGGACCGTCACAACGATTACGTACAAATCTATGCAAAGCAGGTAAACGGCGGATTCATCCTCACCGACGACGGTTATACGATCAAAGACCTGGAGCAAACAGGATGCAACCTCGCGAGCCGGAAACGCCAAGACCTTTTGCGCATAACCCTGAACGGCTTCGGCATCCAACTGGAAGGAAAGGCGCTCCAGGTTCACGCATCGCCGAACGACTTCGCGCTCAAGAAACACAACCTGGTGCAGGCGATACTGGCCGTGAACGACATGTTTTACCTGACCGTATCCTTGCCCACGCGCTTGTTTTATGAAGATGTAGTCACATGGCTTGACATTCACGAGATTCGTTACACGCCCAAGGTCAAGTTCACCGGAAAGACCGGGTACGATCACCTGTTCGATTTCGTGATCCCCAAGTCGCAACTGCGCCCGGAACGCATCGTCCGGACAATCAACAGGCCAAGTCGAGACACGGCGCAGTCGCTTGTATTCTCCTGGATCGACACCAAGGAACTGCGCTCCCCGAATTCATGCGCTTATGCATTGCTAAACGATTCGGAACAGGCCGTTTCCCATCCCGTGAAGGAAGCGTTGAAAAATTACGAAATTCAACCCGTCTCCTGGAGCCATCGGGAAACAATGATCGAAGAACTGGCGGCGTGAATACTCGCGCATGCAGCAATCCAGCACAGGAGAAATCTGATGCAAGCCAACATCCACGACCGCGATGCGCTGCTGGCGGTATCGCCGACGGCCCTCTCTTTCTATGCCCGCACCGCTGGCTGGAGGCGGCATGAGCCTTACCGAACCCACTCGGACACCTACATCGGCGAGGGCCTTCCAGAAATCATCCTCCCGCGCACGGAACGCCTCGGAGACTATGCAAGCGTAGTCGCGGAGTTGATTGAGGTATTCGCCCAGGCTATGCAGCAGGACGAACTGAGCGTCTACCGCTCGCTGGTAACGACGGACCGCGACCTCATTCGTCTCCGCGCAGGAGAAAGCCCGGACGGCAGCGTGACGATAAACGACGGGGTGAACTTAATCGCCGGCGCCCGCGACATGTTGCTGGCGGTGGCGTGCTCCCTTCGCGAAACCAAGGCGGTCTATCGCGCCGGAGCGAATCGAAGCGCAACGGATCTGCTGGAAAGGGTTCGACTGGGCCAGACGGACCAGGGCAGTTTCGTGGTGACGCTGCTAACGCCCGTCGTGCCGCCGCCTATGCCGGAATTATTTCCGGATAACACGGATCAAGACGCGCCCATAGAGCGGCGCCTGACGCTTCGTTTGATGGATGCCTTGACCGCCGCGCAGCAGGCGACAGAGCGGACAGCCGCTGGCGAAGAGAATGCGTTCGGAGCGTCCGTCGAAAGCGGCGTAAGCGCCAATCTGTGCGAAGCCCTGGAAAAAATAATCGGGTCCTTCCCGACGCTTGACGTAAGCGCGTCGTGGGCTCAAACCCGACCGGCAAAGGAACCGCAACGCGCCGTGCGATTCGGCCGGGCCGACGCCCCCCTCCTGCGCGAAGCGGCGCGCTTGTTTCGGGAGCGGGCCCCGAAGCCCGACGTCCGACTGCAAGGATATGTCCAGCGCCTGACGCGGGCAGAGGACGAAGCGGATGGCACGATCCAGTTGCGCGCTTTCGTCGGCGAGGACCAGACGCCCCGATCAGTCACCGCATTGCTGGAGCGGCAGGACTACGAGAAGGTAGTTCAGGCCCACAAGAATCAGGCGTCGGTTGTCCTTTCTGGCGATCTCGAACGCATGGGACAACGCTGGCGCCTGCTGAACCCGCAACTCAAGGGCGTTCTGCGAAACGACGAGACTGATAGCTAACGCCCGGAAAACCTCCCCGGGCAATCCGAATCGCTCTCATGAATTTATTTCACAAATCGCTTGACTTTCTCGCTACGGCGGGGTAAAATCCTGGTGCGTTCCAGATATTCTCCACTGCCACTTAAGCGGGAGGCCCGAACGGCGTGGAAACGATCTGGATGCGGGCGCCCCCTCGAAGTCAAAACCTGCGCGGCGCGAGCGGTCTCCTCTCCCTTCCTCGCGCACGCTGTAAAACCCCGAAAGCCCGCCCGGCAATGGGTACGGGTTTCCCCGTTAGTTACGGCTTTCAATAAGGATGCGCCCAATACTCTTCCCGGCGGCGACTGCCGATCCACCCGGAAACCTTTCATTTGGCCGAAGGTAAACCTTTCAATCAGCCGCATATAAAGGTTGCAATCAGCCGATGTCCAAACCGATCTTCTATCCCCGATATATCGAGCCCAGACTTGCGGAAGCGCTGGAAGATTCGCCTGTCGTGCTGATTCACGGCCCCCGGCAGTGCGGCAAAACGACGCTTGCCCAAATCGCGTGCGCGCCAGATTATCTTACATTCAACGGCGACTATCTTCTCTGGAAGGGCCAGCGTCTCAGCTGGGGAGCATTCCCTGAAAAACGAAACTACGCCTACGTCAATTTCGACGACGCCGTCGCAAGGAACGGAGCGCAAGCCGACCCCATGGGCTTCGTCGCTGATTTGCCCGAGCGCGTTATTCTGGACGAAATTCAACGGGTCCCGAACCTTCTGCCCGCCATCAAAATGGCGGTGGACCGGCGGCGGACGCCCGGTCGCTTCATACTCACCGGATCCACGAATGTACTGCTCATCCCGACCCTGTCCGAATCGCTGGCCGGGCGGTTGCAAATCCTGCGGCTCCATCCGCTGGCCCAGCGCGAATTGGCGTCGGAGAGCGCGCCCGCCTTGTCCAGTCCATCTCCAAACGCCGGATTCCTGAACGCTTTGTTCGAAGGCGGATTCGCTGTTCGGCAAACCGGGCGGCTTGGCGAACGACTCGCGGAACGCATTGTCGCAGGGGGATTTCCGCCCGCGCTGGCGCGGCCCACGGCGCGGCGCCAGGCCAACTGGTATCGCGATTACATAACGACGCTCGTCCAGCGCGACGTACGCGACATGGCGCGCATCAAATCGCTGGACATGCTCCCCCGCCTGCTGAGCGCGTCTGCATCGCAGACGGCCCGACTATTCAACCTTGCCGACCTCGCTTCGCCTTTCCAACTCGCCCGCCCGACCATCGGCAACTACATTACGCTTCTCGAAAGGCTGTTCCTGCTGGAGCGACTTCCGCCCTGGCACAGCAATCGCCTGCGACGCCTGATCAAAAGCCCCAAACTGCATATCGGCGACACGGGGCTGGCTGCCACCCTGCTGGGCGTGGATAGCGCCGACCTTATGGCCGACCGCGCCTTGCTGGGACAATTGCTGGAAACATTCGTGTTTCAGGAACTGCGCCGGCAAGCCAGCTGGCATGACGCGCCGGTCTCGTTTTTTCATTTCCGTGACAAGGACGGCGCAGAAGCGGATATCGTCCTGGAGCGCGGCGCGAAAACCATCGCCGGCGTGGAAGTCAAAGCGTCTGGAACGGTAACCAAAGCGGACTTTCGCGGATTGTCCAGGCTTGCCCGCGCAGCCGGGGAACGCTTTGCGCGCGGGGTCGTGCTCTACGACGGCGAAATCGCCACGCGCTTCGGCGACCGCATGTACGCCATCCCGATTCGTCAGCTGTGGGAGACGGCGTGAGCATCCTTACCGAATCCATCATAGAAGACGCCGCGCTCGACTGGTTTCGGAGGTTGGGCTATGACGTGATCGGCGGACCGGATATGCCGCCCGGCCCCCATGCCTTGCGCGAAACGCACGAGGACGTACTGTTGCCCTCGGCGGTTCGAGGCGCGCTTGCCCGGATCAATCCCGGTCTGCCCCGGGAAGCGCTGGACGATGCCTTCCGCAAACTGACCCGCCCGGAAGGCGTCTCGCTGGAAGCCCGCAACCGCGCCTTCCATCGCATGATCGTCAACGGCGTGAACGTAGAGTACCGCGCGGCCCAGGGCGACATTCGGGGAGCGCAAGTCCATGTCCTCGACTTCGATTCGCCCGAAAACAACGACTGGCTGGCGGTAAACCAGTTCACCGTCGCCGAAAACCGGCATACCCGCCGCCCGGACATCGTGATCTTCGTCAATGGCTTGCCCCTCGGCCTCGTCGAACTCAAAAACGCGGCGGACGAAAACGCCACGATATGGGCCGCCTGGCGACAGTTGCAGACCTACAAGGCCGAACTGCCCTCGCTGTTCGCATGCAATGCCGTGCTTGTCGTATCGGACGGAGATCAGGCGCGCATCGGAACGCTGACTGCCGGAAAAGAATGGTTCAAGCCCTGGAGAACGATCAGCGGCGAAGAACTGGCCCCGAGGTCTTACCCGGAACTCCAGACGCTGATCGAGGGCGTGTTCGAAAAGGAACGCTTCCTGTCCCTCGTCCGAGATTTCATCGTCTTCGAGGATGACGGTAGCGGTCATTTTTCCAAGAAAATGGCCGGCTATCACCAGTTTCACGCTGTTCGAACCGCTGTGGGCGAGACCCTGCGCGCCGCCGAATTGCGCGAGTTGGCAACGGACAGGTGGGCCGAAAAACCAGGGCGTTACGAAGCGGGCCTCCGTCCGGGCGGAGCGCAGGGCGACCGCCGCATCGGCGTCGTGTGGCACACGCAGGGATCGGGAAAAAGCCTTACGATGGCTTTCTACGCCGGGCGGATCGTCCGCGAGATTGCAATGCAGAACCCCACGATCCTGGCGCTGACGGACCGCAACGATCTGGACGATCAGCTTTTCTCTACGTTCTCCCGATGCTCGGACCTGCTCCGCCAACCCCCTGCGCAGGCCGCGAGCCGGGCCGATCTCCGCAATAAACTGGCCGTGGAATCCGGCGGCGTCGTATTCGCCACCATCCAGAAATTTTTTCCAGAAGAAAAAGGCGACCGCCATCCGCTGCTGTCGGAGCGGCGCAACATCGTCGTCATCGCAGACGAGGCGCACCGCAGCCAGTACGATTTCATCGACGGGTATGCCCGCCACATGCGGGACGCCTTGCCCAACGCCTCGTTCATCGGCTTCACCGGCACGCCCATCGAGTTACAGGACGCCAACACCCGCGCCGTGTTCGGGGACTACATCAGCGTCTACGACATCCGGCGCGCCGTGCAGGATAAGGCGACCGTGCCGATTCATTACGAAAGCCGCCTCGCCAAACTGGCGCTCGACGAAAACGAAAAACCCGGCATCGACCCGGATTTCGAGGAGATAACCGAAGGCGAAGAAATCGAGCGCAAGGAAAAACTCAAAACCCGGTGGGCGCAACTCGAAGCCATCGTCGGCTCGGAAAAACGCTTGAGGCTTGTCGCCGAGGATATCCTGAACCATTACGAAACCCGCCTTGAAGCCATGGACGGCAAGGCCATGGTTGTGTGCATGAGTCGCCGAATCTGCATAGACCTGTACCGGGAACTCGTGCGCCTCCGCCCGGACTGGCAGCGCGACGACGACAACGAGGGCGAAATCAAAGTAATTATGACCGGCGCCGCCGCCGATCCAGCGGATTGGCAACCGCATATTCGCAACAAAGTCCGCCGGGAAGCGCTGGCGAAACGGTTCCGGGACCCGGACGATCCCCTGCGCATGGCGCTGGTGCGCGACATGTGGCTCACGGGTTTCGACGCGCCGAGCCTGCACACCATGTACGTGGACAAACCCATGCGCGGTCATGGACTGATGCAGGCCATCGCGCGGGTCAACCGGGTGTTCAGGGACAAGCCGGGCGGCCTGGTGGTCGATTACATCGGACTCGCCCCCGAACTGAAGCGGGCGCTTGCGACGTACACGGAAAGCGGCGGCACAGGCGAAACCGCCGTCGATCAACGCGAGGCCGTCCGGGCCTTGCTTGAAAAATATGAAGTCTGCTGCGGTCTGTTTCACGGCTTCGACCGGACGGCGTGGATCGCTGGCTCGCCGACGGAAAAGGTCAGCCTCCTCCCTGCCGCGCTGGAGCACATCCTGTCTCAGGAAAACGGCAAGGACCGTTTCGCAAAGGCCGTGCGCGAACTTTCCCAGGCCTTTGCGCTGGCCGTGCCGCGCGACGAAGCGATCCGCATCCGAGACGACGTAGCGTTCTTTCAGACCATTCGGGCTACATTGACGAAACGCGCCGAGGCGGGTGCGCGTCCGCGGGAAGAACTGGATCACGCCGTGCGCCAGATCATTGCCCGCGCCGTGGCGCCGGAAGGCGTAATAGACGTCTTCGCCGCCGCAGGTTTGAAAAAGCCCGACATTTCCATTCTCTCGGACGAATTTTTGTCCGAAGTCCAGGGCATGCCGCAACGCAACCTTGCCGTGGAACTGCTGCAAAAATTGCTGAAAGGCGAAATTGCCTCCCGGCGGCGGAAGAATATCGTACAGGCGCGTTCCTTCGCGGAAATGCTGGAGCGAAGCTTGCGCCGCTACCAGAACCGGGCCATCGAGGCGGCCCAGGTGATCGAGGAATTGATCAAACTGGCTCGCGAACTGCGCGCAGCGAACGCCCGGGGCGAGGAACTTGGCCTATCGGAAGACGAGCTGGCCTTCTACGACGCTCTTGAAACCAATGACAGCGCCGTTCGGGTGCTGGGCGACGAAAAACTCCGCGACATCGCCCGCGAACTGGTCGCAACAGTGCAGAAGAACGTCACCATCGACTGGACCCTGCGCGAAAACGTACGCGCCCAGTTGCGGGTGCTTGTGAAACGCATCCTCCGCAAGCACGGTTATCCGCCCGACAAGCGGGAAAAAGCCACGCGAACCGTGCTGGAACAGGCGGAAGCATTGTCGGCGGAATGGCCGATCCGAGGCGCCAAGTGACGAATACATAGCCGACGCACGCCCCCGCATCGACCGGCAACCTTAAAAACTAAGGCGAAAAATTTTCGACTTAAATAATTAAGGTTACTTGGCGACAGGGACTTTTCAGAAAGCAACGGAACCTCCGCATGCTTCCGGCTACAATAATGCCATATCCCTTATATTGCCCGTGCATCACGCCCTCTCGCGCAAATACAAACCGCATTACGCTTGGGATAATCTTATGAAACTGGCTTCGGTGAAAATCGAAAATTTCAGGGCTATTCGGGAACTGGACTTGCCGCTTGATGAGCGTCTCACGGTCCTCTTCGGGGATAACGCCCACGGAAAAACCAGCGTTCTGAGTGCGATTTCGGTGGGGCTTGGCATAATTCCCACGATACTTCCTGATGTGGCGGGTATCAATTTCAAGCCATCGATCGACCGGCGCGGCTGGCTCTCTCCCGGCGTGTTGATGACCACTACCGATGACATTGTATGGAGCCGGGGAGGACGTTGGGGGAGAAAACCTGGCCTGGGGCAACTGCTGGAAAAGATTGTTCAGATTATGTGGAGGGATGAAAAGGAAAAGCCGCCGGAAGAACTGCCTATCGTCGCTTTTTACGACACGGACCGGGCAGCACTGGACGTACCGCGCCGTCGGCGGAATTTCAGAGGCGAATTTCCCCGTTACGCGGCGCTGGAGGGTGCGCTATCGCCCCGAACCAATTTCAGAGACTTTTTCAAATGGTTTCACGCCAAGGAAGACGAAGAACTAAGGGAACAGAAGGAACGGCGAGACTTCGACTACCGGCTGAAAGAGCTGGATGTGGTGCGCAAGGCAATTGCCGAAATGATCCCGGGCGCGTCCAATCCCAGGATCCAGCTGCGCCCGTTGCGGTTCGTGGTCACCCTCCAGTCCGAATCCGGAAAAACCGAACACCTTGCACTCGATCATCTCAGCGGCGGCTATCGCATCATGCTGGCGCTTGCAGCCGATCTTGCAAGGCGGATGGCGCAGGGCAATCCACATCTGGATAATCCGCTCGATACCGAGGCGATCGTACTGATCGACGAAGTCGAATTGCATCTGCACCCCCTGTGGCAACAGCGCGTACTCGACGATCTCGCGCGGACATTTCCGAATACGCAATTTATTGTTTCTACCCACAGCCCACAGGTGCTCACTACGATAAAGGCGGAGCAAATCATCCGTCTGTATCGGGAGGATGACGAAATACTCGCTGAAATTCCCAGTGCAGCTACCATGGCTACATACGGCGCCAAGGCGGGCGACGTACTCGCCTTTGTCATGGGCGTGCAAGAACGGCCGCCGAACAACCCCTTCAAAAAAATACTTGACGCCTACGTAAAACTGATCGGCGCAGGACAGGGGAAGTCCCCTGAAGCATTAGCGTATCGACGGCAACTGGAGACATTATCCCCGCGGGACCCCGCCCTGGACCGAGCCGATATGGAGATCAGACGGGGGCAGGCGCTCAAGCGCCTGGAAAATACCCAATGAAGCCTATACGTACGCTGTGCAATCCCACGCCTGGCCTTGACGACTACCTTGCTGCGAAAAACCCTGGAGAGGGCTGGCAGGAATTCAGGTCGCACCAGGGAGGCCAAGCATATCGGGAGCTTGCCGAAGCCCTGGACAACCTGCAGCATGGTCTTTGCGGATATTGCGAAATCGATCTGATCGACGGCGACCGCCAAGTCGAACATGTGATTCCCCAAAGCGACCCGGGTTGCGGAGACGCAAAATCTATGGACCCCGCCAATATGATCGCCTGCTGCACTGGAGGAACGCAGAAAAACATCTTTGGCCCCGATGCTCGAGGCGACAAGGAACGATACCTCAACGCATCGAAAAGCAGTTGCGGAGAGGCGAAAGGCAGCGCCTCAGACCCGACGTTTGTCGATCCGCGAACATTGCCCGCCCTGCCGTCCCTGACAAACGTGCAACCTGACGGGCTGATCGAAGTCAACGAAAACGCCTGCGAGGCGCATGGCGTCTCTGCCAGCGACATGGAAAAAACCATTAACCGGCTTCGTCTTAATACGGAGCGCCTGCGTCTGGCGCGCGAAAGGCGCTGGGAAGCGCTCAGTGATACCTGGAGCCGCCATTTCGATAATCCCGCAACGATGGACCTGGCAGCGCGCGCCGAACTTCTCCCTGACGAAAAAGGCTGTTTGCCCAGATTCTTTACGACAAACCGTACATACTTCGGCGGCTATGGCGAAAAAATCCTTGGGGAAAAGCCTCAGAAATGGATTTGAATAACACTTGGATTCCGTACCACCCCCGCCCCTACCCCTCCTCCTTCAATCCCCGCGCCATCAGTTCCTCCACGGCGTCCCGGGGGGCCATGCCCTCGAAAAGAATACGATACACCGCCTCGGTAATGGGCATTTCGACCCGATGCCGGCGGGCGAGGCGATAGACCGAATCGGCGGTGCTCATGCCTTCCGCCACCATGGTCATCTCCCTGCGAATATCCTCCGGGCGCGCGCCCTGCCCAATGCGCTCGCCGACATACCGGTTCCGGCTATGCCGGCTCATGCAGGTAACCACCAGGTCGCCAAGGCCCGCAAGGCCCGCAAACGTACCCTCCCGCGCCCCCATCGCAAGGCCCAGCCGACGGATTTCCGCCAGGCCGCGCGTAACGATGGCGGACTTCGTGTTGTCGCCATAGCCCAGGCCGTCCCCGATCCCGGCGGCCAGCGCCATCACATTCTTTACGGAACCGGCAATCTCTACGCCGAGCAAGTCCGCATTGCGATACACCCGAAAGCGCGGCGCGGCGAATACGGACTGAATCTCCCCGACCGTAGCCTCCGAACCTGCGGCGGCCACTACGGTGGTGGGTTTTTCTTCCGCGACCTCCTCGGCGTGGCTGGGCCCGGAAAGCACCCCGATCCGCTCGGGCGAAACAGACCGAAGCACATCGGCAAGCACGCTCGTCGTCGTATGCAACGATCCGATTTCAATGCCCTTGGCCACCGACACATACGCCGCATCGCCCCGCGCCTCGTCCCGAACCTGCAGGGCGCAAGCGCGCACGGCCTGCGCAGGCGTCGCGAAAACCCATATATCTCGCGCCCGGACCGCTTCCCGAATATCGGACGTCACGAAAACGCTGTCCGGAAGGCGCGCATTCGATAGATACGAAGGATTCCGCCGCGTACGACGCATGGCGGCGGCGGCCTCCGGGCGGCGGGCCCAAAGCGCGACGTCATGGCCCGATTTGGCGAGCAGGATGGCAAGCGCAGTCCCCCAACTGCCCGCCCCCAGCATGGCTATGCGTCTGTTCACAACGACGCGCCTCCCTACAATTCGCCCCGGCCTTTCATTCCTTTCGCCGGACGGAAGGAACGTATCCGGTTTTCCGTTCCCCGGAGCAAGCGGCGGATGTTGGTCCGGTGCGCCACGACAATGCCCAGCGTGATCGCAATCCCGAAAACAAGCAGGCTCGGATCCACCCGCTCGATGTCGAATACGTAGCGCCGAATGGCCACCACAGACGGAAACGCCGCCGCCGCCGAAAGGGAGGCCACGGAAACATACCGGGAAGAAATCAGCACAATCAGGAAAATGGCCAGCGTAATCCCCATCGTAGCGGGCGTCAGAGCGAACAGTACGCCCGCCGCGGTATTTACGCCCTTGCCCCCGCGAAAACCGGCCCACACCGGATACATATGCCCTATGATCGCCGCCACGCCCGCCAGCAGCCGCACGACGACTTCCATTTGCCACACGGCGAACCCCGCAGGAAGCATATCCAGGCGAAGCGAGGCGATGGCCCCGGCAGCCAACAGCCCCTTGCCCAGGTCCACGAGGGAAGCCAGTACGCCGGCTTTCCAGCCAAGCACCCGGAAAACGTTCGTTGCGCCGGCGTTGCGGCTCCCGTACAGGCGAATGTCTATGCCGTGCATCCACTTGCCTACCCAGACGCTGCCCGGCACGGAACCAACCAGATAACTCAAAATCAGGATAACGGAGAGGGACAACATGATGCAAGGCGGGCGGAAGCGCGTTACTTCAAGAGTACTTGGAATCTTCTGAATCCTGTGGCTGCGCGGGACGCGCCGGCAAGGAATGACGAAGCGACAGGGCCTTCGGGCTACAAGTGAACACGCCGGGCCGCCCGGCATGTTTCCGAAAAATCCCTGAAAACGCCGCCCGGCGCGGGCCAACAGGCGGATTTCGGCCGCCGCGCACTACGTTGCGGCAGGTCAAACCTGCTCCAGCGCCTGCGCAAGGTCCGCCGCAATGTCCTCCGGGTCCTCGATTCCCACCGAAAGGCGAACGAGATTGTCCCCAATGCCCAGCTGCGCCCGCCGCCCGGCGCCGATGTTCCTGTGCGTCGTGGTCGCCGGATGCGTCATGATCGAGTGCACGTCGCCGAGGCTGGTCGCCCGAACCGCCAACCGCAAGGCATTGGCGAACCGGAAAACAGCGGCTTCGTCGGCGTCAAGTATTTCAAAGCCCACCATGCCGCCGTACAACGTATCGCCGTCGGGCCCGCGATCGAACAGCCGATCCGCCACCGCCTGGTCGGGATGGCTGGCGAGGCCGGGGTAATGCACCGCCCCGACCCGGGGATGCGCTTCGAGCATGCGCGCCACGCGCAAGGCGTTCCGGCTGTGCTCCTCCATGCGCAGCGGCAGCGTCTTGATTCCCCGAATCGTCAAAAACGAATGAAACGGTCCAAGATTCGGACCCAGATGGCGCCCCAGTTCCTGCATCCAGTCTGCATGGACCGCCCGGCATATGACCAGGCCGCCCAGTACGTCCCCATGGCCCGCAAGGTACTTGGTGGCGCTGTGCATGACGATATCGGCGCCCGCCTCGAGCGGACGGCTCAGGATGGGCGTGGTGAACGTAGCGTCCGCCACCACAGGTACGCCATGGCGTTTGGCGATGGCGCAAATAGCGTCCATCGGAGTTACGCGGACCAGGGGGTTCGAAACCGTCTCCACCAGAATGCACCCCGTGTCCGCGGCCTGGAGCGCCGCCTCGAACGCCTCCGGGTCGCAGGGGTCCGCATAGCGAGTCGCGACATCCTGCTGCTCCAGGAGGCGCAGCAACTGGAATGTCTCCCCGAACAACACGTTGGCGGTCAAAATAGACGCGGGGCGATCCCGAAGCGCCGCAAGCAAGGCAATGTTGAGCGCCGCCATGCCCGAACTGCACGCCAGCGCGCTTTCGCCGCCTTCGAGCAAGGCGGCCTGGCGCTGCAGGGCCGCGGCGGTCGGGTTGCCGTAGCGCTGATACACGAACCCCTCCATCTCTCCGTTCGCCACCGCCGTCATGTCCGCCGCGCGGCGGTAATGGAAGCTGGCCGCCATTTCGAGGGCAGGCGCGGAAGGCGCGTAGGGCTCGTCTGCGCGCGGCGGCGTACAGCCGTGAATGGCGAGCGTACCCGGTTTCATACGGCCTCCAGCGCTTGTTCGAGGTCCGCGAGAATATCGTCGATGTGCTCCGCGCCGATAGACAGGCGGACCAGCCCGTCCGTAATGCCGAGTTCCGCACGGCGTTCGGGCGAAAGCATCCGGTGCGTAGCGCTTGCCGGGTGCAGTCCCAGCGTCGTAAGGTCCCCGATGCTGGCCGACGTAGCGGCAAGGCGCAACCCATCCAGAAAAGCATACGCTCCCTCCTGTCCCCCGCGCACGTCCACGCCGACGGCCCCGCCTTTCTGCCCTTCGGGAAACAGTTTCGCGATGGCCTCCGCGTCCGGATGGTCTGGATCGCCGGGGTACAGAACCCGCCGGGTGGCCGGATGCCCGTCCAGGCGCTCGGCCACCCGCCGGGCGTTGTCGCAATGCCGCCGCATGCGGAGCGGCAACGTCTTGATCCCCCGCATGACCAGAAACGCCTCGAAGGGACCTATGGCGGGGCCCAGGCATCGGGAGACCTGCCGAAGCGCGTCGTGGCGTTCTTTCGGAGCGACCACCGCCCCCGCCAGCACGTCCCCATGCCCCGCAAGGTACTTGGTGGCGCTGTGAATGACCATGTCGGCGCCATGCGCGGCGGGCCGGACAAGCAAGGGCGTAAACGTATTGTCCACCAGAAAAAGCGCGCCCGCGCCGCGAGCGATCTCCGCGAGGCGGTCCAGGTCTGCGACGCGCAGACACGGGTTGGACAGGGTTTCCATGAGGAGCAGCGCAGGGCGAACCTCGTCCACGGCGCGGCGCACCGCATCCAGATCGCACACATCGCAGAACCGGACTTCGACGCCGGACGGACGCAATACGCTGGCCAGCAGTTCGAGGCTGCCCCCGTACAGCACGTCGGCGGCGACGATGGCCTGCCGACGATCCAGCAGCGCCGTCATAATGGCCAGGTGCACCGCCGCCATGCCGGAGGCCGTAGCGAACGCCCCGTCCATGCCTTCGAGCGCGGCAATCTGCTCTTCCAGCGCCTCTGCGCTCGGGTTGCTTATCCGCGAATAAACCTCCCCGGCGCGCTCCTCGGCGAAAACCTCCGCAAGGTCCTCCAGGCGCTCGTAGAAGAAACTCGCCGAAGCATAGACCGGCGTGGTCACCGGAATATGGTCGCCGAGTCGCTTGCGGTCGCCAGCGTGGACAAGCGAAGTCTGGAGTTTCATGCGCCGGTATGTTTCCTCGTCGAACGGACCCCTACCGAATGAGCGTCATGGTTCGGGTCAGCGTCCGGGCGCCGTTTCCGAGCATCAGCCGGTATACGTAACTTCCGGTGGACAACCCTTCCGCGTTGAACTGCGCCGCATGTTCTCCTTGCGGCAGTACGCCGTCCACCAGCGTGGCGACCCGACGCCCCGTCATATCGAAGACGTCAAGGCGGACATGGCCGGATTCCTCCAGGCGCCAGGTTATTTCCGTGGACGGATTGAACGGGTTCGGATAGTTCTGGGCCAGCGCGGCGGTTTCGGGAAGCTCGTTCGCCCGGTCGGCAGAGGTTACCATTTCGTCGACCATTTTAAACGTATACCGCACCGAACCCACAGGGTCCACCAGCTCAAGCGCGGGCGCAGCAACTATAAGGAGTTGCTTAAAACTATTCCACAGCGGTATCAGGACCCGTTCCGTCAGCGGAGCGGGCACCGTGAAGACCACCGTGCTATCGTCTTCGAAAGCATAATACAGCGGCGTCCACGTGTGTTCTGCCGGGGGCTGAGGGCGCATTAACAAGTCGATCAGGCTTTTACCAGGATCTACGGCGTATGTGCTCCAGTTATTGTTTTCGTTCAATTCGAAAATCGACACGCCCTTGAACCGCAAACCGAGCTCCCATACGCTTACGGAAGCAGCGTCCTCAGGCTCGGGATTGTAATACGCAAACATCCCTCCGCTTTTTATTCCAGGCCTCTGATCGACGCCCTGGGCCAGGAAGTTCAGGCTGGCTTCCTCTATGACGCTCTCGAGATTGGCCGCAATATCCTCCGGGGAAGCGCCTGATTCGTCCACGAACGAGGACAATTCCCATTTCCCCAGGAATTTCTCCGGGCCCGCGACAGCCTTGTAGGTAAAATCAACCGTCTCCCCGTCGTACGGAGTGAAATCGCCGTCGGGCGGTAACTTGAGTCTGTCAAAGAATTCCCTAAGATTCGGGGCAAGTACCGGCCCGCCGAGCGTTAGCGTACCAAAAAGCCCGTTAACCACAGCGACATCGACAGAAAAAGTCACTGTGCTATCGTCCGGAAACGAATAGGTGGACGGTAGCGAGACAAGCCCAGTGAAGTCTAAAGTAAGGCTCTTGTCGTCCTCGTTCACGACATAGGAGCCCGAAAAAAACAGCGTGTCGGACACGGAAGCGATGGGCGCAATAAAAATATCGGCTTGGGGTGGAGCGTCGCTTGTCTGGTCGTGAAACGACAGGGTGGACACGTACGCGTATTTGGCGATATCCCCGGACCGATCTCCCGAATCGTCCGTGATTTCCGACAGTCTCCAGCTTCCCTGGAGCTTTTCCGCGTCGGATACCTGTGCCTGCGCAGACCATGGCGCCAGAAGCATCAGAGAAAAGAGAACGGGCAAGGCAACGCGAAAAGGAAGGCGTTTCGACGCCAGGGCAACGCTTTTTATCATGGCTTATGACCTGATTGTTAAGGAATGAGAAAGCGAACAACAGACTCCTCGGGCTCTGCGATCCACGTCAATAAAAAGACGGGCGAAGCATTGCCCAATGAAGGAATCAAGGAATCGTTCCCAAAACGTAACGCCAAATATAACGCATCGAAAAAAACATTGCAAACGCCCGAGCAAGCCAGGCGGGCAGAACAGAACAAGCCCCCGAAAAAAAATCGCCGCTTTCATTGAAAATACATGCCGCAACGCCGCCTCGCTACGCCGCGCGAATCTCCCCGACCCGCTTTGGCGACGCCCGCAGATTCTCAAGCATGCGCAGGGCGCGATCCGCTTCGCTCGCCGGTACGGCGGCAAGGAGTCCCATGCCCAAATTGAACGTACGGCGCATATCGTCTTCCGGCACCTTCCCGAGACGCTGTATCAGCTGGAAAAGCGGCGGCCGCTCCCAGGCGTCGTAATCGATATCGAAGGTAAGCCCCTCCGGAACGATACGGGGCGCGTTGCCTGGAATGCCGCCGCCCGTAACATGCGCGAAACCGCGCGCCGTCCCTTGCTCGACGAGGGCGCGAATGGGCCTCAAATAGGATCGATGGACGGCAAGCAGCGCCTCCCCGACGCTTGCTCCGCCCAGTTCGTCCGGGCGATCCTCGACGTCGAAATGCGCAAACAGGACGGCGCGGGCCAGCGAATAGCCGTTCGTGTGCAAGCCGGTGGAAGGCAAGCCCAGCAATACGTCCCCCGCCTCGATAGCCGAACCGTCCACGATCTCGGCTTTTTCCACGACGCCCACGATGGCGCCCGCCAGATCGTACTCGCCCTCGGCATACAGACCCGGCATTTCCGCGGTTTCCCCGCCTATCAGCGCGCACCCGTTCTCCTTGCACGCCGTCGCCATGCCCCGCACCATGTCCTCCGCCACCTGCGGATCCAGGGCGCCCGTCGAGAAATAATCCAGAAAAAAGAGCGGGCGCGCGCCGCACGCGGCAATATCGTTTACGCAATGGTTGACCAGATCCTGCCCCACGGTGTCGTGGCGGCCCGTCCGAAAGGCCACCTTGAGTTTCGTGCCCACGCCATCCACCGAAGAAACAAGCAGCGGGCGTTCGTACCCGGCGCCCAGTTCGAAGAACGCGCCGAACGCGCCGATATCCGCCGCCACGCCAGGCGTAAAGGTCTCCCGCACGAGCGGCTTGATGCGGCGCAAGGTTTCTTCGCCTGCGTCGATGTCTACGCCGGCGTCTCGATATGTGGTCATGTCGTTTCCCTGCAAGGATGAAACTATCTGCGCGAACGAAACGCGGTGCGTCCGAATCGGGCCTGTATGCGAACCTGCATCCGGCTGCGGGCCGAAAGCGCGACCGGACGCGTCCATACGTCGTACTCGCGGCGACTGATTTCGTGCAGCGCCTCCAGCGCCCCCAGCCACCACCGCTTGAACGCGCCCGCCTTGCGGCGCGACAATTCGAGCGCCAGCGGCTCGGCCAGCGCAAACGCATTTCGGGCGCGAATGGTTTGTTTCCAAAGAAGCCGCTTCATGGACTCGTCTACCCGCCCCTCGGCAAGTTGCTCCCGGGACACGCCATGCTGCGCAAGGTCCGTTTCGGGAATGAAAAAACGCCCTTCGGCCCCATCGCGTTTCAGGGCCATGAGGCGAGCGGTCCAGAAAAATCCGCGGGCCAGTTCGTCAATATAATCGCGCTGCCACGACCCGGAAACGCCAGCGAGGCGGGCCAGGAGGCGGGCGTGCGAACACGCCCACTCCGCGATGAACGCGCCCACGGCGCGATCATCCGGGAAACGCGCGGGACCTGTCCATATCCGCGCCGCAGACAGCTGCCTGCCCAGTAATTCCCGGGGCAGTCCGGCCTCCTTGCAGGCGGCAAGCGCCCGCTTCGCCACGGCTTCCGGAACCACGCGGAGCGGCTTTCCGGTCATAAGGCGATCCCGCTCTTCGTCGAAAAAAGCGCTGGCGGAGGAGCCGGAAGCGGCTCTGGCATGCGATGCGGAGGGCAAGGCAAGCACAACGGCGGGGCGGGCAAGCGCCCGGCGGAAATCCCACAGCGCCTGCGCGTGCGGAAGCTGTTTCCGGCTCCATCCGTCCAGGTAGAACGGCATAGGCAGGGTATCCGCTATATCGGGCGAAGGAACCGGCACGAAAAGAGGCGTCGTTTGCGATGCGGGCGCGGCAGGAGCCCGGCAAGGGATTGAATCAGCGTATCCCAAGATACGGACGCAGCGCTTTTGCAGAAGGCGCCGCGTCCTCGACAGACGCGCCCTCGGCCCCGAGCGACGCCAGCCGCTCCGGAACCTCCGGCTCGAAACCAAGCGCAGCGCGAACCGTTTCCGGGAATTTGGCCGGGTGCGCCGTAGCGAGCACCGCTACAGGCCCCTGCATTTCGCCCCGTTCGCGCCGCCGCCGAACCGCTTCGAGCCCCACGGCCGTATGCGGGTCGGCCACGTAGCCGGTGGCTTCGTAAACCCGCCGCATGGACGCCACGGTATCGTCGTCCGCAACGCGCTCCGCAGCAATCAATCGCCGCAGGGCGGGGCGATCCAGCAACGCCCGCAGCCTTTCGAAATTGCTGGGCGCGCCGACGTCCATGGCGTTGGAAAGGGTTCGGATCACCGGCGCGAACGCAGCGCCTTCGCTGGACAGGTAGCGAGGGAAAAAATCGTTGGCGTTGTGGGCCGCCAGAAAACCCGCCGCCGGGAGCCCGGACAAATACGCGAGGATACCTCCCGTCAGGTTGCCAAGGTTGCCGCTTGGTACGCAAAACCACGGTTTTTCCCCGGCGAAGCGGCTCGCCGCAAGCACGTAATACATCATCTGCGGCAACAAGCGACCGATATTGATGGAATTGGCGGAAGAAAGGCGCGCCGCTGCGTAGGCCGGATGCACGAACGCTTCCTTGACCATGCGCTGGCAATCGTCGAAATCCCCGGCCACGCAGAGCGCCTGTACGCCCGGCCGCGCGGCAGTCAGCTGGCGCTCCTGCACCGGGCTTACCTTGCCTCCGGGATACAGCAACACGACCCGGATGCGGCGCTGTCCGGCGAACCCGTCGGCCACCGCGCTGCCCGTATCCCCCGAGGTGGCCACAAGGATGGTGGCTTTTTCGTCCCGCCGCTCCAGCAAATAGCCCATCCAGCGGGCCATGGTCCGCGCCCCGAAATCCTTGAAGGAAAGCGTAGGGCCGTGAAACAGTTCCAGCACGAAAACATCGCGCCAGCAGGAATCCCCCCCGGAAACCAGCGGCGCGAGAGGCACGGGAAAATCAAGGGCGTCCCGGACAATCCGGTCCCGGTCGGGGGCGGGTATTTCGTCGCCGATCCATTCCGAAAGCACGCTGCACGCCATGTCCGGGAACGCATCTTCCCGAAATACCGATGCAAAATCCACGCGGGGGAGCGTTACGGGCGCGTACAACCCCCCATCGGGGGCCAGACCGCGCAAAAGGGCCTCTCCGAACGATACGGTTTCCGGGGCCGTGCTGCGCGTGCTGCGGTAGGAAATCGCCATGAGATCGCCCTGCGCTCGCTATGCGGGCTGCCGTACGCGCGCGCGCTGTTCCATCCGGTCCACGACGCCGGCGTCGTTTACTTCGGCAACCAGTCCCCTGGCCTCGACGCGCTCGGACAGGCTGGCCTCGACCATGGCGCCCCGTATCGAAGCCGCCTCTTCTGCGGACGGCGCCAGGGCGAACATGGCCGGGCCCGAACCGGTCAAGGCGCATCCGAACGCGCCGGCTTCGAGCGCCGCATTCCGCACGGCATGGTAACAGGGCACCAGCGAGGCCCGTACCGGCTCCACAAGACGGTCCCGCATCATGCACTGCCCAACGGTTTCCCAATCGCCGCAACGGTATGCGTCCACCAGAAACGCCAGTTCGGACGCATTGCCCACCGCGTCCTGGAGGGATACGCGATCCGGCAACATGGCGCGGGCTTGCCGGGTAAGCACCTGTACGTTCGGCAAAATCAGGGCGATGTGCAACGAATCCGGCAGTTCGATGCGACGATAGCGCGCCGCGTTGCTCGACGAAACCAGAATGAGTCCGCCCAGCAAGGCCGGGAGCGCATTATCCCCATGCCGCCCGCCGGAAGCAATGTCTTCGGCCTCCAGCACGGCCTCGACAAGCGCTTCTTTTTCGAGGGGCCTTCCAAAAAGCATATTCGCGGCCCAGGCGCCCGCCACGGCGCTGGCCGCCGAACCGCCGATCCCGGAGCCAAGCGGAATCCCTTTCGTGAGCGTAAGTTCGATCCCGCCGTCCGCGCCCAGCAAATCCAGTACGCCCCGGGCCGCGATCACGGCGGTATTTTTTTCGGAATCCTGAAGGGCCTCCAGCGGCACGGCGCCCGGCTCGTGCCGAAGCTGAACCCCCGGACCGTCCGTCCGCCGCGCCCGAACCATGTCGCCAATCCCCGAAACGCACAAGCCCAGCGCATCGAACCCCGGCCCAAGATTGGACAAGGAAGCCGGGCCAAAAACATCGATATAATCCACAGCGTGAAGCGGCATGAATTACTTTTACATTAAGAAAATGCGGTTAATCTATTGCCTTGCAATGAATTAAGGGCATGAATCACCGCAACGCGGGGAGGTCGCCTTCGCCCTTGGCGGGAAGCATCGTCGCCTCTTCGCGCAGAAAGGCGTCCACGCCGCGCGCCGCCTCCCGGCCCTCTGCAATGGCCCATACCACCAGCGACTGCCCCCTGCGCATATCGCCCGCCGCAAACACGCCAGGCCGCGAGGACATATAGTTCTCGTCCGTGCGAACATTGCCTCGCTCGTCCAGTTCGACGCCCAGCTGGGCGATCGCGCCGTCCGGTTCGGGTCCGAGATACCCCACGGCAAGCAGTACGAGATCGGCAGGCCACAGGTACTCCGAATTGGGCTGTTCCACGAAACGCATGCGCCCGGCAGCATCCTTCTTCGGCAGCACATTCACCGTGCGCAATTCCTGCACGGACCCGTCGTCCCCGCTGAACTCCTTCGTCAGCAGGCTCCAGTGGCGATCCGCGCCTTCTTCGTGGGAAGTAGACGTCTGGAACACCATAGGCATGAACGGCCAGGGCTGGTGCGACGGGCGCGTTTCGGGGGGCGTTGGAAGCAATTCGAACTGCGTAATGGATTTCGCGCCTTGCCTGTTGGCGGTGCCCACGCAATCGCTTCCCGTATCGCCGCCGCCAATCACGATTACGTCCTTGCCCGCCGCCGTAATCGGCGCCACATGGTCCATAGCGTCCCCCGCATTGATCTTGTTCTGCCGCCATAGATAATCCCAGGCAAAATGAATTCCCTCCAGTTCGCGACCCGGAACCGGTATGTCGCGGGGTTTCGTAGCGCCTCCGGCGAGCACGACGGCGCAAAAATCCGCAAGCGCGGACACGGGATAATCCTTGCCCACCTCGGCATTCGTAACGAACCGGACTCCTTCCTCGCGCATCACGTCGATCCGGCGATCCACGATCCATTTCTCCAGTTTGAAATCCGGAATGCCGTAGCGAAGCAAGCCGCCGAGTCGGTCGTCCCGCTCCAGCACGGTGACCGAATGGCCCGCCTTGTTCAGCTGATCGGCGGCGGCCAGTCCCGCCGGACCCGATCCCACGACCGCCACGCGCCTGCCCGTCCTCGTTTCCGGGGGGCGGGGCGCGTACCAGCCATCCTTCCAGGCGCGGTCCGAAATGCTTTTCTCGATCTGCTCGATCGTAACAGGCGGCTCGTTAATGCCGAGTACGCACGCGGACTCGCAGGGAGCCGGACAAATCCTGCCCGTGAACTCCGGGAAATTGTTCGTTGCGCGCAACCGCCAGAACGCATCTTCCCACGCGCCCCGGTACGCCAGGTCGTTCCAGTCCGGGATAATGTTGCCCAGCGGACAGCCCGCCTGGCAGAAGGGCACCCCGCAATCCATGCAACGCGCAGCCTGCTGCTTCACCTTCCTGACGGGAAGTTCCAGGTACACGTCGCGGTAGTCGCGCTTGCGTTCCTCCACCGGGCGGCGCGGAGCCAGCTCCCGGGCATATTCCATAAATCCGGTTATCTTACCCATATTACTTCTGGTTTATGCCATCCCCGTCTATACGACGGCATGTTCCGGCGCAATCGTCTCGCGCGCTTCTTCCTCCAGCCGAAGAAGCGCATTCCGATATTCGACCGGCATGATCTTGACGAATTCTTCCAGCGCGGCCTCCCAGTTTTCAAGCACCCATTCCGCTACGGAACTCCCGGTCAGGCGATAGTGCTTCTCGACCATCCCGTGCAATTCCTCCATATCGGCAGGATCCTCCACTTTTTCGAGGTCCACCATCTTGCCGTTGCATCGCAACGTCCTGAACTCCAGGGTCCCGTCGAGGACGTACGCCACGCCGCCGCTCATGCCCGCGGCAAAATTCCGTCCGGTGGGACCCAGCACAACCACGCGCCCGCCGGTCATGTATTCGCATCCATGGTCGCCGAGACCTTCGACCACCGCGCGCGCGCCGCTGTTGCGCACGGCGAAACGCTCCCCGGCGCGTCCGCGCAAGAACACTTCCCCGCTCGTTGCGCCGTACAACGCCACATTGCCCACGATAATGTTGCTGTGCGCGTCGTATCCGGCGTTTTCCGGCGGCTGCACGACAAGGCAGGAGCCGGAAAGCCCCTTGCCGAAATAATCGTTCGTATCGCCTTGCAGGCGGACCGTAATGCCCGGCGCCCCGAACGCGAAGAAACTCTGCCCGCCCGAGCCGGTCATGTTGATCCGAATCGTATCCGCGGGAAGGCGCCCCCCGGGATAGCGCTTGCTGACCTCCGCGGAAAGCAGCGTCCCGACCGTCCGGTTGACATTCCGAACGGGTATGTCGATCTCCACCGGGGCTTTCGTATCCAGCGCAGGGCGAGCCATTTCGATCAGGCGATGGTCCAGCGCCTCGTCCAGGCCGTGATCCTGCTCCGTCGCATGAAATTTGCGCAACGCTTCGGGGACTTCCGGTTTGACCAGAATCGGCGACAGGTCCAGATGCTTCGCCTTCCAGTGATCGATGCCGGGACGCACCCGCAACCGATCCACTTGCCCAACCATTTCGTCCACCGAACGGAATCCGAGGCGGGCCATGATCTCGCGCAACTCTTCCGCGACGAAATGCAAATAATTGATCACGTCTTCCGGCTGCCCTTCGAATTTCTTCCGCAATTCCGGGTCCTGCGTGGCGATGCCGACGGGGCATGTGTTCAGATGGCATTTGCGCATCATAATGCACCCTATCGCCACCAGCGGCGCCGTCGAGAAGCCAAATTCGTCCGCGCCGAGGAGGCAGGCGACCGCTACGTCCCGTCCCGTCTTGAGTTGTCCGTCGCATTCCACCCGAATGCGGCTCCGAAGCCCATTGCGCACCAGCACCTGATGCGTTTCGGACAAGCCCAGTTCCCAGGGCAATCCGGCGTGCATGATGGACGTTTGCGGGGACGCGCCGGTCCCCCCGTCGTGGCCGGAAATCAGCACGACGTCGGCCTTGCCTTTCGCCACGCCGGCCGCGATCGTGCCCACCCCCACTTCGGAAACCAGTTTGACCGTAATGCGCGCGTCCGGGTTCGAATTCTTCAGATCGTGTATCAGCTGCGCCAGGTCTTCGATCGAATAAATGTCATGATGCGGCGGCGGCGAAATCAGGCCCACGTACGGCGTCGAATGGCGCGTCTTGGCAATCCACGGATATACCTTTTCGCCCGGCAACTGCCCGCCTTCTCCCGGCTTGGCCCCCTGCGCCATCTTGATCTGAATCTCGTCCGCGCTCGTCAGGTAGTCGATCGTCACCCCGAAGCGGCCCGACGCCACCTGCTTGATCGCGCTCCGCTTTTCGCTGCGGCGGTCGTAGCGTTCCGGGTCCTCGCCGCCTTCGCCCGTATTGCTCTTGCCCCCGAGGCGATTCATGGCGATGGCCAGCGTCTCGTGGGTTTCCTTCGATATGGAGCCGTACGACATGGCACCTGTTTTGAACCGCTTGACGATCTCCGTCCACGGCTCTACTTCGCCCGGCGGCACAGGGTCGGCGCCCGATTCGTCCAGCGCAAGCAAGCCGCGCAACGTGCCCAGTTGCTTCGTCTGGTCGTTGACCATGCGGGCATACTCCTCGTAGGCGGAAGGCTCCCCGGAACGCGCGGCCTGTTGCAGTCGCGCGATGGTCATGGGATTGAACAAATGATGTTCTCCGTTGCGCCGCCATAGATAGCGGCCCCCTGGATCCAGGTCCTTCGAAAAGGCAAGGCGGACGTCGGGCCAGGCCTGACGGTGCCGCATATTCGCTTCTTCGGCTATCGTATCGAGGCCGACGCCGCCTATTCTGCTCGCCGTCCCCGTGAAATACCGGTCGACGAGGTCCTGGGCCAGCCCGACCGCCTCGAATATCTGGGCGCCTCGATAACTCTGCACGGTCGAAATGCCCATCTTGGACATGACTTTGAGAATGCCCGTCCCGACCGATTTTATGTATCCGACGCGGGCCTTACTGTCCGAAATTTCTTCCTCGGCAAGCAACCGCTCGATCACCTGCAACGCCAGCCACGGATTCACGGCGTCCGCGCCGTACCCGATAAGCGCGCAAAAATGATGCACTTCCCGAGGCTCCCCGCTTTCGACCACAATGGACGCGCGGGTGCGGATCCCCTTCCGAATCAGCCGATGATGCACGGCCCCCGTAGCCAGCAAGGCGGGCATGGGCGCCAGGTTCGGGCCCGCCGCCCGATCCGACAACACGAGCACGGACCGCCCCACGCGCACCATCCGCTCTGCTTCGTCGCACAAGGCGTCGAGCGCCTTCCGCAGCCCTTCTCCATCGCTTCCGGCCTCGAACGCCATGTCGATCTTCTGCGTTTTCAGTTCCTCTATCCCCGAATTCGGGATGCGCGCCAGGTCCCGATCCGACAAAATGGGTTGTTTCAGAATCAACTTGCGGCAATGGTGCGGCGTCTCCTGGAAAAGGTCCCGCTCCGCGCCCAGTTGGGTGAACAGGGACGTCACCATCTCTTCGCGGATGGCGTCCAGCGGGGGATTGGTCACCTGGGCGAACAGCTGCCGAAAGTAGTCGTACAGGAGGCGCGGCTTGTCCGAAAGCACGGCGAGCGGGGTATCGTCTCCCATCGAGCCCAGTGCTTCTTTCCCGTGCAGCCCCATGGGCTTCATGAGCAGGCGCTCGTCTTCAAGCGTATAGCCGAACATTTTCTCCCGGACATGAAGTTCCTCGGGAGCATAGCGCGGCGGGCGGCCGTAGTCCGGCAAATCCTGCAAGCGTACGGCGTGATCCCGCAGCCATTCGCCGTACGGACGGCGGGTAGCAAGCGTTTGCTTGATTTCTTCGTCCTCGATGATCCGGCGCTCTTCCAGATCGACCAGAAACATCTTGCCGGGCTGCAAACGCCCCTTCGCCACCACATTCGCCGGATCCGTATTGAGCACGCCCGTTTCGGAGGCAAGAATAACCAGCCCGTCCTTCGTAACCGTATACCGCGAAGGCCGCAGGCCATTCCGGTCCAGAATCGCGCCAATGTACCGCCCATCCGTAAACGGCAGCACGGCCGGGCCGTCCCACGGCTCCATCAAACAGGAATGGTATTCGTAAAAATCCCGCTTCTCTTCGCTCATCTCCCGGGTGTATTCCCAGGCTTCCGGCACCAGCATCATCATCGCGTGCGGAAGCGAACGTCCCGTAAAGTAGAGCAGTTCGAGCGCATTGTCGAGAATGGCCGAATCGCTTACGCCCTCGGTAAGGATGGGCAGCAGCTTCTTCATGTCGTCGCCGAAGAGTTCCGATTCGAACAGCGACTGGCGGGCGTTCATCCAGTTGAAATTGCCCCGAAGCGTATTGATCTCGCCATTGTGGCACAAAAAGCGAAAAGGCTGCGCCAGCGACCACTGCGGCAACGTGTTCGTCGAGAACCGCGCATGCACCATAGCCAGCGCGCTTTTCATGCGCGGGTCAACCAGATCCGTATAGAAACGGGGCAAATCCTCGCCCAGCAACATCCCCTTGTAAACGAGCGTGCGGGAAGAGAGCGAGCAAATGTAAAACGCGCGGGCCTCGGCCATGTCGGCCTTCGCCACGGTATGTTCGATTACCTTCCGGATAACGTACAACTTGCGCTCGAACGCTTGCTGGTCCGGCGTCTGCTTGCCCCGCCCCACCAGCGCTTGCCAGAGTTCCGGCTGCATGGCCGCCGCCGCCTCTCCCGCGGAATCCGCGCGAACCGGGACGCGGCGCCACCCGATCCATTCTTGCCCTTCCGCCCGAACGGTTTCTTCCACCGCGCTGCGGCAAAACGCTTGCGCCCGCGCGTCCCTCGGCAAAAAAATCATGCCGGCTGCATACGCCCCCGGCGCCCGCGCCCCCGCGCCCAGGTCCTTCAGCGCCTGCGCCAGAAACGCGTGCGGCGTCTGAATCAGGATGCCCGTGCCGTCGCTCGTCCTGTCGTCGCATCCGCAGGCCGAGCGGTGCGACAAGTTGTTCAGCATTTCGAGCCCTTTTTGCACAATATCGTGGCTCGGTTCGTTCTGCACCGTGCAAACGAAACCGACGCCGCATGCGTCATGCTCGTAAAACGAGTCGTAAAGGCCTTCTCGAACAGGGGATAATTGCATACCTGCTTCGTCCTTCCTCAATCCAGTGAAACAAGGGCTTCTTTCATCGAACGGATCGGCTGAGCGCCTGCGCGCATCAACGCATACCGGATACCGTCCGCGATAGCCTGCCAGCTGGCTTCGAGAATATTCGTGGAAACGCCCACGGTATTCCAGGTTTCGTTTCCGTTCATATGTTCTATAAGCACGCGAACATACGCCGCCGTGCCGTCCTCGGGGCTCACCACGCGCACCTTGTAATCCACAAGGTGCACCTCGACCAGGCTCGGATAAAACGCGATAAGCACCCCGCGCAAGGCATTCGACAAGGCGTCTACGGGCCCTACGCCTTCGGCCACGAGCAATTCCCTGCGGCCATTGACGCGCAAGGCGACCGTCGCCTGGGTAGCGTCCGCGCCCTTGTCGCTGAGCTCGCTCTGAACGCGGAGCCGCTCCAGGGAAAAGAACTCGGTTTCCTCGCCCTGAATCTGGCGCAGCAACAACTCGAAAGAGGCTTCGGCCCCCTCGAATTCGTAGCCCAGATGCTCAAGGTCCTTGATGCGCTTCACGGCGCGGGCCGCGTCGTCCGCCTTGTCCAGGTCCAGCCCCAGTTCCTCGGCCTTGTAGCGTATGTTGCTGCGCCCGGACAAGTCGGACAAAAGCACCCGACGCTTGTTGCCCACCTCTTCGGGCGCAAGATGTTCGTAGGCGGCAGGGTCTTTCATGACCGCCGACACATGAATGCCCCCCTTGTGGGCGAAAGCGCTCCGGCCTACGTACGCCGCCCGGTCCACCGGGTCGAGATTCGCCACCTCGTACACGAAATGCGAAAGGTCCGCGATTTCGCGCAAGCGATCCGGCGGGACGCACGCATATCCCAGTTTAAGTTGGAGCCCGGGTACGATGGCCGTCAAATCCGCGTTGCCGCAGCGCTCCCCGATGCCGTTGATCGTCCCCTGCACGTGCCGGGCGCCTGCCTGCACCGCCACCAGCGAATTGGCCGCGGCGCATCCGGCGTCGTTATGCGCGTGAATGCCAAGGTTTGTCTCAAACCGGCTCGCCACGTCCCGAACGACGCGTCCCAGCGTATCGGGCAACGTGCCGCCGTTCGTATCGCACAGGACCAGCGCGTCCGCGCCCGCCTCCGCCGCCGCCGCAAGCGTTTCCAGCGCATAGGCGCGGTCATTCAGGTACCCGTCGAAAAAATGCTCGGCGTCGTACACCACATGCTTGCCATGCGCCTTCAGGTACGCCACCGAAGAGCGAATCAGGTCCAGGTTTTCGTCCCGCGTCACGCCAAGGGCCACTTCCACGTGCAGCGTCCAGCTTTTGCCGAACAGGGACGCCACGGGGGTATCCGCAGCCAGCATCGCCCGCAAGTTGGGATCGTCCTCGGGAGCGTACTGCGCACGGCGCGTAGACCCGAAAGCGCAAATGCGCGCCTGCGTCCATTCCACGTCCCGCGCCAGTTCGAAAAATTCCTGGTCTTTCGGATTCGAACCGGGCCACCCTCCTTCGATAATGTCAATGCCAAAGCGGTCGAGGCGTTTTGCGATCCGCAATTTGTCGCGGGCCGTCAGCGAAACATGTTCGCCTTGCGTACCGTCGCGGAGCGTCGTGTCGAAGAGCTCCACCAGAGTCGATCCGTCGGCATGTGCTGGCATGAAGGTGTCCGTTGGGTCCATGGGGGATCGCCGCGAAAGGCCCGAAGGCGTCGGGGCGGGTTTGCTTTGTCAACAGGCCATGTCAGGCGGGCATGAATCCGGCTTGGCGCGCAAACTCGAACACATTGCCCGCCTTCAGTATATCCGCCACGTCGCCAAGCGGCTTGAGCAAAAACTCCTCGCCCGTCGTGCGGTTGGAAAGTTTGCCGAGCGACGTATCGATTTCGAGCAGGTCGCCCGTGCGCACCCGTTCGAGGAGCCGCTCTATGGACTCGAAGGGGACGATAAAGCCCCCGTCCACCGCATTGCGATAAAAAATGCGGGCGTAACTCTCGGCCACCACCGCCGCGCAACCGGCTTCCTGCAAGGCGAACGGGGCGTGCTCCCGCGAAGAACCGCATCCGAAATTCGAACCGCCCACCACAATCGCATACTCGCTCCGAAACGCATTCGGCGCGGTAAACGGGCGATCCCCGTAGGGAAGCCCCTGGCAGCCCTGCGGAACGCCGCTGAGCGCATAGCGCCCGTAATATCTGCGCTCCTCCGCGTCGGACAGGCTGTACACCAGGTGCTCCGCCGGAATAATCTGGTCCGTATCGATGGCGTCGCCCACTACGTAGGCCGCGCCCGAAATGATTTTTTTCATACCAGCACCTCGCGAGGATCCGTAATCGTTCCGGAAAGCGCCGACGCCGCCACCGTATAGGGCGACGCCAGATAAACCGAAGCCTGCTTGCTGCCCATGCGTCCGGGAAAATTCCGGTTCGTGGTGGAAATCACGACTTCCGAGCCGTGCGTCCTGCCAAACGTATCCGACGGCCCGCCAAGACAGGCCGCGCAGGAAGCCTGTCCCAGTTTGCACCCGGACCGCTCGAAAATTTCGTACAAGGTGTCGCCTTCGACCCGGGTCGAATGCAGCTGCTCGCCAATCCAGGTCGTCGCGGGCACGATGTAGGTGTCGATCGCAACCTCTTGTCCCCGCAGGATGCTCGCCGCGGCCACGAAATCTTCCAGCTTGCCTCCCGTGCAACTGCCCACGTACGCCCGGTCCAGGCGCGTCCCGGCGACTTCCGACACGGTCGCCCGGTTGTCCGGGCTGTGCGGCTTGGCCACCAGCGGCTCAATCTCCTCGACGCGATAATGCCGGACCGAATGGCAGCGCGCGCCGGGATCGCCGTAAACCGGTTCGAACGCCCTGTCGGTACGCTCCCGAACGTACTCGAAGGTTTTTTCGTCCGGGGGAATGATCCCGTTTTTGCCTCCCGCCTCAATGGCCATGTTCGTCAGCGTCATGCGCTCGTGCACCGGCAAGTCGTATACCGCTTCCCCGTCGAACTCAAGCGCGCGGTAGGTGCCCCCATCCGTCCCGATATCCCCGATAACCTGCAGGATCAGGTCCTTGGCCATGAGATACGGCGGCAACGACCCCTCGAATACGAATCGCATCGTTTCGGGGACTTTGAGCCATATTTTCCCGGTGCCCAGGATGAGCGCCGCATCCGTGTTCCCCACCCCGGTCGAAAACATCCCGAACGCGCCGGAAGTGCAGGTGTGGCTGTCCGTGCCGATCAGCAGGGAACCCGGCAGGTTGAACCCTTCCTCGGCCAGCGCCATGTGACATACCCCCTTGTAGTTCGGCGTCCCCGGATCGTAGTAGTACGGGAGATCGTGCTCGGCGGCGAAGGCCCGCAACAACTCCACGTTCCGGTTTGCGTGGTGGTTTTTCGTAAAAATGTAGTGATCGGGAATGATCACCAGCTTTTCCTTGTCCCACGGCGCGGCGTCGGCCCCGAATTCGCGACGGAAAATGTCGATGGTCGGGGGACCGCACACGTCGTGGGTCATAAGAATGTCCACGTCCACCCAGATGTTGTCGCCGGGGACCACCCGGTCCCGGCCTGCGCGGCGCGCCAGTATTTTTTCCGTAATCGTCATGCTACGCCTCCTTCGAACGAGCTCATGATGCCATTGCCGACGAAGGTCATGTTCTCCTCGTCGGATCGCCAGGTTTCGAGATTGTTGAGCGCATCGATGTACGCGTCCGCAGAAGCGCGGATCACATCGGTGTTTTGCGCCTGCCCTCTGAAAAAGGCGCCGCTTTCCCGAACAAGCACGGTGACTTCGCCAATCGCGCCGGCCCCCTCGGAAACGGATCGAATAGAATAACTTTCCAGCTTGCGCGAGCAGCCGAGGGCATGGTTGATGGCCCGGTACACCGCGTCCACAGGCCCGTCGCCGGTGGCCTCCGCAGTCAACTTCTCCTCTTCGGACACATTGAACACGGAGACTTCCGCCTGGGGGCGTTTGCCGGTATCGACCTTCACGGACAAGTGGTCGAGCCGGTAATGCTGCAAAACGGCATGCTCCGCATTCCCCTGCACAAGATGGATCAGGTCCGCGTCGTGGATTTCTTTCTTGCGATCCGCAAGCCGGACGAACAACTCGTAGAGAATATCCTTGCGGGATTCCTCCACATGCAAACCTATCCGCTTCAGACGGCTGAAAAAGCCGTGGCGCCCGGAATGCCGGCCCAGGCGTATCTGCTCGCTCGTCTGGCCCACGTCCTCCGCCTGCATGATTTCGTACGTATCCCGGCGTTTCAGCACCCCGTGCTGATGAATGCCGGCTTCGTGGCTAAACGCGTTGCGGCCCACGATCGCCTTGTTCGGCGGCACCGGGAATCCCGTCGCCACGGACACCATGCGGCTCGTTTCCGTAAGGTGCGTGGCCTCGATGCTCGTATCTGCGCCGAATTGCTCGCCGCGAACGCGCAGCGCCATCACCACTTCCTCCAGCGCGGCATTGCCCGCTCGCTCGCCAATACCATTGATCGTGCACTCGATCTGCCGGGCGCCCGCGCATACGGCGGCGATGGAATTGGCCACGGCAAGGCCAAGATCGTCGTGGCAATGGGCCGAGAGTACGACCTTTTCGGCCGACGGCACGCCCTCCCGCACCGCTTCGAACATGCGGGCGTACTCGCTGGGCGTGCAATACCCGGTCGTATCGGGAATATTGACGGTCGTGGCGCCCTCCGCTATCGCCGCCGCGATCACCTCGCACAAGAATCCGTGTTCCGTGCGCCCGGCGTCCTCCGCGCTGAATTCTATGTCGTCGGTATAGGTTCGGGCCAGCTGCACCGCCTCGCGCGCCATGCGAACCACGCTCTGCCGCTTTTCTGCAAGCGTCGCGCCGTATCGGTCGCTGCCGAATTTCGCGTCTATGTGAATGTCGCTCGTGGCGATGAACGTATGAATCCGCGTCCGTTCGCCCCCCGCCAGGGACTTGCCCGCCGCATGCACGTCGTTTTCGAGCGCGCGGGCAAGCGCGCAAATCACCGGTCCCGGCACGTCGCGCACGATGCTCGCCACGGCCTCGAACTGGGCCGGAGACGAAATCGGAAATCCGGCCTCAATCACGTCCACGTCGAGCTTCACGAGTTGCCGGGCAATGCGGACCTTCTCGTGAATCGTCATGGATGCGCCCGGCGCCTGTTCGCCGTCGCGCAACGTGGTGTCGAATATGGTTACCTTGTCTTTCATGGGGAAATTTTCTCGGCGGTTACTTTACAAGTGGAGTACGGAAGGGGTCGTACGCGCCCGATACGCTGACGAACCGATGTCGTCCTGCACATATCGCGTCGGGCGCCTTGTAAGTCGAAGAAAACCGGGGAAAACGTTATGTATCCGAGGGTGCGTCATGCCGCCGCCTCCACGGGCTGCTCCCGGCCCGTTTCCTGCCGTACGCGGGAAGCAACGCGGGCGCCCATCTCGCCGGTAGACACCACCCGGCAGCCGGGTTCCCGCATGTCCGCCGTGCGCGCGCCCTCGGCCAGCGTTTCGTTCACGGCGCGCCGAATAGCCCGGGCCGCGTCCGCCTCGCCCCACTGTTCGAGCATCATGGCGGCGCTCAGGATGGCCGCCGAGGGGTTCGCCTTGCCCTGTCCGGCGATATCCGGAGCGCTGCCGTGGACAGGCTCGAACAATCCGGTAGCGCCGCCCACCGAAGCCGAAGGCAACAAACCCAGCGAACCCGGCAGCGTGGCGGCCAGGTCGGACAGAATATCGCCGAACAGGTTCGCCGTAACCACCACGTCGAAATCCGACGGGCGGCGCACAATCTGCATGGCCGCGTTATCGATATACAAATGCTCCAGTTCCACGTCGGGGTAGTCCGTTTCGCGCACCCGGGTCACCACTTCTCTCCATAGCTGCGACACCTCCAGCACATTGGCCTTGTCTACGGACGTAACCCGGCCCCGCCGACGGCGCGCCCAGGTAAACGCCACCTGCGCGATCCGCGCGATCTCCGCTTCCGAATAGCGCATCGTATTGCGCGCTTCCTTGCCCCCTGTTCCCTCGACCGGCCCTTTGGGGCTCGAAAAATAAATGCCGCCAGTCAATTCGCGCACGATCATCATGTCCGTGCCCGCCACCACCTCTCGCCGGAGCGGCGAGGCGCCCGCCAGAAAATCCGGCACCGCCACCGGACGCAGGTTGGCGTACGCGCCCAGCGCCTTGCGCAACGCCAGCAAACCGGCCTCCGGGCGCAAATCGCCTTGCAGCGCATCCCAGGCAGGCCCCCCGACGGCGCCAAGCAGCACGGCGTCCGAGGCAAGGCAGGCCGTTTTGACGGATTCCGGCAGCGGCGCGCCCAGCGCATCGATGGCGCTGCCGCCCACGGGAAATTCTTCATGCGCCAGCGCGAACCCGAACCGTTCGCCCGCCGCCGCCAAAACGCGCAGCGCCTCCCGGGTCACTTCCGGCCCGACGCCGTCCCCCGGCAAACAGGCGACGCGATATGTTTTCCTGTCAGCCAAGGTTATACGGCGTTCGCTGCTTCGTTTCGTTCGCCGCGCAGCCAGCTCATCATGCCGCGCAACCGCTTGCCGATCTGCTCGATCGGATGCTCCCGGGACCTGCCGCGCAAGGCAAGCAACTGCTTGCCCCCGGCCTCGTTCTCCGCAATCCATTCCCGCGCGAACGTCCCGTCCTGCACTTCGGCGAGAATCTCCCGCATGCGCTCGCGCGCCGCATCGTCAATGATCCGCGGACCGCGCGTGTAATTGCCGTACTCGGCGGTATCGCTGATCGAATAGTTCATGTACTCCAGCCCGCCGTCGTAAATCAGATCGACGATCAGCTTGAGTTCGTGCAAACATTCGAAATACGCCAACTCGGGCGGATACCCCGCGCCCGTCAGCGTTTCGAACCCGGCCTTGATCAACTCCTCGGCGCCGCCGCAAAGCACGGCCTGTTCCCCGAAAAGATCGGTCTCCGTCTCGTCCTTGAAGGTCGTTTCGATGACGCCCGCCCGAATGCCGCCTATGCCTTCCGCATAGCTCAGCGCCATGTCCAGCGCCGTCCCCGAAGCGTCCTGCGCCACCGCCACCAGGCAGGGCACGCCTTTGCCCTCCTCGAACACCCGGCGCGCCAGATGCCCCGGCGACTTGGGGGCCACCATAAACACGTCGACGCCTTCCGGCGGCGCAATCTGGCCGTAATGAATATTGAACCCATGCCCGAAAACAAGGGATTTGCCGGGCTTCATATGCTCGACCATATGCTCCTCGTACACCCGCTTCTGATGCTGATCCGGCACCAGCAACACCACCAGGTCCCCCCATGCGGCGGCTTCGGAAATGCCCATGACGCGCAGCCCCCTGGCGGCGGCTTCCGCGCGCGAGGACGAGCCCTCCCGCAGTCCGACCGCCACGTCCACGCCGCTGTCATGCAAGTTCAGCGCATGGGCGTGCCCCTGGCTTCCGTATCCAATGACCGCGACCCGCCGCGAACGGACCAGGTCGGGATTCGCCTGATAATGAACGTTTACTCCCATTGTTATTTACGTTGTGGTTATGGTCGTTGTGGTTATGGTCGTTATTGCAGTGCGCGCGGGACCGCTCGAAAAACCGGCTCAATCGCCGAAAAGAAGCGCGCGCTTCATCGCCACGCGGCCGCTCCGCGCAATTTCCTCTACGCCGTAACGCTTCATCATGCCGATAAACGCATTGATCTTCTTGGCGGGACCGGTGATTTCAAAGGTCATCGTGTTCGTCGTGACGTCCACGACCTTGCCCTGAAAAATCTTGAGCGTGTCGAGGAGTTCGACCCGATTGTCCGAGGCGTACGGCACCTTCAGCAGGCACAACTCCCGCTCGACATATTCCTCCGACGTCAAATCCTCCACCTCCAGCACATCGATCAGCCGGTTCAATTGCCGGTTCACCTGCGCAATGATGCGGCTTTCTCCCGTGGTGGCGATGGTCATGCGGGAAATCGAAGGGTCGTCCGTTTCCCCGACCGTCACGCTTTCGAGATTGAAACCGCGCGCGGCGAACAAATTGACGACGCGATTCAGCGCGCCGATCGAATTCTCAAGCAACACGGCGATAATATGCCGATGGCGATGCGTTTGCTCGCCCGGCCCGATAGCCTCCCCCTGGGCCTTCTTCCGAAGAATCTGTTGCGGGGTCAGTGTGTTTTGCTCGCTCATGTGCGACGTCCTTGTAAAATGCGTGTCATACGAAAGCGTTGGGCGTAAGGCGCTTCGTGATCATCTCGTCCGTGGAAGCGCCCGCAGGCACCATCGGGAACACCATCTCCTCCTTGGCGACGCGGAATTCCATCACGGCGGGACGGTCGGAAACCGCCCAGGCCTCCCGAATAACGCCATCCACTTCGTCCGGCGTTTCCGCGCGCAGGCCCACGCAATGATGCGCCTCGGCCAGCTTGACGAAATCCGGATTCGTATCGGACAGGTCGGTATGGCTGAAGCGCTCGTCGTGAAACAACTCCTGCCATTGCCGCACCATCCCCAGGAACTTGTTGTTGATGATGACCACCTTGATGGGCAGTCCGTGCGCCGCGGCGACGCTCAGCTCCTGGGCGTTCATGACGAACCCGCCATCCCCGCTGATCGAAACGACCGTCTTGTCCGGCCGGCCGAACGCGGCGCCCATCGCGGCGGGAAAACAAAAACCCATGGTGCCGAGCCCGCCCGACGTGATGTGCGTACGCGCATGCAAGAACTGGAAATACTGGGCGGCCCACATCTGGTGCTGGCCCACGTCGGTCACCACGATCGCCTCCCCTTTCGTATGCCGCCGAAGCCGTTCGAGCACGTATTGCGCCCGAAGGCGCCCGTCCCCCTGTTCGTAGGCCAGCGGACATTCCGCCTTCCAGGCCTGCACCTGCGCAAGCCACGCCTCCGTGCGACACGCTCCCGCAAGCGGCTCCAGGCGCATCAGCGCATCGCGCACGTCGCCCACGATGGCGCAATCCACATACACATTCTTGGAGATGGAAGACGGATCTATATCGATATGCACGATTTTGGCGTGGGGCGCCCAGGATTCGAGCTTGCCCGTCACCCGGTCGTCGAACCGCGCGCCGACCGCAATCAGGAGATCGGCGTTCTGCACGGCCATGTTGGCGTACCACGTGCCGTGCATCCCGAGCATGCCCACCGAAAGTTCGTCGTCCTCGGGAAAGGCGCCGAGTCCGTGCAGCGTCGTGGTCACCGGAATGCGCGCCGTCCGGGCGATCCGGGTGAGCACATCCGCCGCATCCGCGCCGACGGCCCCGCCGCCCACATAGAAAAGCGGCTTGTCCGCCTCGGCGATCATGGCTGCGGCGCGTTGAATCTTGGCGTCGTCTCCCCGGGCCTTGAAACGGTAGCCGCGCAGGTTGACTTCCTTCGGGTATTCGAACTCGGTTTCGGCCAGGAGAACGTCCTTCGGCAAATCCACCACGACCGGACCCGGGCGGCCCGTGCGCGCAATGTGATACGCCTTTTTCACCGCCTGCGCCAGGTCGCGTACGTCGCGCACCAGGAAACTGTGCTTGGTGATGCTGCGCGTGATGCCTATCGTGTCGCACTCCTGAAACGCATCGTTCCCGATCAGCTGGGTCGGGACTTGTCCGGTAAACACGACGATGGGCACGGAATCCATATAGGCGTCCGCTATGCCGGTAACCGTGTTCGTGGCGCCGGGGCCGCTGGTGACAAGCACCGTGCCGACCTTGCCCGTCGCCTTGGCGTACCCCTCGGCGGCGTGCGCGCCGCCTTGCTCGTGCCGCACCAGCACATGCTTGAAGTTCGGCTGGATGCGGGCCATCTCGTCGTAAATCTTGATCACGGCCCCTCCGGGGTGGCCGAATACGACCTCTACGCCTTCCGCGTCCAGCGAGCGCAGAAAAATCTCCGCGCCGCTCATGCGTTGCGCGCCGTTCGCTGGCGGCGCATGGTGCGTCATGCTGCTTGCTTGCATATCAGGCATGGATTACGACCTTTGGGTCCTTGGTGAATGTGGCGCTCCGTTGAACGCGCCTGCGCGGCGCAAAAGCCGGGCAGACTTGGTAAAATACGAAACGCCGACGTCAACGTTCAGGCGCGTTTCTTCGGGAGCGTACATGGGCATCGGATTAACGTGGGGCGAAGGCCAATTCCTTCACTGCCCGCTTGACGCCATCATGCATGCTGGAGAGGTGCGAAGGATTGGCCGGTCCTGGCTAAATCGTAATAATAACGAGACCGGGAAGGACGAAGACCACCGGCGCAAGTATCCCGCCGGCCACAGGGGCCACTGCCCGCAGGGCGCTCGAAACGCCCTGGCCGGCGCGCCGAAGCGCTATCGCCTTGAAGGAGTGCTGCGTCATGTCCAAACCGTCGTTTGGTATGTCTTGTCCTTGTTCGCGTTGATACTGCGTCCGCAGCGAATGAACGCTTCCTTCCCGAAAACGATCCGCGCGGCCCACCAAAAAGCGGCGGCGGACGCTCAGGCGAAATCGGCGACGGGTACAGGCCGCAAAAGGGCCTGCGAACGCCGCAAACGCTACAGATTGCATAATATCGCAATTTCGAACCAATCAAGCAAGCATAAAAGCGAAGGCTTTGCAAGTTATTCACCGTGGGCGCGCCGCCCGCGCCATTTCAACGGACCCTTCAACGGCGCGGGCAGGCCCCGCAACGCGCCGGAGCAGGGCAGTAAATCGGCGCCACGACCCGGAAAACATATTTTTATTAGGAATTTTCATTTTTATTTCTTAATTTTTCAGGTATATCAAGCCAAAAAGCCTTATTTTATTAACCATTGCGACGCACAGGCCACCTTTTCAGGCGTCCTGCGTCCGAACCGCATTCCGCACAACCAAACGGCTATCCGTCATGAAAAAGCTTCTTGCCCCCCTGTTTCTAACGCTCGCTCTCGCCTGGTCCCTGCCTGCTTCCGCGCAGGAATTCGACTTTGGCGCCGACCTGGTCAGCCGGTACGTATGGCGAGGCATCGATTTCGGGGAATCCGCCAGCGTGCAGCCCGCCCTCACGTTCAGTTACGAAGGACTGGAGATAGGCACCTGGGCGTCGTACGCCACGAACCCGGGTTCCGCCGACGCCAACGAGCACGACCTGTGGATCGGGTATTCCTACGGTCCTCTTTCTCTCGGAGTCACAGACTACTATTTCCCGAACGGGGGCGTCGAATTCTTTGACTTTAGCGACGAGGGCGGGGCGCATGTGATCGAGCCCTATTTCTCGTTCAACGGGACGGATGCTTTTCCGGCGACCCTCTATGTGGCGTACAATATCCACAACGACCCGGATGAGTCGCTGTATATCAATGCCTCGATGCCTTTCGTCGTAGGCGGCGTGGACATGTCGTTCGGGATTGGCGCTTCCGCAGGCGAGAGCGAATGGTACGGAACCGACGGATTCAGCATCATCGACTGGGCGGTGAGCGGCTCGAAAAGCATTCCGATCACAGACAAGTACGAACTGCCCGTAAGCATTTCGTACATTATGAACCCCACCGCCGAGAAGAGCTTCCTCGTTTTCGGAATTTCCCTGTAGTCGACGTACCCTGATAGTACGCGCGTACGCCCTCGTCGTCCAGGCAGGATTCAGAACGAGGATACGCAGAAGCGCGCCGGGGCTGCAAGGCGCCGGCGCGCTTCGCCCAATTTTCCTACGCCAGCCCTTCGTACCGCCCTGCAAGGCGACGGAGCATGCCGCGCGTCCGCCTTGCGGCGGCGCTGTCCCGCCGCAAATCCTCGGCCAGGCGCTTCAGGTCGTCGAAGGTGTCTACGTCGTACCATGCCGGAAGCGCATGCAGCGAAGCGCCGCACCGGGCGGCGCGGTCGGCGGTCTGCTCGAACACGGCCTCGTGGCTATAGGCCATGTCCTCGAACAGCTGCGGGTAAAACCGGTTCATGCCAAGCAGGTAGAAGCCTCCGTCTGCGGTGGGGCCCAGCACGACGCGGTCCGGCGTTTCGAGCAACGAAAATCCTTTGCGTATCCAGGCGGACGGCAAGGTGGGGTGATCGGTCCCTATCAGCAGGGCGCGGCGGGCGCCCGCCGCAAACGTTTCCTCGAAAGCATGTTTCATGCGCTCTCCAAGCCCGCCGCCCTCCTGCCGGAATACGCTGTCCGCCATCCATTCCGGGTACGCCGCGCCCTGGCGCGAAGCCGGGGACTCTTCGTCCAGCGCAAGGTACAAGCGAAGCGTCGCCCCAAGCTCCCGGTACTGATCCAGCGCGTCGCGCAGAAACGCGCCATAGAGGCGGGCAGCGTCCTCCGGGGCAAGCGGCGGCGTAAGGCGCGTTTTGACCCGGCCCGGAACCGGCGGCTTGGCAAAGGCGACAAGCGCAGCGTTCATGGCGCCAGGGCCCTGGGAATCATCCGGCGCAATACGCGATCCAGCGCTTCGACCGCGCGATCCACGGCTTCCTCCGTCGTGCGCAGGCCCACCGAAAAACGCAGGAAAGCCGAAGCCGTGTCGCGATCCAGCCCCATAGCCAGCAGCACGTGGCTGGGTTCGATGGCGCCGCTCGTACAGGCCGACCCGGCGGATACGCAGATATTTTCCATATCCATATTCAGCAGCAACATTTCTCCGTCTACGGGGCGCTCCTCGACCGGCGGAACGACCACGCCCAGAATATGCGGCGCCGCTGCGTCCGAATCCGGCGGCGTAACCATGCGAACCCGTTGACCGCAGGCCGCCCGGACGCCGTCCCGGAGCCGGTCCCGCATCGCTTCGGCATGCCGCGTTCGGAACGCCTTCTCCTCGAACGCCAGTTCCAGCGCGCGGGCGAACCCGACAATGGCCGCCACATTCTCCGTCCCGGCCCGGCGCCCGCGTTCCTGCCTGCCGCCCCGCATAAGCGGCTCCACATCGACGCCTGCGCGGGCAATGAGCGCGCCAACCCCTTTGGGGCCATAAAACTTGTGCCCGGAAATCGTGACGAGGTCCGCGGCGGGGACCATGCCGTATCCCGCCGTTTGCACCGCGTCGCAGTGGAACAAGAGGCCGCGCTCGCCGCAAGCCGCTGCCATGTCGCGCACCGGCGACAACGCGCCCGTCTCGTTGTTCGCATGCAATACGGACGCCATCGAAACCCCGGCGCACGCCTCGCTATCAAGCGCCTGGACAATATCTTCGATTCGGGCAGCCCCCTGCTCGCCCGGCTTCAGCACGCAGACGGGCCTGCCCAGCGCATGCAGGGCTTCGGCGGAACGAAGCACGGATTCGTGCTCGGCGGCGCACGTCAGCAAGCCCTGGGCGGAGGCAAGGGCCATATTGTTGGCTTCGGTCCCTCCGCTCGTAAACACAATCCCGCCCGGCTCGACCCCCAGCAAGGCCGCCGCCTTCTCGCGCGCGGCTTCCACTGCAAAACGCGCCTGCCTGCCCAGCGCGTGCACGGAGGAGGCATTGCCGAATTGCGCTCCGAAAAAAGGCTGCATGGCCTCCATTACGCGCGGATCGAGCGGCGTCGTGGCGGCATGGTCGAGATAGACGGGAGGCATGCGTTTGCAGATTCAGCGTGTACTTGACAGGCGAACGCGACGCGCTCAAGCGAAGCGGTTTCAATCCGCGTATCCTTGAGGAACGTTCCCGGCGAACACGCTGCGCCGCATGAGGTTTCCGTCCGGCGCGCCGCGCCCGCGCCGGACGATTCCTTCTTGTCCGCTTTTTTTTCGGACAATTAATGCGCTCCTCCGGTTATATTTGGTTATCTCGCATAAGATAATTACGCGTCGTAACAAAACGCATTGTCATGGACCCATCGGCAACAACCATGGAAAATACGAACGCAAAAAACGCCGGACTGACCCGGCGCAAGTTCATCCAATCGTCGGCGGCGGCCGCGGCGGGCGTTTCGGCGCTTATGCGCTCCGGGGATTTCGCGTACGCGGCGGGGTCGGATACCCTGCGGGTCGGCGTGGTGGGGTGCGGCGGGCGCGGTACGGGCGCCGCCGTAAACGCCGTGGAGGCGGCGGAAGGCGTGGAAATATACGCCCTCGGCGACCTGTTCGAAGATCGGCTGGACGATTCCCGGCGCCGCCTGAAGGAACACCTTGGAGACCGGCTCAACGTTACGGACGAACGCGCGTTCGCCGGTTTCGACAATTACCGGCATGTGATCGACAGCGACGTAGCGTATGTCATTCTCGCCACGCCGCCGGGATTTCGTCCCGCGCAGTTCCGGTACGCAATGGACGCCGGCAAGCATGTATTCATGGAAAAACCCTCGCAGGTCGATGTGGCGGGCTACCACGCCCTGCTCGAAGCAGGCGCCATCGCCGACGAAAAAGGACTTTCCGTGGTGGCCGGCACGCTCTACCGGCGGCAGCCCAGTTTCATGGACGCCGTCGCAGAGATTCATGGCGGACTGATCGGGGAAATCACCAGCGCCTCGGCCTATTACATGACCGGCCCCATCTGGCTGCGCCCGCGCCTTCCGGGCATGTCGGACATGGAATGGCAATGCCGGAACTGGTATTACTTCGCCTGGCTTTCGGGAGATCACATCGTCGAGCAATTCGTGCACAACCTCGATGTGATCCACTGGGTCATGGGGGCCGTCCCCGAAAGCGCCCTCGCCATGGGCGGGCGCCTTGTGCGCGTCGATCCTTCCTACGGACATATTTACGACCATTTCTCCGTGGAATACGCTTTTCCGGGCGACGTCCGCGTAGAAGCGAAATGCCGCCAGTTCGAGGGGGCGACCGGGCGCGTTACGAACCGCATCGTGGGCGAGAAAGGCGTCGCCGACCTGCATCCAGACAGCTCGATCATACGCTCGCGCGACGGGGAGGTGCTTTTCCGCCGCTCGGAAAAGGGCAACAATGCTTATGTCGTCGAGCATACGGACCTTATCGCGGCCATTCGGAGCGGACGGCCCATGAACGAAACCCGCCAGATTGCGGACAGCACCATGATTGCCGTGCTGGGGCGGGAAAGCGCCTACACGGGACAGCAATTGACCTGGGAGGATATGCTGACCGCCGACCTGGACCTGGCGCCGCCTGCGCTGGCCTTTGGGGATTTGCCGGACGCGCCCGTGCCTGCGCCGGGACGGACGCGGCTCAACAGGTCCTTCCTTGCGGCGAACGCCCCCGAATAAGAAGCACAGGATACGCTGATCGAAACAACGGACGATACGCAATGAACAGACGATATTTTATGGGGATGCTCGGCGCCGCTTCGGGCGGCGTGGCGGGGCTTTCGGGAGCGATCGCCGGTTTGGCGGCGGGCGCGGGAAGGACAGAGGGAGAGGGCGCAGGGCGTTCGGCGGCCCGCGCATACGCCTCCAAAGTCGGGCGACCTGCTATTTCCAAAGCCGTGAAATACGGCATGGTGGAGACGGAAGGGTCCATCGAAGACAAATTCATGCTGCTTGCAGAACTGGGATTCGACGGCGTGGAAATGGGCAGCCCGAACGACCTCGCGCAGGACGAAGTGACAGCGGCGTCCCGGGCCGCCGCGCTGCCGATCCATGGCGTGGTAGACATGGTGCACTGGAACAAAACCCTGTCGGATCCGGACCCCGCCATCCGGGAAGAAGGACTCGAAGGACTCCGCACCGCCCTGCAAGACGCCGCGGCGTACGGCGCCTCCACCGTATTGCTCGTGCCCGCGGTCGTGCTCGAAAACGTTTCCTACGACGACGCATGGAACCGTTCGCAGGCCGAAATCCGCAAGGCCCTGCCGGAAGCCCGCGCGCTCGGCGTACGCATTGCGATCGAAAACGTATGGAATAATTTCCTGATGAGCCCGCTTGAATTCGCCCGCTACATCGACGCGTTCGAGAGCGACTGGGTGGGGGCGTATTTCGATATCGGCAACGCGGTCACGTTCGGATGGCCCGAACACTGGATTCGCATCCTCGGTTCTCGCATCCTGAAGCTGGACGTGAAGGAATTCAGCCGACAGAAACGCAACGAGGAAGGAATGTACGAAGGCTTCCGCGTCCCGCTGGGGGAAGGCGACGTAAACTGGCCCGCCGTGCGCGAAACGCTCGCCAGCATCGGGTATGCAGGGTGGGCCACGGCGGAGATTCCGGGGGGCGGGCGCGAACGGCTCGAAGAAATCGCAGGGCGCATGGACGCGGCGCTTTCCCCGTCGTAACTTCCCCCGCCTGCGCAGGGGCAGCGCAGAAATCCGACACCGGCCCGGATCGGCGGGCAACATGCAGCGCGGCGGCGCTACTCCTCAGGGGGCTCGTTGCCGGACGGATTTGCAAATTCGTCATACTGTACGCGGCGAATCGCGACGCCGGCGCGGGCGAGTTTGCCGTCCAGGTCTTCATATCCCCGGTCGAGGTGGTAGACGCGCAGCACATGCGTTTCGCCCTCGGCGACCATCCCGGCCAGCACGAGGGACACGCCCGCCCGCAGGTCGGTGCTCATCACCGTGGCGCCCTGCAACGGTTTGCCCCCGGCCACGAAAACTTCGTTCTGCACGACAATGGCGTTCGCCCCCATGCGGTGCAGTTCGGGAATATGCTTGAACCGGTCGTAATACACCGTGTCTCGGACCCGCGCATTGCCGCGCGCCTGCGTCAGCAGCACCGTCCACTGCGCCTGCAAGTCGGTAGGAAAACCCGGATACACGGCGGTTTCTATGGATACGGGCTGCAACTCGTCCGGGGCCGTAACCTCTACATAGTCGTTTCCCGGACGATAGCCTGCGCCCGTCTCCGTAAAGGCGTCGACGAAGGCGGGACCCAGATGTTCGGGGGCCGCATCGGTCAGGCGCACGGCCCGGCCCGGTTCGCCCGCCATGGCCGCCGCAATCATAAAGGTTCCCAGTTCGATGCGGTCCGAAGCGTTATAAAAATGCACCGGAGAAAGCGCATCCACGCCTTCCACTTCTATCGTATCCGTTCCGAGTCCCTCGATAGAGGCGCCCATTTTGCGGAGCATCTCACCGAACGTCGCGACGTCCGGCTCGCGGGCGGCGTTCTCGATCCGGGACGGCCCGCGCGCCGTCGCAGAGGCCAGCAAAAGGTTGATCGTGGCCCCCACGCTGGATGGATCCATGCGAAATACGCCTCCGTCCAGGCGCCCATCCTTCGCTTCCGCAACGACATATCCATGCTCCAGCCGAATGTCGGCGCCGAACGCTTCCATGCCCTTGAGATGCAGGTCTACCGGGCGCGGCCCCCAGGCGCATCCGCCGGGAAGCGACACGCGGGCGCGACCGCAACGCCCAAGGAGCGCGCCCAGCATATAAAAGGAGGCGCGCATCTTCTTCACCAGTTCATAGGGGGCTTCCGGGTAATTCACCCCGCTGGCGTCCACTGTCATTTCGTTCCGGGCCTCGTCGAAGCGGACCGCCGCGCCGGAAATGCGCAGTACGTTCGCAAAGGTCTTGACGTCCCGCAAATCAGGAATCCGGGACAGCGTCGAAACGCCGTCCGCAAGCAGCGCCGCCGCCATGAGGGGCAGCGCCGTATTCTTGGAGCCGCTCACGGGCAGCGGCCCCGCAAGCGTATGTCCGCCTTCGACGATCAATTTGTCCATAGCCCGTAATATAGGATACGCTGATCAAAACCACTTCGCTCATCGCGGCGTCCGGGAATCCATACCCGAAACGCCGCAAAAACCAGCGCCGCGTCCGACGGATCACAACAAAACGCCGTGCGTGCCCGCGCCCTTGAGCGTGCGCATCCGTTCCGGGGGCATCGGAAATTCGGTCGCCTTGAAGCAATCGCCTTCGACGATCGCTTCGAGCAACGCTTCCTGCGCCGGGTAGCCCTCGACCGTTTTTTCCAGTACCCAGAGCAGTTCGAGGAGTTCGGTGGTGAACTGGCCGGTCCAGGATTCGGGGCGAATGTCGTCCAATGGCGACGATTTCCGGCCCGCCCCTTTCTTCATGCGATACTTGAGCCAGGACTGCACGACCTTCAGGCCCGACACCTCGAACGCATATACCTCCGGGGATACGGGAGCGAAGGCGCCCTCGCCCACATGCAGCGTTCGGGTAACGTCGTCGTACGAGAATTTTTCGGGGTATCTTCCGGGCTTATCCGAAAGGATCCGTATGCATTGAACATTGCCTCTCGGTACGCGCCCCGCCTGCTGACCCGCAGGCGCAAACCGCTCGCCATACGTATGCAGCCAAAGCAATTCGGCGCCTTTGCTTCGGGCCTGTTCGAACAACGCGGCGTCTTTCGTAACCGGCAGGCGCAATTCGCGCGTCTCCAGTTCGCGCTCGAACCGCGCGGTAAAGGCCGGCTGGGCCGCCACGCCATAGAGATAGGCCAGAAAATCCTCGGGCGTAACGTCGCGCCCATAGGTTTTCCCAAGCCGGGCAAGAAGGCCCGGCGGGATATTAGGATCCGATGTGTCGGCGGAACAATAGAGCGGGACCGTGTCCTTGCCGCAACCCTGCGTAAAATGATGCAGGTCCGGCACATGCGCACAGGCCGTCAACGCCGGACCCTTCCCTATCGGGCGAGAAAGCAAACTGGTCAGATATATTTGCCGCCCGCTATGGACGCGCCACAAATCGGGGCGCGGTCGCGACATTAAACGTATGTCTGCGATAATATACTGGCGATCAAAGGAGCGGTAAGCGTATCGTTGCACATCCGGAAGCGGCGCATCGCGGGACAACTGAGCGATCGGAACCGAATCGTTCTCCTGACCTGACAAGGCGCTGCGATAAACGCCGTCTATCATGCGATCCTCTGTTTCGCGAAATGCTTCCGCTCTATCGCTGCCTTGCGCCCGCAACAAAGCGCGCCAACGACGCCTGAGCGTTTCCATGTCCGGCGCAATAGGCCAGGTGCGTTTCAACTGAACGCCTGATATTTGCCACGGGGTCAAATTGGTCAGAAGAGGCCAGGAAAAGTAATCGCCCTTCCTTTTTGGACGAAACGGAGCCTGCCAATCGCTGGGGCATTGCTCCCATTCGATGCGGTCGAAATCGTCTATCGCATCCAGCGCCGCAAGTTTCTCCTGCCGCGTTCCCTCAATGCGGGCGTAGTGCACCCGGGCGGGTGCGATTTGCTTTTCCTTGTCCGCATCCGGGGATCGATCAAACAGCGAAGGATATGACGAAGGGGGCGCTTCCTTCTTTGCCTTATCTGATCGCAGCGCCACGGCGATCGCTACGGGCGTCTGAATGTCGAAAACATTCTCGCTCTTGCGCGCCCCGCGTCCCTCGCCGCCCAGATCGAGAATCCATATATCGTCGCACCACCAGCGCATATGCTGACGCATCCCGGCGAAGGCGCGCCCGTCGAGATAACTCGAAGCGCTTATGAAACTGACCACGCCCGGCGCGTTGTTCTGCTCGAAAACCTTCCATAGCGCCCACCGCCAGAAATACACGTACAGGTTGTACAGATTTTTGAGATGGCCTCCATGCCCGGCTTTCTTCACCGGATCGACAAAACTGTCCATAATCGCTTCCCCTTCGCCCTTGTCGTCGCCCCAACGGACCCAGTTCCCCGTGAGCGCGATATTGTCGCCCGTAGCCGCCTCGTGTCGATCATAGGGCGGGTTGCCGAGGCAAACCATCACGGACGTTTCGCTCTTGACCTCCAGCGCCTTGCGGCGCTGCTCCGAAATAGGTTGTAAAAAGAACGCCTCGTCACGTATTTCGGCATTCGGGCTTTCAAGCGTATCCGTCAGGTAAATATGTACGCCCTCCGCGGGAAGCGTGGCCCCCGCGTCGGCGAGCGCGCGGCTGACGCGCAAGTCCGCCACGGCGTAGGGACCTACCATCAATTCGAAGCCGTACAGTTTGCGAGCCAGGTCGGCGGCGATTCCAGGTAGGGCGCCCGGCCCCTGTACGCCGCCAACCCGCGAGAGCACGTATTCTATCACGCCAAGCAGGTAGGTACCGGTCCCCGCCGCCGGGTCCAGTATGACCACATTGTCGCTGTGGAATCCCCATCGCTTGCCAAGCCGGGAAGCAAGCAGTTCGTCAACGAGGCGAACCTGGGCGCGAACCACCTCGACCGGCGTATAATACACGCCTGCGTCCTTGCGCAATCGCGGATCGTATTCGGCAAGAAAATCCTCGTAAAAATAAAGCCACGGATCCTCGCTGCCCCCCGCAAGCGCCGCGCGCGGCACGGCAGCCATAACGCGCAACAGCAAGTCGAGCGAGGCGGCGATATCGGAACGCGCCCTGTCGTCCGTAAGGACTTGCAAGGCCCGCGACAGCAAATTGTGCTGCGCGTCCAGCGTTTTCCTCGCTGTTTCGAGCGTAAGCGGGTCTGCGCCTTCGCTGCGGGCAAGCAGCAGGGCGAACGTAACCGTCTGGGCGTACGCGTCGGCGAATTGCTCGTCCGAAGCGTTCGGAAAGAGGAGGTGCCGCCAATCCTCCGCCAAATGCGCCAGCGACGAGGAGGCATCGTCCAGCGCATCAGCCACGTCGTCGCGCAACATGCGGCATAGCGGCGCCAGCAGCGCGGCGAATTGCTTCAGTTCCACGCGCCCCTTTCGGTCCACGGGAATATGCGGATCCCATTGCAGAAAATCGTTCAGAAGGCGCTGCACGGCGTCCGCGTCCTCAGCCGTTACGGCCCTTAATCCCTCTGTAGCAATATCTCCAGAGCAACGAACCACCTTGCCAATGCGCTCGCCGTTTCGGTACAACGCCCATTCGTTTCCATCCGTATAGAGCATATTCGGAACGGACGAGAACCGCTTGAATTGCTTGCGATTGCGCCCCTGGAATCGCCGGGCGTCCGCTCCCGTGCCGGGCGCCTTGAGCTCGGCGTAGCCAACCAGCGCCTGGCTCTGGTGAACGGCGAAGTCCGGCCGCCCCAAACGATCCGGCAACGGCGCCTCGCCGGCGCACACAATATCCAGGCCCAACGTCTTGCCCGCCGCGCGCATAAAAGCGTCGAACGGGGCGCGGAGCTGGTCTTCCGGCTCGCCCGGAACGAATTGTCCAGACTTCTCCCGCACGGAATCGAAAAAATGCTGTAGAGCGGGGTACAGAGAAATTTTTGCGTTCATGGCCAGGCCCTCTCAAATGTCCGTAATTTCGACATGCAGCGGACGCGGAACAGCCCGGCTACACCCAAGGATACGCTTCGTATCGCGTACGGATACGTTGCTGCATAAATAAATTTACGGATATACTGATCAAAACAATGCGCTCATTTGCACTTGCATCGTGTGAATGACCGGCGCGTCGGCGGGCGCCCGTCCATCGTACGAAAACGTAGCCCGGAGGTATGCGTTCACGTTATACTGCGCCCGAAAAGACCACAAACTGGACCAGCCCGGCCCCCTGCCGTCCGTCAGTTCGAACCGGGCCAGGCCGAGGGCTTCGCCGTCGAGGCGGACGCGGGCCGCTTCGGCGCGCAACGTAGCCTGGAGTTTCCGGGGAATGGCGTACCGAAGTTCGGCGGGCGCTTTCAGGATCTGCGCGCTGCGATCGGCGAAAGCGTCTTTCTTGCGCCCGTACGAAGCGGAAAAGAGAATCTGTACGCGGTCCGAAACCGCATACGAAACGGCGGGCTCCAGCTGGAACCCGGATACGTCGTAGCGCCGGGACGCGAAGGCGTCGCTCGCAAGGCGATCCTGCTCCCCGGAAGCCGTGGCCCGCAGCCCCCAGTTCGGCCCCGGACGCCAGCGCCCTTCCAGGCGCCAGCCGTCCACAAACCGTTCTTCCTGCCCCGCCGCCAGTTCGCTCAGCGTCCGCAGCCGGTTCAGGGAAATGTCCAGTCCGTAGTCGGGATGGGATCGAAACAGGAAAATGTCCTGCCCCAACCGCAGCCGCCCGTTCATCGTGTGCTCGGCGCTCCGAAATCGGCTCAGGTTGAGCAAATAGATAGACCGCGTGTTCGGGTCCCTCGTTTTTTCCCGCACTTCGACCACGGTCCGCGTCGCTACCTGCGACAATCTGCGTTTCCAGGGATTGTCCGAGCGGCCCCAAAGGCGCCGGGGGTCCAGTTCCAGGCGAATGCGGCCAAGCACATTCACCACGGACACCAGCGTATCCGAAGGCACGTACGCGCGCACGTAGGACCCTTCGTTCGGCAATCGTTCCGGGAGCAATTCGTCTATCTGCACCAGCCCGTCCGCATTGCCGTCTTCCCATACGAATTGCCCTATTTCGGGGCCGGTGCGAATATATATCTCCTGCAATACCGGCGAGCGTTCCGTCATGCCGTCATACAGGACGTTGGCCTGAATCATCCGGGAAAGCGGACGCCACGCCCCGCCAAGTTTCAAAAGAATCGATTCGGCGTCCCGCCTGTTTTGCTCCACGCGAAAACGCTCGGCGAAGCGGCGGGCGCGAAAACCGATGCTGCCTTCCGTATCCAGCACGGACGAAGGACGCCATTCGAACGTCGCGCGTCCGGTCCAGGACGTAGCGGCAGGCTCCACGCGGCCTGCAATCCAGTCGTCCTCCACGCGGCGCTCGACAAAAGCCGTCGCGCCGAACGCGTCGTCTTGCCAGGCGAGGCCCGGGCGCAACTCCAGAAACCGGAACGACGGACGCACGAGGCTGTCCGCGTCTGTTGCTTCCTGCATCCGATCCTCATGCTCGAACGCAATGCGCGGAGACAGCCGCCCGCCGGCCAGCGCGTAATCTACCCATCCCGATTGACGAAACCAGCGCCCCTCCTCGCCCGCCGTCGAATCGCGGGCGGAAATCGTCTCCATTTCGTATTCGAACCGGGGCCATCCGCCTTCCTGCATCGCCGCGTAGGCCGCCCGGCGCGCTGCCTCGAAACCGCGCCCCAGCGCAATCCGCCCCAGTTCCCCCCGCACGCTGGAACCCTCCAGAAAATCGAATTGTACGTGCCCTTCGTTGATCGTCTCGTCCTCGGACAGGCTCCCTGCGCCAGGATCGGGTCGGGACGCAATGTTCCACCGCCGCGTAAATTCGACCGGGCGAATCCGGTCGAAGGCGGCAAAGGACGACGACACATGCCTGCGGCGCGCCTCCCCGGACAACCGAACGCCGCCCAGAGACAACGTCTTCAGCCGCGCGCCCGCCAGCACGGCGTCGCCCAGGTCGTCGGCGGCGTCCAGCGCGGACAAGCGATTTCTGTCGTGCAGGCTGCGCCCCCATTCGCCAAACACTTCAAGCGCCGGGATGGGGGAAAAAGCGCCCCGCATATCGATCATGCGGTGCATTTCCGGCTTGGGAAGCAGGCGTACCGGAAGGTAGCTGCCCCCGCCGGGGCCGCGATATTCGTACAAAATACCGTTGACGGCCCGCCCCGTACGCTCGTAACTCCCAAGGCCCTCGCCCACATGCGCGAACCGTACGCGAAACACCGCTTCGGAAGGCAAGGGCGCCCGGTCCAGCGCCACATACACGGTGTCGGACGGCGGACGAATTTCCCGCCGGTATTGTACGTACGGGGCCTCCGGGTCGAATGCGACCTGCTGCGCCGCCCCGGCCATGGCCGTCCCGTCCCCCGCCCGCGCAAGCGCCAGCGAATCCTCCGCGCCAAATCCGAATTCCTCGCTGAAATCCCGGCTGTCCGCTTCCCGGATTACGGAAATCCCGAAACGCCCGGACATCCCCCGCTCCGCCGTTTCGGGGCGCTGGAGAAAATGCATCTCCATCTCCGCCCCGGCAAGCGTACGCGTGAAACTGCTGGTCGAATATTGAAACTCGACCTTGATGCGCATATCCGCCGTGACCATGCGATTCGACGTAAAGGAAATTTCCGCCGTGGCGTAATCGATTATATAGTCGTTCGTCTCGCCGCGCTCCAGACGCTCTCCATCCACGAACACGGCTTCGGAGCCGGGCACCACAAGCACAAAGCGCTCTCCCTCCGCCCCCTCCAGCCGGTACGGCCCCTGCACGCCGTCCACGGGTTCTATTTCCTGCGAACGAAACAAGCCGCGCGCCACCGCGCCCGCCGCCTTCGCCCGCCCCCCGACATGGCCCCCGTCCGGCAAGGACGTCGTCACCGAAGCGCCCTGCAATCTCCTCGAAAACGCGCTGAACTCGCCGCCTGCAAACCGAAAATCGAAATCCCCCAGCTCCGCCCGCGCATGGGGAACGTCCAGCCCAATGAACACGCGGTCGAATTCCTCGATGCGCTGGGTCGTCCCTTCCGGGAGGATCGGCGTATTCTCGTCGGTCAGCACCGCCTGCACATGCACCTGCTCGGAAAGCGGCCCCGCCAATTGCATACGCAGCCCGGACTCAAGTGTTACGTCCCGGTTATTTCCCACCAGCATGCCTCGCGTGATCGAACCATTGTGCTGCAAGGCGGACGAGGCGGGAATGAGCCGAAGCGGTTCTTCTTCCATGCGGGGCGGGGCGCGCGCGACCTGCTCGCCTTCCTGCGCTTCCGCGAGGGCGTGGCGGCGATACCAATCCTGAAATCGAAACGGCAGGGTTCGGTATTCTACGACCAGGGACGCGACGCCGGACAGGTCGTCCACCCAAAGGCGGGCATGGCGGTAGTCCAGCCGGTAGCGCGTCGTGTCGAGCGCTTGTCCGTCGGCCAGCACCCGCTCCGACCCGGGCAACACAATGGGAACCAGTTGAAACGGCTGCGCCGCCGACGCGTCCAGGGTGTCGCGCCGAAACATTTCCGGCGTGGGCGCGGCTTCCTGCGCGCGCCCCGGCGCGATTTCTTGTGCGCGCCCCGGCGCGACGACGAACGCCAGCGCCATGCCCGTCGCAACGAGTCGAGCAATCATTCCGAAGGCGCAAGCAGATACAGGCGTTGCGTTCCCAGCGCATACAGGGCGCCGTCCGGCCCCGCGGCAAGGTCCACGATGCGCGTATCCATATCCGTTTCAAGGCGGCGCTCGAAACGCCCGCCTGCGTCGTACGCCACCAGGCTTCGCGCAAGCGCGGCGTATACCCGCTCCTCGGTCGCAACCACCGCGGAAAGCCCCGCAAGCCCGGCGCCGATCGAGCGCACGAACGTTCCGTACTGGTCATAAACCATGAGAGATTCCGCCTGTCGGTCCGCCACGTACACCAACCCGTCCGCTCCAAGGGCAAGGTCTACCGGCTCAAGGAGCGCGCCGGGTCCGGCGCCGGCGTCGCCAATGATTCCCGCCGGACGACGATCCTGATCCCACTTGCGAACCACCCCCCGATCCCTGTCCACGACGAACATCTCGTTGGCCCCGGACGTCGCCACGGCGGCGGGAACGCCGGAAGCGTAATCGGACGCCGCCGCGTCCTGCCGCCGATACGTAACGCGGGCCGAAACGTCCGCCCCGCCGCGCGCCAGCGGAATGGCGCCGAGCCAGGCCCCGGAGCGGGAAAACAGCTGTATGCGCCGGTTGCCCGCATCGGCCACATACAACACCAGGCCATTGGTCGGATCGACGCCTTCGGGATCGTCGAACGCGCCCTCTTTGGAGCCGGGCCCGCCCAGCGCGGCAAGGCGCTCCCCGCGCGCGTTCATTGCATATACGACGTCGCGGCCCGCATCGGCCACATACATCGCGCCGAAAGGATCTATGCCCAACGCGCGCGCGTCCACGAAAACGGCCCCCGGCAGCGGGATGGCCCGAAGCGTATCCGGCGGCTGGGCCGCGGCTTGCCCGCCCCCCGAAACCGGCGCGCCGAACAGGCCAAGCGCCCCAAACGCCATAACGACTGTGCGCATCATCACGAACGCAGCCCTCGTTTTCCTATATCTCGCCTGAACTGCATATTTTCGAACGAAATGCGCCCCGCGGCTTTGTAGGCCCGATCCAGGGCTTCCCGAAGGTCTCCGCCAAGTCCCGTAACGCCGAGCACGCGTCCGCCGGACGTCATCAGCTCGTCCGGGCCGCCTTCCTGCCGCCCGGAGGCCGTGCCGGCATGAAACACCAGGACGTCCCGCTCCGCGCGCGCCTTGTCCAGCCCCCGAATCGGGAATCCCGTTTCGTAGCGCCCCGGATAACCGCCGGAAGCCAGCACGACGCACGCCGCGGCGCCGGGCTTCAGAGACAATGTCGCGCCGCCAAGCCCTCCCCGCGCCGTGGCCTCGAACGCCTCAAGCGCATCGCTGGCAAGCAGCGGCAAGACCACCTGGGCCTCCGGGTCCCCGAAACGGCAATTGTATTCGATGACCCTGGGACCGTCCGCCGTCAGCATCAGCCCGCAGTAGAGTACGCCCCGGTACGGATATCCTTCCTCGACCATGCCCTGCAATGTCGGCGCCACGATCCGGTCGCGCGCCACGGCCAGCAGGTCGTCCGTTACGACGGGCACGGGCGCGTAGGCCCCCATTCCGCCGGTATTGGGCCCCGTATCGCCCTCCCCGACGCGCTTGTGATCCTGGGCCGGCGCCAGCAGCGCATAGTCCTCGCCATCGCACAAAGCGAATAGGCTTGCCTCTTCCCCTTCCATATATTCCTCCACGACCACCTCGGCCCCCGCCGCGCCGAACCCTTGCTCGCGCAACATGAACCGCAGGGTTTCCACCGCTTCGTCCACGGTAGCGCATACCACGGCGCCTTTGCCTGCGGCCAGTCCGCTCGCCTTGACCACCACCGGCGCGCCGGATTCCCGGACCCAGGCCGCGGCCTGGTCGTATTCTTCTGCGCCAAAGGTCCGGTACTGCGCCGTGGGAATGCCGCGCCGCTGCATGAACGCTTTCGCGAACGCCTTCGAGCCTTCCAGGCGGGCGGCGGCGGCGCTGGGGCCCATGATCGCCATCCCCTCCTCGTCGAAACGATCCGCAATGCCCAGCACAAGGGGCTGCTCGGGTCCCGCGATCGTCAGATCGATCTGCTCCGCGCGCGCGAAACGCACCAGATTCTCGATGTCGTCCGCCCGGATGGGGACGGTCGAGGCCATCTCGCAGATTCCCCCGTTTCCCGGAGCGGCGAATAACGTATGCTTTCCTCCCGATGCGGACAAACTATGCGCGATAGCATGTTCGCGTCCCCCGCTTCCGATAATCAGTATGCGCATGAGAGCAGTCGTTCCGTTGCGAAATTTTTTATTTGGAGGATGGGGGGCTCCGCATCGCCCTGCCTTGCTGTCAATCGAGCAATTTGCGGAGCGCGTGCAGATGCTGCAAGGCTTCGAGCGGCGTCATCCGGTCCGGGTCCAGCGCCCCGAGGCTTTCCTTTAGCGCCTCGCCTGTCGGATCCGTTCTGGCGGCGAAAAGAGACATCTGAAACGGGTTGGCGGACGCCGGGGGCAAATCCCCGACAGCGGGTTGGGCGGCGCGCGCGGCGCCGTGCTCGCCCGCATCCACCTCCGTACGCCGGCTTTCCAGTTGCTCCAGAATCTGGCGGGCGCGGGCGATGACCGGCTCCGGAAGCCCCGCCATCCGCGCCACTTCGATCCCGAACGAATGATCCGCGCCTTCCGGGGCCAGTTTACGCAAAAAGATCACGCGCCCCTCATGCTCTTCCACCCGTATGCACGCGGTGCGCACGCGGTCGTATCGATTCGCCAGTTCGTTCAATTCGTGGTAATGCGTAGCAAACAGCGTCCGGGCCGCCACATCCTCGCGCTCATGCAGATATTCCACCAGCGCCCACGCGATGGACAGCCCGTCGAAGGTGCTGGTCCCGCGCCCCACTTCGTCCAGCAAAATGAGGGAGCGCGGCGTCGCGTTGTTCAGAATATTGGCCGTCTCGTTCATTTCGACCAGGAACGTGCTTTCCCCCTCGGCCAGGTTGTCGGAAGCCCCTACCCGCGTGAATATCCGGTCCACGACGCCAATGCGGGCAGACTCCGCCGGCACGAACGAACCCGCTTGCGCCAGGAGAACGATCAGGCCCGTTTGCCGCAACACGACGCTTTTTCCGGCCATGTTCGGGCCCGTAATAATGACAATCTGGGCGTCGTCGGGATCCAGGTAAATGGAATTCGGAATAAACGGCTCGCCCGCAGGAAGCGCCTGCTCCACCACCGGATGGCGCCCGCCTTCTATTTCGAGGGTTCGTCCGTCGTGCACTTCGGGACGGACATATCCGAAACGCGCCGCGGCGTCGGCCAGCGCCGCATAACAATCCACCTGGCCCAGCAGCAGGGCGTTGCGTTGCAAGGCTTCGGTGCGCCGGGCCGCCGTTTCGCGCAATTCGGCGAAAAGCCTCGCCTCGATGGCGCCGATGCGCTCTTCGGCAGTCAGAATTTTTTCCTCGTATTCCTTCAGTTCCGGCACAATGTAGCGCTCCGCGTTGACCAGGGTCTGTTTGCGGATATACTCCTCGGGCACCTTGTCCTTGTGCGTATTGGTGACTTCGAGATAATACCCGAAAACCTTGTTGAAACCGATCTTGAGCGAGGAAATGCCCGTGCGCTCGATTTCTTTTTTTTGCATCCGCGCCAGCCAGTCCTTTCCGGAACGGGAAATGTCCCGCAACCCGTCCAGTTCCTCGTCGTAGCCGTCCCGAATCAATCCGCCTGCTCCCGTGGCGGCAGGCGGATTGTCCACGAGCGCCCGTCCGATCAAATCGGCCAGGTCGGCCTGTTCGGTAAGTTGCTCGCCCGCTTCCCTGAGCGCGGCGGAGGCGACGTCTTCCCGGGAAGAGAGCAGCTCCTTGACGGCGGGAATCTGCCGAAGCGCCCCTTTGACGGCCACCATATCCCGCGGCGTCGCCCGACCCGTAGCGACGCGTACGGCCAGCCGCTCCAGATCGCCCATCGGGTCCAGTCGTTCGCCCAGTTTCGTACGCAGCGCGCGCGAGCGGAAACAATCCTCTACGGCGTCGAGACGGCGCTCGATGGCCGCCACCTCGCGCAAGGGCCGCACCAGCCGCCGTCGAAGTTGCCGCCCGCCCATGGGCGTTTTCGTCTGGTCCAGAATGCCTATCAGCGTATCCTCCCGCCCCTGTCCATGCAGCGGCGCGACCAGTTCCATATTCCGCTTCGTTTGCGGGTCCAGCGTCATATGGCGGGCGCTGTCGTACGGAACGAGTTTACGCACGTGCACCAGGCGTCCCTTCTGCGTTTCGGCGAGATAATGCATCGCAACGCCCGCCGCAACCGTCCCAAGCCGCAAATCCTCGACGCCGAACCCCTTCAGCGAGTGCGTGCCGAAATGATTCAGCAGGGTTTGGCGGGCAAAATCATATCCGAAAACCCAGTCCTCGACAGGCGTCAACGCGAACGACCCGCGCGGCGCATCGTCCCGACGGCTCCGGGCCACAAGCATCTCAACCGGTTGAAGGGCTTGCGCAAGATCGAACAATTCCGCTCGCGTCCCTTCGCTGACGTAAAATTCGCCCGTGGACGCGTCCAGAAACGCCATGCCGCCGCGCCCGCCGTCCAGCCACAGAGCCATCAGGTAATTGGATCGCTTCGGGTCCAGCAGGTTCGCGTCGAAATAGACGCCCGGTGTCACGACCTCCACCACGTCGCGCTTCACCAGCGTTTTGGCCTGGCTGGGGTCCTCCGTTTGCTCGCACACGGCCACCCGAAAACCGGCCTCGATCAGTTTCGGCAAATACGTATCCAGCGCATGATGCGGAAAACCGGCAAGCGGCACGTCGTACGCCTTGCCGTTGGAACGCTTCGTCAGGGCAATCCCGAGGACCTTGCTGACCTCCTTCGCGTCCTCGTCGAACGTCTCGAAAAAATCCCCCATCCTGAAGAGGAGCAAGGCATGCGGATGCGCCGCCTTGATGGCGTAATACTGCCGCATGAGCGGCGTTCGCCCTTTTTTCTCCACGCTGGGCATCTCGTCGCGAAATTATTCGGATCCGTTTGCACGCTTGTCCGGCGGCGCATCCCGCCCCGAACTTTCGCCCCCCGCCTGCGAATCGCCGCCGCGCAACAGCTCCCGAACAATGCGATCCGCGCCGTACATATGCTCCAGCGCCTCCAGAATGCCCCGGGCGTCCACCGATACGGCGCGGCCCCGTTCGTCCAGGTATACATACGTGTTTTGCAAGGCGTCGATATTGCTGTCGAACGCCATGCCCACAATCCGCAACTCCTTGTCGAGCAGGGGCGAACCGGAGTTGCCGCCGGTAATGTCGTTCGTGGTAACCAGATTCACGGGCGTGGACAGGTCCAGCGAGTCCGGAGGCGAAAGCCACGGGTCCGGCAAATCCCAGTCGGTGCCTTCGCCGCCATGCGAATAATAATGATCGTACATTCCGAACAGGGTGGTATGGGGCGGCGCCACCGTGCCGTTGTAGGGATAATCCGCCACCACGCCATCGGCGATGCGCAGGGAAAACGTCGCGTCCGGGGGAATCTCCGTACCGTATAACGCGAACCGGGCCAGGGACAACAGCGCGCCCAGCTCCTCTTCCCTGCTTTCCAGTCCAGAGAGCTGCTGCTGTACGGACAAAAACAGCGGCGTCACCGCCCGCGCCAGCGCTTCCGCCGGATCGCCGCTGCCCGGAAACCCCTCTTCCAGCAACGCTGCGTACCGGGCGGAATCCTGCAATGCGGAGTCGGAAACGATCCGGTCGGCGGCCTCTTCCGGCGTTTCCCCCTGCAACAAACGATTCACCGTCGGATCGTTTTCGCCAAGATACCGCAAAAACTCGCGGAGACGCACGGCGAGCATGCGCTTCTCCAGTTCCGGAGGCCAATTTTCCATATTCAGCGCCGCCTCCAGCGTCTCCTCGATTTCGTCCGCAGGCATGCCCCGTTGCCGCATCAAACCAATCACATACCCGTACGCGGCCCGCACCAGCACATGGGAATCGAACGCGGGCGAACCAAAAAACAGAAAGGCCCGATTCTGATCCGCCATGGCTTCCCTGGAGCGCTGCAAACGAGCGATCTCGCCGATCGCATGGCCATACTTCTCCTCAAGCGAATCCACTTCCGCAATGGCCGCGGCCAAATCCCTTTCCGCCGTCGCGCGCCGCGCAATCAAGAGCGAGTCGCGCAGTCCGGCCAACTCCCCTTCGTGCTTTTTGAACTGATTCGAAATCTGATGCCAGGCGTTGCGCAAATCGTATTCCCGGGCCGAATCCTCGGCTTCGGCCATGTATTCTTCCAGGACCCGCATCCGCTCCCGGAGCGCGTCAAGCGCGGCAGGCAACATATAATCCCGCGCGAACGCCAGTTGCCCAACCGTCGCCAAACGGCTTGTCGTACCCGGATTGCCCACCACGAAGACCGCCTCGCCCTCCTCGGCGCCCTCCTCGTCCCAGGCAAAATAATGCGGCGTGCGCAACGGGGCGCCGTCCGCGTCCCAGGCCCGTAAAAAACTGAAATCGAAGCTATACCGGGGGTACGTGAAATTGTCCGGGTCGCCGCCGAAGGCGCCAATCGACAATTCCGGCGCGAAAACAAGCCGAATATCGTCGTAGCGTCGGAACGTATAGGCCGAATATCGCCCGCCGTAGTACAGTTCGACCACCTGCACCGTCAACGTCGAATCCCGGGCCTGGGCCTGGGCGTTCATGCGTTCTTCCATGCGCTCCGCCCTGCGCGCCCGGCCCGCCGCCGAAAGGTCGCGCCGCGCCATGTCCCGGCTTGCGCGGCCCGGACGACGGCGAGATTCCTGGAAAGCGTCCTCCGCCAAAGGCGCCCGCCCGTACACCTCTTCCGTAATATCCCGGATCTCCACCAGCTGCTCCGCATAGAGCCCCTCGACCTTGCGTTCCGCCCCGGCCGAATCCGCGTAAAACCCCTCGTCCAGCAAGGACTCGCCCTCGCGCGTCACTTCAGAAATGCTTTCGCGCGCGCAATGATGGTTCGTAAGAATAAGTCCGTTCGGCGAAACGAACGAGGCCGAACAATTCGGAAGCCGCAACGCGCCAAGACGCGCCCGGGCAAACCAGGCGGAATCCGGCCTGAATCCATACGCCTCTTCGAAATAGGCCACCGGCGGATCCTCGAATGTCCACATTTTTCCCGTATCGAACCGTCCCGGCTGCGCCTCGGGGAGCGCGGCGGACAAGCGCGGAGCGGGCGGATCCGCAGGAAAAACGTCCGGGGCGGGCGCCTGCTCGGTCGGGCCGGGACGCTCCACGACGGAAACAACCTGGTTGCCGCCGCTGCATCCCGTCCAGGCCAGCAAGAACAAGAGGGCCGCGATAGCGCGCTTGCGAGGAGGTTTCATGCGCATGAAGAATCTATTCGGACAGGATGGCGTCGGCTGCTTCCTCTGTTTCGGCGAAACGCCCCTTGGTTGTTTCCAGAACCAGTCGGTCCGCGTCGTACATATCGTCAAGCGCTTCGAGGATGCCGCGCGCATCCACCGAAATGCTGCGCGACCGGTCCGGCAGGTAGATAAAGTCCCCGGACAAACTCTCGATATTGCCGTCGAACAGGAGCCCTGCGAGGCGCAAGTCCGAATCAAGGACCGGAGACCCCGAATTGCCGCCGACGACATCGTTGGTGGAGACGAAATTCAGCGGCGTATCGAGGGCGAAATTCCCCGGCGGCGTCCGCCAGCGCGGCGGCAAGTCCCATGGCGTATCCGGGCCATACGAATAATAATGGTCGTACAATCCGTAGTACGTTGTATAGGGCGGCGCGACCGTGCCGTTATACGGATAGCCTTGCACCGCCCCGTCCGCAATGCGAAGGGAAAACGTCGCGTCGGGGGGCGTCTCCACGCCGTACGCGGCATAGCGGGCCTGCCCGATTTGCCGCGCAAGCGTCTGCTCCTCGGCGGAAAGCGCGGCCATGGCCTCGCGGTAGGCCGCCAGTTCGTCGGCAATGGCCATCGCAACCTGCAGGGCGGGATCGGCTGCGGACAATGCGCCGGATTCCAACGCCTCCATCGCGGTCGCGCCTTCCGCAAGCGCCGAATGCGCCACCACATGCCGCGCCGCTTCCTCCGGGGACTCCGCGACGGACAGGTCGAGGCCCGGAATGCGGTCCAGGCCCAAACGCTCCGCCAGCGTACTGAGCCGCGCCGCCAGAAACGCCGCCTGCACCGCTGCGGGCTGGTCCTCGACGCGGGCAAGTTCCTCGCGCGCCGCGTCCGAAACCACCCGAGGCGTATCCGGCGAACCCGCGTAATCCTGCGCAATCAGGGCGCGGCGAAGCGCGGCGGCGCCCAAAGAAGAGGCCGGGTTCAGCGCCAGAAACGCCCGATAGGAATCCGCCCAGGCGCGCTTTCGCTCCTGCACTTCGCGCATCCGCCCGATCAGGTCGCCGTACCGCTCGCTAAGCGCAGGCGCCTCCCTGATCGCTTCCGCAAACTGCGCCTCGGCGTCCCTGCGGCGGGCAAGCACGACGGGGTCGTTCAGCGCCTTGACGCGGCCCACGTACAATTTGCGGGCGTTTTGCAAGGAAAATATCTGATTGACGAGCGCCTCCTGCCCCGCCGGATCGCCTTCGGAGCGCAACGCCTCCAGGGCGGCAAGGCGGGTTTCGATCAGATCGAGCACAGCGGGTTCCTCCACGTCGCGGCGAAAAAGCAACTCCGCCACGGTGGACAGCCGGAACGTCGAGCCGGGATTCCCGATGACGAACACCGCGTCGCCCTCCTGCACCCCTTCGCTATTCATGGGAAAATAATAACGGACATTCAACGGCTCGCCGTTTTCGTATACCCGAAAAAAGGCCATATCGAGGGTATAGCGGGGATACGTGAAATTATCCGGATCGCCGCCGAAAAACCCGATGTTCAGTTCGGGAACGAACGCCAGCCTCAGGTCGGTATAGCGCCGAAAAACGTAGGCGGACCATACCGCCCCGTCGTAGAGAGCGATCGTTTCGACATGATGGCCCGCGCCCGCCTCCGCCGCAATGCGCTCTTGCGCCGCGCGGACGGCCTCTTCCCGCGCCCGCGCGCGCTCGGCCTCGTCCAAAACCCCGGCGACCGCAGCGTCCGCCTCCGGCGTTATGTCCCGAATATCGACCAGCTGATCCGCCCACATGCCGGGCGCCGGGCGTTCTTCTTCCAGCGACCGGGCGTAAAACCCCTCCTCCAGCATGCGCTCGCCCTCCAGCGCAACGCTTGCGGCATGGTTGCGGACGCAATGGTGGTTGGTTAGCGCAAGCCCCCTCGGCGACACGAACGAGGCCGTGCAACCCGGAATGCGCAGCGTACCCAGCCGGGCATGCCGAAACCATTCGTCGTCTGGGGAAAAACCGTACGTTTCGGCGAAATATTCGACTGGAGGATGGTCGAACGTCCACATTTTGCCCTGGTCGAAACGTCCGGCCCGGATGATCGTGGAATCAACGCGCTCGGGCGGCGCAGGGGCCAGCGGCTGGCGGACCAGCACCGTCGCCGGGACCTCCGCGGGGGTAACAGGGCCCAGCGCGCCCGCCGAGCCGTCGGAAGACGCCGTCTCCTTGCTGCCCGCGCAGGCGGCAAGCAACAACAGGGGCGAAAAAACCAGAACGAACCGGATGCGTTTGTACATAGTTAAAAATCAGGGCAGACGCCGCGTGGATACGTCGCGCGACCGGGCAATGCGCAATAAACTTTTTGATACAAATAAAACCGCGGCAAAGATTCCTTCCATGCGAAAGTGGCGGAATTGGCAGACGCGCCAGATTTAGGATCTGGTGGGCTAACGCCCTTGGGGGTTCGAGTCCCCCCTTTCGCACGCAATAAAACGCGCCCTGCACGGACGCGCCTTACCGGGGGGGATGCGTAGCGCCACGTATGCGACATACGGTACCGGCGCTGAGGCATACCGCGTATAACGTTACTCAAGGAGCGATTCGTATACCGACGTATGCGACGGGTCCAGCAGCGTAAGGTAATCGTACGCCTGATTGCTTTCCTGCCACCCCTCGAACACGGCGGTCAGCTCGGTGTATTTCGCGAGAAAGAACAAATCCAGGACGTGCTGCCGGGATATGTCCTCGTACAATGCGTCCAGGTCGGCCAGCACCTGAAGCATGGCGTTGCGCGCCGCATCGGGATTCGCCAGAAAGCGATCAAGTCCGCCGAAGTGGTAGTCGAAATACGCCTTTCGCAAGGGGCGCATGCGCGGATCCAGCACTTGCCCTATGAGTTCGGTGCGTCCGGGATTCAGCGTATTGCCCAGCGCCGCCCAGCCCGGGTGCGACGAGGACTGCGCCCGCTCCGCAACCCGCCGCGCCGTTTCGAAATGCAGCGCCCCCCCGAACTCGCTGAACGTATCGTAGTCGTACCCCAGCATCATATACGCGTAAAAATCAATCACGGAAGCAAGCGGGTCGTATTGTTCGATATTGAACACGAGGGGCTGGCCCTGCGCATACTGAAATTGCCAGGACTCGTCGCTAAACTGCACGACCGTACTGTGCTGCATGGTATTGTAAATGGGGCGGCGAATCGCCACCACCAGCCGGGCGTTGAACGTGGTCAACGTAACCGCTTCCAGGACGGTCAACTCCATCGTGCAGTCGATGCGCTCGTCCTCGCGGAACGTATCCTCCGTCCAGGAACGGTCGTTCAGATATTCCTCGATGTTCAGCTCCAGATCGTCGAGAAACCCGAAGTCGGAGCCGGTCAGCGTACTGTAATTCACGGAAACCGCGCAGTCGAATTCCTGCGCGGCGCTCGGCGAAGGAACGCAAAAAAAGGCCGCCAGAAGGAGTCCGGCCGCCAGCGCGCGAAGCCGGGCGGCGAACCGCCTCGCGAAAACAGGCACAGCGTTCCGCATCGGGATGCAAGGTTTTTTTGAGAGCGCATAATATCGGGATTGATACCTGAAGCAGGCGTTCCGGTTTCCGGCGGCGGCCTGGAAGCCGGAACGACAATTTTTTTTGCCAAAATTCGCCAAAACAGGTTATGCGGGGCCCTGCGGCGTGTCTATTACTTCAAAAAGCCATGCCTCCCGCTGCCTCGCCGCGCCGCGCAGGCCCGCCCCCGGGTCCGCGCCGCCTCCTTCTTGCTTTCCTCCTCGCCCTGTTCGCAACGCACGCGCCGCCCTGCGCGCTGGGGCAGCCCGTTTTGTACGGCGCCCGCAGCACCGCGCTCGGCGGCGCGACCGCCGCATTGCCAGACGACGCAGCGGGGCAAGGCAATCCGGCGACCTGGGCGCAAGCGAACGCCCCCGCCGCTTCGCTGCACGGCGCGCAATGGTACGGCTTGCCCGAACTCAAGCTGGTTGGCGCGCAGCTCGTCGCGCCCGCGGGCCAAAGCGCCATCGGCGGAAGCGTTTCGGCTTTCGGTTTCGACCTGTACCGGCACATTACGGCGACGGGCGGATACGCGCGGCGCATCGGATTCGGATCGCACCGAAACGTCTATGCGGGCGCGCGGGCCGAATGGAACCAGGCGTACATAGCGGATTACGGGCAACCCGGCGCCCTCAGCCTGACCGCAGGCGTTCTGTTTCCGGTTACGCCGTTCGTGTCGCTGGGGGCCGTCGCCTACCGCCTGACTTCGTTCGCCGGTCCCCTGCGCGCCGACCTGTCCCGCCGCCTGGCCGCCGGCGCCTTGTGGAGTCCTTCGGCAGCCCTGACCCTCGTCGTGGACGCGGCCAAGGCAATACGCTCGCCCCTTTCCGCCTCGGCGGGCATTGAAATCCGCATGGTCGACGCCCTGGTTGCGCGGGGAGGATTTGCGTCCGGACCCAGGCGAACCAGCGGCGGCGTCGGGCTGCGCGTCGCATCCATGCGCGCCGATTTCGCCGTGCAAAAACACGACGCGCTGGGCTGGACCCCGTACCTGTCCCTGCACTATTCCTGGTGAGACAGAACATGGCCCTCCTTCTCGCTTTTATGATGCAGACGGCCAGTCCGCCTGCGGACACGACCGAAACCGCCGCGGTGATCGAAACCGCGCTGGATATGCTGGAAAACGATCTGGAAGACGCCGGCTCCCTGCAGGAAACGCTCGAGCGGGCCGCGTACGACAAAGTCCGGCTGGAAACCGCCTCGGCGGAAGCGTTGCGATCCATCCCCGGCATATCGGAAAGAACCGTACAACGCATTCTGGCCTGGCGCGACGGCGGCGGCGACCTCGGCGGACCGGAATCCCTGTTGCGCGCCGGACTGGACGAACGCACGGTCGCCCTGCTCCTTCCTTTCGTTGCTTTCGGACGTCCCGAACCCCGAACGCGCCCGCGCGTCCGCATGCATATCGTGCAGCGCTGGCAGCGGCGACTGGACCTGGGCAAAGGCTATCGGGAAGACCCGCCTTCCGGCTACCTCGGCTCTCCCGACGCCGTGCAATGGCGCGTCGGCATGCGCCTCGGAGACCATATCGCCGCCGGCGTTACGCTTGACAAGGACGCCGGCGAACCTGTCCAATGGCGCCCCGGGGCACGGCAATTCGGCGCCGATTTCGTGTCTTTTTACCTGAGCGTGGACCAGCGCGGCCCCTTCGAACGCATCGTTGCAGGCAACTATACCGTGCAAGCAGGCGAAGGCCTTGTGGCGGGGCAAGGCGCGGCGGGGCTTTCTTCGTTGCGCGTAGCCTCCTCGGACCGCATCCTGAAACCCCATGCTTCCTCGCGGGAATATGCCTACTTCGGCGGCGCGGCCATCCAGTCCAGGCCGCTGCGCGGCGTATCGCTAACCGGTTTTGTTTCGCAGGTCTCGCTGGACGCCCGCGCGGACACCTCCCTGAACGCATGGCGCCCGATCTACACCGGCTACCACCGTACGCAAACCGAGTACGAACGCCGAAAACAAGCCCGCGAACGCGCGGCGGGGGGCGTGGCCGTACTACGGCGGGGTTCCCTATACGGCGGCGCCTTGTCCATCCATACGTTGCAAAAACTGGACGCTTCCCGGAATACGCATGCGCTGTCGGTATTCGGAGGCTGGGCCCGCGCCCGCTGGGAAGGCTCGTTCGAATGGGTCCCGGAGCAGGGACACCGTTCCGTAACCGTCTCCCTGAACCCGATCGAAAACGCTTCCGTGCATATCCGGACGCGCCGGACGCGGGCAACCGGCATGCAAGACCTGCGACCGCACACCCGCATCGGCGTAAATTCTCGCGGAGAAAACTACGACTACGCCGAATGGCTGGCCGAAACCCGCTTCCGCCCCTTTCCGTCCTGGACCGCCACCCTGCAAGTCCGGGACCGAACGCGACCGCTGGACCCGTTGCCCCATGCCCGCAGCCGACTCGTCGCAGGGATTGTCGAATACCGCCGCCGGAACTGGCTAACCTTGCATATTCGGGCCCGGACGCAAACATTCGACGTAGCAAGCCCGTGCCGCGGCGGACGCTTGCTGCTCCCCTGTACCGCCGAGGAACAGCGGCAATCCCTGCGCATACAGGTCGAATACCGGCACAGCGCCGCCCTGCGCGCCAGAACCCGCCTCGAAATCGTCCGCGCCGAAGCGGACGAAGCGGAAGAAAAAGCCGAAGGCGTCCTGCTGTACCAGGATTTCCGATGGAAACCCTGGCGGTTCATGCAGCTGGACCTACGGTACGCCGTCTTCGACGCGACAGACGCCTCGGCCCGGGTCTACATGTTCGAAAACGACGTGCTGTACGGATTCGGCGTTCCGTCTTTCAATGGACGCGGCCAGCGCGGGTACGCGCTGGCGCGGATGCAACTTTCGCGGCGCCTGACGCTGCAATGGAAACTCGGCGCGACGCGCTACGAGGACGTGCGTTCCACCGGTTCGGGACGCGACGAAACCCCGGGAAACCGCATCCGGGAAACAAAAGTCCTCCTGCAATGGCGATTCGGGTAAATCGATTCGGGTAAGTCAATTCGAGCAAATCGACTTGAGCACCCTGCGCCTTGTGACGAGCTGGTCGTGCCACGCCTCGGGCGACACTTCCTCGTCGTCGAGATAATATTCCCAATAATCGATGTTTGGGCTCTGCGAGGCCTGCGGGGGCTCGATATGCGCTATGCGCTTCAGTTCGGGCGTCATGCCCATCTGGTGCACGAACGTAACCGTATGGTCGCCCATGTAGCTCTCCCGGACCGATAGCCAGTTGTCCCCGCATACGCGACAGGTATAAAAACGGGTTTCCGAATGCCCTTCCCGACCTGAATCCGTCGATTCGGCTTCTTCGTCGTCCGCGACCACATCCATCAGCGCCATACTGAAGCTTCCGCACGCCTTGCATTGCAGCTTCTCCATGGATCGAATCATTGGCTGTTTTGAGGATACGCCCTGCCTTCGCAACCCGCTTGCGCCAGAAGCGCGGCGCCCCGCGCAGGATATACGACAGTACAGGCCCCGGTAATATACGTAAAATTTGCAAGAAAGTTACGAAAATAACGGAAATTCCGGCGCAGGCAACCCGCACGAACAAAAAAAAGCCCCCTCGGGAGGATTCGAACCTCCGACCCACGGTTTAGGAAACCGGCGCTCTATCCCCTGAGCTACGAGGGGCGCGGGGCGAACCAGCCCTCTGCTCCGCGCCGCTTCCGAATGGGCGCAGGGCGCCTGTGGCGCCGCCGCGCAGGAACCTTGCAGGAAGCAGATGTATACTTGCGGACTGAATCAGCGCAACCTTGCCATGCAACGCCGCCGCGCCGCGCCCGTTTCCATGACTTGCACGACCGCATCGCCCGGACAACCTGTCGTCCAAAGCATCGACGTAGCCCGCGTTCGGCGGGACACGCCCGGATGCGAACAGGTAGTGCATTTCAACAACGCCGGCGCATCGCTCACGCCCGCCCCGGCGCTCGAAGCCGCGATGGCGCACTTGCGCCTGGAAACGCGCATAGGCGGATACGAAGCCGCCGAAGAAGCGCAAGCCCGGCACGCAGCGGTATACCGGAGCATTGCCGCGCTGCTAAACGCTTCCCCGGAAGAAATTGCGCTGTCCGATAGCGCGACCCGCGCATGGCGGCTGGCCTTTCAGAGCCTGCCGATCCCGCCCGGGGGAAAAATCCTTACCACCCGCGCCTCCTACGCAAGCAATTTCATCGCCTTTCTGCACCGCGCTCGCAAGGACGGCCTGGAAATAGACATAGCGCCTTGCAACGAGGCAGGCGACCTCGACCTGGAGGCCTTCGAGCGACGCATCGACGAGCGCGTAGCGCTTATCGCCCTTACGCACATCCCCACGAACGGCGCCGCCGTCTACCCGGCCGAAGCCGTCGGCCAAATTGCCCGCAAGCAGGGCGTGCCCTATTTGCTGGACGCATGCCAGTCCGCCGGGCAACGCCCGCTCGACGTAACGCGGATCGGTTGCGACATGCTCTCCGCCACGGGCCGAAAATTTCTGCGGGGCCCGCGCGGCACGGGATTTCTTTATGTCCGCCGCGCTTTCCTGAATCGCCTGGAGCCGCCCATGCCGGACCTGCACAGCGCCACATGGACCGCCCCTGACGAATACCGCCCCGCGAACGACATGCGCGCCTTCGAAATGTGGGAATCCAGCATGGCCATGCAACTGGGACTGGGCGCCGCCGTCGATTACGCGCTGGATATCGGGCTGGACGCCATCCGCAGCCGCGTGCAGGCCCTCGCCGCCCGGCTCCGCGAGCGCCTCCGCGCCTTGCCCGGCGTCTGCGTACGGGATACGGGAACGGAGCAATGCGGCATCGTAACCTTCGATATGGCCCGCGCGGCGGCGGAAGAAGCCAAGGCCCGCCTCCGGGAGCAATCCATGCACGTTACGGTATCCCTCCCCTCGCACACGCTGCTCGACGCCATGGAGCGCCGCCTGCCCCCCATGGTGCGCGCCTCCGTGCATTACTACAACACCGCATCGGAAATCGACCGGTTCTGCGAAGCCATATCCCGCATCTCGTCGCGCGACGCATGACTCCCGGCGCAAAACATCCTCGAGGCGCCGTCTCTGCATGGGCCGCGTACGACTTCGCCAACTCCGCGTTTACGACGCTGGTCGTAACGTTTGTTTTCGCCACGTATTTCACAAACGCGATCGCCGACGACGCCGTATCCGGCACGGCGCTCTGGTCCCGCGCCATCGCCTTGTCCCAGATTGCCGTGGCGCTGCTGTCGCCCTGGCTGGGCCTGCTTGCAGACCAGAACGGACTGCGCAAGCGATTCCTGCTGTTCTCCACGCTGCTATGCATCGCCGCCTCGACGGCATTGTATTTCGCGGGGCCGGGAGACGTACGGTTCGCCCTCGTCGTATTCGCGGCGGGCAACATCGCTTTCGAATTGGCGAATGTATTTTACAATGCGTTCCTGCCCGAACTGGCCCCGACGGCGCGCATCGGACGCGTATCGGGCTACGGATGGGCGCTGGGATACGCAGGCGGCTTGTGTTGCCTGCTGATCGGCTACTTCGCGCTGGTCGCCCCGGAAACGCCTCCCTTCGGACTTGCCCGGGAAACGGGCGCGCACGTGCGGGCAACCAATCTGCTCGTGGCCGCCTGGTACGGCGTCTTTTCGATTCCCCTGTTTCTGATCCTGAAGGAATCCCGCCCTGCAAACCGGCTGGGCGCCGGAAAAGCCCTGCGAACTTCCCTGCGGGAACTCGGAAACACGTTGCGCGAAGTGCGGCGCTCCCAAGACCTGTTTCGGCTCCTCCTTGCCCGGCTGGTTTATAACGACGGCCTCATCACGCTTTTTGCGTTCGGCGGCATCTACGCCACAGGCACGCTCGGATTTTCCACGGAAGATATTTTTCTCTTCGGCATTGCGCTGAACGTGGCGGCGGGCCTGGGCGCGTGGGCTTTCGGCTATCTGGACGACCGCATCGGCGGACGCGCCACGATTCTCGCAAGCCTTGCGGCGCTTACGCTGGGAACCATTGTGGCCGTGTTCGCCGACAGCGCGGGCCTCTTCTGGGCCGCGGCGATTATCGGGGGCGTATGCGCCGGTCCGAACCAGTCCGCAAGCCGCTCGCTCATGGGCCGATTCATTCCCGACGGAAAGGAAAACGAGTACTATGGCCTGTTCGCCTTCTCGGGCAAGGCCACCGCCTTTCTCGGCCCCGTGCTGCTGGGCGTCGTAACCAGTTTGTTCGATAGCCAGCGAGCCGGGATGGCTACCGTGGCGGCGTTCTTCGTCGTCGGGGCGCTCCTGCTTTTGCGCGTCAACGAGGCGCGGGGGATGGCCAGCGCCCGGAAATACGAAGCATAATATCCCTGCTATTCCCCTTTTTCTTCCACCTGGCGCACGCGAGCGATCTGCCGCAGGTTCCAGGCGTCCGCCCCGAACGGCGTATCGAACCAGCGGTCCAGGATTTCCCGCAGGATGGCGGGCGACGTGACGCGCATACTGAGCGCCAGCACGTTGGCGTGATTCCAGACGCGGGCTCCTTTCGCCGTTTCGCCGTCGCCGCACAAGGCCGCGCGCACGCCGGGCGCCTTGTTGGCCACGATAGCGCAGCCGGTACCCGTCCAGCACAGCACAATGGCCTCGTCCGCCTCGCCCCGCCGAAGCGCACTGATCGCTTGCATCGTGACGTCCGGCCAATCCGCAGCGTCCTCGCCGCTTTCGGGACCGAAATACAGCGGCTCGTGCCCCCGCTGCGCAAGTTCTTCCAGCAGGGTCTCGACGAGGGGCAGCCTTTCATCCGCGCTAACCGCAATACGCATACGCCAATGCCTGTTAAGGATACGCTGTCAGGAGATGTTTTGGGGCCTGGGGCGGTTAAATGCCGGTTTTTTGTCTTTCTTTATCTTCAGGATTCGTTTGCTTCGGCAAAGCCTGTTTGCAACCCCCTGACGCATCGAACCATGAGCACAAGAATACTTCCGCCATTCCCTTCGCCCCGGGACAAGATAAGAAAAAATCGTCCGACCCGCGCGCGTAGCGAGCGCTTGCCAGGGGAGGGGCTACCCCGTCATGCAAACCCATCGTCTGCCGTCCCCTTATGTATTTCGTGCAAAGGCGCGCTCCAGGCCCCGTTGTCACCCTGCGCCCGATTCCCCAGCAAGCCCGGTTAAAATAATAAGGCGCGAAAATTTCAAGGTTAAATAATTAAGGCGAGACTGATTCAGGGGGCTGGAGTGTGCCTTTTCACGAAACATCGGGCCCCGAATATGCATGCAAACCCACAGTCTGTCGCGCCCTTATGTATTCGTGAAAAGGCACACTCCAGGCCCCGCCCCGGATTTTTGCACATTTAATCGGCGTATCCTTAGTTTTACGCCCTGCCGCTTTTTTGCATTTTCCGCCGCGCACCCATGCCCGACGCCCCCACGATCCGACACATTGCAGCCTTTCTCGAAGCATGGGCGCCCCCTTCGTCCGCCCTGTCGTACGACAACGTCGGATTGCAGGTGGGCGATCCCGACGCAGCGGTCCGCGTCGCCTTGCTTGGACTGGATATGACCCCGGAACTGCTCGACGAAGCAAAGGAACTCGGCGCCGCGCTGATCGTGACCCATCATCCCCTCCTGTTTCGCCCCGTGCGCGCCGTCACGACGGAAGCCTACGTTCCCAACCTGGTCTGGCAGCTTGCAGCGGAAAACATCGCGCTGTACAGCATCCATACCAACCTCGACGCGGCCTCGGGAGGGGTGTCTTTCGCGCTGGCCGATCAGTTGAGCATCGAGGACGCCGCCTTCCTTCAGCCCGCTGAAAACGGCGATACCGGCTTCGGAGCCATCGGATCGCTGCCCGCGCCCGTCCGCTTGCAAGCCTTCCTTGGCGTCGTGGCCGAACGACTTGGAGCGCCCGCCTTGCGCTATGCGGGCGACCCGGAGGCGCTCGTGCGACGCGTCGCCGTATGCGGCGGGTCCGGCGCCAACCTGATCGACGAAGCCGCTGCCCGCGGCGCGGACGCCTACGTCACGGCGGATATAAAATACCACGACTTCTTCGACGCGCTGGACGCGAAAGGGCGGCCCCGCCTCGCCCTGATCGACGCCGGACACTACGAAACGGAAAAAGGGACCGAAAGCCTGCTCCTGAAAGCGCTCGCGAAACAATTTCCGCAAACCGCATGGAAACAGACGCGCGCAAGCACAAGTCCCGCGCGAACTTTTATAGCCCCGGGACGTTAACGCCGCCGACATCCGTTCATCCCTGATTTCTTTCGAGACACATCCCTGCATACGACATGCCCACGGCCCAGGAGACAAGCACCAGCGAACAACTGCGATCCCTGATCTGTCTCCAGTACATCGACAGCGAAATCGACAAAATCGAAAAACTGCGCGGCGATCTGCCGGAGGAAATTCGCGACCTTCGGGACGAACAGGAAGGACTTGCAACGCGCATCGAGAAATACAAACAGGAAGAAGCCCAGAACGAGGAGGACAAGGTTTCGTCCGCCACCAGCGTGAAGGACGCCGAAATGCTCATTGTGCGGTACGAGGAGCAGCAACTCCAGGTGCGAAACAACCGGGAGTACGACGCGCTCACCAAGGAGGTCGAAGCGCAAAAGCAGCGCATCGAGGACGCGAAACGACGCATGGAGGAAATCGACCTGAACGAAGACGCGCACAAGGCCGCTATCGAAGAGGCGGAAACCCGCATGAAGGAACTGGACGAACTGCTCGTTACGAAGGAGCGCGATCTGCAGGAAGTGCTGGACGACACCAAGCAGGAGCAGGCGCATCTGGAGAAAAAGCGGCAAGAAGCCGCCGAAAAAGTGGACGCCCGCTATTTGCTGGCGTACGAACGTCTGCGGGAACGCCTTCCCGACGGGCGGGCCGTGGTGCCCATCGAACGGGGCGCGGCGGGCGGATTCGCCGTGCCGCCGCAACGCCAGGTCGAAATTCGCCAGGGCAACCGCATCGTAGCGTGCGAACACACGGGCCGGATCATCGTGGACAGCGAACTCTTCGCCAATACCGCCCAGGCAACAAACCTGTAGGCGGATCGTAGGAAATCCAAGCGCGTTTCGCGGCGTTTCCTGCTGGATCGTCGCCTCGGTCCGGGAGGCCGGGGAGGAAAGTCCGAACACCGAAGGGCGCCGTGCTTCCTAACGGGAAGGCGCCGCGCCGCGGCGACAGCAAGTGCAACAGAAAGCATACCTGCCGATGGCGTTTCGACGCACAGGCGATGGGTGAAACGGTGGGGTAAGAGCCCACCAGCGTCCCGCGCGATCGGGGCGGCTATGTAAACCTCACGGGGTGCAAGACCAAACAGCGCCGCATCGTTCCGCAAGAACGAACAAGGTTGCCCGCCTTGACGACGGCGCGGGTGGGTCGCTTGAGGCCGTCGGCGACGGCGGTCCCAGATAAATGACGGTCTCTCCGCAGCGGCCCTGGCCGCCAGCGGTAGACAGAATTCGGCTTACAGGCAGGAAACGCCGCGAAACGCGCTTATTCGTCGGCGGGAACCGGCTCCGGCATCGACGGCAACGCCTGCTGCTCCCCGACCGGCGGAGCCGCAGGGGCGGCCTGCTCTTCCTGCGCGCGTTGCTGAATAACGCTTTCCTGCGCCTGCTCCTCTCTAATCGCAAAATTCGACACGACGCACAGCACGATAAAGAGCGTCGCCAGTATCCAGGTCGCCTTTTCAAGCACGTCCGGCGCCTGGCGCGTTCCCAGAATTTGCTGGGTGGCCCCGCCTGCGGCGATGCCGGCCAATCCGCCGCCCCGGCCGCTCTGTACAAGCACTACCAGCGTAATCAGAATCGCTATCAAAGCGATCAGCGTGATGATAAACGTAAACATGTTGCCGCGTCGTTGACTGTGGAATCGTAGCCCGCCGCGCCCTGTCCTTGCATCGGAGCGGCGCGTCAAGCAGATTCGATACGCCGAAGGCCGCCTCAGGATCCGGGCGAGGTTGTCGAAAGGGTTTGCTCTTGCCCCGAACCCGCTTTTCGCCGTTCCAGATGGCGCTGCGCGTAAAGCAAGGTTAATGCGGATTTCATATCGACGACGCCTCCTTCGAAGACCTGCCGCAGCGCCTCCTCGAACGGCATGGACACGACGTCCATGAATTCGCCTTGTTCCAGGCGCTGACCGCCCGCCTGCGCAAGGTCCTCCGCAAGATACAGGTGAATAATCTCGTTGCTGTAGCCAAGGCACGGAAAAAGCGCGCCCAGCCGGGTGAAAGAGGTTGCGCGCCAGCCGGTTTCTTCCTCCAGTTCGCGGGCCGCCGCCTCGGTCGGGTCTTCGCCCGGCTTGTCCAGTTTGCCTGCGGGCACTTCAAGGAACGCGCGCCCAGCCGGATACCGGAACTGGCGCACAAGCAACGTCGAACCGTCGGGAAAGATCGGCGCCACGGCGGACGCTCCGGGGTGATCGATCCACTCCCGCACCCCCTCGGCGCCGTCCGGAAGCAGCACCTGATCGCGATACACCTTCAGCAACTTGCCGTCGAATATTTGTTCGGACGAGCGTTTTTGTTCGATAAGGTGCCGCATAGCGAAAAACCGATGGACGAGAAAGGGACAAGGCGCCAGAACGACCGGCAGGGCCGGCGCGCCTCTCCGAACGCCCGCGGCGGCGTATGGGTCCCGCTTGCCCTTGCGCCGCGCAGGCGCGGACGCTTCGTCACAATCCGAAAGAAACCCCTGCATGGATGCGGATGTCCCCTGGCCCGCCTTCGGGGTTCAGGGCCGCGCTCATGTTGACAAGCCCCGCCGCGGTCCGGAACCGGACGCCCGCGCCGTATCCCGGACGCATGCTCGCCGCGGCCTGCGCGTCCGGCGTGATCGGACGATCCACATAGCCCGCGTCAAAAAAGGCGTAGGCATACGAAACCGCATCGATTAATATCCGGTATTCGATGAGCGCCCGCCCCACGATGCGCCCCAGAAACCGATCCTCGTCGTACCCCCGGAGCGAGGTCGCGCCGCCAAACCGAAACAAATCGCTTCGGTCGTATTCCGGGCTCAAGAGCGCGCGCAAATCCATCCCGGTCACCAGCACGGATCGGGAAAATATCGGGACGAACCAGCGTCCCGTCGCATACAATCGCTGCTGCTCCAGAAGCGTGCGGCTGCGCAGCGTATCCAGGCCAACCACATGCGACTCCGTGCGCTCCTTTCGTCCGCTTTCCAGGTTCATTTCCAGATAAAACCCCTTTGTGGGGTTCGAAAAATAGTCCAGATGCGAAAAGCGTACGCCCAGCCCGAAGAACCGCGCCTGGGCCGAAGGAGCTATTTGTCGCCCGTTCGGGCCAATCCGGACGCCCGCCTGTCCCGGGGCCGCGCGCTCCCGGCTGAACCCGGCGAACGCGCTCAGCCCAGGGGCAAGATCGTAACGCACTTGGCCGCGCCAGGCTCTTTTGCTATACGTGGAATCTTCTTCCAGCCCGGAAAAACCCGCCTCCAGTCCCAGCGGAAGCCCGAAAGCGAAGGGCCACGCCGCCGAAACATCGATGCTCGCAACCTGATCCGGAAGCCGGTTCAGGCGCAGGGAGGCCGCCAGGCCGCGCCCGAACGGATTGCGGAGCGCAAGATGCCCGCTGCCCGTAACGCGCCCGCGCCGTTCCCCCTCCGAGGGGGGCAGGTAGCCCAGGACGAGATCGAACGCGCCGGGCGGGCCTTCGGCTATCGGGATGCGCACCACGGCGGTCGTATCGGCGGCGATGCGCAACGCCGGAAGCCCTGTGGTTTCGAAGAGTTCCTTGCCTTCGATGCGGCGGCGAAGGCGCTCTGCGTCGAATCGAAGAATGGTTTCGCCCGGCTTCATGCCTGCGAGGCGGGCCGCAAGCTGCGGCTGCGTACGGCGGGCGCCTTCCAGCTCGAACCCCCGCAGCGCCACGGGCGGCCCGGGCTCCACGCGCAGCGTGATCGCCAGCCGATCCGCCGCGTCGCCAAAGGGCGCAATCGTTTCCACGGCGGCGGTGGCCAGCGGAAGCCCCTCCCGTTCGAGGACCGACAACATCCGTCCGATATCCGTCTCCAGCCGCAGCGGATCGAACGGGGCGTCCACGGCGAACGGCGCCTCCGCCTCCACGATGCGAAGGCGCACAGGGTCCAGGCCGACAATGCGCACAGCCCCCAGCGTCGCCCGCGTACTGTCTGGCGGCGCCCCGAACGCATTCGGTTCGCCCGCCACGCCTTCTTCGGCCAATCCGACGGGCTGTTCGACCGGCTTTTCCGCGGGCACAGCGCCGCCCGCCCCGCCTTCGGATTGCGCAAACGCCCCCGGAAGCAGCGCCCCGAACGTCCCGCCGGTCAGAACCGCGCACAGGAGCGCCCGTACAAACCGCGTTTCGATTCGCATGGGATACGCTGATTAAGTCCGCAAGGCCCAGCGGCTTGCGAGGCGCGCGCTGGCAAGGTAATGAGGAAGCAGGCAGCGTGGCGGCCCGCGTAACGAGGAATACATGGCCCCGCATGACAAAACGAGTCCCCTCGACACACGTTCCGACAAACGCCGCGCGGCGACGCGCTTTTCGGGAAAACCTGCTTGGCTGGTACGACGCCAACCGCCGGAATATGCCCTGGCGGAATACCTCCGACCCGTACCGCATCTGGTTGTCCGAAGTCATGCTTCAGCAAACCCGCGTGAACCAGGCGGAACCATACTACCGCCGATTCGCAGCGCGCTTCCCGACCGTCGAGCAGTTGGCCGCCGCTTCCCTCGACGAAGTGCTGGCGTGCTGGGAGGGCCTCGGCTACTATTCCCGCGCCCGCAACCTGCACAAGGCGGCCCGGCGCATCGTCGAGACGTTCGGCGGACGCCTGCCCGACGAAGAAGAAGCCATTCGTTCCCTGCCCGGCGTAGGGCCGTACACCGCGGCCGCCGTCCTTTCCATCGCGTACGGAAAAGCCCTCCCCGCCCTCGACGGAAACGCCATCCGGGTGCTTGCGCGGGTATTTCGGGTCGCAGAGGACGCAACCCGCGCGGCGACGCGCAACCAGTTGCGGGACCTCGCAGCGGACCTCATGGACCCGGCCCGCCCGGGCGCCTTCAATCAGGCGGTCATGGAGCTGGGAGCCAACGTATGCAAGCCCGCCGCGCCCCGGTGCGAAGCCTGCCCGCTGCGACCCGTCTGCGCCGCCGCCGAAGCAGGAGATCAAGCGGCGTTCCCGGTTACGCCCCCGCGCAAAAAGACGCCCCATTTCGATGTGGCGGTAGCCATCGTGTTCGACGAAGCCGGGCGCCTGCTGGTATGCAAACGTCCCGAGGAGGCCATGCTGGGCGGGTTATGGGAATTTCCCGGCGGCAAGCGAAAACCCGGCGAAACGCTGGACGCCGCATGTCGGCGCGCCGTGCGCGAAAAATGGAACGCAGACGTCGAAACCCATGGCCTGGCGCGGCGGATCGACCATGCGTATACCCACTTCCGCATCACGATACACGCCTTTCGGGCAAGCATTGCGGCGGGCGCGCCCCGGGCGCCTGCGGATCGGGCCTTTATGTGGGCGAACCACGCCGAACTGCAAACCCTGGCGTTTTCCAGAACGGGCCGCTTGCTCGTCGAATTCCTGAGCGTGGAGCAAGCGCAAAAACGCGGGGAATGAAACGACCGGGGCGGCGAAACGTAGGTAGGACAAGATCAGGATACTTCCTGCGCTTGCCATAACGCCCGCATCGTTCGCATCGTCCCCGCCGTCCATAGCGCGCCCCTCGCGCCCGCCGTCATGGATTTTGAAAATTTTTTCTGGATTATTCCGCTCTTGTATTTGCTGAGGCGGCTGCTCTTTGGTTCGCGCAAGAAGCAAAAGGCCCGCAAACCTGCAACGCAGGCGCCCCGTCCTGCGCTGTCGCAAAAAGACCGGGACGACTTGCAGGAAGGGCTGGGCGAAATCGGGCGGGCGCTGGGCTTGCCCGCAGACCTTTTTCAGGAACATGGCGAGAAAACGCCGGCGTCTCCGGCCCCTTCGAGAACCCCTTCCGCGCGCGAAGAACCCGACCCCCTGTTTTCTGCGGCGGCGGGAGAAATGGTGGCGTACGACGCATGGGCAGAACCAGTCTACGAATCCGACGCCCGGTTCGCCGAAGAGGAAGCCTTCGAAGCCGAGGGACGGCTCCCCGCCCCGGACCCAATCCATGCCAACCTTAAAAACCAAGGCGGCGAAAACGGCGACTTAACTTTTTTAGGCGACGCGCAAGAAGAGGCCGAGAGCGCCGAAATCCCCTCGCCGTACGTACGCCCCGCCCGCGCCGGCCATGCGCTGCGCCGGCTGGCTGCAACCGCCTCGCTACAGGAAGCGGTGCTCCTGAAAGAAATCCTGGACCGGCCTGTCTCGCTGCGCCCCGGTCCCCGCCTGCCTTTCAAGTCCATATAACGGAAAAGAAATATCCCGCGAAGCCGGGGCCGCGCAGATGTGAGCCGAAGCGCCTGACGGACCTGTGCTGGCTATGCCATTGTATCGCGACGATAATGCGGAAAATGGCCCGCCGGGGTTGGGCTTGGCTGGGCAAGGAATCCGGGCGGTCGGAAAGCTGGCCGCCCGGAGGAACGCGTTCGGTTTCGCCCTTCCAGACCGCCCCAAAAAAGTAAAAAATGTCTGGATACCAAATTTTTTACTTTAGGGCTTGACAGTATCCGGGCGGCGTGTTATACTATGGATACATGCCCGGCGCAAGGTCGGAATTCCTGATCCATCCATAAACGCTTTCTTGCTATGCGTACCGAATCCGCTTCCCGCTCCGCGTTTTATCGTTGGTTTCATTACTGGGTTCTTTCGTTTCCTTTTGGTATGCCCTTCTGGCAAAAAGAACTCTACTCTTTACAGCCTCAGATTGATCGTACCTTTCGGGGTATAATGCGAACAATTATTCATTGGTCAATTTTTATGGTATCATTAATTTTATTTTTTAGTTTTATTCTGTCGATTGATGCTAATGCACAGGGTTATAATACTCCGGGGCCCCATAACGGATATGGCGGAAATAATGGGATTTATACGGAAAACTTGACGAAGCCCGTTTTCCGCCTGTTTCCGTGTAAACATCCACGTCTCGCAAAAATCGCAATAACGGACATATCAAAATCATCCAGGCTTGCATAAATACCAGAAACGCTGTATACTCCCGAACCCTATTCACGTAGATCCCCCTGATACAATGAAATCGAACTGGCAGAACCGCACTCTGTGGACAGGCGACAACCTGGACATAATGCGGGGAATGAACTCCGGCAGCGTTGACCTGATCTACCTGGACCCGCCATTCAAGTCCAACCGGAACTACGAAGCCCCGATAGGATCTGACGCCGCAGGAGCCGCTTTTAAGGACACGTGGACCCTGTCAGACGTTGATCATGCTTGGCATGGGGAGATTGCAGAAAAATCCCCCCCCTATATTCCGTTATTGCGGCGGCGGGCTTGGCCCATGGAAAGGGAATGAAGTCGTACCTGATTATGATGGCTGTGCGCTTGCTGGAGATGAAGAGACTACTGAAAGAGACAGGAAGCATCTATCTGCATTGCGATCCAACAGCCAGCCATTACCTGAAAATGCTGATGGACACGGTTCTGGGAAAGGGGAACTACCTAAACGAAGTCGTGTGGAGTTATGGACTCGGAGGCTCTTCTAAAAGATTTTACTCAAGGAAGCACGACGTATTATTTTTTTATGCGGGCGAGGGTTATTGCTTTAACAAGCCGCTTGTTCCTGCAACCTCTATGCGGATGAAGGGGCAAATGAAGGGGGCAACTGATGTATGGGATATTCCAGCGATAAACAATATGGCCAAGGAGCGCACAGGCTATCCGACGCAGAAGCCATTAGCCCTGCTTGAGCGGATAATCCGGGCTTCAAGCAATCCGGGCGACGTAGTGTTCGACCCGTTCTGCGGTTGCGCCACTGCCCTCGTCGCCGCTGACAGGATCGAACGGCAATGGGTCGGCATAGACCTTTCGCCGCTCGCCGCCACGCTTGTTCTGAAACGCATACGGGAAGATCGGGGGCCACTGTTCAACGACGTGATACACAGAGAGGATTTTCCAAAGCGCACGGACTTGGGCAAACTCCCTCATTACAAGACGCACAAGCACACGCTGTTCGGGAAACAGGAGGGGCATTGCGCTGGATGCGAGACCGTATTCCCGTTCCGTAACTTCACGATAGACCATATCGTGCCCCAGAGCAAGGGCGGGCACGACCACATAGACAACCTGCAACTGCTTTGCAACGCCTGCAACTCGCAGAAGGGTAGCCGGACGCAAGAAGAGTTTCTCGCAGGGCTGATTGCCGCAGGCATCCGGTCAACGCCCTATGCCCAATAACGAAAGTCGGATGGAGATTACGCAGAAACGGGCTTCGTCAAGTTTTCCGTATAAATCCCGAAATAATGACCCTTGCAATCAAACGTCTGATAGTTATGATCCTGTGCGATGCTCCTATGAAAACCCCGGTAGCGATCCAAATAATCCGCCTGTTTATTCGAATCCCCCAAGTTCATATTCGGCGAAATCCCGTTCAGATACAGATTGGGGGGCCATTATTCGCAGCTGTCCCGGCGTAGGGGTTGGATACAATCCTGGAGGGCTTGCCAAATGTATTGTGAATAGTTATCACCTTTACGATACAAGCTGCGAAGCGGCGGAAATGGCGTTCATGGCAGGTGGTGCTGGTTTTGTGATCGTAGGAGCCATAAAATGGAATCCTTATTTTGCAGCAGGCGGCACATATTCTTTTTTAAGGGCTTTTTATAATTACAACAAATGTGCGGGAGGATAAAAGGCAACAGGCAGACGATACAGGACGACCTGCAAAGGCGGAACTACTACGAAAAGAGTGGGATGCGAAAATAAGGGAGACGGAGAAAGCCGAAAACACTTACCCCCAGCGCCGGGCCGGAGCCGGGGGATGGCACTGACGGCCTGCAGGGCTATGACCTTCATGGCCCCTGCGCCTTTTTGATACGTCTTGCTCCAGCCCATGTGAGTGGGCGGCTTCGCTACAGCACAAAAGCGCGTATCGCATAACGTATACAATATCTATGTTCACGTTGCCCCGGCGTCCGGCTTAGGTGTGACCTCTCAATAGGTTGTTCATTATCTCCGGATTTCCGAATTTATTAGGCACATCCAATCGCAATCCATGGGGAGGTCCGCATGAAAATACACAAAAATTCCCGATTGACGCCGAAAGGTCGAGAGCTTCTGGTGAAGCGCATCGTTAACGACGGGATTCGCATCGAGGAAGCCGCCCAGGCTTCGGGAGTCAGCGTACGCACCGCGTACAAGTGGCTGGCCCGGTATCGCGCACAGGGGCGAGAAGGTCTCGAAGACCGTTCTTCGCGTCCTGCGCGTTGTCCGCATCGCACCTCGAAGGAACAACGTCGAACGATCCTCAAACTTCGCCGCGAACGGCGCACGTACCGGGAGATTAGCCAGAGAACCGGCGTG
>JAJDWX010000022.1 GCA_022825385.1 Rhodothermales bacterium
CCGTCGCCGCGAATGGCGGCAAAGGCTACCTTCGCCTTGAACGAAGGGCTGTGGGTTCTACGGGTGCGTTTGGGCATGGAATACCTCCAGTGGGTTGGTTGGATCGGAACAAGGTCGCAATCCTGTACCTTAAAAGCCCAACAACCTGTTCAGACAACCCGAACCACCTCTGCCTTGCGATCATAGTCAATGCTGGTTGCATAGATATCGAGCACTTTGCGCCAGAACACTTTCTCGGACGACCGGATGTCGCGAATGCGGGCAAGCAGTTCGTCAAAGTAGTTCCCTCCCCCGGACTCCTTGAGCCGTTCGTCATCCATTGCGAAGCCTTTGACGATGTACTCTTTGAGTTGGTTGGTAGCCCAAATTCGGAATCGTGTGGCTATGGCGCTTTTCACCCGATAGCCAACGGAGATGACCATGTCAAGGTTGTAGAAATCCCGTTCTCTCTGCACTTGGCGCGAGCCTTCCTGTTGAACTGACAAGAATTTCTTGTGAGTTGTCTCAAGAGAGAGCTCGCCCTCATCAATGATGTTTTTGATGTGGTGGCTAATGTTCTGCTGTGTCGTTTGGAACAATTGGGCCATCATTTGCTGTGTGAGCCAGACAGTTTCATCTTCAAGCCGGGTCTGGATGCGTACCCGACCGTCCTCTGTCTTGTAGAGTAGAAATTCCGTGCTCGCGGGGATATCCCTCCTTGGCGCAGGCGATTTGCTTTTCTTCATTTCGCTTCCTCATTTACGTATGACCGAAGACAGAATGACTTCGCGTGGCTTGTCATATCCGTGATCGCGGCGAGCATAACCAGAGCGTAAAAACTTGTACAGGCGGCGCGCCACTGGAAGGATACGCTATCTATGCTTTCCGGTCAATATCTGGAAGCGAGGCGGCCGCAGGAGGCCTTTGCGGCGGGCCAGATTCAACACGACATGGGCTCCGGCGGCGCCATTTGGGCCGCTCTTTTCGTAAGTATTCTGCCGCCTTACCCCCCCCCCCCGCCCCCGCATACGGAAACACCCTGCCGCAAAAGGGTTTTGATCAGGTATCCCGAAGCGTTTCCGGGCGTGTTCGCATCCGCCGGACGGCGCTGCATGCAACGCTTCTCGCCGGATCGCGACTCGCCGGGCGCCGAAAAGATCAACCATCTGCCAGTGCGATATCCATGCTGACCATTCGCCACGCCATTCCCCGCGACGACGTATTGCTTGGCGTGGTCCGCGCCGAAGGGATCGAAGCGGATCGATATCCGGAAGATTTCGATCTCCGGCTGGAGCAAGCGCTTGCCGAACGCGCCGGACCGCTTGGGGCAGCCGAAGAGGCCCGGCGCGCCGCCGCCCGCGATATGCTGCGGAACGGTTCGTACAAGCCCACGGGTCGGGGCAAGCCGGCTTCCGAATACCTGCTTCGGGCCGCCGCGCAACCGGACTATGCGTTTCCGCGGATTAACGCCCCGGTGGATATATGCAATTATCTCAGTCTCTGGTACGTCGTGCCTATATCGCTGTGGGACCTTGACCGGGCCGCTTCGGACGGGTATGTTTTCCGGCTGGGACGCGAAGGGGAGGGGTTCGCGTTTAACCATGCCGGGCAGCGGATTGACGTGAAAGACCTCGTCTGCGGGTGCCGCGCGCCGGGCGACGAGCTGGAAGCCGACGCGGGTGGAGAACCCATCGTCAATCCCGTTCGGGACTGCATGGCCACGAAAACAACCCCCGAAACGCGCCGCGTCGCCGCGTGCGCGTATGCGCCGTCGCAAGCCATGTCTCTGGAGACGCTCCAGGCCTTGTGCGAGAAATTCGCCGCGTTATTGTCCGCATGCGGAACGAACGCGGAGGCGGCTTGGGGCGTGGCCGCGCCGCAGGCGGTCGCCGAGGTGTAGGGACGAATCCGCAAGGGCTACCGCGCTGTCGGCGGCATGGCGCAGGCCGCGTTGGCGCGCCCGGAAACACGCCGCCTTAATAATTTAACCCGGAAAAATTCGGACCTAAATAATTTAAGTTGCCACTTCGGGCGGGCATTTATTCAATATCCGTTATTGCATTTATCCCTGCTTATCTCTGCCTGCCTCTTGGTTACTTCCCTCTGTCAAGGATACGCTGATTAAGCCCATAAAGCGCAGCGCTTGCGAGGGACGCGCTGGCAAGGAATCAGGCTTACTTCAGCAGCACCATGGTCTTGATGGCGACCTCCTCCTCTGACCGCAGGGCGTAGAGGTACGTCCCGCTGGCCAGGTCCGAAGCGTCGAATGGAATGCGGTAGCGGCCCGCCGGCCGTACGCCGTCCGTCAGCACCCGCACTTCCTGTCCCACCAGGTCGTACACTGCAAGCCGGACATGCTGCGCCTTGTCCAGGGAAAATTCGACGGTCGTGAGCGGATTGAAGGGGTTCGGATAGTTCTGCTTCAGCGCGAAGCGGGTCGGTATTTCTTCTTCCCTTGCTGTCACGATGTCGTTGTCGTCCACGGTAACGGCGATTTCCGGTCCCGTGGTCAGATTCCCGTAGCCGGAGATCGCATGGGTAATGGTCGCGGCCTCGTCGTCCGCGTCCGCGTCGCCTACAGGGGTAACGGTGACGGTCTGCGGGGTCTCCCAGTTGGAAGCGTCGAACGCGAGCGGGCCGGAGACGGTTACGGCCCCCGCGTCGCTCGACGACGGCGTGACCGTAACCGCGCCGCCGGGATTGGTGCGCAATACCAGGGTGTACGTACCGGAACCTCCTCCTTCGTCGAGGGCAAGGGCGTTTGTGCTTGCGTCAACGCCCGGCGTTCCGGGGTTTACAGGCGGCGTTACAGGCGTTTCGTCGTCGTCCACGGTAACGGCGATTTGCGGTCCCGAAGCGATATTCCCGTAGCCGGAGACCGCATGGGTAATGGTTACCGCCTCGTCGTCCGCATCCGCGTCGCCCACAGGGGTAACGGTAACGGCTTGCGGGGTCTCCCAGTCGGAAGCGTCGAACGTGAGCGCGCCAGAGACGGTTACGGCCCCGGCGTCGCTCGACGACGGCGTGACCGTAACCGTGCCGCCGGGATCGGTGCGCAATACCAGGGTGTACGTACCGGAACCTCCTCCTTCGTCGAGGGCAAGGGCGCTTGTGCTTGCGTCCACGCCCGGCGTTCCGGGCGCCACAGTCGTTTCGTCGTCGTCCACGGCGACGGCGATTTGCGGTCCCGAGGTCAGATTCCCGTAGCCGGAGATCGCATGGGTAATGGTTACCGCCTCGTCGTCCGCGTCGGCGTCGTCCACAGGCGTAACGGCGACGGCTTGCGGGGTCTGCCAGTTGGAAGAATTGAACGTGAGCGCGCCAGAGACGGTTACGGCCCCCGCGTCGCTCGACGACGGCGTAATGGTAACCGTAGCGACCGGCTCGGCGTCGAGCCGGAGTTCGTACCTGCCGTCGGCGCCGCCTTCGTTCACGTTCAGCGTTGTGACGTTCGCCGTGACGCCGGGCGTGTCGTTGTCCGTAATCGTCAAGGTATGCTGGTTCGACGAACCCGGATTATATCCCGTCCCGTTCCGGAGCGTCAGGATAATGGTTTCGCTGCCCTCCACGACGCCGTCGTCGGTGATCGTTATGGAGATTGTGGCGTTCGTCGCCCCGGAAGCAACGTCCAGCGTACCCGTATTGCTTGTCACGCCCGCGATTCCGTAGTCGTCGCCCCGCGTCGCGCCGCCGGAGAGGCCATACGCCAGCGTAACGCCCGAAGCGAGTGCCTGATCGAAATTCACCGTCACGTTCGCTGTTCCGGCCGCTTCGCCCACGCTCGCCGTCGCGGAAGCGAAGGAAGCCTGGGCCGTGTCGTTGTCCGTAATCGTCAAGGTATGTCCGTTCGGCGAACCTACGCTATATCCCGTCCCGTCCTGGAGCGTGAGGATAATGGTTTCGCTGCCCTCCACGACGCTGTCGTCGGTGATCGTAACGGGGATTGTGGCGCTCGTCGCCCCGGAAGCAACGTCCAGCGTACCCGTATTGCTTGTCACGCCCGTGATTCCATAGTCGTTGCCCCGCGCCGCCGTGCCGGAGAGGGCATAGGACAGCGTGATGTCCGAAGCCAGCGCAGGGGCGAAATTCACCCTTGCGTTCGCCGTTCCGACCGCTTCGCCCACACTCGCCGCCGCGGAAGCGAAGGAAGCCTGGGCCGTGTCGTCGTCCATGATCGTCGCTTCGACGCGGCTCGGACTGCCGAGCGCGACAGGGGTCGTTGCGCCCGCAGGGATGCTCAGGACGACATGGAAGGTTTCGTTGCCCTCGATCGCCGCGTCGTCAAGGATCGGGACAGAGAAGGTCTTTGACGTCTCGCTGGCGCCGAAATTCAGCGTTCCGGACGTCGCGGTATAGTCCTGGCCTGCCGTAGCCGTCCCGTTTTCGGTGGCGTAGGCGATGGTCGCCGCGTCACTGCCCGTTTTGGTCACGGTTATCGTCGCCGAGCCGGACGATTCAGGGACGCTGTACGCGGAATTATCGAATTGCGCCCTCGTCAGATTGGCCGCATCCGTCACTTTTACCTGCGTCGCGGGGACGCGTATGCCATGATAGGGATTGTTCGAATTCGCCGCCGCCGCCGTATGCCTGATCACTACGTATGGCTCGTTCGTCGTGTTCGCATCCGCCGGGGCGCGCAATTGCATGGTCTGCGGCGTATTATAGTTGCCGTTCGTTCCGCCCGTGAACGAAAGCGTAGCCGCCGCGCCGAACGCGCCGCCAGAAGACACCTCCACCGCGGGGTTGTCCGACGTGGCCGTGATGGTAATGGTCTCGCCCGGGTTGGTTTCCAGCCATATGGTATAGGACTGCGGCGGGTGCGTTTCGATGAGGTCCCGAGAGGCGGCGGATACCGTTACCTGGGGCGCGAGTATCGTCAAGGACCCACTCAGATCCTGGCCAAGGGGGTTTTTACCGAATTCGTCCCGGAGCAGTTTTGCATCGACGACGAGGGTTGTTGAAGTGATATTGCCGATAGGCGAGCCGTTATACGCCAGCGTGACTTCGACGGAACGATTCTTGTTTAATAGGCCGAATCTTTCAGGCGCAAGCAACCGACCGCTATGGATCGTTAATCCCGACGGCCCGCCGGCCAGGGAGATGAGGGCGAGACCTGTTGCATTCAGTCGCACAGTGCGCTCGGGAATCCTGAGCGTATTGAGACTATCCCTTACAAGATCGTCCGGCTCGATATATTCCACGCCGCGGTATACGTAGTGTTCTGCTCCGAAAAAGGTTGCATTGTGCGGGCGGATCTTGATCGTCGCGCCGTCGAGCGCGCCCCCTTCGACTATTCTGGGTTGAAGCTGAAGCGTCCGAAATTGTCCCCGGGCCGGAAAAGCGAACGATAGCAACAGGAAGAGGGCCGCGAAGCCCCCGATTCCTTGCCGGGCTAACGCAATGCCGCGGCGCGCGTTGATCGAAGAACTCACGAATGCGAAGGCATGTGCAAGAGGGAAAAAGCGCATATGCGATACCTCTGTTCGATGCAATGGATTCCCTCCTGAAATACGTTGCCAAAAAACGCTCTGTCGGTCGTTTCCCACCGGGGGCAAGACGCGACATGCGTAGACAAATGCGGGGGGGGGGGCTATTATGAGGCATTGCCGGTTTAGCGATTATTCTATATGATATGTAATTATAAAGAATAATCAAACGTATTGCGCAAGGAGGCGTTCCGCGCGCCGAAAAGTTGAAAATTCAACGAATAGCGCGCGCTTCCTACTTGATGAGCAACATGGTTCTGACGACCCGCTTCTGGTCTGTCGCGAGGACGTAGAGATAGGTTCCGCTGGCTAGCCCGTTGGCGTCGAAGGCTATGCTATAGCGCGCCGCGGACTGCATGTCGTCGACGAGCGTACGCACCTTTCGTCCGAGAATGTCGTACACCGTGAGGGTTACCCGCGCGGTCTTGTCGAGGGCGTACTCGATGGTTGTCGTCGGGTTGAACGGGTTGGGGTAATTCTGCTCAAGGGCGAAGGTCGCCGGTATTTCCCGCGTTTTCTCTGCGCGTTCTTCCTGCGCTTCCGCTATGCCCTGTTCGCGCTCCACGGAAACGACGCCGGTAGCGTCGATGACGGTAACGGTGACGACGGGTCCCGCCGTTACGCCCGCATAGCCTGCGACCGTGTGGGTGATCGTTACTGTCTCGTCGCCCGTATCGCTGTCCTCGACGGGCGTAACGCGCACGTTCTGCGGGGACTGCCAGTTGCCGCTGTCGAATGTGAGCGCGCCCGAGACGGTCGCGGCCTGCTCGTTGCTCGAAAGGGGCGTGACGGTAACCTCCGCGCCGGGGTTGGTGGCGAGGCGAATGGCGTAGCTGCCGTCGCTTCCGCCTTCTTCGATGGTAAGCGCGAGCGGACTGGCGGTGACGGCGGGCGTATCGTTGTCCGCGACGGTGAGCGTATGTACGCCGACGGTTCCCACGTCGTATTCCGCGCCGTCCTGGAGGGTCAGGAGGATGGTTTCCGCGCTTTCCGTTTCGCTGTCGTCCGCAATGTTTACTATGATGTCCGCCGTCGCGCTTCCTCCGGCGACGACGATGGTTCCCGCGCTGGTCGCGGCGCCGCTTATGGCGTAGTCCTCGCCTATGGCGGCGTCTCCCGCTATCGCGTATGTTATCGTTACGTCGAGGGACGGCGCGGGGTCAAGGTTTATCGTTACGGCGACGGTTCCCGCTGCCTCCGAAACGTTCAGGCTGGACGAGGCGAAGGCTACCGTCGGCGTCGGCTCGTCGTCGTCCGTGATGGCGACGGTCACCTGCGGTCCGTCGGTAACGCCGCCGTAGCCCGCGACCGTATGCGTAATAGACACCGTCTCGTTGCGCGCGTCGTTGTCGTCCTCGGGGATAATGGTTACGTTCTTCGGCGTCTGCCAGTCGCTGCTGTCAAACTCGAGGGCGCCTGAGGATGTTTTCGTGTCCACGGTCGCCGCGCCCGCGTCGCTGGTTTGGGGCGTGACGGTTACCGTTCCTCCGGGGTCTGTGCGCAGGGTGAGCGCGTAGGTTCCTGCTGCGCCGCCTTCGGAGAGGTTGAGGGTTAATGGGCTTGCGTTCACGCCCGCCGTGCGCGCGCCCTCGTCGTCGGCTACGGCGACAGTAACCGTCGGTCCCTGCGTCAGGCTGCCGTAGCCCGCGACCGTATGCGTAATAGACACCGTCTCGTTGCGCGCGTCGTTGTCGTCCTGGGGCGTAACGGTTACGGGCTGCGGCGTCTGCCAATTGTCGCTGTCGAACGCGAGGGCGCCTGTCGTGGTCGCCGCGCCCGCGTCGCCGGATCGGGGCGTAATGGTCACGGTGGCGCCGGCGCCCGGGTTCGTTGCGAGCCGCAGCGTATAGGTTCCCGCAAGGCCGCCCTCGTTTACGGTGAGGGACAGCGGGTTCGCTATGACGCCGGGCGCGTCGTTGTCCGCGACGGTGAGCGTGTGCGTATTCGCGGTTCCCAGCGCGTAGCCCTCGCCTTTTTCGAGGGTCAGGACGATGGTTTCGCTCGCCTCCGTTACGTCGTCGTCCGTCACGGATACGGGTATTTCTACGGCCGTGTCTCCTGCCGTCGCAGTAACCGTTCCGCTTGCCGTATAGTCTTCGTTCCGGGTTGCGTCGCCGCCGAGCGCGTAAGCGATCGTAATGTTCGTGGGGGGCGCGGGGTTCAGGACGACCTGCACGTTCACCGTGCCGGACGCCTCTGTTGCGTTCGCGGCGGGCGCGAGGAAAGATACTTGCGCCTCGTCGTCGTCCGTGATGGTTATTTCGCCGTCGCCCGCGCGTCCGCCTGTGGCTCCGCCCCCGAGGTTCGTCGCCGCAAGGGTCGGGCTGGCGCCTGTCGAGGAGGCGGGGATAGATACGGTAACCGTTCTGTCCGCCGCGTCCGCGTCGCCCCGCGCGGCGAGCGTGAGCGTCGCCTCTGTCGCGCTTGGCGTACCCGATCCTTCGAACGATAGCGTACTCGACGGGGCGTCGAACGTTACGCCCGCCGGCGCGCCGGAGAGGGCCAGGGTAAAGTGCGTACCCGCTTCGCCCCCCGTAAACTGCAAGGGCGCAGCAAGCGCCTCGCCGTCCGTCAGCGCGCGGCTGAGCGTAAGGGTAAGCGTCGCCGTGGCCGCTGCGTCGTCCTCTGTCGCCGTCTTGTCCGGCGTCGAAAGCGTCACCGTGGTCGCGTCGTTGTCGTCTACGGCTACCTCGGCCGACGCCGGGTTGCCCACCGCGTAGTCCGCGCCGTCGATCACCGTCGCCGTAACCGCGCCGTTCGGTTCGTCGATAGCGTCCGGATTCGTCACGACGGCGAACGTGGCGGACGACTGGTTCGCCGCGATCGTAACCGTCCTGTTGCCTTCGCCGCCCGCCGCCACGAAGTCGCTGGAGGCCGCGTCGTCCACCTTCACCGTAACGGCGAGGGGGGCGGACGGCACCGGGTTCGCGTTAAGCGTGAAGGAGGCGGGCGCGCCCTCCTCTACGCCCGTGCCTGCGCTAACAGTGATCGTTGGCTCCGCCCCGGGGTCCTCTATGCCGAAGGAGGCGAGGTTGTTCGTTTGCGTCGCGCCGCCGCCAAGGCCCGTCGAGGCGGGCGCGCCAAGTCCTATAGCAACCGTCTCCGGCGGGTTTTCTGCGTCTGCGTCCGCCGTCGCCCGGAACGTTATGGGCGCTGCTTGCGCCGAGGGGCCCGTAAAGACGACCGAGGCGCTGCCGCTTGCAAGGTTATTGTAGGTTACGCCTGCGGGCGTCGTCTGCGGCGCGGCGAGCGCATAGTCTGCGCCGCGCGTCGCCGTGCCCGCGAATGTGAGGGGGGCCGTGAGCGTTTCGCCGTCCGTAAGCGCGCGTCCAAGCGTGAGCGTAAGCGTTTTCGCGCCGCCCTCTGTCACGTTGCCCGTCGGTCCCGCCAGCGTGACGCTCGTGGCGTCGTCGTCCGCCACCGCCACCGAGTCCGCCGCGCCCGCAGAAGCAATCGTATAGCCCGCCGCGCCCGCAAGCGTTGCTCTGGCGTACCCGTTCGGTTCGTCCGTATTATCCGCCGTCGTCGCCACCGTGAACGTTTGCGACGCGCTGCCCGCCGAGATCGTCACCGTGCGCGTTGTCTCGTCGCCCGCCGCCACAAAGTCGCCGCTGCCCGTTTCCGCAATCGTTACCCGCACGTTCGTATTCTGCGTGGGCACGGGGGTCGCGCTGAGCGTGAAGGAGGCCGCTGCCCCTTCGTCTACGCCCGATCCGGCGGAAACAGCTATTTCCGGTATCATGTCGTCGTCTTCTATCGCTATTTCGCCGTCGCCCGCGCGGCTGCCTGTGGCGCCGCCGCCAAGGCCCGTCGCCGCAAGTTTCGGCGCGCTGCCGGTCGAGGAGGCGGGGATGGATACCGTCACCGTTTCGTCGTCCTCGTCCGCATCGTCCTCCGCCCTGAGTATGAGCGTGGCCTCCGTAGCGCTTGGCGTATTCGTCGGTCCCTCGAACGTAACCGTGCTTGTGGCTGAGGCGAACGTTACGCCCGTCGGATTGCCCGAGAGCGCAAGCGTAAACTCCGCGCCTGCAGAGCCGCCGGAGAATTGCAAGGGTGCGGCGAGCGCCTCGCCCGCTCTGAGGGCGCGCCCGAGATTCAGCCTGATCGTCGCCGTCGCCGAAGCGTCTCCCTCCTTCGCCGTCTTGTCCGGCGTCGAAAGCGTTACCGTCGTGGCGTCGTTGTCGTTTACGGACCCCTCGGCGGACGCTGGACTGCCCAACGCGTAGCCCGATCCACTCGTTACGGTTGCCGTTACGTTCCCGTTCGGCTCGTCCGCAGTGTCGGCCGTCGTCGCCACCGTGAACGTTTTCGTCGCGCTGTTGGCGTCGATCGTAACCGTGCGGGCGTTTTCGCCCGCCGACGGCACGAAATCGCTGTTCGCCGCGTCCGCTATCGTCACCGCTACGTCGAGGGCCTGCGTCGGGGCGGGGTTCGCCGTTAGCGTGAACGATAGCGCCGTGCCTTCCGTTACCCCCGATCCTGCGCTAATCGTTATCGTCGGGTCCGATGCGGGGTCTGTAATGCTGAAGGAGGGGAGGTTGTTCATCCCCGTCGCGCCGCCGCCGAGGCCTGTCGTCGCAAGCGCGCCAAGGCCTATTTCCACCGTCTCCGAGCCTTCCGACGCATTGTCTGTCGAAGCGGAAAACGTAATCGTCGTCGCGGTGGGCGACGGACCCGTAAAGACGACCGAGGCGCTGCCGCTATTCAGGTTATTGTACGCTACGCCTGCCTGGGTCGCGCCTGCAAGCGTATAGTCCGTACCCCGCGTCGCCGCCCCCGCGAACGCAAGGGGCGCCGTGAGTTTTTCGCCCGCAACGAGCGCGCGTCCGAGCGTGAGCGCGAGCGTTTTCGCGCCGCCTTCCGTAACGTTTCCCGCCGTCTGGGCCGCCAGCGTCAGCGTCGTCGCGTCGTCGTCCGCAACAGCCACCGAGGCCGCCGAAGAAGTCGAAGAGACCTGATAGCCCGATCCGCTCTGTACGGTCGCCGTTACGTTCCCGTTCGGCTCGTCCGTATTGTCCGCCGCCGTCGCCACGGAGTACGTCGCCGTCCTCTGGCCCGCCGCGATGGTAACCATCTTCGACCCTTCGTTCGCCGCCGTCACGAAATCGCTTGTCGCGTCGTCCTCTATGTTCACCGTCACGTCAAGGTCCGACGACGGGGCCGCGCTTGCCCGCACCGTGAAGGACGCCGCCGCGCCTTCGTCTACCCCCGACCCCGGCGCGATGCTAATCGTCTGGTCCATTATCCTGAATGTCACAGGGATATTCTTACCCGGTACCGCACCTAGCGCGCCAAGGCCCGCATATATGATACCTTTAATGCGTATAATCGCCGTTTCCGCCGTACTTTCCGCTACAGCGTCTGCCGTCGCCATGAGCGTGATTACAACTTCCTTCGCCGAGGCGCCCGTGTTCGGACCCGTAAACGTCACCTTCGGAGATTTGCTGGTGTCGTTGAGGTTCGCGTAGCTTACGCCCGTCGCCGTCGCCCCCGCAAACGTATAGTCCGTACCCCGCGTCGCCGTGCCATCCGCAAGGAGCGTCACCTCAATCTTTTCGCCCTTTACGAGGCTGCGATTGAGCATTATCCTGATCGTCCTCGCGTTGCCCTCCGTAACGTTGCCTGCAGCTCCCCCCAAGAACGTAACGGTTGTCTCACTGCAGTCGACTACGCGTGTCGCCCCCGACGAAGGCGTACCCACCGTGTAGCCTGCGCCAGGCTTTACCGTCGCTGTCACGTCGCCGTCTGGCTCGTCCACGGTGTCGTCATTCAATGCCTGCACCGTAAAGATGTGTTCTACCTTGTTTGCGGGGATCGTTACGGTTCTGTCTCCCTCAGCCGCGGTCTTGAGAAAGTCGCCCGGAGCGTCTGCTATCGCAACCGTTACGTCCAGGTCCTGCGTCGGCGCCGGACTTGCCGTTAGGATAAAGGACGGGTGGGAGGTTCCTTCATGCGCCGGTGCGCCGCCGCGAATGCTTATCGTCGGAATAACCGACGTGTCGTCGTCTTCGAGCGTGAGCGTCGCGCCCGTAATCGTTACGCCGTCCGCCGCGCCCGATATCGTTATCGTCTCGTCCGCCTGGTCTGTGTTGTCGTTCGTGGGCGTCAGCGTAAACGTCGTCGAATCCGCGTCCGCTGCCGCAGGAATCACCAGATCGAAGTCTTCCACCGCCGCGAAGCCTGTTACGCCCTGGGCGCCGCTTGCCGCCACGCTCACCGCAATCGTATCCGGCGCGCCGAAGCGCGTTGCGCCCTGCACGTCTCCGCGCACCGTAACGGTCGTCGCGCCCGCATTTTCCGCCACGGTCGCCGGACGAACAGAGAGCGCCACCGATGGCGCCGCGTCGTTGTCCTCAATGTCAAGAAGGACGCTCTGGTGCGTGGCTGCGCCCGTCGTCTGCGCAGCGTCTACGTCGAGATAGACGCGCTCCGGCCCCTCGTACAGGTTGTCGTCCGTGATTGTTAGCGTCGTCGTTGCGTCGGGCGTCGTCGCGCCCGCCGAGAACGCGAGCGACGAACTGACGCTAAAGTCCGACGCGTCCCCCGGGACGTACGAGCCGTCGCCTGGATTGCTGAGGACGCGCGCCTTGAACGACACTGACGCGCCCCCGGACGGAGCCCCCTCTGAAAGCGTCGCTGTCACCTCGGCTGTCGCGCCCTCGGCAAGAGAAACAAGACGACGAACGCCATCTGTCTTTTGACCGGCAACGTTTATATCCACCCGCGGACGCGTCTTGACAACAATGCTCGCCTCGCCGTCCGACGCTTTCGCCAGACGCACCGATGGAGGCAAATTGTACGCTTCCACAATCACCGTTTCGTCCGGCTCGACAACGCTGTCGTAGACGCCTGTGAAATCTTCGCCACCGGTTCTGCCACTGAATATAGTGATATTCTGCGTCCTGACGAGGGTATTCGGGTTGCTGAACGAGATGTCGTTCTCGGAGCCCGTCTTCGCGCGAACGGGTATGGTGACTTCAGCGTGAGGATCAGGCGTCAGGGTAGCCACGACCCTTGCGGATTCTCCCTCGTATATGGACGATTTGTTTACCGACAGTACAAGCGTCGACGGCGCCGGATCGTTCTCAATGATAATGCCCACCGCGCTTATTGGGTTAGCGAGGGCGTATGGGTCCGCGGCGTCCGAAGGGACGCTAAGAAGTACGCGGAAGCTTTCGTTGCCTTCGTGTACATTGTCGTCCAGGAGCGCGACTGTGATCGTCTTTTCCGTATCGTTCGCGCCAAACGAAAGCGTGCCGGACGTCGCCCTGTAGTCATTCCCTGCCGTCGCCGTAAGGTCCGTTGTCGCGTACGCTACCTTCGCCGCGCCATGGCCTGTCTTCGTCACAGTCAGCGTCATTTGCTTCGACGCGAGATTCTCCTGGGCGGTGTAGCTGGACGACTGGAAGCGCACGGCCGGCAGGCCATGCGAGTCCGTAACGTTCACCGTAACGGGGTCGATAGATACGCCGTGGTAGGGGTTGCCCGTATCCGTCGGCACGGTCGCTGCGTGCGCGATGCGTACGCCCTGCTCGCTATTCTGGTCGTTGTCGCCCCGCCCCTGGACCGTGAACGTTTGCGGCGTATTCCAGTTGCCGCTTGCGCCGCCCGTGAACGTCAGCGTAGCCGAGGAGCCAAAGGCGCCTCCCGGGGCCGCTACCTGTACCGCCGATCCGTCGCCCGACGTCGCCGTAACCGTAACGTCGGCGTTAGGGTTCGTTGTCAAAACCACTTCGTACGTCTTCGGAAGGAATTTTTCTATGATCGACAGCGACGAAGTGCTTACGGACACGCCCGGCTTAAGCGTTGCTGGAGGAAGATCGTCGTCGAAAACAGTTATCACCGTGCTTCGCGGCACGCCAAGCACGGTGGGGTTCGACGTCCCCGCTACGACGGACAGCGTCAAATGAAAGGTCTCGGAGTCGGGGCCCTCGTATATGTCATCATTCAGAATGGGAACAGAGATCGTCTTTTCCGTCTCGTTCGCGCCGAACGAGAGCGTGCCCGACGTCGCCGTATAGTCCGCTCCCGCCGTCGCGCTCACGTCATTTGTGGCGTACCCTGCGGTCGCCGCTCCGTTGCCCGTCTTGCGCACAGTGAGTAATATGCTGGATTTGTTTTCGTTTACAACGGCAATACTGCCCGTAAACCTTACAACCGGCAAGCCGTCCGAATCTGTCACGTTCGCCGTAACCGACGGGATGGTTATGCCGTGGTACGGGTTGCTTGCGTCTGATACCGTCGCCGCATGCGCGATCGTCACCGTTTCGCTTTGCGTGTCCGAGTCTGAGCGCGCGAAGACGCCTATCGTCTGCGGCGTGCTCCAGTTGCCGCTATTGCCTCCTGTGAACGTTAGCGTAGCCGAGGAGCCAAAGGCGCTTGTCTCGTTCTTGACCCGTACCGCCGTCTGGTCGCCCGACGTCGCCGTAACCGTAACCGTCGCCCCCGGATCCGAATTCAGGGACACCTCGTACGTCTGCAAGGGATTCGTTTCTATGATCGAGAGCGACGAAGCGCTTACGGACACGCCCGCCCCTGTTGCATCGATCATGAAAGACGCAGAAATACTTTCTGAGAGTGGCGAACTGTCGGTTTCGGCCCGGCGCAACAGGGCGGTCCCGACGGTGACCGTTACCGAGGGCGTTCCGCTTACGCCGGAGCCCGAGTAGGCCAGCGTGATTTCTACGGAACGGTGAGTACTATTGGTATTCAGGCCGTGCGTCTCCCCGTCCTGGACCGCAAGCAGCCGACCGCTCGCGATCGTCAAGCCCGCCGGCGCCCCCGACAAGGTGATGTGCGCAAGACCCGCTGCGCTGAGTCGCACCGCCGTGTCGGGTATAACGGTTTTGCTTCCATTCTTGACGAGGTCGTCGCTGTTAATATACGACTTGGCATCGCGTCTGTCAAGGCGGTCGCCCTCTTCGTTGCCGCCCCCGCCGGCCGCGATAAACGTGAGTTTCTTCGGGATGAGCGTGATCTTGGCTCCGTCGAGCGCGGAGGAAGCGATCTCGGTGGGGTCGAGCGCGAGCGTCTGCGCCTGCGCGGAAACAGCGAAAAACGCCAAAAAAAGCAGCAGGCACAGCGCCGAAAAGACGCGAAATCCGTACGCAATAAACGAACTTAACGAAGGCGAAAAGCGCCCGCGTCTATATCGAGGGGGGGGGGGCTATCATGCATCAAGGCAGTAAGAACATGCGACTCAGAGACGAACAGTTCGCGAAAAATGCGTTAATTCCGCATCCGCTGCGGGCGTTTGTACGAATTCCTGAAATATTCAACCGGGGCAAGTATACGGCAGCCTGCGCATATTGTCAAGCGGCGGCGGTTCTGGATTATTTCGCTCCTCGCGGGGACAGGATACGGCGGCGGGAGCGAGAAAGGGGCGCGAAGGGGGCAAGAAAGGGGCGCGAAGGGGGTGCGTCCTGTGAAATCCGGCTGGCGCCCTCAGCGCTATAATATCGGCCAGGCGCCTTGGGAGTCGCCTGTGCGATATGCCGTTAGCGGCTCTCCAAGCCGATACACATGGCTTACGCGACAACGCCGGCTACGGCGCGGCGCACCAGATTCAGCACGGCATGGGCTCCTGCGGAACTGGACCGCGCCATGTCAAAGGGCGTTGCGCCTTCGAGCAGCGGATGAGGGCGATTCAGGAAACGATCCATGCGCGCCGCATCGCCGTGGTATGCCTGGGCGACGGCGTCAATGATGCGATCCAGTTCGCAGGTGTGTTCGCTGTGTTTTTGCGGAAAAGGCTTGAGCGACTTTTTCATGGGACGCAATGATCAAACCTCGCAGGCAGACAATTCTTCTTCCGGGAGCGGATCGAAAAAGCTGTCGTCGAGCGCTATCCGGCCCTTCCATGAACCAAATTGCGGCTTCCCCTGGCACTGGAGACGCACAAGGCGCGCGACCGGCTTGCCGTTGCGGGCAATGACGACTTCCTCGCCCTGCTCGACTTGCGCGAGCAGGCGCGACAAATGGGTTTTCGCTTGATGGACGTTCACTACGGGCATCGCAGGCTCCTCTTTGGGCGTACGGTTGGCTAAAGATAATGATTCAACATCGATTTTTTTGCGTTTCCTCTTGACTTTTTGCAAAACGTTTGTTATACTGCATATATGGCAGATATAGCAAATATTCAATCCGTCGAGCCAGTTCTCCGGGCCATTCGAGCCAATCTGGACCTTACGCAGGCGCAGCTTGCGGAACGTCTTGGCGTGTCTTTCGCCACGGTCAATCGCTGGGAGGGGGGTGCCACAATGCCCCAGAAGGCGGCCCGATTGGCAATTCTAGATCTTGCTCAGGAAGCTGGGGTCGATACCTCGGACCCTGACGTTAATGCGGTCCGCTCTGCCGTATATGTAACCCGCCGCCGCTCTCGAAAGGATCACGCCACTGCTTCCACCAGGTCCATGGAGCAGATGCTCTGGGACGCGGCTTGCGCTATCCGGGGCGAAAAGGATGCGCCCAAATTCAAGGACTATTTGTTGCCCCTCCTGTTTCTAAAGCGGCTTTCCGATGTGTTCGACGACGAGGTGCATCGGTTGGCGGAAGAATATGGAAGCCTGGAGACCGCATGGGAAATTGTCGATGGAGATCACAATTTGGTGCGTTTTTATCTGCCACCGGAAGCGCGTTGGAGCGTCATCAGCGGTCGCGAAGAGGATGAGTTGCTCGACAGTACAGGCCCGGACACCCGTTCGAGGGACATCGGGGAGCGTCTGACGGATGCGGTACGCGCTGTGGTGCGTTATAACCCGTCTCTTGGGGGCGTTATCGATCTGGTAGATTTCGCATCCGAGCGAAACGGCGAGCGCGATATAAATCCGGCCAAACTGAGGCAGGTCGTAGAAACATTTTCCGATTCTCGGTACCGGCTGGGCCTTGCAGACGTGCAGCCCGACTTCCTCGGACGGGCCTACGAGTACTTGCTGCGCAAGTTTGCGGAGGGCTCCGGTCAGAGTGCGGGCGAATTCTTTACGCCGACCGAGGTGGGTTTTCTGATGGCTCACATACTGCGCCCGAAACCCGGCGAGCGTTGTCACGACTATGCTTGCGGGTCGGCAGGGCTATTGGTCAAACTCCAGCTTGTCGCCCGCGAACTTGACCCGACCAGCCGCGTACCGCTCAATCTATATGGGCAGGAACTCCAAGCGGAGAGCTACGCTGTCGCTCACATGAACGCGATCATCCATGATATGGAGGTAAAGATCGCCCGCGGCGACACGATGATCAACCCCAAGTTCAAGACACCTTCGGGGCAGATTGATACTTATCATGTCGTGGTCGCCAACCCGATGTGGAACCAGCCGTTCAATTCGGATTTATTCGCCAACGATTCGTTTGATCGCTTCCGTACTGCGGGCGGTCCAACGACTGGCAAGGGGGATTGGGCCTGGTTACAGCACACCCTTGCGTGTATGAACGAGCGCGGACGGGCTGCCGTGGTGCTTGACACAGGCGCTGTCACGCGCGGGTCGGGCAGTAAGCATGAAGACAAGGAGCGCAACATCCGCAAATGGTTCGTCGACCATGACCTGATCGACGGCGTGATCCTGTTGCCGGACAATCTCTTCTATAATACGACCGCTGCCGGGGTTATCGTGGTGTTGTCGAAGCACAAGCCAGAAGCGCGAAAGGGTAAGATCGTGTTGCTTAACGCGAGTCGTCGAATGAAAAAGGGGCGACCCAAGAACTACATACCCAAGGAAGATATCCGTCCGCTTGCGGCGGCATTCGTGAAGGGCGAAGCTGTGGAAGGGGAGATTGTCGTTATCACAAGGGAGCAGGCGGCGAAGGCGGATTACAATTTGAGTCCGAGTCGGTGGGTGAGTCGGATTAGCACTGTAGCGCAGCGTCCGATCAAAGACATTGTTGCCGATATGCAGAGTCTTGATGATGAGGCTCGTCAGGTTGATGCGTCACTGAAAAAAATGCTGGTACATTTGCTATGAATGCTTTCTGGACATGGCACCCGCTCGGAGATCTATTCGAGATTGGTGCGGGCAAAACCATGTCCGCCGCCGCTCGAAGCGGTCCTGACAAGACACCATTTCTCAGGACATCGAATGTCCTTTGGGATGAGGTAGATATATCGTTTATAGATGAGATGTCGATTCCGGAGCGCGAATTGTCTAACAAACTACTGCGGCCCGGCGACATGCTTGTTTGCGAAGGCGGTGAGATCGGTCGTGCGGCTATCTGGAGCGGGGAAGTCGAAACCATGTCGTTTCAGAATCACCTGCATCGCTTACGGCCTGTTGGCGAGGGGGTCGAACCACGTTTCTATGTGTATTTCTTGCAATCCGCTTTTACTCAACTAGGCATTTTTGAGGGGGCAGGCAACAAGACGACGATACCGAATCTGTCGCGCAGCCGGTTAGCAGGACTTGAGGTGCCGCAACCTGAGATCGGTGAGCAGCGGGCTATTGTTACCGTGCTTGCAAGAGTACGTGAAGCTATCAAAATGCATGATCAGGGTGTCGTACTTGCACAGGAGTTGAAGCGTGTTGCGATGCAGACCCTGTTCACGTGCGGCCTGCGCGGCGAAGCACAGAAGGAAACCGAGATTGGACCGTTGCCGGAGAGTTGGGAGGTGGTGCCCTTGGACGCGCTTTGTACTTCTACTGGTTCAGTTGATCTGCGGTCCGAAGGCAGCCGAAAGATCAATTATGTGGATGTTTCATCCATTTCTCGCGATTACCTGCGCATTGAAACGACATCCTCATACATTCTTAAAGAGGCGCCCGGTCGCGCAAGGAAGCACATTTTGACCGGTGATATCATATTTGCAACCGTGCGACCCACTCTCTTGCGCGTCGCCGTTGTCCCTGATGAACTGAATAATCAGGTTTGCTCCACCGCGTTCTGTGTTCTTCGTCGGGATAGCAAGATGACTGCTCGGAATTTTACCTACTACGCCGTGCAGCGTAGCCAGTTTGTTCAGCAACTTGCGGAAATACAAACAGGTGCCAGCTATCCGGCTGTAACGGATCGGATGATCAAGGAACAGCCAATCCCATTGCCGAGTCTGCAAGAACAGCATGAAATTGTTGCTATCCTCAATACTATTGACTGCAAGATTGACCTGCATCGTAGGAAGCGTATGGTGCTCGAAAATTTGTTCAAGGCCTTGTTATACAAACTCATGACAGGAAAGATCAGTACGGGGCAACTTGACCTACCGGCAGTTCGAAAAAAACGGGAAGAGCATTGCAGGGGGACTATCCCGGATTTACGGGACCCTGACAACACTCAATACATGCTGTATCTCAAAAATATTACAGAGGAAACATGAAAGTATCCAGCGTAATAAATTCGGAAATTTCTGATACCCAAGCTGCGATCAGAACCTATTCTAACTATAACGCAGCATGGTGTCTGTGGACGCAGACGGATTGTACGCCATACGAGGCACAATCTCGCTTGGAGGCGTTTTCACAACTTCAACCGTCTTCGCGCTACAATCACCAATCAGTAAGACAACATTTACTACGAGGAAACCTAACATTGAAGCTCATTCAAGGCATTCCCATTGACGAGAGGCCCGATTTCGCCATGGTCAGTGCGCTCTGGTTGTCCGTACAAGCATACTATGCAGTTCATGGATTCGGCATGGCTTTTTTATCCGCTAAACATGGTGTCAACAATCTACCGAAAACACATGGTGCATTTATGCGAGAGGCCGCAGAACGTATAGTCCGTCATCTTTTTCCATCTCCTTTTTCAGCTATACTTAAAAATGGTTATAAGGGGTGCAAAGATGCCCAGCCTGAATTGATAAACATTAGCGATAATCGTATGTCTATAGGGTCGGGATTTAATATCGAACGACCAAACGAAACAACGAGAGATGCTCATATCGCACAGTGTCTCAATACAACACGTCAAAGATTGATTGAATTTAAGTTGAAACAAGAAAGAAAGAAGGCTAAAAAGCCAGAAAAGATACGCGGTATCCTGAAAAAACAAAAGAAAATCGATATTGCACACAGTATCACACCAACAACAATTTTTGATTATTTATACCGTGCTCGAATCAAATCAAATTATCAGGATCCGACTATGTACCATGAGGGATCCAATGATGCAGATGCAATACTGGATTTGGTACGTAACATTCAAAAACTTACAATGATGTTATGCACTTTTCTTGTCGCCATCCTATGGCAGATTATCGATACAACCGATAGGGATAAATTTAGAGAGGATGTAGACATTGATTGCCTGCTGAAAATTATAGACAGAAAGCAATAAATATTTTGATGATATTAGATGGTATCTCCAGACTCACGTAGCGCGAAACTCGGTGTACCCATGACCATTGACCAAATCACAACCCTGGTCGCCGCCGGCGAATCCGAGACCCTCGAGTTCAAGCATACGACGGGGGCGCGCCGCGAGGCAGCCAAAACCGTGTGCGCCATGCTCAACCACCGTGGGGGGCATGTGTTGTTTGGCGTGACCCCTGAAGGCAAAGTAGAGGGCCAGCAGGTAGGCAAACGCACTATCGAGGACTTGAGCGAAGAACTTCGGAGAATCGAACCGCAAGAATTGCCCGTCATTGAGCGGATTCGCGTGAATGGCGACCGCGAAGTGCTGGCGGTTGAAGTGGGTAGAGGACCGTCGCGACCGTATATGTATCGCGGAAAGGCGTATCGTCGGGTCGGCAACACGACCGTAGCCATGTCTTCTCACGAATACCGTCGCATGCTTATGGAGCAAATGCACGGCGAAATGCGCTGGGAGACCCAGCCCGCCGAAGGATGGTCCGTCGAGCATCTCGACGTCGCCCAAATTCGGCGAGTCGTTGCGGAAGCGGTTCGGCGCGAGCATCTGGATGAGCCGCTAACCCGGGATCCGATTGATTTGCTGCGCGGACTTGGGCTTTTGCAAGAGGGCGTACTTCTGCGGGCGGCCGTAGTGCTGTTCGGCAAGCGGGAGCGGCTGATGTCTCGTCTGCCGCAATGCAAACTCCGGGTTGCCCGTTTCCGGGGCGTTGACAAGATGGATTTTCTGGATAATCGCCAGTTTAACGGAAATGCCTTCTCATTGCTTGCAAGCGCCGAGCGATTTTTGCGCGACAGCCTTCCCGTCGCTGCGCGGTTCGAATCAGACCGTATTGAGCGGATCGACGAACCGCTCTATCCTCAGCCAGCGACGAGAGAAGCGCTGGCGAATGCGATATGCCACCGCGACTATTCGATACATGGAGGATCGATAGGAGTGGCAATCTACGCCGACCGCCTGGAAATCACCTCGGCCGGCCCACTGCCTTTCGACCTGACGCCGGAGCGCTTGTTTGTTTCGCACCCCTCGCGTCCCTGGAATCCGTTGATTGCGCAAACGTTTCATCGCTGCGGAATCATTGAAGAGTGGGGGACTGGAACGCTCAAAATGATGGATTGGGTAGATTCGGCGGGGCTTCCGCCTCTGGAAATAGAGGATGTCAACGATTCTGTGACCGTACGTTTCCGGCATGGCCAATTCGTGCCGGAGCAATACAGATATGGGCGGCCTGCTGATCGTAAAGCAGCGATTCTTAGCTTGCTATATCATTCAGAGGATGGCTTGTCGCGTCGAGAGATAAATACCCATTTGACTGCCGTTGTCTCCGAACGTCAATTGCGAAGAACCCTTGAAGAGTTGAAAGGCGAAGGCTTGGTAATTTCCACGAATCAAGGAAAACTAACACGCTGGAAGCTTTCGAAGGGAGCGCGAAGGGAGCGCGAAAGGGGCGCGAAAGGGGCGCGAAAGGGGTTTAAGGGGGTGGATAGAGGTCTTATTCCCATCGTTGCAATACAAAGAAACATAGCCGTTATTCAGTATTCCGAGAGGATTGACAGCAATAGCCCGGCATGACTGACCTGAAAATCACAGAATCCGCCGCTGTCCAGTTCCCGATGGTTCGCCATGCGGAGACTATCGGCTGGGTGCCCGTCCCGCCCAGTACTGCCTTGCAGAAACGGGGGGGTGAGGCGGGAACGCTATTCCGGGACGAGATCGAAGGAGCGTTGAAGCGTTTCAATGTCTGGATGACGGACGATGCTATTCGGTCTGTTATCGACCAGTTTGAAGCAATTAACCCCACTATCGAAGGCAACCGGGAGATACTTGCCTGGCTGCGTGGCGAACGGCAATGGTACGACCAGGACGAGCAACGTTCTCGGCGGGTTCGGTTCATCGATTTCGAGAATCCGGGAAATAATGCACTACACGTTACGTGGGAGTGGAGGATAAAGCCTTTGGCCCGCAAGGGTAATCGGGCGGACGCTATTTTCGTAGTCAACGGCGTACCGGTTGCTATCGTCGAGCACAAGAATCCAACGGATGCCGACGCTATCGAACGCGGCATTACTCGACTGCGGCGCTACGAGAAGGAAACGCCCGAGTTGCTGGGGGCGGCGCAACTCTTCAATGTCACGCACCTTCTCGAATACTGGTATGGCGTTACTTGGAATGTATCGCATCGTTTTATGGCGCGCTGGAAGGAACGACCAGAGGACACCTATAAGTTCGCCGTCCAGTCGTTTTTCGAACCGACCGATTTCCTGCGTACGTTGCGCGACTGGATTCTTTTCTATGTTGAGGATGGCGAAACGAAGAAGTCTGTTCTTCGTCAGCACCAGCGTCGCGCCGCTGACCGCATTGTCGAGCGCTGTTCCAATCAGGAAAAACGTCGAGGGCTCATCTGGCACACGCAAGGTTCTGGCAAAACCTTCACGCTGCTAACCGCCGCCCGGCTTATTCTCGAACGAGAGGACCGGTTTCGTACGCCGACGGTGGTCGTCGTAGTGGACCGGACGGAGCTCGAAGGACAGCTGAAGGGCTGGGTAGAGCGCTTGCTTGGAGAAATGCAGCAGCAGGATATCATTGTTTCTGAAGCTCATTCCAAAATCGAATTGCGGGATATGTTTACGAGCGACAGGAGAGGACTGATTATCTCAATGATACACAAGTTCGAAGGTATCGAGAAAAACGCCAACACCCGCGACAACATATACGTGTTCATCGACGAGGCGCACCGATCCGTGGCCAAGGATCTGGGTACGTATTTGATGGCAGCCTTGCCCAATGCTACGATTATCGGATTTACCGGCACTCCGATTGCCCGTACGCACCAGGGCGAAGGAACGTTCAAGATATTTGGGGCAGAAGACGAGCGGGGTTACCTGGACAAATACACGATTGCTGAATCTATTGAAGACAAGACGACGCTGCCGATTCGCCACACGATGGCGCCCAGCGAAATGAGGGTGCCTGCAGAACGGCTCGACCAGGAGTTTTTCTCTCTTGCCGAAAGCGAAGCTGTCACCGATGTTGACGAACTTAACAAAGTGCTCGACAGAGCCGTTGGTTTGCGCACTTTTTTGACAGCCGATGATCGTATAGAGAAGATTTCCGCCTTTGTCGCCGATCACTATAAGGAAAATGTGAGGCCGCTCGGTTACAAGGCTTTTCTTGTTGCCGTGAATCGGGAGGCCTGCGCCAAATATAAGGCCGCGCTTGATAAACACCTTCCGAGCGAATGGAGCGCCGCAGTCTATACCGAGAACACTGACGATATTGTTCAGCGTCCGCTGGTCGCCGAATTACAGCTTTCGTCAAAGCGTGAGGAAGATGTCCGCCGCATGTTCAAGAAAGCAGGTCAGAATCCGCAGATTCTCATTGTCACTGACAAGTTACTGACCGGCTACGACGCGCCGTGTCTTTACTGCATGTATCTCGACAAACCGATGCGCGACCATGTGCTTTTGCAGGCTATTGCACGCGTAAATCGGCCTTATGGGGATGGAAAAGCCGACCGCAAGCGCGTCGGCCTTGTTGTTGATTTTGTGGGAGTACTCGGAGAATTAAAGAAAGCGTTGCGATTCGACTCCGAGGATGTAAGTGGGGTTATTGAGGGGCTTGACCTCCTGAAAAAGGACTTTCTGGAAAAAATTCAGAAGGTAAAGGCGAATTACCTAACTGGAGAAGGCGAAGGATATACCGATGAACATCTTGAACGAATCGTTTATGGACGCTTTCTGGATTCTGAATCGCGTGAGGAATTCTTTAAGGCTTATAAGGAGCTCGAAGCCCTTTGGGAGATTTTGTCGCCTTCGCCGGAACTGCGCGATCATATAGAAGATTTTGGACAGCTTGCCCGTCTTTACGATACGGTACGGAACGCACATGCGAAGACCATTTCTTACCAAACGGATCTGGCGCAAAAAACACGCCTCATGGTGCAGGAAAGCGCAGCTCAGTATAAACTTGGCGATTCTACGAAGACAGTGATGTTCGATGCAGGTACGCTGGAAATGCTTCGGGGAGAGCCTGGTCCGAAAGAAGCCAAGGTGTTCAATCTGGTGCGCAGCCTCCGCTGGGAAATCGAAAATCGGCCCGAGATGGAAGCCATCCTGATACCTCTAAAAGAGCGGGCGGAATCTATTCTCCAGGATATGGAGCGCCGCCGCACGGACGGGTTGGCGGCCATGGATTTATTGATGGTTTTGGCTCGCGAAAAGGATGCTGCGGGCGAGGAACTGAAAAACAGCGAACTTACGCCGCGCGCCTTTGGCGTCTATTGGACACTGAAGGAAGACAACGGCTTGCGAGCAGCCGGGATCGATTCCATGGAATTGGCGCGAGATACCGAAGCGCTCCTTGAGCGGTTTCCCAACGCGGCGGTGAATTCTGAAGAAAGACGACGATTGCGGGCGTATCTGTATAAACCGCTTCTGGCGCTGTCCGAAGAAGACCGTCGCCGTATCGTAGCGCGAATTCTTGTAACGCTTTTTGGTAAGAATGCCGATGCAGACGCATGACGAGCGGCGTACGGCGATTTGTCACCGCGTCGAATACTGGGCAGGGCGCTTGAATGTGCGACCCCGGCAAGTACGGGTTCAGTATATGACCCGTAAATGGGGATCCTGCTCACTGTCAGGGATTATAACGCTGGCGAACGATCTGGCTGACCAGGAAGACGGATTTCAGGATTTTGTGATTGCCCACGAATTGCTGCACCTGCGAGTCCCCAATCACGGACGGCTATTCAAGGCGTTAATGACCGCTTATGTACCCGACTGGAAGCGGTACGACATGCAGAAGTAGCATTTTTTCCTTCGGTCAGAATCAATTGTTAGCGGATCACTTCCGGCCCGTCTCCGGAACCCCTTTCGTTTCGGATCGTGCACGGGATTCGCCGTCTCTCGCAATTACAACCTGCTCGCGCCCATGGCCTCGCCGCGCCTGAACCCCGACGATGTCCTGCTCCTCGAATCCATGCTGACGGAGGAAGACCGCCTCATCATGGAGTCGGCCCGGGAGTATGCGCAGTCCCGCCTGGAGCCGCGCGCGCTGGAAGGCAATCAGGACGAAGTCTTTCACAAGGAGATTGCCCGCGAAATGGGCGAACTTGGCCTGCTGGGCGCCACGATCCCGGAGGAATACGGCGGCGCGGGCGCAAGCCATATGGCCTACGGCCTCATTGCCCGCGAACTCGAACGCGTGGACTCGGCCTACCGGTCGTTCGCGTCGGTGCAAAGCTCGCTCGTCATGCACCCCATCCATCTGTTTGGCACGGAGGCGCAACGGCGGCGGCTGTTGCCCTTGCTGGCCACGGGCGAATATATCGGCTGTTTTGGACTCACCGAACCCGATCACGGGTCGGATCCGGGTTCCATGGAAGCGTCCGCCATCCGGGTCGACGGAGGCTGGGCGCTCAATGGCGCCAAGGCGTGGATCACGAACGCGTCCATTGCGGATATTGCGGTGGTCTGGGCCAAGGCCCGCGAAAACAAGGGGGACGAGGGACAGATCCGGGGATTTATCCTCGAACGGGGCATGAAAGGCTTTTCCACGCCCAAAACGCATCACAAGATGTCGCTGCGCGCCTCCGTAACGGGCGAGATCGTGATGGAGGACGCGTTCGTCCCCGACGAAAATGCGTTTCCGGAAATCAGGGGGCTGCGCGGGCCGTTCGCGTGTCTGAACAGCGCCCGGTTTGGCATTGCGTTCGGGGCGCTGGGCGCCGCCGAAGATTGTTTCCGCCGCGCCCGCCGCTACGTAAGCGAACGGCGGCAATTCGGGCATGCGCTCGCCTCCATGCAACTCGTCCAGACGAAACTGGCGCACATGCTGACGGAGATTAGCCAGATGCAACTCCTGGCCTGGCGGCTGGGAACGCTCAAGGACGAAGGCCGCCTCACGCCCCCCATGATTTCGCTGGCCAAGCGCAACAATTGCGGCAAGGCGCTCGAAATAGCCCGGATGGCCCGCGACATGCTGGGCGGCAACGGCATTTCAGGCGAATACCGCGTGGTTCACCATATGATGAATCTCGAAAGCGTCAATACCTACGAAGGCACGTACGACATCCACGGCCTCGTGCTGGGGCGGGCCCTGACCGGCGTCCAGGCTTTCGTGCCCCGGGGCAACGAGGCGTAAGATCGCCTTTGCTTTCGCTTCTTTCCGCTACGCTTCGTTCAGCGCCGCTTGCGCCGCGGCGAGGCGGGCGATGGGCACCCGGAAGGGCGAGCAGGATACGTAGTCCAGGCCCGTCCGGTAGCAGAACCCGATGGACGAAGGCTCGCCGCCGTGCTCCCCGCAGATGCCCACCTTGAGGTCGCTCCGCGTGGCGCGTCCGCGCTCCGTGCCGATCTGCACGAGTTGCCCGACGCCCTTCTGGTCCAGCGCCTGAAACGGATCGTCCGCCAGAATCTTGCCCTCCACATAGTACGGCAGGAACTTCCCGGCGTCGTCCCGGCTGTACCCGAAGCCCATCTGGGTCAAATCGTTCGTGCCGAAGGAGAAGAAGTCCGCCTCGCGCGCAATCTCGTCCGCCACCAGCGCGGCGCGCGGCACCTCGATCATGGTGCCCACGAGGTACTCCACAGATGCCCCCTTTTCGGCGAAAACGTCCTTCGCGGTCCGGTCGATGACCGCTTTCTGGTTGGAAAATTCTTCCAGCGTACCCACGAGCGGCACCATGATTTCCGGGAGCACTTCGACGCCTTCTCCCGAAAGTTCCACCGCCGCTTCAAGGAGGGCGCGGGTTTGCATCTCGGTGATTTCCGGGTAGGTTATGCCCAGGCGGCACCCGCGGTGGCCCAGCATGGGGTTGAATTCGTGCAAGAACGCCACCTTGGCCTCGACGACGTGCAGGGCGACGCCGAGCGCGTCCGCCATTTCCTGCTGCCCCGCTTCGTCGTGCGGCAGGAATTCGTGCAGGGGCGGATCCAGCAGGCGCACCGTTACCGGCTTGCCCGCCATGGCCCGGAAGATGCCCAGAAAATCTTCCTTCTGATAGGGGAGGAGTTTGGCGAGCGCCTCGCGCCGGTCCTTTTCGGAGTCCGCCAGGATCATCTCCCGAACGGCCTGAATGCGTCCGCCCTCGAAGAACATATGCTCGGTGCGGCACAAGCCAATGCCTTCCGCGCCGAACTCGATGGCCTTGGCGGCGTCCGCCGGCGCGTCGGCGTTCGTGCGCACCTTCATCGCCCGGAATTCGTCGGTCCATTCCATGAACTCCCCGAACGCGCCGCCCATTTCCGGCTCCACCAGCGGCTGTTGCCCGGAAATGACTTCGCCGGTCGTTCCGTTGATAGAAAGCCAGTCGCCTTCGCGGAACGTAACCTTGCCGTTGGTGAACGACTTGTCCCGATAATTGATTACGATTTCGTTGCAGCCCGCCACGCACGGCTTGCCCCACCCCCGGGCCACGACGGCTGCGTGGGAGGTCATGCCGCCCCGCGACGTCAGAATGCCCTCGGCGGCGTCCATGCCCCCTACGTCCTCCGGGCTGGTTTCGATGCGGGCGAGGATGACCTTTTTGCCGTCCGCTTTCCAGGCCTCGGCTTCGTCCGCCGAAAACACGATCTGCCCGACCGCGGCGCCGGGCGAGGCGGGCAGCCCCTGTCCGATCACGTCGGGTTTGTAGGCGTCCATGTCCTTGAATTGCGGATGCAGCACCTGGTCCAGGTGGTTCGGCTCCACAAGGTCCCGCACCGCCGTTCGCTGGTCCACGAGGCCTTCCTTCACCATGTCCACCGCGATGGTCACCGCCGCCGTGCCGGTGCGCTTCCCGTTGCGCGTCTGGAGGATGAAGAGCCGGTTGTCCTGGATCGTGAACTCGATGTCCTGCATGTTGCGGTAATGCTTTTCGAGCCGGTCGGTCACCTCCAGCAACTGTTTGTACGCCTCGGGGAAATGATCCGACATGCGGCTGATGTCCTCGGGCGTACGGATGCCGGCCACCACGTCCTCGCCCTGCGCGTTGACCAGAAATTCCCCGTAGAGCAGGTGTTCTCCGGTCGAAGGATTGCGCGTAAAACATACGCCGGTGCCGCTCGTCGGCCCCATGTTGCCGTAGACCATGGCCTGCACGTTTACCGCCGTGCCCAGCAGGCCCGCGATCTTGTTGATGCGCCGGTACTTGACGGCCCGTTCCGCGTCCCACGAAGAAAACACGGCGTTGACGGCGAAGCGCAGCTGCTCCCGGGGGTCTTCGGGAAACATGTGGCTGGTGTTCTGGCGATAGATGGCCTTGTAGCGCTCCACCAGGACTTTCAGGTCGTCCGCCTCGAGGTCCATGTCGTTTTCCACGCCCCGTTCTTGCTTGAGCGCTTCGATGGCCTCCTCGAAATGTTCGTGCGGCACGCCCACCACGACGTCTCCGAACATATCGATGAACCGCCGGTAGGCGTCGTAGGCGAAGCGCGGGTTGCCCGTGCGGCGGGCCAGCCCTTCCGCAACCGCGTCGTTCATGCCCAGGTTCAGCACGGTGTCCATCATGCCCGGCATGGAGATCGCCGCGCCGCTGCGCACCGACACCAGCAGCGGATTTTCCGGATTCCCCAGTTTGGCCTGCATATCGGCTTCGAGGCGGACAATGGCCTCCTCGATTTGTTCTTCCAGCCCGTCGGGCCAGGCATGCCCCTCGGAGGAATAATAGCGGCAGGCCTCGGTGGAGATGGTGCATCCCGGCGGCACGGGCAGGCCTATCGCGCTCATTTCGGCCAGATTGGCGCCTTTGCCTCCCAGCAGGGATTTCATGCTTCGGTCGCCTTCCGCGCGGCCTCCCCCGAAACTGTATACGTATTTGACGGTTTGCGCTGCGTCGGTTTGGTCGTGCGTGTTCATGTGCAGAGATTGCGTTACTAATAACGAATGATTCAGATGGCGAATGATCTGGATGGCGCGCCAGGGCGCCCTGTTCGCCGTTTGGCCCCGGCGCCGCAGGAATATAAATCGAAACATTCCTGGCTCCGCGCCGAAAAAAGGCCTATCCTGACAAATTACGAAAAATTCTGGAAAGAATTAAAAATTGCGCCGTCTTTTGCGAATCCGGCCCCTGCGTTCGGGAACGATGCGCGGGGGATAGCGTGAGAAGGCGCGCATTCCGCCGCTGTTTTTTTCGCACCGTACCCTTCTTTGCGCATGAAGCGATTGGTTGTCGTCGAATCGCCTACCAAGGCCAAAACCATCCGGAATTTCCTCCCCGCCGGTTTCAGGGTGGAGGCGAGCATGGGGCACATTCGCGACCTGCCCCGGAAAGCCTCCGAGATACCGCAGGCGCGCCGGGAGCAATTATGGGAGCACTATGGCGTGGACGTGGACAACGGGTTCGCCCCCGTGTACGTAACGCCTCCCGACAAGCAAAAAGTGGTGCGAAAACTTCGCGCGGCGCTCAAGGAAGTCGACGAACTGTACATCGCCACGGACGAAGACCGCGAGGGCGAATCGATAGGCTGGCATCTCGTCGAGGCGCTGTCGCCCAGGATTCCCGTGCGGCGCATGGTGTTTCACGAAATTACGCAGGAAGCCATCCAGCGCGCGCTCCGCGAAACGCGAGACATCGACCGAAGCCTTGTAGACGCGCAGGAAACGCGGCGCATTCTGGACCGCCTCGTCGGATACAGCATTTCCCCGCTCCTTTGGCGCAAGATCGCCCCGAAATTGTCCGCGGGGCGCGTACAGAGCGTGGCGACCCGGCTGCTTGTGCAGCGAGAGAAACAGCGGATGGTCTTCGTTCCGGCCATCTGGCTCGACCTGAAGGCGTCGCTGTCGGCGGAGGGCCAGGCGTTCCAGGCGGAAATGACGCATTACGGCGGGGTGCGCCTTGCCGCGGGCAAGGATTTCGACGACCATACCGGGCGGCTCCGGGAAGAACTGGAGCCAGGCAAGGACCTGGTGTTGCTTGGCGAAGCGCAGGCCCGGGCGCTGGTCGCCGAGCTGCCGGACCGCGCCTGGCGGGTGGTCCAGGTCGAGGAGCGGATGACGTCGCCCTCGCCGCCGCCGCCGTTCATTACTTCGACCTTGCAGCAGGAAGGGAGCCGCAAATTGCGTTTTTCCGCCCGGCGGACCATGCAAGTCGCGCAGCGCCTCTACGAGCAGGGCCTGATCACCTATATGCGCACCGACTCCACCCAGCTTTCCGACGAGGCCATTCGGGCCAGCCGGAAGGCGGTCGCCGCGCGGTACGGCAAGGAATATCTGCCCGCGAAGCCAAGGCGTTTCGGGGGCAAGGTGGCGAATGCGCAGGAGGCGCACGAGGCGATTCGGCCCGCCGGGAGCGATATGAAAACGAGAGACGAACTGGGCTTGAGTGGCGAGGAGGCGGATTTGTACGAACTGATATGGAAGCGCACCGTGGCGGGCCAGATGGCCAAGGCCCGCGTGCGTCGCCGCGCGGTGCGCATCGAGGCCGGCGAAGGGGAGGACGCGGCCGGCTTCCGGGCGTCGGGACAGCAGGTTGAATTTCAGGGGTTCTACCGGGCCTACGTGGAAGGGTCCGACGACCCGGACGCCGCCCTGGAGCATCGCGACCGCCCGCTGCCGCCCATGGCCGAAGGCGACGCGCTGGTCTGCCGCGAGGTGGAGTCCGTGGAGCACGAGACGAAGCCGCCCGCCCGGTACACGGAAGCCACGCTGGTGCAGATGCTCGAAAAAGAGGGCATCGGACGGCCCAGCACCTATGCCTCTATTATAGACACGATCGTGCGCCGCGAATACGTGCGGCGCAGCGGATCGCAACTGGCGCCCACGTTTACGGCGTTCGCTGCGGTCCAGCTCCTCGAAGATCAGTTCGCCGACCTGGTCGATGTGGGCTTCACGGCGGACATGGAGCAGATTCTGGACGATATCGCTACGGGAGATCGCGCCTCGACCGGGTGGCTGGAGGACTTTTACCTTGGCGACGCGGGGCTTGTGCAGCAGGTGCAGGCAGGACAGGACCGGATCGACCCCAGAAAAATATCCACGATTTCCTCCCCGAAATGGACCGGGTTCGTCGTGCGCACGGGGAAATACGGGCCGTATGTGGAAGGCAAGGTGAACGGCGCGTCTGCCCGGGCGTCCATTCCGAGGGAACTGTCTCCCGGCGATCTTTCTGCGGAAGCGTTGCAGTCGCTGCTGGAAACTTCCTCCAACGGCAGCAAGGAGCATCCGATTTGCGCGCACCCGGAAAGCGGGCTGGACGTGCTGCTTTGCCAGGGCCCCTACGGTCCCTATGTGCAGCTGGGCCGGGTGGGGGACGTAACAGGCAAGCCGAAGCGCGTTTCGTTGCCCAAGGATACGCCCCCGGAAGCGGTAGATTCGGAACTGGCGCTGGCCTTGCTGGAACTGCCCCGGTCCCTGGGCGCGCATCCGGAGACGGGCAAACCTGTGCTTGCGAATATCGGTCGGTACGGCCCGTACGTGCAGCACGAACGAACCTTCGTGTCGCTTACGGAAGGAGACGACGTGCTGTTTGTGGAGCTGGACCGGGCGCTTGCGCTCCTGGCGCAGCCCAGGAAAGGCGTGGGGCCGCTCCGCGTCCTCGGCGAGCACCCCCAAACCGGCGATCCGGTGGACGTGCGCAAGGGGCGGTATGGCCCGTACGTAAAGCACGGCAAGGTCAACGCGTCCATTCCGAAAACCCTGTCCCCGGAGGAGATTACGCTGGAGGAGGCGCTGGGTTTGCTGGCGGAAAAGGCTGCTTCGGGCGGACGAATGCAAGGAGGGCGCAGGGGGGCAGGCAGAAGGCGGTCCGCAAGGAAGTAGGAAGCAGCCCGCCGGCGTTGGCCCGTCTTGCTTAGCGCCCCACGTCCTTGTCCCCCAGCCGGATGGCGTCCAGGATGTTGAGGTAACGCTGGTACCGCCCGCCGGAAACGCCGCCGTCCTCTACGCCTTGCCGGACGCCGCAGTCCGGTTCGTGGTCGTGGGTGCAGGTAGGGAATCGGCAGGCCTCGATGTACGGCTTGAACTCGACGAAATAGTGTGAAAGCTCCCAGGGTTTGATGTGCAGGACGCCGAATTCCCGGATGCCGGGCGTATCGACGATATAGCCGCCGCTGCCCAGGGCGAAGAGCGTGGCGCAGGCGGTCGTATGGCGGCCCCGCCGCGTTTTTTCGCTCACCTCGGCCGTTCGGACGTCCAGACCGGGTTCGAGCGCGTTGATCAGCGAAGATTTGCCCACGCCCGATGGCCCGGCGAATACGCTTGTTTTGTCGTCGAGGCGGGCTTTCAGGGCCGCGACGCCTTCTCCGGTTTCGGCGCTTGTGGTCAGGACGGGATAGCCAATGCGCAGGTACTCGTCGCAGAGTCTCGACAGGGTTGCGGCATGTTCCTTTCGGGCCAGGTCCACCTTGTTGAACAGGACGCCCGCCGGGATTTCGTTTGCTTCCGCCGTCGCCAGCACCCGGTCCACGAAGCCCGCGTTGGGGCGCGGCAAGCGGACGGATTGCACCACCCATATGTGGTCGATATTCGCCGCCAGAATATGTTCGCGTCCTACCCGCCTTCCGGCGGCGCGGCGGCCCAGCTGGTTCCTGCGCTCGTGAATATGCGTGATGACCCCGGCCCCGTCGGGGTTTCGCTGCATCGTAACCCGGTCTCCCACGGCCACGGGGCTTGTGGCGTCCTGTTCTTCCAGTTGAAACCGCCCGCGTACGCGCGCCGGAATGGTTTCGTCCCCGGCGCGTACGTCGCACCAGCTTCCCGTCGATCGGACCACCGTGCCTTCAAGGAGGTCGTCCGGGGGGCGTTCCGAAGCGGAATGTGCGTTCGGCGAGGCGTTCATGGGCGCTTGGCGGCGGCGGAGGGCAGCGGAACTTTCGCGCCCGTTTTTCGTCTACCGGGAAAGGACGCGAGGACCGCATGGAAGACTGCATACTCGCCAGGCCACGCGCCTGTTCGCGGAAAGATCATTCGCAAGACCATGAACGATACCGGTTCGGAAAAGAAGAACGAAACGTATCAACGCATGCGTTCCGATTTCGATGCGCTTTCTGCGCAGGAAAAAGTTGTTTTTCTTGCGGAGGCGGCGTCTTCCACCGTCGTTCGAGGCGCGCAGCAATTCGGCGAGGCGCTTTCCGGGGAAATCGACGACTTTCTGGGCAAGCGCGACAAACCGTCCGGCAAGGAGGCGCCGGGAACCGACGACGAGAATATTTCGGTGACCGATGCGGCGGGAGCGGTCGCGCGCAGCCTGCAACGGTTTGGGCAGGTTCTTTCGCACGAGGTCGAGGATTTGTTCAGGAAGCGGTTCGGCGAGGACGAGGCGGCGCGGGAAGAATCTGCGGCGCCGGGCGACGACGATGCGCAGGCGGGCGACGCGGGCAAAACCGACGAGGCGACGGCGTGAGCAAGGCGGACCCCCCTTTGGAAGAGCGCATCGTCGAGTTTGACCGGCTCAATACGCTGGGCAAACTGGCGTGCCTTGGCGGGCTTGCCGCCCGGCTCGCCGCCGGGACGCTCCACGCAGCCGCCCGGCGGGCCGCGACCCTCTGCGCGGACTCCGCAAAGGCGTTCAGAGAGGGCAAGGACCCGAATATCGACGAGGCCCGGATTATCGGCGAAGAGCAGGGTATCGACAAGCCGTAGCCTGTCGGCGCGTCGTCGCCGACAGTTCTTTGCTCGTTGGCTCCCTGGCCCGCTGGCTCCCTGGCCCGAACGCGGCGGCCCGTCACGCAATCTCCACGTCCACTTCCGCCCCGGTCGAGCCGTTGGCGTCGTGCGGAAGCGGTTTTTCCTTGTCTTCGGCGGCGCAGAACGCCTCTCGCGGGTCTGCGACCGGTTCTTCTTCCAGCGCCCGGTCAAGAATGTCTTCCACGCGGCGCGCATAAAGAATGCGCAGTCCTTCCAGCGCGTCGTCGCCGATCTCCTTCACGTCTTTTTCGTTTTTGTCCGGAAGGATCACGGTTCGGATGCCCGCCCGCCGCGCGGCAAGGACTTTTTCCTTGATGCCCCCCACCGGCAGAATGAGTCCGCGCAAGGTAATTTCGCCGGTCATGGCTACGTCGTGGCGGATGCGTCGCTGCGCGTAAATCGACACAAGGGCGCTTAGCATGGCGGCGCCTGCGGACGGGCCGTCTTTCGGCACCGCGCCCGCCGGCACATGAATGTGCACGTCCCATCGCCGGAACGCCTCTTCCGGAATGCCCAGCGTGTCCGCCCGCGATTTGACGTACGAAAGCGCGGCCTGGGCCGATTCTTTCATGACCTCGCCCAGTTTGCCGGTCAGGATGTGTTTTCCGGTTCCCCTCGATACGGAGGCTTCTATGAAAAGAATGTCGCCGCCGGTCGGGGTCCAGGCCAGCCCCGTAGCCACGCCGGGCACTTCCGTGTGCTGGGCCACCTCGGGAAAATGCTTGCGCCCGCCAAGGTATTTTTCCAGGTCTTCCGCCCGAATCGCGGCGGAGTCCGCTTCGCCCGTGGCGATCTGCCGGGCGACGCCCCGCGCTACGGCGCCGATCGTGCGTTCCAGCTTCCGTACGCCGGATTCGCGCGTGTATCCGTCTATGATGGTGCGGATGGCCTCGTCCTCCAGGGTCATTTGCTCTTCCGCGAGTCCGTTTTGCTCCAGTTGGCGGGGCGCGAGGTATTGCTTTGCGATCCGAAGTTTTTCTTCCCGGGTATATCCCGTGATTTCGATGCTTTCCATGCGATCCCGAAGGGGGCCGGGAATCATTTCCGGGAAGTTGGCCGTCGCAATGAAGAAAACCTTCGACAGGTCGTAGTCCAGCTCGATGTAGTGGTCGTTGAAATTGTCGTTTTGTTCTGGGTCCAGCACTTCCAGCAGGGCGCTGGACGGGTCTCCCCGAAAATCCGCCCCGATCTTGTCCACCTCGTCCAGCATGAAGACGGGATTGTTGACGCCCGCCTTTTTGATCCCCTGGATTATTCGTCCCGGCAGCGCCGCCACATAGGTGCGCCGGTGCCCCCGGATTTCCGCCTCGTCCCGGATGCCGCCCAGGCTCATGCGGACGAATTTCCGCCCGATGGCGCGGGCAATGCTTTTGCCCAGGCTCGTTTTGCCGACGCCGGGGGGGCCGTACAGGCACAGGATGGGCGCTTTCATGTCCCCCTTCAGGTGCAGGACCGCAAGGTATTCGAGGATGCGTTTCTTTACCTGATCCAGTCCGTAATGGTCTTCGTCCAGCACCTCGGCGGCCCGCGCAATATCCAGGTCGTCTTTCGAATACTCCAGCCACGGCAGGTCCAGCAGCCAGTCCACGTAATTGCGTGTGACGGCGTAGTCCGGCGAAGCCGGGTGCGATCGCGACAGGCGCGTTATTTCCTTGCCCAGCGTTTCCCGCACATGTTCTGGCAGCGATTTCTTTTCGGCCTTTGCGCGAAGCTCCTGGGCCTCGTCGCCGTTATTTTCGCTTTCGCCCAGTTCGTCCTGAATGATTTTCATCTGCTGGCGCAGCAGATATTCGCGCTGTTGCTTGTCCACGTCCGTGCGCACCCGGCTGCGGATGTCTTCGGAAACCTGCAACATCTGAATTTCGCGATTCAGGTACTCCATGAGCTTGTCGGCGCGCCGGGTCAACTCGTTGAATTCGAGCAGGGCCTGCTTTTCCTCGACGCTGATCTGAAGATTCGAGGCGATGAAATGGACGAGCAGCGCAGGCGAGTCGATTTGCTGGACGGCGACGGCGGCTTCTCCAGGCAGGTGGGGCGACAGGTTGACGAACTGGATGGCCAGTTCCTTGACCGAGCGGATGCGCGCCTTGATTTCGATCTCGTCCGCGGCCCCGTCTTCGTCTATGGGGGTCGCGCGGGCCTTGAAGTACGGCTCGGTCTGGATGTACTCCTGGATTTCGAACCGCCGCCGGCCCTGAATGATCATTGAGTTGGGGCCGCCCGGAATCTTGATCAACTTGAGGATTTCGGCCACCGTGCCAAGGCGATACAAGTCCTCCGTGCCGGGCGTTTCGATTTCGCTCCGCTTTTGCGCCACGGCCCCGATGATGCGTTTGCCTGCGAACGCGTCTCGCGCCAGCTGTATGGAGGAATCGCGTCCGAGCGTGATGGGGAGGACGACGCCCGGATACAGCACGGTGTTGCGGAGCGCCAGCACGGGCAATTCTTCCGGGACGTCCGCCGCGCCCATTTGTTTTTCCTCGTCGGGCGTGGGGAAGGGAATAAACTGCTCGTCGTCGTCGATGGCGCTGTGGCCGCGCGTATCGAAGTATGGGTCCCGTGGAGGCATAGGCAACGTGTTCCGGCAGGCAGGCAAGGCGGGCGAAGTTTAGGGAAAATACGGTTCCCGCCGCGTAAAGCAAGGGGGAAGCCCGCCATCCTCAAAAACCGGGCCAAGCGGGTTGTCTGCCAATATTGCGGGCATTCCGGGAGAATATTTCGGATTTTCGCCATGCAAGGGGCGTTTTTGTCGGCTTTTTCGTTACAAAAAGTTACAATTGGGCGCGTCTGTGCAGCGAGCAAAACGCCGCCTGATGCGTATTATCCAAATCGAGTTCACGCATTCTATCCACGCAATACAACCGGAAAGCGGATCATGTGGCGCGACGACATCACCGACGCAATAGGCAATACCCCTCTCGTGCGGCTTCGCCGCATTACGGCGGAATGGCCCTGTACGGTGCTGGCCAAACTGGAATATTTCAATCCCGGAGGGTCCGTCAAGGACCGCATCGGGCTGGCCATGATCCGGGAAGCCGAAGAAAAGGGCTTGCTGGAGCCGGGCGGAACCATTATCGAAGGCACGAGCGGCAATACGGGCGCTGCGCTGGCCATGGCCGCCGCGATCCGCGGGTACCGGTGTATTTTTACGACCACGGACAAGCAAAGCCAGGAAAAACTGGACGTGCTGCGGGCGCTGGGCGCAGAGGTGATCGTATGCCCGACGAACGTAGCCCCGGAGGATCCAAGGTCGTATTATTCCGTGGCGCGGCGCCTTGCCGAAGAAATTCCGGGCGCGGCGTATCTGAATCAGTACGACAATCCGGCGAACCGGGCGGCGCATTACGAAACGACCGGCCCTGAAATATGGGCCGACACGGAGGGCCGCGTTACCCATTACGTAGCGGGCGCGGGGACGGGCGGCACCCTGTCCGGCGTTGCGCGCTATCTCAAGGAGCGGAATCCGGACGTCCGGGCGATCGGCGTGGATCCGTACGGCTCGATCTACCACGGGTATTTTCATAACCGGGAGGTCGATGCGGACGATATCTATCCCTACCTGACCGAGGGCGTGGGCGAGGATATTCTGGCCGCCAATATGGATTTCGGCGTTCCGGACGATTTCGTGCAGGTTACGGATCGGGAGGCCATGCAGATGACGCGCCGCCTTGCCGCGGAAGAAGGGCTGTTTTGCGGACAATCTTCCGGGATGGCGCTGGCGGGGGCCCTTTCCTGGATGGAAGCGCGCGCCGGGGCCCTTTCCGCGGACGACGTGTTCGTGTTGCTTTTCCCCGATTCGGGATTTCGGTATCTTTCGAAGACGTACAACGACAACTGGATGCGGAACCACGGCTTTTTGCCCGCCGCGCCGGAAGTGACGGTGGACCGGGTGCTGAACGCCCGGACCGACGCGAGGCCGCTGGCGTTCGCTTCGCCCGAAGAGACGCTGGGATCGGTGATCGGCGTCATGGCCGAACGGGGCATTTCGCAGATGCCCGTAATGCGCGAGGACGAGGTGGTCGGCAGCCTCACCGAAAGCGTGATTATGAATCGTCTCGTGCAGGACCCGGACACGCAAGACCAGCTTGTGGAGAGCGTTATGGACGCGCCGTTCCCGGTGGTTTCGCAAACGCTTGGGCTGGAGCGCCTTGCCGCGTGTCTGGAGCGGGGGGGCGGGGCGGTGCTCGTTCGGATGGAACCGGAGGGCGCGTATCAGATTATCACCAAGAGCGACCTGATCGGGACGCTGGCGCTTTCGTGACGCGGGTTCGACAGGTTTCGCTATTGTTTTCAACCTGTTTGTTGCGCCCATGACGCCTGGCCTTCCTCTTTCTCTTCGTTTTTCGGGTTCTCGCGCAGGCGCGTCCGTCGCGCCGGGCGGGAGCGCGGGCCTGCTCCTTGCGCTGCCGCTGCTTGCGCTCCTCTTCGGCGCCGCGCCCGAGGCCTTTGCGCAGGCCATCGGCGGCCCGTATACGGTGCCGAGCACATGGTCTCTGAGGCCCGCGGGCGATCCCGGGGGGACGGGGTTTCGCCTGCTGTTCGTCACCTCGACGCGGCGCGACGCGGGGGCGCAGGATATATCCGTTTATAATCGCTTCGTACAAAGCGCCGCGGCCCGCGGGGACGCCGCGATCACGCCCTACGGCGCGCAATTCCGGGCGCTGGCATCGACTGCGCAGATAGACGCCCGCGACAACACCGAAACCACGGGTACGGGCGTGCCCATCTACTGGTTGAACGGCGACAAGGTCGCCGACGACTACGTCGCGCTCTATAACGACCACGTATGGGACAGCTTCGTTCGCACGGACGAAAACGGCAACGCATACGCGGGCGACGGAAACCAGTATATATGGACGGGCTCCCTGAAGAACGGCCAGAAGCACCCGACCGTTTTTCTCGGCTCTTCGGCCGGCCCGAAGGCCGGCAACCTGTCGCCTTTGCCTGGCAACATTATTGGCCCGGATCCCCGGCCCATCGAATTCTCGACCCAGCCCCGAGGATCACAGTATCCCCTGTACGCCCTCTCTCCGATATTCGTGGCCGACATTTCGGACAGAACCTGGGTTACCCCGACCGCGCTCGACCTGGACGAGGGGCGCTCGACGACCTATACGGTGGCGCTGAATACCGACCCGGGCGTGGATGTGACCGTTACCGCCACGCCGGACGATGATAGCGCCGTCCGGGTGCACGCAGGAGGCGGCGCGCCCGCCGCGAGCGTAACCCTGACCTTTACCCACGGGAGCAGCGGCAACTGGAGCGCGCCGCAGACGGTCACCGTGACGGCGGCGGAGGACGCCGACACGGATTCCGAGCAGAACGTCCGCATCGCCCATGCCGTTTCTGCGGCAAGCGGCCCCTATGCGAGCGTTTCCAGCGACCGCGTGGAGGTGGACGTGACGGACAACGACTACATACCGGCGATTACGTTCGTTTCCGCCGTGTCGAGCGCGGGCGAAGCGGGCGGTACGCATAACGTGAACGTGCGCCTCGACCGGGCGGCGGGCGCGAAAATCGAGTTGGCGTATACGCTCTCCGGCACGGCGGCGCGGGCGAGCGACTACGAAATTCTCGGGGTGACGAGCGATTCGGGAACCCTCTATATCGCTTCCGGCGCCACCGCCGCCGCGATTCCTGTGGCGATCGCCGACGACTTCCTGGTGGAAGGGGACGAGAGCGTCGTGTTGACCTTGCAGGGCGCCGCGGCCTATACGCTGGGCGCTGCGACGGTGCACACGCTGACGATCCAGGACAACGACAAACCGGAGATTTCCTTCGGATACGCCTCGTCGAGCGCGGGGGAAGCGGCGGGTACGCGCAACCTGCCGGCGAACCTCAACCAGGCTGCGGTTTCGGACTTTACGCTGGCGTATACGATTTCCGGCACGGCGACGCAGGGGGACGATTACGAAATTGCGGGCGCGACGGGCAATTCGGGCGCCGTGGACGTTTCCGTCGGCGACAAGACGGTGGAGATTCCCGTGGCGATCGTGGACGATAGCGCCGTGGAGGTCAGCGAGACCGTCGTGCTGACGCTCCAGGGCGGCGCGGCCTATACGCTGGGCGCTGCAACGGTGCACACGCTGACGATCCAGGACAACGACAAACCGGCGGTTTCCTTCGCCTCCGCCTCGTCCAGCGCAAGCGAAGCGGCGGGTATGCGCAACGTGACGGCGAACCTCGACCAGGCGGCGGTTTCGGACTTTACGCTGGCGTATACGATTTCCGGCACGGCGACGCAGGGGGACGATTACGAAATTGCAGGCGCGACGAGCAATTCGGGAACCGTGGACGTTCCCGCCGGCGCCACAACCGCTGCAATTCCTGTGGCGCTTGTCGACGACAGCGTGGTGGAGGACAGCGAGACCGTTGTGCTGACGCTCGAGGCCGGCGCGCGCTATACGCTGGGTTCGCCGCAGGCGTATACGTTAACGATCCTCGATAGCGAGACGCCGCGCATCGTGGCCAACCCCCGGACGCTGAACCTGAAGGAGGGCGGCGACGAGGGGAGCTACATGCTTTCGCTTGCCGCCGAGCCGGGCGGCAGCGTGACCGTCACGCCGATATCGAGCGACGCGGACGCCGTAACCGTTTCCGCCGCGCTTCAATTCGACGGTTCGAACTGGCAGGATCCGCAGTCGGTGACCGTTGCGCCGCAGGACGACATGGACGCGGACGATGAGAACGTTACGATTACGCATGCGGTGACGGGGTACGGATCGCTTGTCAGCGGGCCGGAAGTGATCGTGGGGGTGGAGGACGACGAGACGCCGATGACGGCGGGCGTGGACGTCAGCGTACTGACCCTTTCGCTTGCGGAGGGCGGGGCGAACGAATCCTACACGGTCGCGCTGCGCACGGATCCGGGCGGCGCAGCGACCGTCACGCCCGTGTCGAGCGATGCGGACGCCGTAGCCGTTTCCGCCGCGCTTCAATTCAACAGTTCGAACTGGCGGGAGCCGCAGACTGTGACCGTTGCGCCGCAGGACGACACGGATGCGGACGACGAGAACGTTACGATTACGCACAGCGTGACGGGCTACGGGGGCGTTCCGAACGGCCCGAGTATCGGGGTGAAGGTAGTCGACGACGACGAGCCGACGGCGGTGGCGTCGTTCGCATCGTCTTCGGCAAGCATGGGCGAGGACGCGGGCGCCGGCGGCGTTACGGTCAATTTCAGTCCTGCGCTCGCCTCGGACGTCACGCTGCGCTACGCCGTGACGGGAACGGCGACCAAAGGCAAGGACTATACGATGGCCCATGCAAGCAGCGTGGACGCGCCCGCCAGTGCAACCGACGCGACGATCCCGATCACGATCATGGACGACGCCGCCGAGGAGCGCGACGAAATGGTCGTGTTTACGCTTCAGGCCGGGACGGGCTACGAGGTAGGGAATCCGTCTACGTATACCCTGGTCATTACGGACGACGACGCGCCGCCTGCGCCGCCGCCCGTCGCGCCGTCCGCCGTTTCGCTTTCGGCCTCGCCGAACCCGGTCATGGAGGGCGAGGAAGCGACCGTTATGGTCAGCCTTTCGCAGCTGGTTTCCCGCGCGGTAACCATTCCGCTGGTTCTGACCGCAGGCACCGCCGAAGCAGGAGACTACGGCGCGCTCGCCTCCATTGTCATCGAAGCGAACGAACCAAGCGGAATGGGCGTGATTCCCACGGTGGCGGACGACGACGCGGACGACGAAACGTTCACCGTAGCGCTCGGCGATTTGCCGGACGGCGTGCTTGCCGGAAGCCCGTCCTCGGTGGAAATCACCGTCATGGATTCGGGGGGGCCGACCTCCGCCGAAGAGGAAATTCCCGCGGCCTTTGCGCTGGAGCAGAACTATCCGAACCCGTTCAATCCGGCGACGACCATCGCGTTTTCGCTGGACAAGGCGCAGCACGCCACGCTGACGGTCTACGACCTGCTTGGACACGAAGTGCGCGTACTGGTGGATGGCGTCCAGCCTGCGGCGCGTCGCGTCGTCTCGTTCGACGCGTCGGATCTGGCCAGCGGTACGTATATCTACGTCCTGAGAACCGAAGCGCGGACCGTCGCAAAAACCATGGCTTTGCTCAAGTAGACGTCCGTCAAACGAATGTCCATCGCCCCTTGACAATCGAGGGGCGGTTGATGTATTCTATGGACGAAAAGCGGCCGGCGCCCGCCGCTTCCAGACCGAAACCTAAAATACTAAGGCGGCCAAAATCGGAACCTTACTTTTTTAACCGCCTTGCCAAACCACCCGATTTTGCGCAGAACCGAATGACGTTGCCCATCGCATTGATAGGGGCGGGCCGCATTGGGCGGCTGCATGCTGCGAACATCCATGCGGACGCCCGCGCGGCCTTGCGGTACGTCGTGGATCCCGCGCCGGAGGCCGCCGCCGAAGTGGCCGCCGCGACCGGCGCCCGGGTCGCTTCGCTGGACGAAGCCCTTGCGGACCGGGACGTGGCGGGCGTCGTGATCGCCAGCGCGACGGATGCCCATGCGGACCTTATCGAGCGCATTGCGCCGCTTGGCCTCCCGATTTTTTGCGAAAAACCGCTGGACCTTTCGGTTGCCCGCGCAACGGCCTGCGCCGAGGCGGCCATCCGGCGCGAGATTCCGTTCGTAACGGGTTTCAATCGGCGCTACGATCCCGACTTCGCCCGTTTGCACGCCCTGATTCGGGAGGGAACGCTGGGGAACGTCGAGTCCGTCCACATCGTCAGCCGGGACCCGTTCCCGCCGCCCCTGGACTACGTTCGGACGAGCGGCGGCCTGTTTCGCGACATGGCGATTCACGACCTGGATATGGCCCGCTGGCTTCTGGGAGAGGATCCCGACGAAATCGCCGCCAGCGCCAGCAGCGTCGCTTTTCCCGAAATCGGCGCGGCGGGCGACGTCGATACGGCTCTGATCCTGTTGCGGACGCCCGCCGGCCGCTTGTGCTCCGTCAGCAATAGCCGGCACGCTTCGTACGGATACGACCAGCGGATCGAGGTGCATGGTTCCTTGCGGACGGCCCGCGTCGGCAACCTGCCCCAAACGCAGCTGCTTGTTGCGGGCGCGGAGGGCCGCGTCCGTTCCGGCGCCAAACAGTTCTTTCGGGAGCGCTATCCCGAAGCGTATCGCCTGGAGATGCGGCACTTCGTTTCCGTCGTCCTTGGCGAGGAGACGCCCCGGACTACGGTTCGGGACGGGTTGCGGGCGCTGGAACTCGCGGACGCCGCCGAACAGGCGTTCCGGGAAAAAAGAACGATCTCCGTGCGATACGCCGACTTGTGAGGCGCAAACAGCCTCGCGCCTTATCTTAATATTCGTTAAATAGTAGCAGGAAATGCATTGCGGCGCGGCGGCGCCCCGGAACGCAGGCCAGAAACCATCAGGAGATTCATCTATGCGGTTGACCATGTCACAAGCGCTGGCGCGGTATCTTGCGCGCCAGTATATCGACGACGACGGCGATATCCAACCCTATTTCGCGGGCGTGTGGGCTATTTTCGGCCACGGCAACGTGGCGGCCATGGGCGAAGCGCTGTTTGCGAACAAGGACGTGCTGCCCACCTGGCGCGCGCACAACGAGCAGGCCATGGCGCTGGCGGCGATCGCCTACGCGAAGGCCAACATGCGGCGGCGGGCCATGGCGTGCACGACCTCTATCGGACCCGGCGCCACGAATCTGGTTACGGCGGCGGCCCTTGCGCACGCCAACCGTCTGCCCGTTCTGTTTTTGCCTGGGGACGTGTTCGCCAATCGCCGCCCGGACCCCGTATTGCAGCAAATCGAAGACTTCGGCGACGGTACGGTAAGCGCGAACGACTGCTTCCGTCCGGTATCCAGATATTTCGACCGGATCGCGCGGCCCGAACAGATTATCACGGCGCTGCCGCGGGCCATGGCCACCTTTATGGACGCTGCGCGCTGCGGCCCCGTTACGCTTGCGCTGTGCCAGGATGCCCAGGCCGAGGCGTACGATTACCCGGAAGCGTTTTTTGAAAAAAGGGTCTGGAAGGCGCTGGCGCCGGAGGCGTCCCGCTCGGATGCGCACGCGCTTGCGCAGCAGGTGCGCGCCGCGAAGCGTCCCCTGATTATCGCCGGGGGCGGGGTACTCTACGGCAAGGCCAGCCATGCCCTGGCGTCGTTTGTGGAGGATGTTGGCATTCCCTGCGCCGAAACGCAGGCGGGCAAAGGCGCCTTGCACTGGAGAAATCCGCTGAACCTTGGCGCGATCGGGGTGACCGGCTCGACTGCGGCCAATGCGGCGGCGGCGGAATCCGACCTGGTGATTGGCGTGGGCACGAGGCTACAGGACTTTACCACCGCGTCGCGCTCGCTGTTCAGCCATCCGGACCGCAAACTGGTGCAAGTGAATGTGAATACGATGGACGCCGGCAAGCACGCCGCCACGCCGATTTTCGCGGATGCGAAACGGCTGCTAACCCGCTTGCGGTCGGCCCTGGAAGGATACGCGGCGGACGACGCCTGGCGGTCCCTGTCCATCCGAAGGGCCAACGAGTGGCGGGCCGCGGTGCACAACGCGCTAACCGAACCGGGGCGTCCGCCGTTCTCTTACGTGCAAATCCTCGGGGCCATCGACCGGGCGGCGGACGAAAACTCGGTGGTGGTTTGCGCGGCGGGCACCTTGCCGGGCGAACTGCACAAGTTCTGGCGCGCGTCCCGGCCCGCCGGATACCACGTCGAGTACGCCTATTCCTGCATGGGATACGAGATCGCCGGCGGCCTCGGGGTCAAGATGGCCCTGCCGGACCGCGAAGTTTTTGTCGTGGTGGGCGACGGGAGCTATATGATGATGAATTCCGAACTGGCCACGGCGGTCATGATGGGGCAAAAGATCATTGTGGTCGTATTCGACAACAAGGGATACGGCTGCATCGACAATTTGCAGCGCAGCGCCGGTTCGCCCGGCTTCAATAACATGTTCGAGGATTCGGTGCACGAAACGCTTCCGGAAATAGACTTCGCGGCGCATGCGAAGAGCATGGGCGCGGACGCGGCGCATGTGGATTCCATGGACGCGCTGGAACTGGCCTTGCGGGACGCCCGGGCGTCGGCAAGATCGACGGTCATTACGGTAGCCGTCCGGCGCGTCGGACGCGGCGATCTGGGCGGCGCCTGGTGGGACGTGGCGGTGCCCGCCGTCTCCGAGCTGGACGCCGTGAACGAGGCGCGCGCGGCCTACGAGGACGCCATCGGCAAGCAGCGCGTAGACGGGTAGCCGCATGGAGATACGATTCGGCGTAAATCCTATTGCCTGGTCGAACGACGACCTGCGGCGGCTGGGCGGCGACACGCCGCTCCAGACGTGTCTTGCGGACGCGGCGCGCATCGGGTTCGAGGGGATCGAACTGGGCAACAAGTTTCCGCGCGAGGCGGACGCGCTGCGCCCGATACTCGACCGGCACGGCCTGGCCCTCGTCGGCGGCTGGTATTCGGGCAACCTGCTGCCGGGCGACGTCGATACGGAAATCGACGGACTCCGCGCGCACCTTGCGCTATTGCACGCGATGGGCAGCGAGGTGTTCATCTATGCCGAATGCAGCAACACGATTCACCCGGACATCGACCGGGGCATGCAGGACAAGCCGGTTCTTGGCGACGAAAGCTGGCCGCTGTTCGGCGCGCGTTTAAGCGAACTGGCGGCCTGGATCCGGGGGCAGGGGTTGCGGTTCGCGTATCATCATCATACGGGCACGGTCGTGGAAACGGCAGCCGAACTGGATCGTTTTTTCGCCGAAACTTCGGACGACGTCGGCATCGTGCTGGATACGGGCCACGCCTGGGTGGGCGGCATAGATCCGGTGGAAATCGTTCGTTCGCATCCCCGGAGGATTTCGCACGTACACTGCAAGGATGTGCGTCCCGCCGTGCTGTCGGACGTTCGCGACCGGAACGAAAGTTTCCTGACGGGGGTGATCCAGGGGATGTTTACGGTCCCCGGCGACGGCGCCATAGATTTCGACCCCGTATTCGCCGCGCTGGAAACCATGGGGTATGCGGGCTGGGTGGTCGTGGAGGCGGAGCAGGACCCGGCTGTCGCGGATCCGGCGCGGTACGCCGAAATCGGATTATCCGCCTTGCGCGCCTCGGTCCGCAAGGCGTCTTCATAACGCGAAAAACGAAATTAACCATGAGCAAACTGATCGTACCGACGGGGGAGGCGGGCGAAGACGGGCAGGTGTTGCGCGTTACGCCCGAATCCGCCGGTTGGGAATACGTGGGTTTCGCCGTACATCGCTTGCGGGCCGGGCAAACGTTCGAAGCGCCGCCGAGCGACAGGGAAACGTGCGTCGTGCTGCTGTCCGGCATGGCCACGGTGGCGGCGGGCGGCGAATCGTTTGCGGACCTGGGCGGGCGCAAGGACGTGTTCGACGGCCCCCCGACCGCAGTGTATATTCCGCAGGAGACGGCGTATTCGATCCATGCCCATACGGACCTTGAGGCGGCGCTATGCACGGCGCCCGGAGGCGGTCAGTACGCGCCGCGCCTTATCGCGCCGGGGGCCCTTCCGCTTGAGGTGCGCGGGACGGGAACGAACATGCGCCGCGTACAGAATATTCTCCCGGAAACCGAGCCTGCGCACAGTTTGCTGGTGGTGGAAGTCATTACGCCCGGCGGGAACTGGTCCAGTTATCCGCCGCACAAGCACGACAGGGACAATCTGCCCATGGAATCTGCGCTGGAAGAGACGTATTACCATCGTTTCAATCCGCCGCAGGGCTTCGCCTTTCAGCGGGTGTATACCGACGACCGCTCGCTGGACGAGACCCTGTCGGTGCACGACGGCGACTGCGTGCTGGTGCCCCGAGGCTACCACCCCGTAGGCGCTCCGCACGGATACGATTTGTACTATCTTAACGTGATGGCGGGGCCCAGGCGAACCTGGGCGTTCACGGACGACCCGGACCATGCGTGGATCGTAGCAAAATAAAGCCTCCGGCGGCGTTTTTCGCCGTCGGGATCAGGCGCCCAAACGCAATAGCAATACATTTGGAGGTTTGCAATGCAGGACACGGAGAACCAGCAGGTAGACAATCAGCTGAACATAGAACTGGATGAGAAAACCGCGGAAGGCGTCTACGCCAACCTGGTGATGATTTCTCATTCTCCCGAGGAATTCATTCTGGATTTTATCCGGGTGATGCCCGGCGTTCCGACGGCCCGCGTCAAAAACCGGGTCATCGTTACGCCGCCCCATGCGCGCAGGTTGTTGCGGGCGCTCCGGGACAACATCGACAAGTACGAGGCGAGCCACGGCGAAATCGAGGAGCGGGAGCAGCCGGGACAGCCCGTTCGGTTCGGAGGCGTCGCCGGGCAAGCGTAGGCGAGGGCGCTCTTTCGCGCTTAGTGTCGCGCCCGCGCGAGCAGCGCCGCGCCGCCCGCGAGGAACAGAACGTGGGGCAGCCATACCGCCGCCGCCGGGGGCAGGACGCCCGTGTATCCGAGCGGCTCGGCGATCTGCTGCGCGGCAAGGTACAGGAAGGCCACAAAGAGGCCCAGGCCGATCTGCATCGCTTGTCCGCCTCGCCGCCGCGTGGCCGCGAGCGGCATCCCGATCAGGACAAGGATCAGGTTTGCGCAAGGCCAGGCGAACTTGGCGTAATACCCGACTTGCGCGCGTTCGAGGCCGCTGGCCCCGGACCGCTTGACGTCCCGGATGTATCTTGCCGCGGCGGGGATCGTCATGGACTCTACGTCCCGTTCGGTGCGGGCAAGGTCGCGGGGCAGGATGGTCAGCGCCGTGTCGATTCGGGCCCGCGTCTCGCGGGTTTCGATTCCGCCGTCGAACGTGCGTACGACGGGCTGGTGGATGCGCCAGATTGCGAGGGAATCCACCCAGCCCATGCGCAGCCCGTCGATGCGCCGCACCAGCTGGTTCTGGTCGTTGAAATGCTGCAGGGAGACGCGGTGGGCCGTTTCGTTGCGCCGGTCGTAATATCCGAGCGAGAGGTAGGATCCTGGCTGGTATTGCCGGTGTATATTGTTCGTTTCGACCACCCGGGGCGCGTCTTTAAGGAACCGCATCTCGAATTCCAGCACGGTTCGGTTCGTTTCCGGAACGACCCATCCATTGAACCAGAACATGCAGACGGTTACGGCGAGGCCCGTGGCGAGATAGGGGGCCAGCAGCCGATAGAGGGAAACCCCGCTGGTTTGCAGCGCGGAGAGCTGCAGGCTCTGGGACAAATGACCGGTCAGGTATACGCAGGCGAGGAAAAGCGCCAGCGGCGCCGTAAGGCGGGCGATTTCCGGGACGTAATTGGGGTAATAGACGCCGAAAACTTCGCGCATCGTTGCGCCGCGGTCCAGGAAATCGTCAATGAATTCCACGTAATGCAGCACGATGAAAAACACGACCAGCACGGCTATGAGCGTAGCGAAACTGCGCAAAAGCCGGAAAATAATATGAAAGTCGAATCGGTTCACGGGGACTTTACAGCGCGCGGGATGGATTCTTCGAGCGCATGCCGTAGTTTATGGGCGCTTCTGTCATCACATACTGGAATTTAGGGTATACGCACGATGAAACTGCACGAATATCAGGCACGGGACATTCTCGAAGGATACGGCGTGGCCGTACAGCCGGGCCGCGTGGCCCGCACGGCGGACGAAGCGGCGCTTGCCGCAAAAGCGTTGCAGGAGGAGCAGGGGACCTCCGTGTTCGTCGTGAAGGCGCAGATTCATGCAGGCGGACGCGGCAAGGGCGGGGGCGTCAAACTGGCGAACGGGCTGGACGAGGCGCGCGCGCGGGCGGAGGCCATGCTGGGCATGCAACTGGTTACGCCGCAAACCGGTCCCGCCGGACAGAAGGTGCGGACCGTGCTGGTCGCCGCCGCCGCCGACATCGAACAGGAATACTATGTGGGCGTAACGCTGGACCGGGCGCGCGCGATGCCCGTAATCATGGTTTCCACGGAGGGGGGCGTAGAGATCGAAAAAGTGGCGGAGGAAACCCCGGAAAAAATATTTCGGATATGGGTGGACCCGCTCGCCGGATTGCGGCCGTTTCAGGCCCGGGCGGCGGCGTTTGCCTTGCAGCTTGAAGGGGACGCTTTCAAGCAGGGCGTTCGGTTCGTTGAGGCCCTGTACCGGGCGTACGAGGGCATAGACGCCTCGCTGGCGGAAATCAATCCGCTCGTGCGGACGGCGAGCGGGGAGCTCCTGGCCCTGGACGCCAAGATCAACCTGGACGACAATGCCCTCTATCGTCAAAAAGACCTTGCTGCGCTCCGCGACATACACGAAGAGGATCCGCTGGAGGTCGAGGCCGGGGAGCATCGGCTCAACTACATCCGCCTCGACGGCGACGTAGGGTGCATGGTGAACGGCGCGGGCCTGGCCATGGCGACCATGGACATGATCAAGCTGGCCGGGGGCGAGCCGGCCAACTTTCTGGACGTGGGCGGCTCGGCGGACGTGCATACCGTGGAGCAGGGGTTCCGGATTATCCTGAAAGACCCTAACGTCAAGGCGGTGCTGGTCAATATCTTTGGGGGGATCGTCCGGTGCGACCGGGTGGCGGCAGGCATTGCGGAGGCGGCGTCCAAAGTGGACATTGCGGTTCCCCTCATCGTGCGCCTTCAGGGGACCAATGCCGAAGAAGGGCAGAAGATACTCAAGGAAAGCGGCCTGAAGCTGGAAACGGCCGTGTTGCTGAAGGAAGCCGCCGCCAGGGTTACGCAGGCGCTCCGCGGCGCGGCGTAAGATGCGTTCCCTGTTTGCGCGTCCGCCTGATCGCTTTTCGCATGCGACGAATACGACAACGTGGCGAATACGACCGCTCGGCCTGTTGAATCGATTGTGACGCTGGAGAGCGTTACGAAGCGGTATGGCGCTACCGTGGCGGCGGACGACGTATCGCTACAGGTGAGGGCGGGCGAATTCTTTTCGTTGCTGGGGCCGTCCGGGTGCGGCAAGACGACGCTGCTGCGCATGATCGGAGGGTTCGAACGGCCCGACGCCGGCGTGGTGCGCATTGCGGGCCGGGATATGACGACGGCGCCTCCCCGCCGCAGGCCCACGGCCATGGTGTTTCAGAACTACGCGCTTTTCCCCAACATGACGGTGGGGGAGAATGTGGCCTACGGCCTGCGCGTACGCAAGACGCCGCTGGCGCAGCGGCGGGAGCGCGTCCGCGAAGCGCTTCGGCGGGTCGAGATGCAGGCGCTGGAAGACCGCCCCGTTACGGCGCTTTCCGGGGGACAGCAGCAACGGGTCGCGCTGGCCCGGGCGGTGGCCGTCGAGCCGGACGTATTGCTTTTCGACGAACCGCTTTCGAATCTCGACATTGCGCTGCGCGAGCAGACGCGCCGGGAGCTCAAAGTGCTTCAGGATCGCCTGGGCATTACCAGTATTTATGTGACCCACGATCAGCAGGAGGCGCTTGCGTTGTCGGATCGGATTGGCGTGATGCGGGCCGGACGGCTGGTGCAGTCGGGCGAGCCCGAGCGCCTGTACCGGGAACCGCAGACCGCTTATGTGGCCGAGTTTCTGGGGGGAAGCAATATCGTGCGGGACCCGCGGCTGGCGGCGCGGCTGGCGCCGGGGGAAACGCCGCCGCCGGGTTGCGCGCTGGCCATTCGCCCGGAGCATTTCGAGGCGTCCGCCGAGGGCGTCGAGGCCCGCCTCGTAAGCAGGCAATTTCTCGGAACGCTCACCGAATGGTGGGTGGAGATGGACGGCCATCGCCTGCGCGCATGGGTGGACCCGCAGGAACCCGTTTCGGAGGTCGTGACCTTGCGGCCCTCGTCCGTGCGATGGGTCCTCGACGATACGCAAGGCGCCGGCCCGCCGGACGTTGCATGAGTTTCAGGGCTTGATCCGCGTATCCTTTAGTTCCGCAGCCGTCCGAACCGCCCCCGGACGTCGGAACGCGGTTGCCGCAGGCGCAGCAGGTCGCGCAGTTGCCCGCTTTTTACGTGCAGGTCGAAGCTGTAGGACTGGTAGGGACCGAACGGCACCCAGTTGATGGCCATTTCCCAGCAATCGAAATCGCGGAAAACGGACAAACTCGTGTAAATCAGTTTTTTCGCCTCGAAATCGTATCCGGAGCGCCCTTGCACTTTCCAGTTCGGCGTCAGGTTGAAATCGATGTTGGCGTTCACCGCCGCCGTGCGCCGGGATTCGCCCAGCGGTTTGGAATAGTTGTAACTGAAGTCCAGGCGCAGGGACCATGGAATGGCGAAGTCGGCGTAGCTGTCCGCCGCGCCCGAATACGGGGAGCCGAACGCGCCGTTTCCGATGGGCAGGCCCCCGCCGGGGATGTTTGCTCCCGCGGGCAGATTGCGAGAGCGCAGCTGGTTGAAGGGGCGAGCCGGTCCGGTTTGCTCGCTTTGGAACGACGTATTCAGACTGGCCCTGAACGAGGTCGTTCGCAGGGGGAACCAGGGCCGTTCGGAAAAGAGGGATTGGCTAACGACCCGGGTGCGCTCCGCATTCAGGGCGTAGGGGGAAAACGTCGCGCCTGCGTTCAGGCTCAGATTGCGCGCGATGCGCGTACGCGCGTTCATGCGCAGATCGCCCAGTTTCAAGGAATCGGCGGCGAAATTGTAGCCCGTGGCCAGCCCCATATTCAGTAGTTGCACGACCTTTCTTTGCTCGGTCCCGGCGCTATCGGCGGAGACGTATCGGGTTTCGAATACGTTATCCACCGAAAAGCGCATGCTTTTTTGGCCGGAGCGCTGTACGCCGGGGACAAGCGCATAGCGTTGGCTTGCGCCGTTCGCATCCGTGTAGGAGGCCGTATAGCCCCAGGCGTCCGCGTAAAAGTCTGGCTGGTAACTGAAACTCGCGCTGGGGCGGACGGTATGGCGCAGGCCGTCCAGCGGCCCGATGCGGAAGGGGAAAATCCCGTAGAACGTGGTATTCGCGGAAACGCCGGTCGAAAATTGCCGCAGCGCAAGGAAATCCGGCGTTTTTTCGACGGCGAGGGTGCCTTCGTCGTCCAGCCGCCGTCGTTCGGTCTGGATAAACCAGTCTTCCGTGTATCGGAGGTTCGGGACGATATGGATGGGCAAGCTTCTGGAAAGGGCGGGCAGCCCGGCGCCTATGTTCATGCGATGCGCCGCCTTGAACGCGAAGGGTTCCGACCCGCCTGTGGCTTCCCGGTATTTCGAGGGCGAGAGGAGCGCTTCGTACCAGGCGATATCCGTCGATTCGTTCGGAACGAAATTATACCGGTTGTCCGCGTTCAGGCTGTAGTCGTACGTGATGCGTTCGTACCATCGGTCCCGGCCTCCTTGCGCGCGCGCAAACGGTTTGCGGGTGTTCTGCCGGAAGGTGAGGCTGGGCAACACCACGCGCACCGAGCCGTTGTCGAGGTTTTGCTGGTGACTCAGGTTCAGGGACAGGTTGCGTCCCGCATTGCGCCAGGTTTTGCTGAATCCCGCGCTCGACTGCACGGTTTGCCGGACGCGGTCGTCGTATTGTTCCGACGAGGTGCGCAGGTAACTGGACGAGGACAGGTCGATGTTCGCGCGGAGGCGGGCCGTGGGACTCAGTTCCTGATTGTGCGTCCAGCGCAGTCGGCCCGTGCCGAATTCCGAGAAGTCGGGGTCGCCTTTTTCGCCGTTTCGGTTTTGCAGATAGTCCACGACAATCTGCCCGGAATAGCGGTATCGCTTTGCATACCGGAACTGCGGCGTGACCTGAAAACTTCCCCGCGTCCACAGGCCGAACTCCAGTTGGGCGTCCATATAATCGTTTATAGCCTGGTACCATCCCCAGTTGCGCAGGTAAAAGCCGCGCTCGTCTTCTCCGTAGCGCGGGGGCAAGGGGCCGCTGCGCCGTCCTTCGCGGGCCGGCACGAAGCCGAACGGCAGCCACAGCGGCGTCGGGATATTAAACAGGTACAGGCGAATCGGTCCCGTGTAGATCCATTCCTGGTTCACGACTTTCATTTTGTCCGACCGGAGCGAGTACGACGGATCGTCCAGGCATTCGCAGGTCGTATAGGCTCCGTCTGCGATGTACAACGTGCTGTCTTCTCCGACTTTCACCACGTCGGCCCGAATGAATCCCTCGTCCAGCGTGGTGCGCGCGCCGGTTACCCGTCCTCGTTCCGTGGCGGCGTTGAAGGCGATTTCGGTTCCTTCGAAGGTTTCCTCGCCCTGCGTGAAAGAGGGCCTGCCGACCGCGCCGCTATCGCTTTGGAGTCCGGACGCGCGCAGTTCGTCCTGGTCAAAAAGCATATCTATGCGAAATGCGTATAGTTCGGCCTCTTTGTATGCAATTTTTGCATAGTTGTATAAATTGCCCACGTCGTTGCCTTCCCGAAAGGAAATAATCAGGGAATCCCTGGCGGAAAACCGGATGGGCGCGTCCGTTTGCTGGGCCAGACACGGAAGGGACCCGGCAGCGCCTGCAAGGCAAAGCAGCAAAGCAAGAAGCGGTCGGCGGCGAACCCTGAACATAAGGACGTCAACGGTCGCGAAAAAGGGCGGATGCGAACATGCGGGGCCGCCGGACGTCGCAGCTACGCAGGCGACTTGCCCGCCTTTTCGTCGAGAAACTGAAAGACCAGATGGGCGGCTCCAAGCATACCGGCTTCGTTGCCGAGGGTTTCTCGCGCGATTTCTATCGCGTCCCGATGGTCTGGAATCACGTATTCCCGAACGCTTTTCCGGGCCGCGTCGATGATGAAATCCCCCGCCGCCGAAAGTCCGCCGCCCACCACCACCTTGCGTATGTCCAGCAGGTTGATGCATGCGCCAAGCATTACGCCCAGTTTGTGTCCGGCCCATCCCAGGATTTCCCGGGCCGGTTCGTCGCCGCGGCAAGCCGCCTCGTAGAGCATGAGCGGCGTCAGGTCTTGCAGGTCCTGCCCCGCCATGTCGTGTATGGCGCTTTCGGGCCGCGTGAGCAATTTGTGGCGTCCGTAACGGGAAAGATATTTCTGGCCAAGGTACGCTTCGATGGAACCCGCAATGCCGTACCGGTCGATGTCTCCTGCGAAATTAATCGTCATGTGGCCTATTTCGCCCGCCGCGCCGGTGGTTCCGCGAAATATTGTCCGGTCGTGGATAATGGCGCCGCCTACGCCCGTGCCCAGCGTGATCATGATAAACGAGGGATACGGGCGGCCTCGGCCATAGTGCGCCGAACCCAGCCCGGCGAGATTGGCGTCGTTTTCCACGAATACGGGAAGGCGTTTCCCCAGGCGCCGTTGCAAGGCTTCCCGGAGATTCACGACGCCCCATCCGGGCAGATTGGGCGGCTGCACGACCGACGTGCGCTCCCAGTTGATGGCGCCCGGCGCGCCGATGCCGACGCCGTGGACGGTTTCGTCCGGGGCCTTCGCCGCTATCGAACGAATCAGGTCCGCAATGCGGTCCAGCACATGGTCGGGCCCATGGACGCCCTCCGTATCGCATGCTTGCTCGACGACGAATCCCTCGTCGCGCCGGACCAGGGCCGCCTTGATCCGCGTTCCTCCGAGGTCGATCCCTATTGCCAGTGGATTCATGCCAGGCTTCGGCGAAGCGCCGGATTGATGGGGGCGGCGCGTACGCAGGCGCGCAGCGCGGCGGCGGAAACTTACTCGTCTTCGTCGGGTCGCTCGTCCGTCGCGCGGGCCTCAGATTCCGGCGGGTTTTCCGGGTCGTCTTCTTCGTCTTCGTCGTCTTCGTCGTCTTCGTCGGGCGTTGCGACCCGGTACACCGTTTCGCCGGGGCGGCGCATCCCGTACTCTTCGCGGGCGATTTTTTCCACGGCTTCGTCGGAGAGCCCTTCGCTCACTTCTTTTTCGAGTTCCGCAATGTCCGTCCGCAGTTGTTCGTTTTCCTCGCGTACGTCCAGGTATTCGCTGCGCCACGTCATGCGCTTGAGGAGGCTGTGGCTGTCGAAAAACACGAAGGAGACCACGACGGCGCCCGCAAGAATCCAGAGCAGAACCTTGCGCAGCCGCCGTTTCGCGTCTGCGGACAGGGCCGCCCGGGAGGCGGGGCCGCCCGGTTCGGAGGGGTTCAGTCCCTGTCTGACGATTTTTTTTCTCATGGCGCTATGACGCGATGATCTACAGGCGAAGGGCGGCCCTGCCGGGGAACGAAGCCGAGGATTCGAGCGCTTCTTCTATGCGCAGCAGTTGATTGTACTTTGCAATGCGGTCGCTGCGGCTTGCGGAGCCGGTTTTTATCTGGCCCGCGTTGGTGGCTACGGCCAGGTCCGCAATGGTGGCGTCTTCGGTTTCTCCAGAGCGGTGGCTGATGACGGCGGTATATCCATGGGTATGCGCAAGTTCGATGGCGCGCAGCGTTTCCGTGAGCGTGCCGATCTGGTTCAGCTTGATCAGGATGGAGTTCGCCGCGCCGCTGTCGATGCCTTGCTGGAGTCGGTCGGCGTTCGTTACGAACAGGTCGTCCCCGACCAGTTGCACCCGGTTGCCAAGCCGTTCCGTGAGTTGCCGCCAGCCTTCCCAGTCGTCCTCGGCCAGGCCGTCCTCTATGGACAGGATGGGATACTGATCGACCCAGTTTTCCCAGAAGTCGATCATGTCCGAAGCAGACCGCTTCGTGTCCGGGTCGCTTTTCCAGAAGACATAGGCGCCGTCCCGGTACATTTCGGACGTGGCCGGGTCCAGGGCCAGGAAGACGTCCCGCCCGGCCTCGTATCCGGCCTTCCCGATGGCTTCGAGGATGACTTCCACGGCTTCGTCGTTGGAGCGCAGGTCCGGCGCAAAGCCGCCTTCGTCGCCGACCGCCGTGTTGTATCCCTTGGCCTTCAGGACCTGGCGCAGCGTATGAAAAATCTCGGTCCCGATGCGGAGCGCTTCGCTGAACGATCCCGCGCCGCTTGGCATGATCATGAATTCCTGCATGTCCACGCTGTTGTCCGCATGGTGTCCTCCGTTGATAATGTTCATCATCGGCAGGGGCAGGGCGGAGGCGTTCGTTCCGCCAATGTAGCGGTAGAGGGGCAGGCCGAGGTTTTCGGCGGCGGCCCGGGCGACGGCAAGCGATACGCCAAGCAACGCGTTGGCCCCGAGTCGTCCCTTGTTCCCGGTGCCGTCAAGGTCGATGAGGGCCTGGTCGATGGCTATCTGATCAAGCGCGTCCGCCCCGGCCAGTTCCGGCGCGATGGATTCGTTCACGTTTCGGACCGCGTCGAGGACGCCCTTTCCCATATAGGCGTTCTGGTCGCCGTCCCGCAGCTCCACGGCTTCATGCTCTCCCGTGGACGCTCCGCTCGGGACGGCGGCGCGCCCGCGAAATCCATCCGATGTGACGACATCGACTTCGACGGTGGGGTTGCCGCGGCTATCCAGAATTTGCCGGGCGGTAATATGTTCTATGCGCATAATGTAATGTTTGCGGGATACTGCGAACGAATCGGGAGGGGTTCAGAATCGTGCGATCAAGGGTCCGTTACGGGGCGCGCACGGTGGTTGTTTCGGCGATCCAGGCGTAGCAGCCGTAATTCACCTGATAGGATTGCCCGGGCTCCCAGCTTTTGAAGAACAGGGCTTCCTGGTCCGGGAAACTGCGCCGGTACGTAGCGACTTTCTGGTTTGCTTGCGCGGCTACGCTGGAGTCCATGGCCCGGGCCCGCTCGTAGTAATCCACGGCCAGCCAGTACACGGCCCGGTCTTCCCGCTCGAAACTTCCGCAATTCGATACGGCGGTGGCGTACAGGTCCCCGATGGCGATGTAGGCCTGCCCGAAGTTCGCGTCCAGTTGAATGGCTTGCCGGAAAAAGGACCGCGCCTGGGAAACGCCGCCTTCCTGTTGCCGGGCGATCCCCAGGTTGAACAAAATGTCTCGCCGGACCATCGCGTCCTCGTCGTCGCCAAGCATGGCGAGCGCTTCTTCGTAATAGGACGTGGCCTGCGCGGCGTTGCCGTCCTGCAGATGCAGTTCCCCAAGGCGGCGGTACGTCAGGGGCGAGGGGTCCATTTCGAGCAGGCGGTCGCCGAGTTCCGCGCCCTCGTCGCGGTAGCCCAGCTCAAGGTAGATGTCGAATAATTCTGCGGCCACCTCGACGTTCTCCGGGTCTGCTTCGAGCCGCGTCTGGAGGAATTCAAGGCGCTCTTCCGGGGTGCTGAACAGCGTGTTGCGTATTTCCGTGAGGTAGGCAGCGACGTCCGCATTGTCGGGATAGCATGCTTCCGCCTCGTCGGTCAGGTTTACGGCGCGCTGCTTGTCGCCGTTGCGGGCGGCGTCGTCGATGATGATGCGGACATAGTATGCGTCGATGTTGCACCCGATCATGGCGTAGACCTCGTTGTAGACCGCCGCGAAGGTCGGCGGGTCGCCGCTCAGCGCCTGCTGGTGCTCCTGAAGGAAGCGGCCCTTGCTGAGCATCCATTGGGATTCGTCGAACTCGATGGCGCTTTCCTTCATGCGGGCGATGGATCGATCGAACCAGACGTAGGCCGAATCGAGGTAGGCCTGCTTGCCCTCTTCGGTTGGCGCTTCCTCGGCCAGCGCGGCGTAGAGTTCCACGGCGCGTTCGAAATTCCGGTCGTCGTTCCGGGGATAGTCCGCGGCGTTCTCCAGGACCCAGTGGAGGTTGGGGAGCGCGCTCAGATAATTTCTGTTCTTGAAATCCTCGTAGTAGAGGCTGTAGTGCATGCCTTTGTCCTGGGTGCTCACAGCGTTCGCCTCGTCGGATTGGGCAAGGACAGGCTGCGTCGGTCCGACGGCCCATGCAGCCGCAATCAGTAAAAATGCGATGAGGCCCTCGGCGCAAAGAGGGATATGCCTTGCAATGCGTTGCATGATTAAAGCTCGTCTCGTGAAAAGGAACGGTCTGCCAATGGTTACGCTACATCCTTGTAATTAACGCAATTTCGGGGTCTGGAACCAGCGCTCGCCAATATTCACCGACATGGACAATCGGTAGAATACGTCGCGGACAAGATTATCGCTGGCTGCGCCGCGCATGCCTACCTGCATGTTCAGGTCGAGGCGCGCGCCGGGCACAAGCGTGGGCAAGCCAAACCCCGCCGACGCCATGAGGGTTTCGATGTTCGTATCCCGGTCTGGCGAAATATACGCCCGATCCCAGGAAATTCCGAAGCGATAGGCAATGCGCGCAGGCCATGCCGCAAGCAGGTCGTTCCCCGCCGGGAGGAATTCGAAGCCGGTTCCGATTTGTACGGCGTTCGACAACCCCTGTTCGTTTCCGGGTCGATAGCCCGGCAAGGGAATCGTGCTTTCCATATTGGTCCACGGAGCGATCTTGCCCCCTGCCGACAAGGTCCATCGCGGATCGGGATAATACGCTACGCCCAGGCCCAGTTGCCAGGGGATGTCGATGGAGCCGGAGACGGTCGTGCCCAGCGTATCCCTGTCGAGGTTGAGCCCCAGCGAAGTAACTCGTTCGCCCGAAAGGGTCGCGGGGAGGGTAAAGGCGGCGCCCGCCGTGACGTAATCGTCGTCCGCCAATACGCCCTGGACGCTGAACAAGGCGCCGAACGTCGCCGAAAAACCGTGCAATCGCGTCGAGGTCTCAAGATGGGTGTCCAGAAACGGCGGGTCGGAAGCGCCCTCGAAAAAGATGGTTTCCCGTCCGTCGTCGATGATGCCGAAGAGGGCGTTGAGCGCCGCCCCCACGCGGATATTGGGGTGGACCTTGTATCCCAGTCCGCCGGTAATTTGCTGTATGCCTCCCGATCCGAAAAAATTGACGCGGTATCCCACCGTATCGGGCCGGGCCGGGTCCCCGGAATAAAATACGCCGTCGTTGCCCACATGGTAACTCACGCGGGAAAACGGAGCGAATCCCAGCGCCACGCCCAGTTTCCGTTCGAGGATCGGAAAACCGATCTGTATGCCGCTCAGCTGGCCCGACGCCAGCCGACTGGTTTCGCCCGTTTCGTCGGAAATCTCCAGGCTCTGGTAGGCGAAGCCCGCCGAAATCCGGGTAAGCGCCTGATCGGCCCAGGCCCCCGGATTGTTCGGATTGACGTACTGCAACGAATGGAGCGCATACCCGGCGTGGCCGATGCCTGCGCCCTGTCCGCCCGTATGCACCTGCAACGCGCCAATGCCGAAGCGGGAATACAACGAGCCGTCGCGGGCGTCTTGCGCGCCGGCCGGCGCTGCGGCGAAGAGGCCGGCGACAAGGCACAGGACAGCGTACGCCGCGGGCGACCGGACGAAGCGGCCGGGGCCGGATTCTGCGCGAAAGTACGGAGACAAGGGCATTGCGGTTCGACGGGGCCGGTCAATAGATCGGGGTAAGCGTGATGAATCCGGCGGGCGTCCGCTCGTCGGCGTCGGCGTCGTACAGCAGCACAGGATTCAGCGAACTGTAATAATAGTAATAACTTGCGTTGTCCGAGACGAGGGACGTGGGCAAACTGACCGGGTTGGGCATGCGGAGTTCGAAGATCATGTCTTCCGCAATGCGGTCCTCGATCATGCGAGCCAGCCCGGGTCCCTCGAATACGAAGCGCCCCTCCTCGTCCATCGTGCTGCGGCCCAGCACGACGTAGGATGTGTCTCCCGGCGCGCGCGCATACAGGTCGAGCGTACGGATCAGGGGGCGTTCGAAATGCGCCGGCGCGTTTTGGCGGAGCGTCAGGGTGTCCGCCCACAGGGTAAGGCTCGCCCGATTCACGGAAAGGGGATCTCCCGGCGCATGAACCTCGCTGGAGACGGATAGGGAAAATTCGGGCGTGGGCCCAATGCCTGCCTGCATGAGGAACCGGCCTTCGGGCATAGCGGGCGGGGCCGCGCGGGACACGAAAGGATAGGCCCGCCCAAGCGGATGGGAAAGCGAGTCCGAACCGGTGGAAGCGAACAGGAAAGAACGTTGCGGGCCAAATCCGACCACGGCGTTGCCCGCAATGGGGTCGATACGGAAACCATGCAAAAGATTCCCGACGTCCTCGTTCCTGAGCGCGGCGTCGTGCTCAGCAACCCAGGCATCGGGCAGGGGAACGACGACCAGCGTATCCGTGGCCAGGAAGGCGAATTCGGTAATAACAGGCCCGGTGGCGAACGAGGCCCCGATGGACAGGTCGTCCGCCTCCCAGGCTTCGTCGATCTGCCGCAACGCGGCTTGCATCGTACTGGTCGAGTCGCCGTATACGTACGTGCGGCGCAGGCGCAATTCGACGGATTCGACGACGCCTGCCCGGAATTCTTCGGAGGTGAGGGCGGTTACGTCGAAATATCCCTGCACTTCGTATTGGCCGAGCGCGGGATCGTCCACCCTGCCCGCCAGTACGCGCGCAGGCCGGTCGGACGGGGTCCATTCCGCAGCGCGCAAGGCCGAGAGGGGTTCGACGGCGTTGACCGGTTCGCCCCCGGCGGCGCCAAGCAGGTCTCCGCCCACGTTTGCGGGATCGTCGCAGGCGACCAGCAGGGCGCCCATGCAGACGCATGCGAACAGGGTGGAAAATGCAGTCTTCACGCGGGCGCAGTGTTTGGCGTAAGATATCCGGTACCATGAGGAACGACATCGACCGGATTTTATTGCGAAAGGACAAACGTTGCGTATGCGCAAAACGCGCGGGGGTTCCCCGCAGGCGCGCGCAAACCGGCGCGTATTCAGGCGGCGGCCTTGCTTAGCAACTGTTCGTACGTCGCCCGGGCCGTTGCGGCTTGCTCCGCGGGCGTATCTCCAAAGGACAACGCGCCGCCCGGCGCGTCTTCGGCCTGGTGGAGGGCGATGGCGGCGTCCGCGAACAGGTTGCCGACATGGTTCGGATTCTTGCCGACCAGCGCGGCGCCGCGCTCCAGGCGTTCGGTTTCTGCGAAGGCTTCGTCGATCGCGTCGTCGAAAGGCGTCGCGTGCGCCGTGAATACGCTTTGCGCGTTTGCCAGGATGTCGTCGCCGGCGTATTCGGTTTGCAGTAGCATGGGGATAAAACCGCTCAACCACCCGAACGCATGAATAATGTCCGGGGCCCAGCCCAGTTTGCGGATCGTTTCAAGCGCCGCCCGCCCGAAAAACAGCGCCCGTTCCAGATTGTCTTCGAAAAATTGCGGGTTTTGCGCCGTGCGATACACGCCTTTGCGCTTGAAATAATAATCGTTGTCCATGAAATAGACTTGCAAGCGCGCGCCCGGAATCGAGGCCACTTTGACTTTGAGCGTTTCCGTGCGCGCGCCCATTTCGATGCGCGTTCCGGAAAGGCGAATCACTTCGTGCAAGCGATTCTTGCGCTGGCTGACCACGCCGTACCTCGGCATCATAATGCGCATTTCGTACCCTCCCTCCTCCTGGAGTTGCTCGGGGAGACTTCGAACGATCGTTGCGGCGCCGGAAGATTTTACAAAAGGAGTAACCTCATCGGATACGAAGAGAAGCTTCATGGGATTGGTATGCCAGAATGTGTAACGATCTAAAGAGGCTGCACGTAACTAAGAAATATACTGAAAGCAAACCGATTTTCCAAGTTTGGAAGAAGAAGGGCCTTTTTCGCCGTCGGGTCACGGTTCCTGCCGCTCGCGCTGGAGCATTTCGAAATAGCGCCGGATCCGCTCTTCGAAGTCGGGCGCGTAGCCGCTTTCGAGCGCCCGGATGAGGTCGCGATGCAGTTTGTCCGCGGGGTCTTCCGGGAGGGCGTCGGGGGGCGCGGCGCGGGGCGCGTCTTGTCCTTCGCGCGATTCTCTTCGGCGTTCGCGGCCCCGTTCGTGCATGGAGCGCCGGGCGTCCAGCAGGCGTTGCAGAATCTGGCGTTGCCGTTCGATCATTCGCGGAGCCACGCGGCGCGCTTCCAGTTCGCGCAGCGTTTCTTCCATGTCGTCGGCGATCTTGTCCAGGTCGCCCAGTAATTTGCCGCGGGCTTCCGGGTTGCGCCGCACCTGTCCCAGTTGATCCCGTATGGCTTGCTGTTGCGCGCGCATTTGCGCGAGGCGCTGTTCCATATCGTTTCCGAGACGACTTCCTTGCATGTCGTTCAGAAATTGCTGGATTTGCTGGTTCAGTTGTTGTTGTTGCTGCGCCATTTGCTGCATTTGCCGGAGGACCTGCTGCATGCTGCCGCCTCCGCCAGACCCCTGCTGATTCATGAGTTGATCAAGTACGCCGGCCAGCAGCAAGGCCAGTTCGTTCAGGTGCATCATGGAGGCGGTCTGGTGGCCGCCCGCCTCGCCGACGGACCGCTCCGTCATGGCGCTTGTGGCTTGCTCCATTTCCATAAGCGCCTGTCCCGACAGGCGTTGCACTTCCCGACTGAGCTGGGGAATGTTCTTTTCCAGGCTTCTGAGGGAGTCGATGACGGTGGCGAACCCTGCCGACAACGCATCCTGAAGGCGGGCGTCCTCCCGTAGCGAGGGCTGGTTCGAAACATGCTCCAGAAGATTTTTGCGGAGCGCTTCCTGTTCCTGCGAGAGCGTGAGCACGTCGCCGAGCGCGCGCCGCAGTCCCGCCAGGTTGATTTGCCGCTGCGCGCCCTGCATGCCCTGCTGCATGTCGGTCAGGTCGCTCTGGAGGCGCCGCAACCATTGTTGCATCTGCCGCTGCCCGGATTGCGCCTCGTCGAGCTGGTCGGAGCGCAACTGATCCGCATTTTCCCGCAATTGCCGCGGCAGGTCCTGCTCCTGCGTGGCGCGGTTCAATTGTTGCATCTCGCGGGCCGGGCCCTGCTGCATTTCTTCGATCCGCCTTTGCGCCTCCTTCATCAATTCTTCCAGCTGTTGCATCTCCTCTACAGCGCTTTCCTGCCGCTCGGCAAGCCGTTCCTGCCCGGAGGGTTCTTCCGACGCGCCGGTTTCGTTTTCGCCCGCGGGCGTTTCGGGGGTTTGTTCGGAAGGCGCGTTCGCCTCGTTCGCCTCCTTCCCTTCGTTTCCCGCGTCCGCCTCCTCCGAGGGATTCTCCGTTGCCTGTCGCTGCGCCAACCCGGCGGTTTCTTCCTCCATGCGTTCTTGCTGACGCGCCAGTTCCTCGGCCCTGCGCGCCGCTTCTTCGAGGCTTTGCTGCGCCCGCAGGTTCCTGAACAATTCGAGGGTTCGCTCCAGGCGCTCCCGGTACTGCGTTTCGCTGAATTCGAACTGTTCGACGGCTTCCTGAATCTGCGTCAGGTCCATGTTGGCGATGGCCTCCTGCAATTGCGCCATCGCTTCCCGGAGTTCAGGCGAATCGATTTCCTCCACGACCTGTTGCATTTCCCGGTACAGCGAAAGCGTTTCCTCGCTTAGCAGGTTGTTGCGCTCCGCCGCGCGATTCATGGATTCGACCTGCTCGGCAAGATCGTTTACCTGCTCCTCCATGCGCCTGTGCCGCTGTTCGATTTGCTCAAGCTGTCGCTGCTCCTCCCAGTCCGCCCGCTGTTTGTTGCGCACTTCGTCGCGCAGTTCGTCGAATTGTTCGTCCAGCTGTTCCGCCTGGTCCATGATGTCCAGGAGCCGGGATTCGACCCCTTCCTGCTCCTCGCGCAAGGATTCGTACCGTTCGGCGAGAGAGGGCATTCGGAGGTATCGCGGGGGCGTTTGCGCGGCCTTGTAGCCTGCCCAGGTGTCGTTGTCGCGTACGCGCACGAAGTATTCGATTACGTCTCCCGGGACGGGATCAAGGGACGTGGTTTCCCCGATAAGCCAGTCGTACGCAAGGCGCTGGTCTGGCAGGCGCGGATCGGGGAGGGGCAACGGGATTTTTTCGAACGCATCGGAAGGCTCGCCGAAACGGCTCTCCGAAAGCCGGTAGAAAAGCGCGAGGTCATGGAATCCGTAATCGTCCCGGATGCTGCCTTCGAGCGCGCGTTGCAGCGTTTCGTCCAGCAAGGCGTCCGGTTCCGGGCGCGCCAGCGCGATGGACGGCGCGCGGTCTTCCTCTGCGGAAATGGCATACTCGATGGGGGCATGGTTTTGTACGCCCCGGGCGTTTTCCAGCACGATACGGTAGGACCCGCTCCGGGTGATCGCGAAGGCGCCCGCGGCGCGTCCGTCGTTTATTTCGAGCGGCGCGGAGGCGCCGTCGTCGAAGGCGAGGCGGGCGCGGACGGTTTCGGAGCCGCCCAGAACAAGGTCGAGCGTTACCCGGGTGCCGGGCAATCCCGCCACGTCGCCCATGTCCGGGTCCAGCTGCTGCGCGGGCAGGCCGGCGTAGGCCGGCGGGCGCAGGGCGATCCGCAGGCTGCGCACCAGAGGATAGTCTATGACGGATACGCGATGCCACGCGCTGGCGACGGGCGCCGCCGTCACGCGATAGCGCAGGGGCCGCCGGACATTTTCGATTTCATGCCGGAAGGCGCCGCTTGAATCTTCTCGCGCGCGCAACGTCTCGATATGGTCTTCGTTTTCGCGCCGGATCGCTATTTCGACGACGTCGGGCCGCGCTGTTCCCGTTGCGCGGGCTTCGATGGCCAGGGAAGCGCCCTTTGCTATTTCGACGTCGCCGGGCGTTACGTCAAGCTGGAACGGAGCCGGGCGGTCGAACCGGACGCCGGGCGAAAGGAGGCGAGCCGAGGCGCCTGTAAAGGTTCCGGGGGCGGCGGCGAGAAAGGCCAGCAAGAGGACGACGGGGATGGCCGCAAAACGCAGGCTCCGTTTCGCTTTGGAAAAATCGGCTACGGTTTCGAACGAGACCGCCTCGACTTCGGCGCCCAGCATGCGTACGGCCTGATCCAGCAGGGGGGGCGGCGCCGCGCTGTGCCGACCTTCCGAAAGGTCCAGCAGGTTTACGAGGCGATCCCCGATGCGCGGCATGCGTTGTCCGATTTCGCGGGCGACGGCATGGAGCGGTCGGTCGCGCAAAAGTCCCGACAGGATCAACAGGGGACGTACAGAAAACCAGCCCAGCAGGCCCAGCGCAGTCCATCCGACGGTCTGGAGCAGCACGGTCCGGGGCGTGGCGTTGAGCCGCCATGCCGCCTCGATCAGCGTTGCGGCAAGCCACAGTCCCGCCAGGGCGCCTGCGGTCAGGACGCACCCGAAAAGAAATTCGGCCAGGGTCATGCGCCGGGCCGTGGCGCGCAGACGGCCTCGAATGCGTTTTAGAAGTTCAGAAGCGTTGTCGTGCATGCCGCAGAAACCGCAAGGAACGAATATGTTTCGTGTACGGCAGCGCATGGAGGGAGTTTCCCGCAATGGATTCGCCCGCGGCATTATAGTCCCGGCGTTCGTACCTTGACAGCGCAGCCATGCGATATTTTCACAACGAAGGGCCTTTGCGCATATGGACGACTTGCTTGCCGTCATTCTCGGGGGAGGCGCCGGAAAACGGCTCTTCCCGCTTACGATGCACCGTTCCAAACCGGCGGTTCCGCTGGGCGGGAAATATCGCCTCATCGATATCCCGGTGTCGAATTGCATCAATTCGGACATCAGCCGGATATTCGTTCTTACCCAGTTCAATTCGGCGAGCCTGAATCGCCACATTGCGCGCACCTACCAGTTCGACCGGTTCCGCGGCGGGTTCGTCACCGTGCTGGCCGCCCAGCAGACCCAGGAATCCAAAAACTGGTTTCAGGGCACAGCGGACGCCGTGCGCCAGTCCCTGTTCAATCTGCGGTCGTATCGGCATTCCCACGTGCTCATTTTGTCGGGCGACCAGCTCTACACCATGGACTACCGGAAGTTGATGCAATGCCACATGGACAGCGGCGCGGGCGTTACGCTCGCCACCATTCCGGTGCGGGCGGACGAAGCCCCTGCGTTTGGCGTCGTCAAGACGGAGAACGGGTTTGTTTCCGAATTTTACGAAAAACCCGCGTCGGACGACCTTGCGGACAAGGCCAGTCCGGTGAGCAAGGAGATGCGCGAGGCGGGGCGCGTATTTCTGGCCTCCATGGGCATTTACGTATTCGACAAGAAGGTGTTGAAGGAACTGCTCGCCGCCAGGCCGGACGCCAACGATTTCGGACAGGAGATCATTCCGGAAGCGATCGGCAAATACCCGGTGGCAAGCTATGCGTTCGAAGGCTACTGGAGCGACGTCGGGACGGTGCAATCGTTTTTCGAGGCCAACCTGATGCTGGCGAAGCGGTCCCCCGAATACGATATTTATAACGCCACGGCGCCGCTGTACACCAATACGCGCATGCTGCCGCCCGCCAAAATTTTGAGTTCCCATGTCGAAGACTCCCTGATGGGGGAGGCGGCGGTCGTGGTCAACAGCCGCATATCGAACTCGGTGATAGGCATTCGTTCCTATATTGGCGCGGGGACCACCGTCGAGAATACGGTGTTCATGGGGGCGGACTATTACGCATGGCACGATCCCCGTTTGCGAAATCCGCCAGAGGGGCCGCCCAGTCCGGGCATCGGCGACGGAAGCTACGTAGAGGGGGCCATCGTGGACCGGAACGTACAGATAGGCAAGCGGTGCGTGATCAGGAGGCGGGAGGGCGTACGCAACGCAGACGGCGAGAATTATTTCGTGCGCGACGGCATTATCGTCATTCCCAAGAATGCGCGCATTCCCGACGATACCGTCATCTGAATCGTTGCGCCCGCGCGGAACCGGGAGGCCTTTTAGGATACTCTGATCAAATCCACTTCGCTCAGCGCGTCCCGTTTGCCTGTACAAGCCGTCATGCTTGTATCGATGAAATCAGCAGAAAACACCGTAGATTCGGATCGTAGGGGACGTGACGCGCCCTTCGGGAGGCTGCGAGGGGCACGCTGGCTGTGTCATTCCTCATTACGTGGGGCCTGCCACGCTGCTTCGTCATTCCTTGCCAGCGCACCCCTCGCAGCCTCTGAGCTTCGCGGATTTAATCAGAGTA